>CAWJRP010000034.1:0-17930 GCA_963845295.1 Sulfurimonadaceae bacterium | reverse complement strand
GCTTTGCCGCCGCACACGTTTCGTTACGTATTGCTAGGTGCGCCTGACACCGGTATACGTGAGAGACCACTGCAACAACCGGTCATGATTTTGAATGACCAAGGATGCAGACGCGGGATTGGGGTTGAAACTGGGTATTTCGCCAACGTAGGTCACGTGGTCGGCGTCATGGACATTGACCGAAACGAGACATCCGTCATGGATGTCTGCATCCTTGAAAAAGGAGAATGAGCTTTCGTCGATTGACAGGACGCTTCGAGATGCGTATCAGCGTCGTATTGCTTCCGCCTCGGATTCTGGACATAAACTCTTTGGTCGAAAAGGTGTAAAATCCTGCTCTCTTGAACCCTTTGGTTAAAAGGGTCTCTATACTGGCAATCCCCTGACCCGCACTCCCCCCGATCAATACCGAAACCGAATCTCTCATACTTTTGCCCCCCAGGTGATTTTTCCGCCGTAATAGCCGACGATAGTTATGGAAATAACCGTGATAAATATAATGGCGTGATACGTTATTCCATCTAACCCTGTACTAAAAGGTACATCAGGATTCGTAAATTTTTGAAGCAGCGGAACAAGTCCGACAGTGAGAGTAAAAAGTGCACCGATCAATTTAATAACAAACGCTCTGGACATGGAAAAATCATAATTGATCCACCAGCTAAATACCCCTGTAATCAATGCGACAAATCCCATTACCGTAGCTATCAAAAACGATAAAAAAACAGCCGCTTCATACTCTTTAGAAGGGTTGGCTAAAAATAAAACATCCGCAGCAGCGCTGAAATAGTGTAACGCTATCGGGAAATGGATGATCATAGGATGGGGATGATATGCCGCGTACCATTGTCGGTACCGCTCTTTTTTGGTTTCATTGGCAAGTATGTGAAATAGCAACAAATTCACCGACGCACGGGAAATTTGCAAACACCTCATCGCTATGGGGTGCATCCGCCAATTCGGATGTTAGATCAGCCCCTGCAAAATGTTTTTTAAAGTGGGAGCCGTTTTTCCATAATTTGGACTCGCTAACGTCGTATACATTTCCATTGTAGGCGATATAGGCCGGCATCCCATCTTTGCCGTTATATTTTTGAAGCTCTTTCTCACTAAATTGCTGCATAGATTCCTGCTTTTGCTTCGTGAATGCTTATATAAGCATTGATCGATCTCATCAAACCATCTACAAAAACACTTTAATCGTTACAGATACTTTAGTCCAATTTGGTAAATACAAAAATATAAAATCGAATTAATTAAAAAAATTATTGTTTAGCTTCAAATGCACTCACAACTTGACGCATTTTCAGAAGTGAATCGGGATTGAGTGAGATCGAATCGATCCCCTCCTCCACCAAAAATCGGGTGATTTCAGGATAATCGGAAGGTGCCTGACCGCAGATACCGATGTATTTTCCCCGCTCTTTGCACGCGCGTATCGCCATGGAAAGCATCCGTGTCACCGCCTCGTTACGCTCATCAAACACCGCCGCAACGAGGGTACTGTCACGGTCTACTCCGAGGGTGAGCTGAGTGAGGTCGTTGCTCCCGATACTGTAACCGTCGAAGATTTCCAAAAACTGATCGGCAAGGATGACGTTGGAGGGGATTTCGCACATCGCGTATATCTCCAGAGCGTTCTCCCCCTGCACCAATCCCGCTTCATTCATCACCGCAATCGCCGCTCTCCCCTCTTCGGGAGTACGGACGAAAGGGAGCATCACTTTGACATTGTCAAGCCCCATCTCATCTCGAACCCGCTTCAGTGCTTCACACTCCCACTCAAACGCTTCACGGTATTGCGGAGAGTAATAGCGGCTGGCTCCCCGAAATCCGATCATCGGATTCTCTTCATCACTCTCATACGCCGCACCGCCGACCATGTGTTTGTACTCGTTGGATTTAAAATCGGTAGTGCGGACAACCACTGGACGGGGATAAAACGCCGCCGCGATCATCCCTACCCCCTCAGCGATCTTGTCGATAAAAAACTTCTTCGGATCGTCATACCCGCGCATAGCTGCTTTAATCGCTTTGTGCTCACGTATTTTTTTACCACGCGAAAGCTCTACTAAAGCCATCGGATGGGCTTTGACAGTGTTGGTAATGATAAACTCCATCCGCGCCAGCCCTACCCCGTCATTCGGGAGTCTTGCCACTTTAAACGCGCTATCGGGATTGCCGACATTCATATAGAGTTTTGTCTTTGTCGGAGTCAGATGACCTAGATCGATTTGGGTAATCTCATAATCGATCAGCCCCTCATAAACCACTCCGATCTCCCCCTCGGCACAGCTTACCGTAACCTCGTCATCCTCATGGAGAAGTTCGGTCGCATTGATCGTCCCGACGATAGTAGGTACACCGATTTCACGTGCGACGATAGCGGCATGGCATGTCCGACCTCCGCGATTGGTAATAACGGCGGAGGCTTTTTTCATGATCGGTTCCCAATCGGGATCAGTGATGTCGGCAACAAGGACATCCCCAATATTAAATCTCTCACCCTCAGCGGGTGAGTGGATAATCTTGACCTTTCCCGAACCGATCTTTTCACCGATCGCTTTGCCGCTGAGGAATATTTTTGCGCTAACTTCCCCTTTGAAATGGTACTGCTCTAACGTGGTATTGCTGAGCTTTTGACTTTGTACCGTCTCCGGTCGTGCTTGGACGATAAAAAGTTCTCCCGTGAGTCCATCTTTTGCCCATTCGATATCCATCGGGCGATACTCTCCCGCAAGCGCAGTGTAATGCTCTTCGATGAGCAGTGCATAGCGAGCCAACGTCGCGACCTCATCATCATTGATCGAAAAACGTTCTTGAAGTTCTTTAGAGGTAGAGAGGTTCATCGTATGGTGGCGTTCATCATAGGTCATGGTGAGTGCTTTGGAGCCGAGCTGACGTTTAAGAATGGAGATTTTACCCTCTTTGAGGGTCGGCTTAAAGAGAAAAAATTCATCCGGATTAACCCGACCGCCGACGATGTTCTCACCAAGACCCCAAATCGAGTTAATAAGAATCAGATTTTCCGAACCGTTTTCAGTGTCGATGGTAAACATTACACCGCTGCTCGCCTTGTCACTCCGCACCATTTTTTGCACCCCTACCGAGAGGGCGACGGCAAAATGATCATACCCGCGACTGTTACGATAACTGATCGCACGGTCGGTAAAAAGTGAGGCGAAACACCGCTTGACATGCTCGATGAGCATTGTCTCTCCGCGCACGTTGAGATAACTCTCCTGCTGTCCGGCAAAACTCGCATCGGGCAAATCTTCCGCCGTTGCCGAGGAGCGCACAGCGACATCAACCGAAGCCGTGGCATATTGATCTTCCATAACACGGTAACTTTGGGCTATTTCTTCTTTCAGAGTATCGGGCATTTCACCCGTAAGAATCAGGGAACGGATAGAATCACCGCATCGGTTGAGCGCTTCGATGTTGGTAAGGTCTACCCCTTGAAAAAAGGATCGTATCGGAGATTCAAAGTTATTATGTTTGATAAAGAGACGATAACCGTCCGCTGTTACGGCAAACCCCTCGGGAACTTTTACCCCCAGCGGTTTGAGCCTCCCGATCATCTCCCCCAATGAGGCATTTTTCCCCCCGACTAAAGGGATATCTTCTAATCTTAACGAATCCAGAGTGCGAATATAATTCATATCTTCCCCTTTTCTCATCTTGCTATGAGTAGGATACCATAGATATTCATATTTAAAAATAGGTAGAAACGACCTGTATATGTTCGGGGATTTTCAATGAAGGATTAATCAGCAAAGCGGTACTCCATACACCCGCATCCACCGTAGTCGGAGCAATGATACTTACCTGAGAAGTACGTTCACTGCTCCCTTTGGAGGAGATGATATGGGATATCTTTTCTGATTGAATCATCGTGAATCGTTTGGAGTGACCCGAGGTACACAAAGAGACATTATCTAAATCCACTTCCATCAGATTGTTTTCAAAATTTTCGGGGTCTTGTATACCGATTCGCCACGAGAAATCTTCACATTTTCCGATTGCCGCAATATCGCCTCCGAAATTGACCAATGCCGAAGAGACACATGAGGATTGGAGGATAAAAATACTTTGATCAACCGCATACTCTTTAACCAATCCGCCGAGATCGATTTTGGTCTGTGGATTCGTAAATGTCAAATGATTCCCTTCCAAAATCAGGTTAGCAGAAGAAGCAAAAGATCTCAATTGCTCTTTTTGAACCCGATATTCTTCGAGCGTTGAGAGCTTGGAGAGTTGTTTAAGAGTCCCCGCCGTAGCGATATCAAAAACCCCTTGAGTCGCATCGGTATAAAAAAGGGCTAACCCGATAAGAGCGGAAAGTTCATCACTAAGAAGATGGTGATTCGTTGTTCGAACGTTGAGTGCGTAAATCTTAGAGTCACTTTTAAAAAAACTATAGAGATGTTCTAGCCGTTTAGCATTTTCAAAAACGGCTTTTGAAAGGGTATCCGCCGCCGATTGGCTCGGGGCGTCAATATGAAGCTCACAAGGGGATGTAAAAGCTTCAAACTGATAACGATACACTCTCTAACCGTTAAGCGGTAGCAAGTGTGGTTGAACTGCTTGCAGGGCTATTGCTGCTATACGCTGCCATAACGCGCTGAAGAAGCGCAGACTGCATTTTTGATAAAGAGAGTGTCCCATCGGATGCAGTGGATGTTTGTGAAGGATCTGTTGTTGTAGCTGCTTGAGCAGAGGTATCAGTCGCAGCCATTTTATGATGACGGTGATGACCGTTGCCTTGTGCTTGTTGGCTTTGTGATTGTTGAAGTGCTTTCATCAATTCATCGGCACTGATTGCACCGTCATTGTTGCTATCAATACTGCCGAAAACAGACCCGGCATCATTGTAGCTTTTACCTGTTTTATCGGCTAATGCCTGCGCTGCTTGTGAAAACTCAGCTTTATCGATCGTACCGCTTTTATTAGTATCCAGCGTTGACATCAAAGTATCTGACGCTTGCTGCAGCATCGACGTATAATCGCTAGAAGCCGTTCCGCTCGCTCCGCTTTGACCTTGAACGTTGCTTTTACCGTAAGACTGCGATGAAACTCCCCAGGAAGCTCCGCTATTGATTGTCATGGTATCTCCTTTGAAAATTGTAGACATATGGAAATTCTCAAAACCTTACAAGATCCGTCTTACGGCTTTTAGCGCTTCAAATATGCTTAGAAGCACAAGCAAAAATCATACCGAAAAATGTTACCATACGCTATTGAAACCCTTTTATGGATACGGCATGCACACGATTCTCCTTACAACACTTAACGCTCGCTATGCCCATACCGCATTAGGATTGCGCTACCTCTATGCCAATCTGCACGAATTGCAACCGATGGCAAAAATCGTCGAATTCACGATGAATGAGCAAATACAAAGCATTGCCGAATCTCTTTTAATCCACTCACCCCGCATCATCGGAATCGGCGTCTATATTTGGAATGCCGTCTCAATGTGCAGAGTTGATCCAAACCCTTAAAAAAGTCTCCCCGGATACGATTATCGTCCTCGGCGGTCCCGAGGCGGGATATCTGCCGCATCGCGTTGATCTCAGCTATGCCGATTATATTATCAGCGGTGAGGGGGAAGTGGCATTTTATGAGTTGTGTAAGGAGTTGCTTTCTCCCGTCATCCTCGGGCTTGACCCGGGGATCCATCCCCAAGAAAAAAGCTGGATTCCCGCCTTCGCGGGAATGACGGAGGAAAAACCCCACTTCATCAAAGCGCCCCTCCCCGATCTAAAATCGATCACTCTCCCTTACAGTGCGTATGATGATGAAGATGTAGAACATCGCTATATCTACGTCGAAGCCTCACGGGGATGTCCGTTTGAGTGTGAGTTTTGCCTCTCTTCCATCGATGAGAAAGTACGCAATTTTCCGCTCGATCAACTCCTCGAAGAGTTTGAAACCCTTTGGCAGCGGGGAGCACGAAGTTTTAAATTTATCGACCGTACCTTTAATCTCAATATGACGTTTGCTAACCGAGTCTTAGATTTTTTTCTCTCAAAAGAACCGCCCTATTTTGCCCATTTTGAAGTGATCCCCGATCACTTTCCCGATGTGCTCAAAGAAAAAATTGCCCGATTCCCTGCAGGGTCGCTGCAGCTTGAGATCGGTATCCAAACACTCGATCCGCTGATCGCCAAAGGGATCAACAGACCGCTCAAAGTAGAAAAGATCTTCGATAACCTGCGCTTTTTGGAAAATGAGACACGTGCCCATATGCACCTCGATCTCATCGTCGGATTGCCGGGAGAGAGCATCGAAGGGTTCGGGCGTAATCTCGATAAACTGGTCTCTTTAACCCACAGTGAGATTCAGATCGGCATCCTTAAAAACCTCTCGGGTACAACCCTCTCCCGCCATGACAAAGAGCACGGAATGATCTATTCTGATACACCTCCTTATGACATCCTCCAAAACAATCTACTCAGTTTTGTTCAAATCCAAAAAATGAAACGGTTTGCACGGTTTTGGGATATTTTTTACAACAGCGGAAGTTTTAATAAAACCGTCCCGCTGCTATGGAGTGATGGGAAAGTATTTGACGGTTTCTATGCTTTTAGCCTCTGGATATACGATCAAACCCTCTCTACATGGAAAATATCACTGGAACGGCAGATTGCGTTGATTCATGCCTATCTTGATAGAACGTCACGACAAAGAGATTGTCGAAGCGGCTTTGATGGACGACTTGTCACAACGGCCTGAAAAAACCATTCCGTTCTTTCTACGGCAATCGACCCAAGAGAAAAAGATCAAAGAGTCGAACACGGTCACGCCGAAACGGCAAGCCAAACGCTCTTAGCATTCACCTTAAAACTTCAAGCTAATAGCGCTTCATTAATCATTTGGTAATCAGTTTAAGATATAACTATCAATAATAATCTATCTCCAAACAAAGGATATCCATGAAAACGTTTATATTAGCCGGATTACTCATTGTCAGCAGTGCATTTGCGGAATGTACCTATTACTCCGAAAATGCAAAAGTGACGTGGAAAGCGTTCAAGACCTATGAAAAAATAGGGGTCGGCGGGACATTTGATCGCGCCGTATTCTCACCGAAATCGGCAAAAACAACCGAAGATTTCTTGATCGGCAGCCATATGAAAATTGATACATCAAGTGTCAATTCAGGGAATCCTGGACGGGATGCAACCCTCATCTCATCCTTTTTTAAAGTACAAAATGTCGATACGATCGAAGCAAAAGTTTTGTCGGCTAAAGATTCAAAAGCGCAGGTGGAAATAACGATGAATGGGGTTAGTAAAATAATTCCGATGAGCTATACGGGACAAGAGGGGAAAATTGTAGGAAAAGGGGTGATTGACCTCAGTGACTTTACCATGCTGAAATCGCTTCAATCCATCAACACTACCTGTTTTAAACTGCACGACGGAAAAACATGGCAGGATGTAGAAATCGGATTTGAAATTCCGATCGCCAATAATTGCTACTAAGTATTTTTCGTAAGCGAGAAATACTTACCAGTTACGGATGCGGATATGGCAAGAAGTACATTGTTTGAGAAGCTGCGCATAATCCTCCAACGCATCGTCCATACGACCTGCATCTATCGATGTTACCATATCATCTGAATAGAGTCTTAGCATACTTGCCGTTTTTTGGGCAAATTTATACGCATACACTTGGTCTTTCGGGAGAATAAATTTAATCTCGTCACTCTCAAGCACATTGAGAGTCCCTTGGAGTTTTTTAACGCCTGTTTTCATATCTTCCGTTGAACTGTACAAACCGCCACGCTGTATTTGCTCCATTGCATCAAGCATACTGCGCATATCTTTCATCAACATTGTTCTATGCACTCTCTCAGCGGCTTCGCTGTTGCTTTTATCAGCAGCACATAGCGATGATCCTATGAGGAGAGATGAGAGGGTCAATGCCATTAATACTTTGTTCATGTGTGTACCTTTAGTATTGAATGATTTCTTTGGAATATTCAGTCAGTTTGACAGTCTTAGCCGAAATGGAGACCAATTGTTTTCCTTGTGCAATACCGTTATAAAACTCTTTTAATTCCGGTTTGAACGCTCTAAAATAGTCTTGAAATTTATCCGATCCCAACACGCCGACTGCCCAAATCGTATCATCCGCCGCAACTTCCAGTACAACCGCTGCAAGGGGCTGTGATGCAGCGCCACCCAATACTTTCGCACCGGCCCCGGCATCGTATGCCGAAAGGTGGGAAGAGCAGACGATGATGCCGCTTTTGCTGTACGCCATCGTCGGTGTCGCTTTAGGGACATATCGGATAAAACTGTCATTTGGGGTAGGATGGGTCAACTGATGGGCGCATATAGCACTATAGGCTACAATCGTTCGATCCTTGCCGACACCGCTTTTCCAAACATAATCTTCTCCCGCTTCCGATTTTAATGCCACCTCTTGGCTCGTCGGCTCTGGCAAATTGATAATCATACAAGGGGTCGAAGCATACGGGTAATTAAAAATATAGGTCACCTCTTTTTCAAGAGACGAGGCTTTTATCGGAGTACCCGAACCGTCTACAAGCTGTGCTTTTTCATAGGCTACATAAAGTCGCCCGTCATCCGCATACAAAGTGCCGCGAATCAATGAAGGGTTTACCGCTACAATCGTAGCTCCCGCCGCCATAACTTTCAAAAAACTTCTGCGTTCCATTCTAAATTATTCCTTATCTCAACCCGCAGGGGTGATGGCTACCGATTTTTGTGCTTTATCATCTTCGGAGTTGATGAAATCAACGACCAATGTTCCCGGTCCTGTCACTTTCAACGGGAACTGGATGACCGGATTTTGGCTTGTTGCAACATCCAAATCAAAATGGGCAACGACCACACCGTTATAGGTAGCAGTAATCTCTTTCATATAGAAACGGGGAAATGTTTTACCCGACTCTTTATCTTTAGAAAATCCCGTGTCCATTTTATGAATGACGATGATTTTGGCTTTCACCACATCACCTACTTTATAACTTTGCTCTAATATTTTTACTACGCCTCTTAATTCCATTTCTATCTCCTCCTCAACCGCATCCGCCGAGAGCGACTCTGACGTTTTGTGATGCTTTAAAAATTTTCCCTTTATTGCTCTTCGCCAAAATTACAACGTCTTGGGTTTGACCCATTTTAACATTGACATACAAGTATGCGATACCGCTTGCCGGTGTCAAATCAAAAGAGATCGCTTTGTTTGCTTTATTCTTCGTTGTTAACACCGTGATATTGCTGATGTAATTATCGGCACTCATCGGGTGATTGATAGTCACTTCGACCGGTACAACGGCACCGTTTTCAGGTGCTTCAGGGATGTTAAGAGTCATGATGGAACTTCCATCCTCCGCCTTTTTCCCCGATAAATACTCATTTAATAACTCATTAAACGGCATCTCTACCGCCTCTTCCGCCGCACTCAATCCATGGCGGAAAAGAACCGGATTGAGCAATCCGATGGTAGCAAGGGCAAATGTCCCTTTTATGAAACTGCGTCTTTCCATATTTTCCTCTCTTTGCTAAAAATCATCTTGTCTTTCCAAGACAAATTTAAACAATCTATAGATTGCTTGAATTTGCCTTGCACGGTATCCCCGCGCAAGAAGAAGAATTTAGTTGAAAAAGTCTCGGTAAAGACCTTTGCCCCATTCTTGTAATCCTTTACCGCCGGCAAGACCGTCAGCTCCGTCCCATTTTTCCATAGTTCCGGCATTTGCGAAGCCGAATGATTTTTTGCTCTCATCATATGCATATTCAGCGTGAACCGAAATAGCGCGCATCGGATCACCCGCAACTGCTGAGTAACAAACAGTAAGCGGAGAAGTCCATGTTTTTTGGCTAAGTTCAGTTCCTGCAAGATATTTAACAATGTTGTTAGCAACGATTTTACCTTCGGTATTCGCCGTATTCCCTGATTTTGAGAATCCCATCGGACGAACGTCACCCGTACAGAATACGTTTTTATCCCCGATAACCTGATAGGTAAACGGATCGATATTTGCTTCACCTTTGTTAAATACGCTGTCTTTCGCCACACCGGCAATTTCGAGCAATTTGTTACCGCGAACACGGCTGTAAAGTGCAGCGTCGGTAAAATCAATCTCTTCACCGAGTTCCGTAACAATTTTTTGTTTGTGCGGATCGATACTGGTAATCGTTGTACTCGGCATATACGTAATGTAATCTTTATACAATTTTTCAAACGCTGAGTGGAATCCGTCGGCTTTGATCGTAATATTCGGATTTTCATCCAAAATAACGACTTTACCTTTGATTTTATTGCGTTTCATATAATCCGCGATCAAACAGCTGCGCTCATACGGTCCAGGCAAACAACGGTAGTTTCCGCCGGGAACCGTTTGAACGAACACACCGCCTTCCATGTTTTCGATTTTAGATTTAAGAGTCAATGTTTCGCTACCTGCGATAAACGCACCCGGGAATTTTGTTCTAAGCGCGGTTTCAAGTTCAAGATCACCCTTCGTCCATTTAGAGTAATCATAATCGATCCCCGGAGCCAATACTAATACATCATATTTTACGATACCTTCATTAGTATAAACTGTTTTAGAGGTACGATCGATTTCGTGTGCTGTCGCTTGTAAAAAAGTATAGTTACCGTTACGTGCACCTTCTAGAAAATCATGTGTGATAAAGTCCAAAGGCAAAACCCCTGTCGCTACCAAGTTACTGATGAAACCCGACATAAATACGGATCGTTTGTCCATCAAAACAACATCAACTTTCGGATTGGCTTTTTTGATATATTTAGCAATCGTCAAACCGGATGGTCCGGCACCTACGATTACTACACGCGGCCCTTTTGCCGCAGGGATCGGAGCGGGTGAAAGCAAAATACCTTGCGTTGCCGCTTTTGCTCCCCCTTCGTTCCCTTTTGCATAACCGCTTGCTGCTGCTGTTACTGCAGCCAACCCGGTAAATTTCATTGCATCTCTTCTTGATAGCGCCATCGTTAACTCCTTCGTTAAGTATAAGATTTTTGTATCAGCCAGCAGTCTATCTTCGCAAACCTTAATCGTTTTTAAATATAATAATTATTTATCTTATCATCACTATTAGTAATTATTAAATCTCACATTTTACTTTTGACTGATCGCGAATAAATAGGGACTTTAGATGTTTTTTATCACATTTATAACCACAATAATATTTCTTATATTTTTATCAACTTCTCTTTTTGTGTGATAATAATGTGATGGTGAAACGATCACGTCTTAATCTACAAAATGCTATGATATAGACAATTAGTTTTAGATCGGGGGATAAGAAAGATGGAAGTCAATAATTGCCAAAGCTTAGAAGAGGTACGTAACCATATCGATCAGTTGGACGATCAGATCGTTGAACTGATCGCCGCTCGAAACGGTTATGTCAAACAAGCCGCCAATTTCAAACACTCAATCGAAGAGATAAAAGCGAATGAGAGGATGGAAGCGGTGATGGATCGGGTACGAAATCAGTGCAATGGAATTCGGCGTTTCACCGAATCTTTTAACCAAGCTCTACTCTATTATGATCGATGCGATGGTTGAAGTCTGAGATTTCTGAATTTCGGAATGCAAAGTCACTTTAAAACCGTGTCACTTCGCCTCGGCAAAGAGCCATAATCACTTTCCCCTGCAACGTTTCATTTTTATAGAGGCTGTGATGGTGGGTGACGGGTGTTGTTTGCACAGGATCAAATAAAATCATATCAACCGATGAACCGACACTGATTTCCCCTGCATTTATCCCTATCTGTTTTCCCGGAGCACGGGAAGCGACATCCACCAAACGTGACATATCGATAACACTTGTTGAAATCAAATAAGTATATAGCAACGGCAAGTATTCAGCGATAGAGGTTGTCCCCACATGGGCATCATAAAAAGTGATATCTTTATGGATATCGGAATTTGGCTGATGGAGTGACGTAAGAGAGTGAATATCACCCTCTCTCAACGCCTCGATCAGTTTAAGACGCTTCTGCTCATTCACCAACGGCGGATTAATTTTCGCATCGGTATCGAATCCAAGACATGCCGTATCATTTTTAAAAAGATGGTGGATAGAGACTTCACACTCTACCGCTATCCCATTTTTACGTGCTTCGGCTAATCAACTCGATCGATCGTGGCTCGGTAATGCTTTTAAAGACGATTTTAATCCCGAAATAGCGCGCAATTTCGATCATCGAAGCGACATGAACCACTTCAGAAATCGGAGGAATCCCCGGCAATCCAAGCTGTGAAGCGATAGCACCATCAGACATCACACCGCTTTCAATCAAACTTTTCTCTTCGGCTTTGTAAAAAAGGGCTTTATTCGCCATTTTCAGATATTGAGCGATACGGCTAATAAGATTGTAATCATTAATCGTTGTGGTATGTACCGATACACACCCTTTTTTCAGCATGATCGCAATATTGCTCAAAGCACCCGTATCATTAAGGGCACTCACAGTCGATTCGATAGTTGCACCGTTGGCTAAATAACGATGCTGTTGAACAAATTCAAGGGTAATCTCATTATCAATACGAGGAATGGTATCACTTGCCAATACCGCTGTCGTCACTCCGCCGTTGAGTGCACGTTTAGAGAGTTTTTCAAGATTAGTACGGCTAAGCTGAGCATCTTTAAGCCGTACATCGGTATCGACAAGCCCAGGGATCAGATAGCACCCCGATGCTGATATCATTTCATCACCGCTGAGATTTTCGCCGATCTGGGTTACAACCCCCTCTTCAATCCGAACATCGCCGCGTCGTTCTCCGTTGATATCACAGATAATTGCCCCCGTTATGATCATAATTGCTCCCGTTCGCTATAATTACGTAATTTTAATCTAAGTAACGTTTAAAAAGGGTTAGAGTGATCAAAATCATATTGTTGATCTTACCGTTAATGACACTTTTAGCTGCACCGACCTCATATGAACAAGGGAAAAAGCTCTATTTTGCAAAAGGGTGCAACGGCTGTCACGGAGTATCCGCCGCAGGAACAAACATATATCCCTGCACTCGCCTATCGACGTAAAGCTTTTTTAATCTACTAAACTTAAACGACTTCGATCCAAACAAGGCAATACCCAGCTCTCCGATCTAATGATCCCGTTTGCGATGGCACTGAGCGATTCGCAGATCGATGCCCTTACAACCTTTCTCAGTGACTATCACGAACACAAAGGCAAAGAGCACTATGAACCAGATAATTCCAATACAGGAGGCGGAAGTTCATGAAACTCCTCGTCAGTGCACTCGAACACTCTGCCAATATCCATCTGAAATATCTTGTTAAAGAGCTCGGAAACGAAGTCAGCTTTATCAGGAATTTTTGACAATGCACTAGGGGAAAGTATCGTTGATCTGCGTTCCACTTCGGTGATGGGATTTGTGGATGCATTAACTAAGCTCCCATTCTTCTTCCGGCTCAAAGATCAGATGGTTGAATTGGCGCGAGACGCCGATAAAGTGCTCCTTATTGATTCCTCAGGCTTCAATCTCCCCTTAGCCAAAGCAATCCGTAAACGCTATCCCGCAGAAAGAGATCATCTACTATATCCTCCCGCAAGCATGGGCATGGAAGAAAAAACGGATACCCGTACTCGAAAAAACGATTACGAAACTCTGTTCAATCCTCCCGTTTGAACCCTCTTATTATTCTAAAAATGCCCCGATTGAATACGTCGGTCATCCTCTGCTCGATGAGATTACCGTACGAAAGAGCGATATGGATCTCAGCGGAAAAATCACCTTTATGCCCGGAAGCCGCCCCGGAGAGATCAAAAGACTGATGCGTGTTTTTAGAGAATTACGTTCTATGCTCGATTCACGTGCACTTATTGTTATCCCACCTCATTTCAACGATGAACAGATTGCAGAACTGTATGGAGATATCTCTACCTTTGAGATCACCCATGAAGCCCATCAGAGTTTGGCAGAATCCGATTTTGCCTTTATCTGCAGCGGCACGGCAACCCTCGAAGCCTCGTTAATCGGGACACCCTTTATCCTCGCTTATATCGCTAAATCACTCGATTATGCTATTGCTTCAAGACTAGTCAAACTCGATTATCTCGGATTGGGCAATATTTTATTCTCCCAAGCATACGGAAAATCACTCCATCCAGAACTGATCCAAAAGGAAGTTACGGCTCAAAATCTGTATAATACTTATCAACAAATGGATAAAACCGCTTTTTTTAACAATGCGGCAGCATTACGGGAGCTCTTAGGTCACGGCAGTGCTGTCCGAGTCAGTCATATTATCAAGGATACCAATGCTTAGACTTTTTTCTTGGATTAAAACCTCTTCCCGCAAATTTACGGATGAAAAGATTATCCCGTATGTCTTTACTCTAAGTGATGAGCCGATGCTCTTTCGCGATATGCTAAAAACCAATAAAATGTACCATGAGGGATTGAAATTGGAGGGGAAAATACCGGGATTTCGTCTCAGTATCGGGAGAAGCTATCTCGTATTTATCGGACTTTGGCATCTTTTCATTTTACCGGTATCGGTCGCATTCCATCCGTTTTTAGCAAAAATAGACTGCCACCTTCTTATCATTATGGCTATCTTGTTTACGGGAATGTTTTTCGCAACCTACGCTATCTATAAAGAGTATTTGATCGATACGGTCGCTTTGAAAATTATCAAGCACGCATGGGAAAACCATTTTCCCCATTTTGATTACGATCTTCATGCCAAAGAGGTAGCCAAGATTTATTCAGAAGCATTGGAAAAAGAGATACCGCATAAAAATATGCAGCTCTATATTTTGGATAAATTAGTAGAGAATAAATAACTTTTAAAAGGCGTAGATCAAATTAAAAGATGCCTTATTGTCCGGTTGTTCCATCTCTAAAGTTTTCGTGACACTGAATGACGTTTTCATTTTTTTGTTAATTTTATGATTATGTGCCAATTTTATTTTTTTATTGGCTCCCATTGTCGGATCTGTATCTTGCACTAATATGTACGACGCATTGATCGCCGTGTCAGTACCGTCCGTATAGTTAATCCCCGTCGTATAGCTGTAGGGATTGCGAACCATTGTCCCCTCCGAAGCGGGAATATCGAGCAATGAATAACTCCCCTCCGCAAAAACATTATAAACGTCATTCACGGGATAAAGCGCTTTGAGCATACTTGTATATTTCAGTGGATCAGTTTGTTCATTAGCTGTTTTGAGAGGTATAGTGACATTTTCCGAAGCATTTAGTGAGAGAGAATCCCACAGTTTTTGACGATACTGCACCATCAGATTTGTTTTTCCGGTCGATGGAGTATTGTCGATTTTTGGTTTGATGTAAGATCCTTGCACCTTTGCGGAGAACTGCTCAAATGAATATTGGGCACCCATAGATACAGTGTCTGTAGTAGTGTTTTTCTTTAAATCATAATCCATGGTTGTTTCACCCCCGACCAACTGTGACAAAGCTGTGTTATGGGTGTAATGTAGTGTTTTATTATCGCATTTTTGCTGATCATAAGCCCATCGCTGAAGCGATTTATCACAGGACGAAGCGACATTGTATTCCGCCCCAGGCAAGACGCTGGCGAATACAGTACATATAAGACTTTTCCAACGCATCCATAAATACCTATCGATTAATTAATGTTTAAATGTACCCAAAGATAATAAATAACGAAGCGTCTATTTTTTGTATTGTCCCAAAATACTCATGAACTTCGGTATATTTGCCCCACCGTCATATCGTCCGATTTTTTTGCCGTTCGCATCCAAAAAGTGGAATGTCGGAGTTCCGATGTATCCCAAACCGTCCGGCACAAAGTCGTTATGAATGTCAAGATGTACAGGGACATACGATTTTTCAACTTCCGATACCACCATTTTCTCTTCGAAAACGATGTCTGTCATATAGTCACACGCAGGGCATCCCTCTTTAGAGAGCATAACCATAACGTGTTTCTTCTCTTTTTTCGCCTGTGCCAATGCCGCATCATACGACGGAGCCCATTTGAGTTCAGCATATGCGAAGCTTGCCAACAATGAAAGTGCTAAAATTATTTTTCCCATAATTATTGTCCTAAGTGTTTGATAAATTCTTGCGGCTCTTTAAACCCTACGATATCGTCATCTTTTTGACGTGTTCCATTTTCATCAAAAAACAATATAGCGGGAGGGCCAAAGATACCGAATTTGCTACTAATCGCACGTGCGGCCTCGTCATTGGCGGTCAAGTTAACCTGTACCAAAACATAGCTGTCCATCGCCGTTTTGACACCCTCATCGCTAAAGGTTTTCTCTTCGAGCTCTTTGCACGCTGTGCACCAGTCGGCATAAAAATCGACCATTACCTTTTTCCCTTTGTTCTCTGCCAAAATAGCATCCAACTCTTCTACCGAGGTGATGCGCTCAAACTTTTTATGCTGCGGCAAACTCGCTGCCGTTGCAACTTGTGAAGGGAGAAAAGGATTCAGCGGGTGGAGAGGATTTTTAGCCCCTGCCATACCGCCTAAAAGCAGCGACATACCGTAAAGCAAGATGATGATACCCAACGCTTTTTTATTGGCACGCTGGCATCGGATACAACGACCGCGAATCGGTTCCAATGCTCCGATATTGATCGCTACGAACACCGCCAAGGCTCCCCAGAGCATCATGGAGATATTTTCATCAACAATACGGCTGATCATCCAGATCGAAATCCCGATCAGCATCACGCCGAAAATTGATTTAATATTATCCATCCATACGCCGGGACGAGGCATAAATTTACCGGCACTCGTTCCGATCGCAATGAGTGGAATCCCCATCCCAATACTAAGAGAAAAAAGCGCTATCCCGCCCAAGAGTGCATCTCCCGTTTGACCGATGTAGATCAAAGCCCCCGCTAACGGTGCCGCAACACACGGTCCGACGATTAAAGCCGATAAAAAGCCCATAATGGCAATACCGATAACACCGCTTTGTGATCCGCTCACCTTAGTAATCTTGGATTGGATCGCATTAGGAATTTGAAGCTCAAACAAATCAAACATCGACATCGCCAATACGACAAAGATAAGGGCGAAAAGGGTAATAATCCACGGTGTTTGAAATGCCGCCTGCAGATTTGCTCCGAATAGCCCTGCCAAAATACCGGCAATGGTATAGGCTACCGCCATCGAGAGGACATAGACAACCGAGAGCCAAAAGGCCCGTTTTGTTCCTACTCCGCCTTGAGCCATAATGACCGAAGAGATGATCGGAATCATCGGAAATACACACGGTGTCAATGCCAATAAAAGACCGAATCCGAAAAAGCTAACGATGATAAACCAAAGACTTCCCCCTTTGATCACTCCGGCAATTTGGTCGGTTTCTGACTCTTTAGCCTGCGGTTTCGGTTCTGGGGGCGGTGCAATGTCGAGTGCTTTGGTCTCTACCGCAGATGCTTTTAAAATAGACGATTCACTCATCGGAACTTTGCTAGCATCAAGGGTTATTTCCAACGTCTTCTCTATCGGTTCATAACATAGCCCAGCAGATGAGCACCCCTGATAGGAGAGTTTGATTTTTACCTTTTTTTCGCCGCTTAGTTCTTTGGTTTTTAACAAAGCGATACGGATCGCGGGTGAGGATTCATACACTTTTTCACCGTCAAGTTCGATCGGTTCCACCATCGTGACCGATTTGAAATCAATCCCGTCTTTTTTATCGGCATCTTCTACTTTTAGCTTGTCAGCATAAATATGGATCTGATCGCCCATAATGATCTCTACGCCGAGTGTTTTGGGATCAACCATTTTAGCGGATGGCTTGAACGCATCATCGGGCTGTAAAAATCCAACCGCCCAAACGTTTAATGAAATAAGTAAAAACAATAGCCAACGCATAAATAACCTTCTTAAAAAATCATCTCCATTTTATCACAACTAGCTGTTACGAAACTCATAGAG
>CAWJRP010000033.1:0-29695 GCA_963845295.1 Sulfurimonadaceae bacterium | reverse complement strand
GTACCATCAATCTGTCGAAGAATAAAATTCTAACGACGAACGGGTGGTGGAATATCGGGTTTGGAACCGTTGATAATGATCTCATGATCGGAAGGTCCAATGTTAATGACCAGCTATTCGGCGGTATGGGGAACGATACTATTTTTGGGAATGGCGGGGACGATACGCTCATCGGCTACACCGGCAACGATCTGCTGATCGGGGGCGATGGCAATGATACCCTTTTGGGAGGCGAAAATGATGATATTCTTTACGGCGATAACGGCAATGACAATTTAAGCGGTGATAATGGTAACGATAAACTTTTCGGCGGAGCGGGGAATGATACACTGAACGGAGGTGCCGGAAATGATCTCTTAAGTGGGGGATCGGGTTATAATTATCTAAGTGGAGGAGTAGGAGATGACACTTATCTCTTCACCAAAGGTTCCAGCAGCACAACGATCAGTGAAAACGTATCAGGTTTTAGCCTGTTCGGGCAATGGTATGGGCAAAACGGCGGGAATGATGTCATACAATTCGGCGAAGGGATTACAAAAAACAACATTAGCTTTCTGATGAAAGGAAGTGATCTTCTACTGCAATATGGCACTGATGAATTTATTACCATCAAAAACCAAAAGAATCAAGGCAACCAAATAGAGAAGCTTCAACTTGATGATGGCAGTTATCTAACCAATACCGATATTGATCAGATTATTCAGCAGCTTAGTGCTTACAGTAAAGATCATGGGTTCCATATCAATAATACTACTCAAATCCAAAACAATCAAGCTATGATGAACATCGTAGCCGCAGGTTGGCATACCCTTTAGGAAATGAGAACCTCTACAATGCTATTAAATGCGACTCCCCCTCCGGGGAGAAGATAAGAATTGATTGTTATAATTAATAATATTAAATTTATAACGCATAGGAAATTTATGATCATTCGAGTCTATTACGAAGACACCGATGTCGGCGGTGTCGTTTACCACTCCAACTATCTCAATTTTTGTGAACGGGCACGCAGCCAACTCTTTTTTGATGCGGGACGCTCTCCGATATTAGAGGGGGGACATTTCGTGGCAAAACACATCGAAGCTGATTATTTAAAAAGTGCTAAATTCGCTGATATTTTAGAGGTAAAAACAACATTGATTGAAATCAAAAATGCTTCCTTTACGTTGATGCAGGAAGTGTTCAGAGGCGAAGTAAAGCTGTTTTCGATGAAAATAGTATTGGTTTACATTGATTTTGCAGGGAAGATGGAGAAAATTCCCTCATCAGAGAAAGCATTTTTATCTACGCTATAAAAGTGGTTTTAATTTCGGAGCTGCTTTGATGATTGCAGTTGCAATATCTTCATTTCCTTTCATCTTCGCAATATCCAAAGGGGTAAGTCCCTCCTTGCTCATTGCACTCCCAGAAGCTCCGTTTTGAAGCAAATATAACGCTATAGGGGTATATCCTTTCCATGCCGCTAAATGCAATGCGGTTGCACCGTTCACATCTTGAGCATTGATATCAGCACCTTTTGAAATGAGATACTGCACAGCGTCCATATTGCCTACCCAACAGGCGTACATCAGAATCGTCTTGTTGTTATCTTCTCTGGCAGAATTTGCATCACTTAGATTTTGGACACGCGATTGAAACGTTGCCATATCGTTACGATCAAGCAATCCTACCAAATCAAGTATATCGGCGGCATTGAGTGTAAGTGATACTACAACTAAAATAAGAAAGAGAGGTTGTAAAACTTTCATTTTTTAAATTGCTCTATAAACTCTTCGATATCGTCAAACAAGGTTTGCAAGTCCTCTTCATGTTCTACTTCATCCGCCAAAATTTGCGAAACCAAATCATACGTGATAGTGTCTTTTTCACGGGTAAGATCGAGAAGATTTGAGTATACTCCGATCGCACACTGTTCCCCCTTAATCGCTTGTTGTAAAACTTTACGTACATCGCCATCAGTCGGTGCTTCATATCCGCAGTTGCAGTTCGTTAGCCACTCTGCGGGATGAAGTGCCGGTGTTCCACCGAGCTGGATGATACGATCAGCTAACATCGTGGCGTGACGAAGTTCATCGGCCGCATGTTGGGTAAGTTCTACGATCGCCGCATCTTTCATCAGACCTTTTATCACTTTGGCTTCGATGAAATATTGATAGTAGGCTAACCACTCATCGCAATATGCTTTGTTCAATAACGCATAAACTGTTTGTGCTTCGATTCCCCGTAAGAGCGAAATTCCTCTTTTACCCATCGGATCCTCCTAAACTAAGATGTTAAACTCTATCACCGCTTCTCTTAAAGGAAAATTATTATCCGCAGTAGTGAATTAAATCGTCTGAAAGCAAAAGGATAAGCCCTTCGTTTTTAGTGAGGGTAATGATCCCCTCAGATTTTAATTTTTTAATCATGCGGGAGAGAGTTTCTGGCGTTATCCCGATAAGTCGAGCTATTTCAATCCCTTTTAGTCGCTTAAAAACATTAGGATCATCACGAATCAATCGTGCTACTTTCGCCAATGCATTCGGTGCACTATGACGTTGCAGCGAACTCTCTAATACTGAGATTTTATGGGTTAGCGAGGAGATTAGAGCGATACTCAATGAAGGATCATTTTGTAAAAGATTTAAAAATGGATCACGGGATATTTTAAGCACGGTGGATGAATGTAATGCCTCACATGATGCAGGGTAGGGGATCTGTTTCAGTGTCGCTACTTCCGCTATCAAGGAGGGGGCTCGAAAACGATGGACAATAATAGTTTCGCTTGTAGCGCTTGATTTAAAAATAGAGACTTCACCAACGAGAAGAAAATGAAAATAATCGCTTTTATCCCCTTCATAAAAGATAATTTCACCTTCATTGTAATGGCGTATAATCCCGATTTGTTCTATTTGTTTATGTTGAAGTTGGGTTAAATGGCTGAAAATCCCGATTTTATCCAGAGATAAAGGGCTATTTTGAGCTGAGGGGTTCAAAGCCGAACTCTTTTGCTTGCAGTAACTCTACAGGGTATACAACCTGTGAGTTAATAATTCGCATACTGTATTCTCTAGGGGAATGATCAAGGATTGACACCAGATAATCGATCCCGACACTCGTAGCATACTGGATCCAATCAACAGTGATTTCATTGTTCATCAGCACATTCGCTTCATATATCCGTGGGGGAAACTCGACCAAAGAGTTAGCAAGAATCATCTTTCTGTGGGCGTTGTATTGGATTAGGGAGAGGAGGGTAGGATCTACGTTGATTTGGGTTGAAAGGATATTACGCTCTCTAACTCCGGTAAACGTCATATGTGATGTCAAAATAGCACTTTTCACGACTGGAATATGAAGTATGATACTTGCTTTATTAAATTTGGATGGTTTTGCAAAATGGGAAATGATATTATCCCCTTTGGTATCAACCATATATGCCGCGACTTTTTTCTTTTCACTTTTATGGGCTAAAAATACCTCTTCAGTCGAAGATTTTAACTGTGACCCTACACTGGAATCATCATAAAAAATTGCAATAGAATCACCCATATATGGCAAAAGCGCTTCAATCTGTGCATTATAATCGATCCCGCCAAACGTAAAATTAAGAGGAGCAGATGGGAGATCACGTTTGTGTACTGTTGGGATAAAGACGGGGATATCGATCGGCATAGCAATAAAATTTTTAGCTCCAGTCGCAGTAAGGGGAGCTAATATCGCATCTACATTGTCATGACGTACTTGCTCTAATGCACGGGAGAGTGATGCGGAAGATTCATCACCCATATCGTAGCGTTTAATCTCATAAAA
The DNA here is from genome assembly GCA_963845295.1 of Sulfurimonadaceae bacterium. Lineage (GTDB taxonomy): Bacteria > Campylobacterota > Campylobacteria > Campylobacterales > Sulfurimonadaceae > Sulfuricurvum. The sequence goes on along the minus strand of CAWJRP010000033.1, from coordinate 25,903 downwards.
CTCATTCCGACGACTCATAAGGGTAGCAAGAGCGACGTTATAAAGCGATTGAGTGTATTTTCCGATCACTTTTGGAGAGGAGATAATCGCAATTTTAATCGGCTGTTCTCCATGATTGAAACTCTGAGACAGATTATTGGAAGATTTTTGAATAACAATATCTCTACCGAAAGAGAGGAGTGTAATAAAAGATAGAAGGAAAATGATTCGTAGAAATATCATAATAATTGAGCCTTGATCGTTTGCAAATCCCGCATAGCCTCTTTTTTCAACGAAGGGTTACGGACAAGATAAAGAGGATGATACATCGGAATAATAAACGCATCGCCAAAGGGGATAATCTCTCCCCGTAAGCGTTCAAAATCTCCATAATCTCCACTCACTATCTGATAGGCATCGGGCCCGAGCGTAACGATCACACGCGGCCTGATTAACTCTAACTGTTTGGATAGAAACGGAGCACAACTGCGACATTCGCTCGGAGAGGGATTTTGAAATCCGAACGGTTTGCATTTCACGGCATGGGTAAAATAGATATCTTCACATTTAAAATTGAGTACTTTTTCAATCATATCCCGCAGCATTGTCCCTGATCTGCCGACATAATACTCAGATGCTTCATCTTCTGCTGCCGATACATAGGCATCGACAAACATTAATGATGCTCTTGGATTACCGTAGCCTGCCATACTTTGTGAGCGGGATTTGCTCAAATCACATAAATAGCACTTAGAAATACTCTCTTCCAAAATACTAAGTGTATCAGGAAGTGAAGATGAATTGTTTTGGATATTTGGGGTAATCGGATCGACATAGCTATAGCCCAATGATTTAAGACGATAAAGATTTTCGAGAAGAGCAAGATTTTGAAAAGAGTCCACGGGTTCCACTTCTATGTATTTAGAGTGAGTATAAAGAAGAAGGGGTTAAAAGGAGCTAAAAACGTATTTATCTATCCAAAATATCATCGGTTTCTACGCGAATATAAGAATCTTTACGGGTTTCGATCATAATTTGTTTCAATCGATTCAAAACATTTTCAGGTGTCTTTCTATTATCAAATGAATCGATAGCAATACAGGTAGTATTATCGTTAAAATAGTGATCTAATTTATGTATGAGGTTTTGTGACGCTTTATACGCATTCTCATATGAAGTAAATGCAAAAATAATAAAGTAGTGATTTTCATCTAGCTGAATCAACTGATCTGAAATGCGAACATGCTCCGATAATTCCACGACTGTTAACGGCTTTTCATGATAAAGGAGGGCGAATGTAGCATTTACCTGAAAACGTTCATACGTGTAGTATGTCTTTTTGATATGTACATTGATGCGATTTAAAATATCAAAACCCATAATTTTTCTTAATGTTTATTTTGTCAATGATACCCAAAATCAGTTATTATTATACTAATATTCCATAATATACATATTAAATGTCTATTATTACTAAATTTGTGTTTCAAGGAAAGCTTGTGCAAGAACCCATCCAAGAAAATCCTCTCAAACAACAACTAAAGGAGCGTTTGAGACAAAACGATTCTACGTACCGCTATTACAAATCGATTTTTTATCATACTCGAGACATGATAGCTTTGAGTAACGGATATCAAATTATTGATGCGAATAAAGCCTTTAGTGATTTTTTTACGTCAATCGGATTAAATGTATATGAACCAAATTTTTCCCTTTCGAATCAATTTTTGCCTATTGATAAATACGGATATGTTTATGAAGGGTATTTGAACCGCCCGTGGTTTAAAAATGTACTAAGCGGCGAAAAAGAGCACTATACCGTTGGACTTAGCGGCACAGACACCATCTATACTTTTTCAGTTACGGTAACACCGCTTGAGTCAAGTGAAGATGTCCTTATTATAACTATGGCGGATATTACCAATATGATGAGTTATAAATCTGTTTTGGAGGAGGGGATCCGTACCAGTACCAATGAAAAAGAAGAAGCCCGTTATATTCTCGCACAATACAATCAAGCCATCGATACCGCCAATTTAGTTGCACGATGCAATCTCGACGGTATCATGACTTATGTCAACGATGCGCTGTGCCAAACACTTCATTACCATTCAGATGAATTACTCGGCAATTCCATATCGATGCTGTATGAAGAAGAAAGTGATGCGATGTGTCATAAAATGTCATGGGAAAGCATTCAAAATGGCGATACTTGGAAGAGTGTAATAAAAAATATCGGTAAATACGGAAGTATCCATTATTTTGATACAACTTTCGTACCGATCAAAAATCAAGAGAACCGTATTGTCGAAGTGCTATCTATTCGTCATGATATTACCGAGATGGTAAAGGCAAAAGAAGATGCACTGCACATGCTCGAATCCAAAACACAGTTTTTCGATCAGGTATCGCACGAACTTCGTACCCCTCTTAATGCAATAGTCAATTTCACCGATCAGGCGCTAGAGAGCTATGATGAGATTATTGAAGATGATGTGAGCCGTGATTTGGTTAAAAAATATCTGCAACGTGCTTATAGTAATGCCGAACATTTATTAGAACTCATCAATTCACTTCTGGATATCGCGAAAATGAAATCCGGAAAGAGTATTTTTAACATCCATCCTCATAATGCGGTATCTCTTATCCAGGAAGCATTTGACAACTGCTCCAGTCTACGTAAGAACACTAATGTCGATTATCGATTCAAATCTACAAAAAGTGTTATCCCTATAGAGTGTGACAGTATAAAGTATAAACAAATCATCACCAATCTTATCTCTAACGCACTCAAATTCACTTCAGAAGGGTTTGTAGAAGTACGCGCTGAAGAACGAGGCAATGAATGTATCATTGAGATTGAAGACAGCGGTATCGGAATACCAAATGAAAAACTTTTTCTTATATTTGAACCTTTTGCTCAGGTACGGGACCACGGTTTCGGTACCGGGCTTGGGTTGAATATCGTTCGCGAGTACGCCGAAGCGATGCAGATGTCGGTAGATGTATACTCTCAAGAAGGGAGCGGAAGCTGTTTTATTATAAGAGCTAAAATTAAAAAATAGAACACTATTTAGCTCTCACACTCCAATTATTACTACTTTATACGAAAATATTTCCAAAACACCTTGAATTCTATTTTCTTTGTTATATAATAGGAAAAGTTTATGGCATGACCGTTTTGTGACTTTTTAGTAATATTCCTACTATATAATATTATATAGAATTAAATAGATGGTAACAATGGAAAATTTAAGACTTTTAATTGTCGATGACGTCGAAGACAATCGCCTGGTACTCAATGCTATCTGCCGGAAATTGCAAGGGTTTGAGATTAAAGAGGCGGTAGATGGGATAGATGCTATTGCCGTGAGCGAAGAGTGGCATCCTCATATTATACTGATGGATGTAATGATGCCGAATCTTGACGGTTTCGAAGCATCAAAAGTAATCAAAAGCCGTTTCCCTGAAACCGTTATTATCGTCGTTACCGCCGTTATTGATCCGCAGATGGAAGCCAATATGTCTTCTATCGGGATAGCGGCATATGTACACAAACCGATCGATAAAGAGCTGATTCGATTTAAAATTCAAAACTTTGCATCCATACTACGATCAAATGCGGGTGAACACACCAAACTTTCAGTTAAAGAAGCTCTCAACCCGTTTTGTTCCGATATTCGGAGTTATAGAACTATTTTCGATATTTATGATGCTGAGGGGATGATGGATTTCGGTATGTGGGTTCTTTCACGATGCGAACAATTTGTGCCGTTCTCATGTTCAAAAGTAGATCCGATGATTGAACTTTTTTATGATCTCATGCGCCAGGGTATCCGTGAAGAAGATCAAGTAAGTGTCATCGTAGAAGAGAGTTTTGAAGAGATATTCCTTACCATGAAGTTTAGACACGCGATTGTTATGAAACCTAAAATGGTAGAACTTGTCAATGATTTACAATCTCATTGCATTATACGTGATAATATAGCTTGTGTACGCTTGGGCATCAGTAGCCAAAATATCAAGCTAGAATCTCCCCCTACGACTCACATTACTTTTGAAACTTCTTCATTAGAGAAACCTTTACTTCCTGAATCGATTCAACAAGAATTTGAGAAAAAGGAACCTTTGGTTAGTCCAAAAGAGCCTCAATCAGATAAGGAAATGCGTACGATTGATACAAAAGAAAAAGATCTTCTACGCCAGAGTTTTGTCCACAAAACGGCAGCCTTTGATTATATTAGTGAAATCGGCGGGGATGTTCTCGATGAGATTCGTGATTTGGAAAGTCTGGATGTAGAGTGGATTGAAAAGCTCCATACACTCGAAGAAGAACCGACCATTGACAATATCTACCATTTCACCGACGGCGTTTTAAGTGTCTATGTACGGGCGATCAATAATCTGTTCGAGTTTACCGCGTTGGCTTATGCCCTCTCATCATTGGGAACGTTTATGAAAGAACATGCTAATGAAATCATCGATGATCCAAAGAAACTAAAAACACTGGTGATGCTTACCGAACATTTGGGAAGTGATCTCACCTCATGGAGAGAACATATTTTCTCTTTACAAGATGCAGCGGATATCCATTATTTAGATAGTTCATTTTTTAGCTCGTGTATGCAAATCGAGCAAATTGTTGGAAATAAAGAGATGGAGACCGATGACGATAACGACATGGAGTTTTTTTAAACCACATTTAAAATGATCGAGAGCACCATTCTTTCTGCATAATTATTAATACAATTATGGGAGAAATATTTTAAACCTATATTATAAAGGAGAAGTTAAGTGGCAAAAAGAGTAATTATCGTAGATGATTCAAGAGCAGTTATCGCAACGGCGGAGTTAGCGTTGGAGGGATTGATCGATAGCGGTGTGATCGAGTTTAAATCGTATCTTAATCCCGCGGAACTGTTAGGGAATCTGCAGTCGGGTGCGGAGAATTTTGATCTGTTGATCAGCGATGTCAATATGCCTGAGATGAACGGATTGGATTTAGCACGATCCATCAAAAGTGACGAGCGGTTTAAAACCAAACCGATTATCATCCTCACCACCGAGAGTTCGGAAGAGCTAAAAATGAAGGGCAAAGAGATCGGGGTAACGGGTTGGATGGTTAAACCGTTTAACGATGAAAAGCTGGTCAAATCAATCAAAATGGTCTTAGGAGTTTAATATGGAGCAAAACACAACCCAATCCAGACGGGAACGGTATCTGACGTTTTTTCTGGGTGAGGAGCAATACGGTATCGCGATCGATCGGATCAAAGAGATCATCGCGATTATGAAGGTGACCAACGTCCCTAAAACTCCTGAGTACATGAGAGGGGTGATCAACCTGCGCGGTTCCATTATCCCCGTCGTCGATACACGACTCCGGTTCGGAATGGAGACCAAAGAGGAAGATATGCACACGGCGATTGTTATCGTCGAAGTGGATAAAGTAAATGTCGGCTTTATCGTCGACCGTGTCGAAGAGGTGGCGAGTATTGATAGTTCAAAACTCAGTGAACCGCCGAAGTTCGGAAATAATATTGATACCGACTTTATCTGCTCTATGGCACAGATGGAAGAGAATGTCGTGATGATTTTGGATGTTTTGAAACTCTTTGAAGCGGATGAGTTGATGAGTTTAGAACAAATACAACAAACACAAACAAGTGAAGGAGAATAAGATGAATTGGTTAGAGAATATGGTACTACAAAGTAAATTAATTTTGTTGACTGGTGTAATGATGATCGCTCTGGGGGCACTTGGCTTTTTAGGATACAGTACAACCCAAAAATGGCAGAGCAGCATGAATGTTGTGGGAGCTGTCAAACTTCCTTCCATCGTCGGTATTATGGAGATGCGTATCGGGATCAATCAGATTGTTATTCAACAAAACCGTGTTCGTGGGCTTAAAGGGGATAGCGGAATGGGAGATAAGCTGAAAGACGCTATTGAAAGAATTGATAAAGGATTTGAGCGGTTTGATAAGGGATTAAAAATCTATGCTCCCCTTCCGCAAACTCCAGAAGAAGCTGCAGAGTGGAAAAAGTTTGAAGAGAACTTCGGAAAATGGAAAGAATTGAGTTTAAAATTCGATTCTAATACCCTTGAGCCGCTTTCTCGTAATACCAATCCGGCAATGGAAGAAACCTATTTTACTCAGATGAAGGCATTTGTCGAAGCGAGCCGTGATATTCGTACAGCGGCATTTGCAAATATGGATGTCATTTCTAAAATCAATACCGATACGGCAGACGAAGCAGTAAAAACAGCGCAGAATGACGCAAGCTCAACTGTTCAGATGACCATTATGATTGTTTCTATCGCATTTGCGGTTTCTATTATATTATCATTCCTTATCATCCGTTCCATTACCCGCTCTATCACTTCTAGCGTCACCTCTATCCGTGATGGTGCGATGCAGATCACCTCGGCTTCCGATCAAGTAGCATCATCGTCCTCATCATTGGCACAAGGGGCAAGTGAGCAGGCTTCCAGTGTCGAAGAGGTCAGCGCGACTCTCGAAGAGTCTACCGCTATTAACTCTCAGAACACCGACAATGCACGTCAAGCCGATATCTTGGCGAAAAATGCAAACGATTCAGCGAAAGCGGGATATGAGAAAGGGGAACAGCTATCTCACTCTATGCATGCGATCACCGAATCAGCGGCTAAAATCTCAGGTATTATTAAAACCATCGATCAAATCGCTTTCCAAACGAACCTTTTGGCACTCAATGCAGCCGTTGAAGCGGCACGTGCGGGTGAGCATGGTCTTGGGTTTGCCGTGGTTGCCGATGAAGTACGAAATCTAGCTCAACGTGCAGCCTCTGCTGCCAAAGAGACCTCTGATATTATTGAAGAGGTTGTAGGTCAGATCAAAGAGGGGAACCAAATTGCCCTTGCAACTCATACCTCATTCCAAGAGATTGTTGAACAATCTAAAAAAGTATCCGATCTGATCGGTGAAATCGCTATTGCAGGAAAAGAGCAGGCAGAGGGTATGGGTCAGATCAATCAGGCTATGGGTCAAGTAGATCAAGTAACCCAACAAGTGGCGGCTAACTCAGAAGAGGCGGCAGCAGCAGCTGAAGAGCTAAACGCGCAAGCCACCTCTATGATGGAAACCGTCCGTATCCTCGCAAAAATGGTCGGGATGGAAAGTGATGCACCGGTATCAGGTTCAGGAGCTAAAAAAATGCATCTGCATCATATCGAGATGAAATCATCAGCACCTGTAGCGCGTAAAGCGGTTCCGGCACCGCAGAACAGAACTGCTCCGAAAGCCGATGACGTGTTTCCGCTCAGCGAAAACGATCTGAAAGAGTTTTAAATGGAATTCGACGGAGACGCTCTCACCATTGATTTATCAATGAGTATGGAAGAGATTCGGGAATTCGAAGCGTTTGTCCGACCTCGTCTGGAGTATATAGAAACGATAGAGATAGAGGAGGGAAACCAGCTGAGCAGCAGTTCCCTTTTAGCTCTGTTAGTAAGTCTTAAACGTTCCCGTCCGGAGTTAAAAATCCCTTTTTTAGATCGCGGAATAACCTCTTCGGACGTTTATGGAACGCTGCATTGGATGTGTCATGACTAAACAAGAACAAGTCAAAGCTATTTTTATCGAAGAGGCGGGGGAGATTATCGAGAAACTCGATGTTGATATTCTCCGATTTGAAGAGAACTCGACCGATTTCGATCTTCTTAACGAAATTTTTCGTGGCGTACATACCCTAAAGGGAAATGCCAATGCATTCGGCTTCACCCGCCTTGGTGAGTTCGTTCACCATTTCGAAGACCTTTTGGACCATTATCGAAGTACTAAAGATGCGATAACACCCGATCAACTGGAGCTATTCGTCAACAGCGTCGATGTCATCAAAGAGGTGATGGTGTGTGAGCTTGATGCTCTCCCCGATCTTCCAAGCGACTATGATGGTTGTTTAGAAGGGATTAAAGCATTACTCTCTTCCAAAAAAGGTCAACCGGTTTCAACACAAAGCAATGAAAGCCCGGCTGTGTTTGCCGATTTGGCATCAGAATTCGGTTTGAGCCGTTCAGAACAACTCGAAGAGGGGATTGAAAATTCTATTCAACTGTTTCAAGCAGTGCAGGAAGAGGGTCTCAACCTTTACCGAATAGAATTGACACTTGATACGGATTGTTATAAGAGGGGATTTGATCATCTCATTTTCATCCGTCTTTTAAAAGAAAAAGCAAAATCAATTGAAACTTTTTTTGATATGGACGGCGTTGAACCGCTGGATACCTTTACAAGCGATCTTAATCTCATCCAAAATGTAACCGTAATCCTCCTAAGCTCACAAACTCAAGAAGAGATTCAAGAAATTTTCGAGTATTTGTTTGACAACGAATACTCAATTTCTCTGATCGATTCTTCTTCTAAAGTGATTACTGAAGAAGCAAAAACGGTTGTAAAAGAGGCGGAAGTTATAGAGATGAGAAAAGGGGAAGATCGACGCAAAGAGGATCGAAGAGAGCCCCGAGCCACAACGGATACCTCTTCTTTGAGCAGTGGAGCCAAATCGACCATCCGTATCGACACCTTCAAACTCGATGAGCTGTTCGACTCGGTCGGTGAACTGGTTATCGCCCAGAACTTTATCGCCCAGAACGAGAAGATCCGATCTATCGAAGATGAGTCGATCAGCCGAGCCATCGAGACCTTATCTAAGATCACCAAACGGATTCAAGATCGGGTTATGTCTCTTCGGATGGTCGCGATCCGCGATACGTTTGACAAGATGAAACGGGTTGTTCGTGATACCTCTAAAAAGACGGGGAAAGAACTCCATCTAAACGTCTTGGGTGAAGAGACCGAGATTGATAAAACCATGATCGACTCACTATCTGACCCATTGATCCATATTATCCGTAACGCCATTGACCACGGTTTGGAAGCGGATGCGGATGAACGTGTGGCTGCAGGTAAAAAAGTAGAAGGGGTCATAACCCTTCGCGCCTTTCATAAAAGCGGCAGTATCGTTATCAGCGTCAGCGATGACGGACGCGGTATCAATAAAGAGAAAGTACTCCAAAAAGCGATTGAGCGCGGAGTGATCAGCGGAGATGAGAATCTAACCGATAGCCAAATCTTCGGTCTCATCATGCAGCCGGGTTTCTCAACCGCTGATACCATCAGCGACCTATCAGGTCGAGGCGTCGGACTCGATGTCGTCAAAACCTCCATCGAAAAACTGCGTGGGAAGATCGAGATTGAATCCAAAGAGGGGGAGGGGACAACATTCTCTATGGTTCTCCCTCTGACATTAGCAATTATCGACGGTATGCTCGTCCAGGCAGCGGGAGAAATATATATTATCCCGACGCTGAGTGTCGTCGAATCGTTCCGACCTGAGCAGGATATCGTCCATGCTCTCAAAGAGAAAGGGGAGTTTGTCAGCTTACGCGGACAACATCTTCCTATCATACGTCTCAGTGATATCTTCAGCCTCCCAACTGAGCGGATCGAACCGTGGGATGGGATACTCGTGTGTGTCGAGACCGAAGCGGGACGTATCGCCATTATGGTCGATGAACTCGTAGGACGTCAGCAGGTTGTTATCAAACCTCTGGGTAAATCTTTGGCAAAACTCAAAGAGATCTCAGGGGGAGCGATCCTCGGAAGCGGTGATATCGCATTGATTCTCAATGTTGATGAGCTGAGACCTATTTATGAAGCTGTACATGGTTGAGATTCAACTGAAGCACGAGGAGTTTAATCTCTTTCGTAAATACATTTACGAAAAAGTGGGAATATCTCTTTCGGAGCAAAAAACAACCCTTGTCAAAGGGCGGTTGAATAAACGTCTTAATCAATTGGGACTTAAATCATTTCGTGACTATTACGATTATTTGGTTAGCGATGAAAGCGGTGATGAACTCTCATTTTTTGTCAGTGCCATATCCACCAATGTTACCTCTTTTTTCCGAGAAGCGGCGCAGTGGAAATGGCTAGAGAGCTATTTGCCATCCCTCATAGCCTCTAAAAAAGAGAAGAAACTCCGTATCTGGTCGGCAGGGTGTTCGAGCGGTGAAGAGCCCTATACGATTTTGATGTTCTTACAACTCCATCTAAAAGACTTTGATAAATGGGATATCAAGATATTAGCCACCGATATCTCATCAAAAGTGCTCACCCACGCCATACGGGGTGCGTATGAACCCAAAACGGTAGAGGGGCTCTCAAATGAGATCATAGCGCGAGCATTCGAGAAGAAAAAGACGGAGGATGGTCGATACCAAATCCATGCTGCTTTGAGAGAGAAGATATTGTTTCGTAAATACAATCTGGTCACTGATCCGTTTTTTTTCAAAAATCGTTTTGACATGATTTTTTGCCGTAACGTTATGATTTACTTTGACGAACCCACCCGTCACGATCTGATCGGACGCTTTACAACGCTGTTACCCAAAGGTGCCCCACTGTTTTTAGGAAGCTCCGAATCGCTAACAAGCCACCGAGACACTTTAAAACTCATTGGCTCCTCCATTTATCAACGTCTATAAAAGGTGTTAAAATATATATTGTCTGAAAGTTTAAATTTTCAATAGGTTGGAATAAGTAAATGATAAAATCAGGCATGAGCAAATTACAAAACAGCATATTTTCCGCTGTATTTGTAAATTATCAATCGAGTGACGGTGAAATCGTCAAAATTTTCAAATCAAAGAAATCGGATTTAATAATTTCAGACTCGTATGACGAATTAGCTGATACTATTCGACAAAATTCCCCCGATCTTTTTATAGTAAATGTAATGAAAAATAATGTGGATAGTATTGATCTGGCTTTTAAAATTCGTCAAGAGTTTCCAAATCAGCCTATACTCATTATTGATGAAGACAAAAGCATTTCGGCTCTCCAAAAGATAATAAAGTTAGGTTGTGTAAAATATTTTGCACAACCTATTGATTACAAGCAATTTGAGAGTGTTATTGATAAATTAATAGAAGAATCATTAAGCAAAAAAGAGCGTAAAGAACAATTTAAAATACTTCAAGAATACAAAAATGCATTTGATACGGCCACCATTATTTCCAAGACAGATAAGAATGGCATAATTACGTACGCAAATGATGAATTTTGCAAGATTTCAGGGTATACACGGGAAGAACTTGTCGGTTCATCTCATAATATTGTTCGTCATCCAGAAACGTCACCGTTAGTCTTTAAAGAGATGTGGCACACAATTCTTGCTAAGCAAATTTGGAAAGGTAGAATAAAAAATATAAATAAAAGCGGTAGCATCTATATTGTTGATGCTACTATTGTTCCTATCTTGGACAGTAATGAAAACATTATGGAATTTCTCGCTATACGGCAGGATATAACCCGTTTATTAGAATTGGAAGAAAAAGATAGACAGGAAGAGCAACGACAGCGCGAACACGCACATGCCCTAGAACTTGCCGGCAGGGTAAATGAAGCCAAAGAATCGTTTTTACTTATTTTTACCCATGAGTTGAAAACACCGCTCAATGCAATTATTAATTTTTCTGATTATTTACGCAAACAAATAATAAAAACAAATCTTGAAAATGCTGCTAAACTTTCTGAGTTGGCAACACAGATACGAGATAACGGTTATGATATGCTAACTACAGTGACAACGTTGTTGGATCTTGCAAAATTGAAATCTCATCATCTTAAATTTAAACCGTTACCGTTTAATTTACAAGAGATGGTTGAGAGTCAAATTCAGCGTAGCAGAAGTTTGACAGATCAAAACAATATAATTGTGACTATCACCGGTAGAGCCGAGCCGATAGAAGTTATAAACGATGAAGATCGGGTTCGGCAGATTTTTTCAAATCTTTTTTCCAATGCGATCAAATACGGAGAAAATAAAATTCATATTTCATTTGGACAAATCGGTAGCGATTTTTGGTTTGCTGTTGACGATAACGGTCCGGGAGTGCAGAATAAAGAGACAATTTTTGAGCTTTTTAATCAAGATCAGAGTAATGACCTCACAAGAACGGCAAAAGGTACAGGCATCGGTTTGTATTTTGTAAAACTAATTAGTGAGCAATTAGGGACTTCAGAGTAAAAGTGGAACATTCTGCCCGCCTAGGTGGAGCATCATTCATAATTCGTGGCTCTACGCGATTTAATCCTAAAGGAATATCATGATTAAAATCCTTATTGTTGATGATAATGCTAATAATAGGTTGACGTTGAAACTACTGCTTGAAGAGTGTCCGGAATGCAGTGTAGATGAAGCTTCCAATGGAAAAGAAGCTGTCCAAATGTGCATTGAGAAGAGTTATGATCTCGCTTTCATGGATATCATGATGCCTATTATGGACGGTATCGAAGCAACTCAGCAGATCCGATCGTTTGATAAGGAAGTTTTGATCGTTGCCGTATCTGCCATGGGGGATGATGAGAATAAAGAGCGTATACTCTCAGCCGGTGCCAAAGATTATATGACAAAGCCGATCAATTCGGATCTCTTTTTAAAGCGCTTAAATAACTACCGAATGCTTATACGTTCACGTAAAAGCAGCTGTAAATTTATTTGGCCGAATACTAATTTATTTGAATTCGAAATTTATGCGCATGCATCACTTTTCTATTTACGCACTGAAACAGATGTTAGTGAATCATGGGAATATTTGATTTCTCTTGATGCTTTTAGCGGTGAAATCGCTTCTGATGCTATTCAGGCTTATTTCAATACAGCATTGTCCCTAGTTGAAAAAGGGGGGAAAAGCCAACTGATTATAGAAGAAAATGATGAGAATTATATTCTTACTATGTTGGCGGCAGAAACATGGAATGAGCAAAAAATTACAAATGATATTGCAAAGAATTTTGCGGGAGAGTATAAAATAAATGAAAATTCATTCTCCCTATTAATCCCAAAAAATGGAAAAATCAAACCTTTTAATTCTGCAAAAATTGGATTAGACAATGATACTTTAGCTGTTCTGCGCCATTCTCATACTCAAAAAATTTCTGCGGGCACATATATTAATGAGTTAAGCGTTGAGGCCACCAATAAACTGGAGAAATTGGAAGCCATTGAAGAAGCTATGGATATTGCTATTTATGCAATGCAACAAAACAGCGAGCACTCTGTATGGGGAGATCTCAGTAACAATTTAGATGAATATGCAGAGGTAATTCAATCACTGTTAGAATTCAATCATCTTACATTTGCCATTACTACTCTTGCTAAATTTATTAAAGGAGTAGAGATAACCCCTATTGAGATACAGAAGCGCTCAAAACTTCTTCTCATCTTAAAAAGTATTTTAGACGACCTTACTCATTGGCGTAATTCGATTTTTGTCGTATCTGATACCAATGACATTCATTACCTCGATAGTTCCTTATTATCAAGCTGTTTACAAGCACAAATGATTTTTGAAGAGGCTGTTGTTGACGATGATGACGGAATGGAATTTTTTTAATACCTCAAGGAGTATGATATGGCAAATCAATCAAAATGGTGCTAGGGATTTAAGTCTTTAAGTTTCAATTTTTGAGACAAACTCAATAACAATTTAAAGGAAAGAATATGAATCAAAGCAATGATAACATTGTCAGTACAGAGACAAAATTTGATGACAATGAACTTTTCTTTTCAATCACGGACCATTCAAGTACCATAATTTCAGGCAATGAAGTATTTGTACGTATTAGCGGATATACAAAAGAGGAGTTGGTCGGACAATTTCATAATATTATTCGACATCCTGATATGCCTCGTGTTATTTTTAAGACACTTTGGGAATATCTAAATAATGACAAACCGGTCATCGCTTATGTAAAAAACAAGACAAAAGATGGGCAATACTACTGGGTTTTAGCTGCAGTATTTCCACTGAATGAACGTTTTATATCCATACGGATTAAACCAAATTCACCTATTTTCTCCATTGTTAAAGAACTCTATTTCAAACTTTTAATGGCTGAAACAAAGGTGGGGATGGAACTAAGCGAACCGATGCTTATGGAATCCCTAAATAGTTTAGGGTACAGCGGATATGATAAATTTATGAGTGAAGCATTGCTCTGCGAGCTTAACCAGCGTAAAAATACTCTTACTCTTTCAGATTCAATGCCAAAACAATGTACAGATGGCAGCACTGAGCTTCAAGAACGACTTCAAGTAATTTTGAGATACAGCCAGACACTCATGACATATTATGCGCGATGGTTTGAAAAAATAGCAATGTATAACGATGTAAAATCGGTATTTGAGGAAAAGGGGCTTCAACTGCGTCATCTTGCACGCGACATAGTGTTTTTGTCTCTTAATGCATCAGTAGCATCTTATAAAGTATCGCAGGGGGGAGAAACCTTCGGTGTTCTTTCCAGTGATATACGTATTAACGCAAAAGAGAATGATCGACTCATCGGCCATATCCATACTTTGTCGCAGTCATTATCGGATACACTCAATACTTTTATTTTCACCGTTTCAGCTACACGAATTCAAATAGAGATGGTAACTCAATTTATTGAAGAGACATTAACATGTAAAAGTAAAAGTGCAATACCTGAATTAGCTGAAAATCTTAATACCCTTATCTCTTTGGTTTCGCTCTACAGTGAAAAATTGAATGCTTTACTGCTTAAAATGGATGGTTTTATCCAAGAGAGCCTCAATTATATTAATCAGCTTGAACAGCAAGTGATGTATCTCGGATACATTCAAGTATACGGGATTATTGAAGCAGCTAGTAATAAGGACGAAAGCATCGATTTCGAAGGGATTTTTTCACAATTGAAAACTCTGATTCAAAATACATCCGAAGAGATTATAATAATGGAAAAGAAGGGGCTTAATTTTCATACCGAAAATCGGAGCCTTATGAAAGCGGCTAAAGAGATTGAGATAGTTATTACTCAATTCCGATTCGAAGTCGATACTATCAAAACAATGGATGTGTAAAATGGACAAAGATATTGAAAACGAAGAAGTTACTTTTTTAAGCCGTAAAATTCTGGATCTCAATAAACAATTGATTGACAGTGAAAAAGCGAAATCGCGCTTTTTATCATTGGTGGCAAATTCACTCATTAACCCCATCTCAGTGTTATTGAATATGATTCCCCATTTAGCTCCTAAGAACGATGAACGGAATGAAAAAATATATAAGATGGTACATGAGCAGGCACTTGTCCTAGATTTTCGTATCCAAAATCTACTCGCTGCTGCTGAGATTGAAAATGGGCAAGTTAGTATTAGCTATGCTCTAATCGATCCGATAGAACTGGTCAATGAAGCGATAGGTAGCTTAAAATATGCAATTGCAGTGAAAAATATTCAGATCAATGTTAAAAATACCCTTGAACATAAAGTTGTTTCTGACCCTCAAAAACTTTATATTATTATCCGAAACCTTTTAGATAACGGATGTTTTTTTGGTATTGAAAATGGGATTATTGATGTCACTATAGGACAAGATGATTCCAAGATTCTGATTTCAGTTAAAAACCAGGGAGAAGGGCCGAAAGTAGAATATAAACCGCAAGTGTTTACCCGTTTTGCTCATGGACCGGAAGGATACCACGGTTTGGGGCTAGGGCTTAGTGTCGTTCGCGATTTATGTGAATTGATGGACGGAACAGTCGATTATGATTCCGATGCCTCTACTGTAACTTTTACCGTAACATTGCCTTTGGAAACAAGCCTTAAAAATTCAGACGCATGCGGTTCAAATGAATTTTTATTTGAATCATTCGATAATGCGATAGAGCTTTAATGATACAAGGATGTTCAACGTTTATCCATGTCGGCCAGATACATGTTGACATTACCCCAGCGGCAATCTCGACAGTTTTGGGATCATGCGTAGCGGTCTGTTTGTACGACAGTACACTCGCAATTGGGGGGATGAATCACTATCTATTGCCTTTTTGGAACGGAAACGGCTTACAGTCCCCAAAATTCGGTAATATTTCAATACCAAAATTGATTGATTTAATGATAGCTAACGGATCGACAGCTAAAACAATGGAAGCTAAAATATTCGGTGGAGCTTCTATGAATATCAGCGGTAGTGAGGCGATGATGATCGGTGAGAAAAATGTATTGGTAGCACGTGAAATTTTAAAAGAGTATCGGATACCGATTGTCGCCGAAGATATCGGCGGACAAAACGGGCGTAAAATCCAGTTTGATCTGGAGCGGGGAAAAGTATTAATGAAATATGCTGCCCGTACTGATTTTTAAGGAGAAAATGAAATATGGCTATACGGGTATTGATAGTAGATGATAGTGCTACGGCACGGGCAGTACTACGCGAAATTTTGGAGAGTGATCCCACCATCGAAGTAGTAGCAACCGCTTCAGATGCCTACGTTGCACGGGATAAAATCGTCGAACTCAAACCGGATGTCGTATGTTTAGATGTTGAAATGCCTCGGATGGACGGTATCACGTTTCTCAAACGGCTGATGCACTATATGCCTATTCCGGTTGTCATGGTCTCCTCTTTGACTCAAAACGGTGCACGTACAACCCTAGAAGCACTCGAAGCAGGGGCTGTCGATTTTGTCGGTAAACCCCATTCCCATATCTATGATGGCGTTGAGACAATGCGTGAAGAGCTGTTGAGCAAAATCAAAATGGCATCCCGCGTTCATGTTCGTCAGCGTTCCCTAGAAAGTATCCAGCAAGCCAATATGACCTCTTTGGCTGAAACCACTAACAAGATTTTAGCGATCGGTGCCTCGACCGGAGGAACCGAAGCCCTTAAAGATGTACTGATGGGGCTGCCGCGTAATGCACCTGGGACTATTATCGTTCAACATATGCCCTCAAACTTCACCGGACCGTTTGCTGAGAGACTGAATGGAATATGTGCAATGGAAGTAAGAGAGGCAAAAAATGGCGACTCTATCACACCTGGCGTTGTACTTATTGCACCTGGAGATTACCATATGGTAGTCCGCCGCTCGGGTGCGCGCTACTATGTCGAGATTGGAAGCGGTGAAAAAGTTTCCGGTCATCGTCCTTCCGTGGATGTTCTCTTTAACTCGGTTGCTAAAATTGCAGGGGTCAATGCGATCGGAGTCATTCTTACCGGTATGGGAGGAGATGGTGCACGGGGACTTCTCGCTATGCGCAATTCCGGAGCCAGAACACTGGGTCAGGATGAAACAAGCTGTGTCGTATACGGTATGCCTAAAGTCGCCTATGACCTCGGTGCCGTCGAGAGACAACTCCCTTTGCAATCAATCGCTAATGGGATTCTGGAACTATTATAAAGCCATTGTGTTAGTATCCATGAATATTTTGTTAAAAGGAAAGAGGAGAGGATATAAAGCCCTGCAAAAAAGGGCTTAATTAAGTATTTACGAACAATGACCCGCGCCGCAGCATTGTGAAGCTTCTTCTACTTCAACTACGACAGGAGTTGATTCCCACACACCGTGCTTGGTGCAGTAACCGTGAGCGACAAGGGTCAATTTTTTACCCGTTGGTACAATGTTAAACGTTACTTCTGCATGGTTTTTCTCATTTCCGAGTGTTCCAGGGACGAAATCAGCACGAGCGAGCAATGTTTCACCGTTATAAAGCGCGATGTTAGCGATAAAGTGATCGAAATCATCCGGATGAGAGTATTCATTCCCCATTTTTACGGTAACGGCAAATTTTTCACCTTTTTTAGCATTTGCGGCACAGTGGATAAACGGTGAGTGACGATCGATATAATCTTTTTTCGCTTCACGATCTACAGTGCTGATATCTACGTAACGATTGATTGTTGGCATCTTATTTCCTTGTTGAATTTAATATAATGCGGGTATTGTACACACCAAAACTTTTAACTAGACCTAAATAAGATATTTTATCTCTGAATTAATTTTTTCCAAAGCAACCGTCATTCAACAGCATTTTTTAACCATCTAAACGGTAAAATCGGGCTTTAAAAATGATTGAATGGATAAGTGATATGTTAAAACCTCTTTTGATTGAAATCGGTGTCGAAGAACTCCCGGCAGTTCCGCTGCTTAAAGAGCTTGCAGAGATAGAGAAAAAATGGGTAGCAGTACTCGAAAAAAATGCACTTTTAGGGGAATTTGAATTCTATTACACCCCAAGACGTTTGGTCTTGTGGCACCGTGAATTCAAAATACGTCAAGATGACCGTATCGAAGAATTTTACGGAGCACCCGTCGACATGGCAATTAAAGAGGGAGTGCCGACTCCTGCCGCATTAGGTTTTGCGAAAAAATGCGGTGTCGAGTTCGACCAACTCTCCCGTGCCGAAAAGGGCGGTAAAGAGGTTCTTTATTTTAGTAAAACCATTGCAGGAAGAGAGAGCACTGAGATTTTGGGCGAAATGATCGATCAATGGATCAAAAGTCTCAATTTCGGTAAATCGATGCGCTGGGGATCAAGCCATGAGAGCTTTATCCGTCCGATCCGCTGGGTCAATGTTACACTCGGTGAAGAGCTTGTCAATATGGAACTCTTCGGTGTTCGCTCATCCTCTGAGACGTATGTTCACCGTATCAGCCATTTCGAAGCCAAAAAGGTGAATTCAATCCATCACTATTTCGATCTTCTCAAAGAGGGTTCCGTCGATCTTTATCCGCAGAGTCGTCGTGAATCGATTTTGGCCAATTTCGCTGCACTCGAACGTGAGAACGGCATCACAATCGAAATCGATGAAGATTTGCTCGACGAAGTCGTTGCCATCACGGAGCATCCGACACCGTTGTTGGGAAGTTTTGATGAGAGTTTCCTCGAACTTCCGCCTGAAGTTATCATCACCTCTATGAAAGAGCATCAACGCTACTTCCCCGTCTTCAAAGAGGGTAAACTGATCAATGCATTCGTCGTAGTCTCCAATGCCCTTACCGATGATTTCAGCCATGTTATCGAGGGTAATGAGCGCGTTCTTCGTCCGCGCCTCTCTGACGCGCTCTTTTTCTATCGTAATGATCTCAAAAAAGGTCTCAGCACGGCAGGATTAGAGAAAGTCGTATTTATGAACGGTTTGGGTACATTAGCGGAAAAAATCAAGCGTGAAAAGAAAATTGTTTCTTATTTGGCTCATGATTGCTTCACACACGACATTGTGGTTGATGAATCTGCGCTTGTACGTGCTATTGAATATGCGAAAGCCGATTTGATGTCGGAGATGGTCTACGAGTTTACTGAACTTCAAGGATTAATGGGGTCATATTACTTAAAAGCATTACATCCAAATGAAAATTCTAACATTGCAGAAGCGATCAAAGAGCAATATTTATTTTCGGGCGATGACATCAGCACTCCTTTTAGTGCTGTAGTAAATATTGCAATGAAATTGGATACGTTGATCGGAATGTTTAGCATTGGTGAAATTCCTACCGGTTCGCGTGACCCATTTGCATTACGTCGTGCAGTTAATGGAATTATAAATATCGCACTAAAACACAATATACCGCTGGATTTTTCAGAGTTCATTGGACGTGAAAATGTTAAAGCTCTCTATCCGCAAGGCAAAGAGTACAAAAAAAGTATTGAGACATTTATCATCGAACGTTTAGCAGGCGTATATCCAAATATTAATAATTCAATTCTTCAAGCTGTTGTTAATAGAGAAAATCAAGCATTTCTTGATGTAATATCTTTTAATATTAAGATTGATCAAGTTAATGAGATGGCAAAAAGTTCAGATGCAAAAGAATCATTTTCTTTAATTAAACGCCTTGCTAATATACTTAAAGATGAAGACGTAAATGGAAATCCAGATAGTGATCTTTTTAATCAGTATGAAAGAGAATTATTTGATAAATTTTCCGAGATTATGACAGGACCTATCACTGGACCAAGTTTAGAAATATTATTTGAGATTAAAAAACCTTTGGACAATTTTTTCGTGAATGTTATGGTTAATGATGAAAACGAAAAACTTCGTACAAATCGTAAACAACTCCTCAATATGATATATGCTGAGTTTGATAAATTTGCTGACTTCAAACAAATTACCTTATGATGTCATCATCATCGGTGCGGGGGTAAACGGCTGTTGTAGTGCCTACACTCTGACACAAGCAGGTCTACGTGTCGCTCTGATCGATCAGGACGGTATCGCCTCAGGCGGAAGCGGTGCGGCAGGGGCATTTATCTCTCCGAAAATCTCCAAAGCCGGAGAACTCAAAGAGATCATGAGCGAGGCACACGCTGAAGCATTAGCCTTTTATACAACCCATTTTCCACAGTTTACCCTGGTAAAACCTCTCCTACATATCGCCAATAGCCCACAAGAGGGTGAAAAAGTCGAATCTTTTAAACATGAAACCCGCATTAAACACTCCAACATTCCCCATAAGATACAGACGTTCCTGAGCGATGAAGCACTCACTTCAGCTTCGATCTATTTTGACATAGGTGCCGTCGTCGATGCGCAGGGAGTATGTAAGGCAATGGCGGAGGGAATCGATTTTTATCCGTTCAAGGTAGAAAAACTGATCCACAGTGACGGTGAGTGGCAGGTAGGCGAACTGCGAGCGAAACATATCATCCTCTCCATCGGAGCCTATCCGAAACTTCTTCCCATCGACTATGTCGGGTTACGAGGTATCTGGGGGCATCGTATCGATATAGAGACTTCCACTCATATCCCTTGTATACTTCATCACCACGTATCGATCTCTCCTACGACCAAAGAGGGAATAGTCGCCATCGGTGCGACCCACGATGTTCATTACTCGCCGTTTTCGGGAGAACCGTATGATGTGGAGCAGGGGAGAGAGATACTTCTTCAAAAAAGCATCCAAAACATTAAAATTAAATAATATTAATATACTTAAAGACTACATGGGATTACGTTCCGGCTCTAACGACTATCTCCCTATGTTGGGGAGTCTGGTCGATGCAGAAGCTACATTGAACAAATATCCCCATATACGACACGGTCAAGCCGTTGAAACGAATGAATATATCTATTATCCAAATCTGACAATGATAAATGGTTCAGGGGGATACGGATTTGTCTTAGCACCGTATTTAGCAAAACGACTCAAAAAGTTTATTGTCGATGAAAAAGTATTAGATCCGATACTTTCACCGTCACGTTTTTTCCCACGTTGGGCAAAACGCAAGTAACTATGCATTTTTTATATTAATACTGACCTACTTCATATTAAAAACCAATTCTATTTCTATCAACTCATAGCTAATTAGTTACATTTATACCTATATATAATTAATAATTGTGTAATTTTTACTCACTTTTAAATATAATATAACATTTTATATCATAAGTGATTTTTTTGTGATGCATGCTTTTGTATAATATTCATTATAATTTTAAACTATAGGGATTTCATGTTTTGTCAAAAAAAAATACATGTATTGAATCAAAAAATAGAAGAACTGACACAAATGAATCATCAGTTAAAAGATTCACTTTTGAAAATGGAAGAAGAAAACTCTCTCCTAAAAATACAGTTGAACGATGAGGAAAAACATGTCAATGCTTCATCCATAAAAGAGTCACTAATTGATCTTCTTTTGTACGGCTGCACTAGTAATATCCCAATAATACAAAAAGATTTTTCCAGTAGTATCGATGAACTGCATCAAATACAAAATCATTCAAAAAATTCATCCCTAGGTTCACGTGAAAGTCTTTCAGATATATCAGAGAATCTACAAAAACTCATTGTCTCTATCAACGAATCGACAAATGGCGTACAAAGACTTACTGGAGGTATCAATGATGTTTCTAGTTTAATGATGCTCATTAACGATATTGCAGATCAAACCAATCTCTTGGCTCTTAATGCCGCTATTGAAGCGGCACGAGCTGGTGAGCACGGACGTGGATTTGCTGTTGTTGCCGATGAAGTGCGTAAACTCGCAGAACGTACCCAAAAAGCGACTAAAGAGGTAGAGATCACAATCAATACTCTTAAACAAGAATCCTCTCATATTCAAGAATCATCTGAATCTATGACAGCTATTGCTCATGAATCCGAAAGACTGACCAATAATTTTGAAAAGACTCTTCAAAATTTTGCATCAGATGGAGAAATTATGGTAACTTCAATTGATCATATATTAGATAATACTTTTATAGGATTGGTAAAACTTGACCATGTACTCTTTAAAACTAACGCATATATCGCCATGATTCACGGAGATAGTTCCGCGCACTTTTCCAACCATCATGAATGCCGTTTAGGAAAATGGTACGACTCAGGAATCGGCAAAGAGCGATTTGCACATACTTCAAGTTACAAAGCGATTGCGGAACCTCATTCTCAAGTACATCATTATGTAATTGATGCCATTAAATGTCTCAAAAGTGGATTATGCAATGAATCTATGAAAATCATCAAAGACTTTGAGGCTGTTGAAGCGGCAAGTAAAGAGCTTTTTGTGCTATTAGACAAACTGCCAACGGAGCGCTAAATCATGGGCAATTCTCCCTCTATCGAATTTTTTGAGCCAATGGAAGCCATTGTTAACAATACAGGTGCACTAGTATATGTTATCGATTTAACTACCTATGAAATTTTATATGCTAATAACCGTTGCAAACAAACATTCGGTGACATAGAGGGAAAAGCTTGTTATGAAATTTTACAGTCAGGTCAAAATGCCCCATGTGAATTTTGTCCGTTGCAGCAACAGTCTATCAATCCGCTTTCACTTCCTATAGGAACGTCTTTTGAGTGGGAAAATCAAAATTCCCTTAACGGACATCATTACCTCTACAATGACCGAATAATCCGATGGAAAAATGGACAATTAGCAAAAGTCCAAGTTGGTATCGATATTACAAATCAAAAAAAATTGGAGTCAGAATTAAAAAATATGACTCATTACGATACATTGACTACATTACCGAACCGTTTGTTGTTTACGATTCACTTAAGCAACATGATTCATCATACGAATCGAAGTAAACATTATGCAGCTATCTTATTTATTGATTTGGATAATTTTAAAACAATCAATAATACCAAAGGGCATAGTATCGGCGATCAAGTATTGGTAGAGACAGCCAAACGTATCTTTAATATTGTTCGTCAATGTGATACGGTGGCTCGCTTTGGTGGTGATGAGTTTGTTGTTTTAATAAACACCAATAAAGATGACCAAATTCAAGCAACCGCCGATGCACAACTCGTGGCTGAAAAAATCTTAGCCGAATTGGAAAAACCATTTTATATTGATAGTTGCGACTTTAGAACATCTGCAAGTATTGGGATTGCTATGTTCGTTGATACTAAACATTCCATCGAAGACCTACTAAAATATGCAGATAGTGCAATGCACAATGCAAAAGAAAATGGAAGAAATACATTCCGTTTTTTTGATCCTATCCTACAAAAAATGATGGAAGATAGAGCCTATATGCTCGATCGGTTGCGTAAAGCGATCGAAAATCAGTTCATGACACTTCATTATCAAAGTCAAATTTTAGTCAACCGTCATCAGCATATTGTCGGTGTTGAAGCCTTGCTTCGCTGGAATGATCCGCAGCACGGGATGATTTCACCAGGAGAGTTTATCCCCCTTGCAGAAGAAAGCGGATTAATTGTCCCGCTGGGAGAGTGGATCATGCGAGAGGCAGTAAAGCAATTAAAAATTTGGGAAGACGACCCAATCAAGAGGGATTGGCGTATTTCGGTAAATGTCAGCTATAAACAATTTGAAAAAGATGATTTTGTAATCGGTTATCGAAACAATCCTTCACGAATACGGCATTAATTCAAATAGACTTAGACTTGAACTGACAGAAAGTTTATTGATAAAGAATATTCAAGAAGCTTTGAATAAAATCAATCAGCTAAAAGCATTAGGACTTACTCTTTCCATTGATGACTTTGGAACCGGATATTCATCCTTGTCCTACCTTAAACAGTTGCCAATCGATGAGCTAAAAATCGATCAATCCTTTATTCGAGATTTAACCACTAATCGCAATGATGTCATTATTGTCGAAACCATTATTTCAATCGGACAAAAGTTTGGATTTGAGGTTATTGCTGAAGGGGTTGAAACGCAGGAACAATATCAGAAACTACTTTTGATGGGATGTGAATTTTTTCAAGGCTATCTTTTCGGAAAGCCTATACTGCCAAACCTTTTGTAATATTAGTCGTAAACAACTACGCCGTAATTATCATCGATCCGGTAAAACCGTGAATCAGCGGTGATAATCAGCTCATCGAGGCGTGCCAAATGAACATAACTGTTTTTACCGATTTTGATCCCGTTTTCGAGAAAGAAGCGTTTGAGATTGACGAACTTGATATCGTTGATAAACTTGTATTCGAACTGACTATAGAGACGCATTTTTTTATACCCGAAGATATGACTGTCAATACCGAGCTGTGTTGCGGCGTATTGGGTTGGGAGATAGCCTGAGAGATCGGTTAAATCCTCTTCGATATGGGCATATTTGGAAGGGAGGGTATGTTTTTCAAGAAATACATATCGATTAAGTTTGATATGGCGGGTATCATTCCAGTATTGATAAGCCGGAGATGAGATATCAAGCTTGGTATATACCTCTTTCCAAAGCCAATGTTTGTCCAATACAGAATAGAGTGTAGACATGTTTACTCGTCGTGATCTGTGTCATTAAATGCAATGCGTCTGGCATACATAAATCGATTTTTATAGTACCCTTTGTCAATCGAATCATATTGAACTTTATGTGCAGCGTATGAAGCATGAATAATCTGACCGTTACCGGCATAGATAGCTACATGGGAAGGATCTGATTTATAGGTTCGATAAAAAAGAAGATCCCCGACTTGTAACTCATCCGGATTAACTTTTTCACCTAACAATGCCTGTTCAGTCGCACTGTGCGGGAGTGATATGCCAAATGATTTATACACCTGCTGCGTAAAGCCCGAACAATCGGTACGATCACCGTTATCACCGAAGCCATAGGGGGTTCCCAAAAATTCTTTTGCTCGGGCGAGTACTTTTTCTTTGGCATTTTTCAAATTTGTTACAATTTGGTGAGGGGTGCTTTGAGCCGCATCCGCTACCTTCACCTCATCAGGACATTGTGGTGCCGAGCCTATAGGAGCAGGTTTGTTCACCACTAAAAAAGCTTTCTCATCCTCACCGATTTTGTCGACATCTACTTTAGTATTTTTCAATACTTTCACTGTCTCATTTTTTGCTACAGATTTACTATTATTGGAAGTGGGGAGTGATTTGGCTATGGTAGGGATATTTTTTGTGAAAGGATCATCATCATTTTTGAGAGAGTCATTGACTTTTTTAACTTCACGTTCGTATTCTAAAAAGAGAGAGGGCTCACGCCTTGAGCTATCAGCTTGGACAGCTATAGTCAGTAAAATCAGTGATAACACTGTACGTTTTATCAGCATTAACCCTCCTCATTTCTCTGCATTAAAGTCATTATAGATTAAAAAGCTTTAGTTTTTTTTATAATACCAAAATTTAACACTATGTTATGGTACACTTTCTTCAAAAACGAATGGATAATAAGCCTTTTATGAAAGAAGCTATCGTACTGTTAAATATGGGTGGTCCCAACAATTTGGATGAAGTTGAGATGTTCTTGCACAACATGTTCAACGACCCTTATATCATACAGACAAAGAGTTCTCTACTGCGTCGATTTATTGCCGGAATGATCACTCTGACACGTGCTGAAAAATCACAAGAGATATATCGGCAAATCGGAGGAAAGTCTCCACTGGTTGATCATACTCGTGCATTGTGTAAAAGCTTATCCGAAACGCTTAGTACCGATATCATTGTTGATTTTGTAATGCGCTATACCCCTCCTATGGCGAATGAGGTGTGCCAGCGTCTAAAAGAGCAGGGGATTAAGAAAGTCTACCTTATCCCTTTGTATCCTCAGTACTCTTCTACCACTACCCAATCTTCACTAGATGATTTCGAAACCACTGCCCAGAAAATCGGGTGGGATGTCATTACGGTA
>CAWJRP010000032.1:0-19213 GCA_963845295.1 Sulfurimonadaceae bacterium | reverse complement strand
AGGTTAACATAAAGGCTCCTTTGTATCTGTTTTGATATAACGATAAACACAAACCAAACATTGCAAAAACGGTTCGCGGAAAATGCGACAATTTCGTTATGTTTTGTAGGATATAACGAAATTATAGAGAAAAAGGCTTAAAGTTTGTAGGAGATTGTTGTGAAGTGAGGGACAATAGTTTTGTATTCCGTTCGCCATGAGCTGTCAAAGGATGCGTCCATGGTTCGACTAGCTCACCACGAACGCGGGAAAGTGAAGATTTAGTATTTTTATTGGAACTATAATTATTCCAAAGGTTATATACCTTTCATGATTAGTGTACTCGGCTTGTGTTTTATTGCTTTTGTTTTTACACTCTGATTTTCTGAAGGTTTTTTCTGTTCTGCTGGACTTTTGGTGCTAGTTTGCCCACTTGACTCGCTAGCAGAGGAAAATAATATTTCCATTGCTCTTTTTCTTATTTCTTCTGAATTTTTTTTATCTAAAATAATAGTTACAAGTGTATCAACTGATTTTTTATTGTTATTAATATCTATCGTATACGTGTCAGTCATTTGTTGCAGTCGATTTTTACAAATATCTGCTATGGAACTATTGTGATCAGCAATATGTCCTGGTATTAAATACGATCCACACAGTTGTGCAAAATCATCAGCATCGTTTAAATTCTCAAAAATTTTGTAAACAGTATCTGCTACATTTCCAACATTTTGATTATGGTAGTAATCAGTTCTCTTGTCGTGAATTGTCGCGTAGGTTTTTCCAGTTGTCATTACGCCTCGCGCATTTTCGATTGCTTTAGTAATGGCTTCTTGATTTCTTTCTTTGCTGAATTTTTGATTTTCAAGGCTAGTTTTTTTCTCTTTTAACATACTGAGTTCATCGCCGGTTTTGCCGGTAGTGTTTATATCGTATATCTGTTTTGTCAATTGAGTAATATCCTTGTCGATAGCATCCGCTTCCGATTGCATTTCACTAATAGATTTGGCTACTTCTGCGGCACCTTCTGTTGTAATAATTATCGGCGGTACGCGAACGGCTCCCGTTAATTGTTCGATAGCCAATAATGCAACCATACTGCGTTGATATCTTCGAGATGCTATACTATATTCTTCTTTATTAAGGGCACCATTAGCATATGCTTCACAATTGCGGTACATGGCATCGCGAAGCAGTTGAATGCTTTGGGTTCGAAGTCCTATGTAAGCTGATGACTCTTGAGATGCAATAGCTAACTTTACTGCACCTTGGTTAGGAACACTTCCTTCTAAGCCCATTTGCATTGCATAAGCAGATAAAGCATCGGGGCTTGGTTCCGTGCACACAACTGTTGTATTTGTATCTTTTTTAACAACGATAATTGCCCGTTGTTTGACATCAATGAGTTTACCTACACCATTATTAACATTGAAGTCATTTGAAATTGAATTCCATTGTGCACACCCCGAGAACAAAACCGTAACAATGAATCCAACAATCAGTGACAATTTCATAAGACATCCTTTTTGTGGCGAGAAAGATGTTAGCCTGAAATTCTTTCCTCTAAACTCATAGTTGAGTATAAAGAATGATCAGATTTATCTTTTGCCAAATTGTAGAGCCAGACAATAGTGTAAACTATTAGCAACAAATAAACATATTTAACAATATTTTACTTTTATTGGCATAAAACATTATTAACTTATTTTTTTAGGTAGTGATCAGAGATTTGCGGGATAATATGATGAGGGTGTCAGAAAAAGTTTTCACTTTTTACGTTTATTCGTCCTCACTAGAAGGAGTGAGGAAGGCATTAATCATGTTAAGGCAAGTTGTGGTACATCACCGGGTGGTGTGCTTACAGTTACAGCATCAACACGAAATAGGATAGGGACAATATAAGAATTTGCAAACATTGTAATATTACGCCCCCAGTGAACAGAATAAATATTTCCACCCGTTTCTTCCCATGTATCAGTTTTTGAAGTGCCACTACCTGTATACAGCAATATCCAATCGCCTTTATTTACAATGCCATCACCAAACCAAAATAAATTATCATGGTATGGAATAGCAGAATTGTTGCCACTAGCACTACCAATCATGATTCCGTATTGCCCCATGTTAGTCGTTTCTTTGACAAGTATTGCAATTCTTTCACGATTTGGTATACCTCTATCTTCAACTGGATAAAGTTCTAATTCAGCTAAATTGGTGACAATCATTTATCACCTCCTTTTGCAGGTGAATACCATCCTGCTATTAATAAAATTGTTCCTATAATTAGTGACACAAACCCGTATGAATTGTATTTTGTACTATCGAACAGTGGAATGGATGTAGTCAGA
This sequence comes from Sulfurimonadaceae bacterium, assembly GCA_963845295.1. Taxonomy (GTDB): domain Bacteria; phylum Campylobacterota; class Campylobacteria; order Campylobacterales; family Sulfurimonadaceae; genus Sulfuricurvum. Next base: position 16,886 of record CAWJRP010000032.1, on the reverse strand, counting down.
AGTGTTGTTCCAATAGCAATTCCAATATTGCGTAAATGTCTTGTTTGATGACTAGCTGAAATTCGTTCTTTAAGAACGGCGTTCTCAATTAAAGAAAATTTCAAAGTTTCATTTTGATCATCAATTTTTTTTTGTAATTTTGATATTTCAGCTTTTGAATACTGTAATTCAGAAGCTAACTGCGTTGTTGCACCAGTAATCAAAGCAGAGGTGACTTCATTACCAAAGGCTCTGGAATTGGAAGCAGAGATTCCTTTAATTGTATGTGCTAAATCATTTAATGGAGTTGCTTCAACGAGATTAGGAAGACTTGCACTAAGTATTTGACTACCATCTGCACCAGAATCCGAAGGCTTTGGTATTTCATCAGTCCTATTCATTGTGTACCTTTAATAATACGAAAAACTTTTATTTATACATTTTAGCAGAGTATTAATTATATATTATCTTTTGAAATTTTAATTTTTGAACTTGGAAAAGGTATTATCAATACAAAAAATGATATCAAATCAAAATATCAGCTAGTAAGTATTTTTAGTTTTGATTTGATAAATTCCTTAACATCAGGATAAATATCTCGTATGATTATTAATATAACCGCAAGAAGAAGGAATTTAGCTATCCCAAAAACTATAATAACATCTATTTTTTTGACAGATTTAATATCATTTTCAAATTCTTTTATGTATTTATTTTTTTCAATTTCAGCTAAATCCGAACTTTTTAAAGCAATGATTCGATCTTTTAATTTATAGATTTGTTCAATCTTATAGACTTCTGTTGAGATAAATATTGTAAAAGTCAAAAGTATAATTGTAGATAGAATTTTTAGATATTCAAAACTTGAGTTTCTATAGAGAATTTTTACTATAAAAGCAAAAAAAACAGCATTTATACTGATTAATATAAAAGATGATAAGCTCGTTTCTAAGAGAAAAGCAGCTAATTTTTGTTCTATCATGCGTTTTCCTTATGGAACCATTATTTGGGAATCACTTTAGCATTTAATATAACTTTTTATTGAAGAAAATGACAAAATGTCATATTTTTTGATTTATTACAACCCAATAATAATATGGCTCGGAGAGATGAGGGCGTAGGCGTTCATCCCCTCGGAGAGCTTTTTCGTATCCTTCGGATTCATGAGGGCGATTAGCTCGGTAAAGAGATCGAGTGCAAAGGTGATCTCATCCGTTTCATCCTGCGATTCGATACGGCTGATCGTCCCTTTGAGACAATTCATCGTCTCATTTGTCTTAGGGGGAGCGGTAACGATAGTGACATCGCTCGATTTGATGATGGCGTAGAGGTCGCATCCGATCGTGAGCCCCATGTTTCGGATCGATTTGAGAGTGATAACCGACTTGATAGTATGGCTTCCCGTTAATGAGAGGGTGAGGATACCGTTCAGACCTCTCTCTTCGATGCTTAGGAGGGTCGCAGGGAGCTGATTACGCGCACTGGTGGTGAGAAACGTACGGCTAAGGATGCGAGCGAGTCGTTCGGGATCGTCTCCCGCTTCGGCGAAACGGTCGATAAACTGGCGGTGAAGTTCGTTGAAGCGGTGAAACGTCGCGATGAGTTCGCGCGCATAGGGGGTGAGTTTCGTCCCTCCGCCCCCTTTACCGCCTGTAAGACGCTCTATAAGCGGCTGATCGGCGAGTGCATTCATCCCGTTAATCCGCTCCCACGCCGCTTTGTAGCTCATTTTCATCTCTTTGGCGGCGGCATTGATCGATCCGGTTTTATCGATTCGCTCCAACAGTTCGATTCGACCTGCACCCAAAAAGCTTTGCCCCTCTTTGGTGAGCCAGAAACGTCCGTCGATTTGCATTAGAGGCTAAAGCTGTGCTTCATCGGCACTTCAAGGGTATTGAGTTCGTATGCGCCGTGCAAGAAGAGGTTCGAAGCCAGAACCCCTTGCGCCAAAAGCATATCGGAACCGTCTTTGTAGGGGAGGGCGGCTGTTTTTACTTCTCGTAAAAACGGTGTCTCTTTGCCGTAGATGACATCCACAGCCCCTTTTGTCTGGGAGAGGAGTTCACTCAAAAGCGACTTTTGGGATAGGGAGCTCGTTATCGCAAAGACCTGCCGAGGTAGTGTTGATGATCAGATCATACGGCGCAGCGGTAAAATCGTCCCAGCAATAGGTATTAAAGTCGCCGTTTTTGAAATACTCCAATCGTCCCTGTGAGCGGTTGAGTATCGTGGGGGTGATTCCACCCTGACTTAGTGCGATGGAGAGGGCACGAGCCGTTCCTCCAGCCCCTAAAATCAAAGCGGTTATTGATCGCATCCGAACGATCGGATAGCAGACATAAAGCCGTCCGCATCGGTGTTATAGCCGATTAATTTTCCATCTTCCAAAACAAGGGTATTGACCGCCTGAATCGTTTTGGCAATGCCGCGTACTTCGTCGCATTGCGCATAGGCGGCCTCTTTATGAGGGACGGTGACATTCGCACCGCTAAGGGCTTTGGCAAAAAAAACATCGCGAAGCTGTGAACCGTCTTTTAGAGGGGTACGGGTATAGCAAGCGTTGATATCGAGAGATTTAAAGACAGAGTTGTGCATCAGCGGCGAGCGTGAATGGCTCACCGGATCACCGAAGATGGTAAAAACATTCATTCCGCAGAGACCAGATCATCCAGTGTGCTCATCAGAGCGCCGAGTTTGTTGGTCACTTCGAGGTATTCGAGCTCATGTACCGAATCGGCAACGACCCCCGCACCCGCCTGCAAGATGACAAAGTCGGGTTTGATAAGGGCGGTGCGGATCGTGATAGCACTGTCCATGTTACCGTCAAACCCGAAATAGCCGATCGTACCGCTGTAAAAGCCCCGCTTGAGCCCTTCGAACTGAGCGATCAGCTCCATAGCACGGATTTTAGGAGCACCCGTCATGGTTCCGGCGGTAAAGGTTGCGGCGAGGAGGTCGAACATATCTTTATCCTCGGCGATTTGGGCATGGACGTCAGAGACGATATGCATAACATGCGAATAGCGCTCGACATGCATCATCTCCTCAACTTTTACCGTTCCCGTTTTAGCAACCCGTCCGACATCGTTACGACCCAAATCGATGAGCATCAGATGTTCGGATAGTTCTTTTGGATCGGAGAGGAGCTCCTCTTCGAGTTCCAAATCACGTTGTTTGGTACCGCCCCGTTTACGGGTTCCGGCAATCGGGCGAAGGAGGATATCGCCGTCCGTGAGTCGCACCATTACTTCGGGTGAACTGCCGACGATACTGAAATCTTCATACTCCATCAGATACATATACGGAGAGGGATTTTTGAGTCTCAAAATACGGTAAAAACTGAACGGATCGACTTTTGCATGTCGGATATAGCGGTTGGTCATCAAGATTTGAAACACATCACCGCTTTTGATCATCTCTTTGGATTTATCGACCATCGAGAAAAATTTCTCTTTGGAAAAGAAAAACTCTCCCCCTTTATCCTCTTGCATCGTTTGCAGAGGAGTATAAGAATAAGGAGATTTTAGATTACTCTCTACCTCTGAAAAGCGTCCAATCATACTCTCGACACAGCTTAGCATTGTGATAGTCGCATTTTTATGGGAGACGACAAGGGTGAGTTTCGGGAGGATCAGATCCATATCGGGGATATCGGTTTGATCGATAAGATTGCTCATAGACTCTTCGAGAACATGTTCAAACACCTGCACCATATCGTAGCCGATATAGCCGATAAATCCGTCGATATAACCCACACCAAGTTCACGGGCTTTCTCACGATAAGCTTTTTGGTCAATTTTGGAATAGTACTCTTTTAAAAAAGCAAACGGAGAGAGTGTGAGAGTCTGGGTATTCCCTTTCTCATCAATATACGTTGTTATTTTGTTGCGGTAGGAGAGGCGCTCGCGGGCACCGATAACGATGATGGTGTAATTACCCTCACTGTTGCCGGCACTTTCAAATAGAAAACTGACTTCACGAGGGAAAAGGCTTTTCGCCTTTTCGTAGACGGCTATGGGAGCAAATTGATCGAGAGAAAAATGGCGCGAAGAGATCACGTTACCCCTTTACTATATAGGCGCCGGATTCGATATTGCGTTTTACGTTTCCTAATACATCACGTGCCGCTTTTTCGCCTTGGAACGGTCCGACTAATACTTTGGTCGCTGCTCCGGCAGGAACGGTTGTGTATTTGAGTCCGCTGGCATTGAGTCGATCGAAAAGTGCTTTATTCGGCTCTTTCGTGAATGAACCTACTTGGATGTAATAGGTTCCGCCGCTCTCAGCCGCTTTCGGTGCAGTTGTTTCAGAAGCAGGTTTGGCAGCCGTTTCCGTCGTAGCTTTTTCAGCTCCTTTTTGAGCTGTTTCCGCTACAGGTTTAGGTGCGGCGGTAACGGCTTTTTTAGCTTCAACTACTTTTTTCACTTCTGTCGGCTTGGTCTGTTTTGATCGTTGGGGTATTTACGACAGGTTTGACGGCGAATTTAGCCGGTGTAGGTGTAGGAACGGATACCGGTTTTGCTTGCTGTACAGGAGCCGCTTGTTGACGGAGCCGCTTGTTGACAGGAGCCGTTGTTGTACAGCCGGTGTCGGAGCACTTTTAACGACATTTTCCTGTACAGGGGTATTTTGCATAGACTCTTGTTTGATTTTTTGTGCAATTTTACTTAAATCTTGAGGAGCTGATGGCGTGGTTGCAGTCGCAGCCGCAGTGGTGTTGGAACCTTCTTGGATCACTTCGACCGGTTCAAAAAGAGGATCATTAATAATCTCAGTTGGAGACGAAGGGGCTGGCGGAACAGCAGCAACCGGCGGTTTCTCATTGGATTGGGTTTTAAGTGAATTCATAATCACTAATACGATGATTAGAATGAGAGTTAACGCCGCAATCGCCAATAGCAACTTTTTGCTATTGGAGTTTGATCCGCCTTTACTTAGAATGATGTCATTGAGTTCATTTTTTTCTTCCATGGAGGTACCGTTCCTTATATGTATTGAGATGGTTATCGAGTTTTACATATGCTTCGACCACGAAGCACCGCGCTCTTTAGCGTAGACTTCGTAGGGAAGGTTGAGAATATTATATTCCGGCGGTAACTCATCCGTTGGAAACATTCTCCACTGTTTTGGTTGCTTAGCCGCCAATTTCATCGAAAGCATTTTACCCAATTGTATCGCTTCTTGAAATGTTGTATGCCCTTTATGGATATAAACATGCAAATGACCCGGTGTTTTCGTTTCAAATGCGGTGAAATTGATGAATCCCTCTTCTCTAAGCAATAATTGTGCCTTATGATAAAAACGCTGGGGATCGGTTCCATTGTAGTCAATAATAATATTTTCAACTTTGTTAAATTTATTCATAAGAGAGTGGGCGACAGTGATCTGCTTTTTTAGATGCTGATCAATGATCGCTTGGGTAAGTGTTTTATCGATTTTTTCATATTTGTTGAAAAAAGTACGCCCTTTGAAATCGATTTTATTGACAACAGTGTCATGTTTCAGCCAATAATGGTCTGAAATCATTTTAATCAGTTTCATATCCATCGATGTCATATGCGTACCTTAATTATTAATATGTTGGTTGGTTATAGATAACGAAATTTTTAGCCAATGCTTTGAGTTCTTCTTTAATAGCAGCCTGTTTGCCCTCGTTTTCAATATCATCTAAAACGTCAGCAATTTTATTGGCGATGATTTCGAATTCTTTCTCTTTCATACCGCGTGATGTCAAAGCAGGACTTCCGATACGGACCCCTGAAGTAACGAACGGTGAACGTGTTTCGCCCGGTACGGTATTTTTGTTGACGGTAATTCCCGCACGTCCGAGTGCCGCATCGGCATCTTTGCCGCTGAACGGTTTGTTCAGGAATGATACAAGAACAAGATGATTGTCGGTTCCGCCGCTGACGATGTCATAGCCGCGTTTCATTAATACATCTGCAAGGACGGCAGCATTGGCTTTGACTTGCTTTGCGTACACTTTCCACTCAGGCGAGAGATTGTATTTGAATCCGACCGCTTTTGCCGCGATAACATGAACCAACGGTCCCCCCTGAAGGGCAGGGAAGATAGCCGAGTTGATTTTTTTAGCAATCTCTTCATCATTCGTCATAATCATACCGCCGCGTGGACCTGCGAGTGTTTTATGGGTTGTCGTGGTAACAACATCCGCATACGGGAACGGATTTTGGTGCTCACCGGCAACGACAAGTCCTGCAATGTGAGCGATGTCGGCGAACAAGATCGCTCCGACGGCATCGGCAATTTCACGGAATTTTTTGAAGTCGATTTCACGAGCGTAGGCTGATGCGCCGCAGACGATGATTTTCGGCTGAACAATTTTCGCGATGTCGAGGACACGCTCATAGTTGATACGTCCGTCAAGTTCGACACCGTAAGAGAAACTGTGGTAATTTTTACCTGAAAAGCTTACTTTTGAACCATGAGTCAAGTGTCCGCCGTGGCTGAGATCCATACCGAGAAGTTTGTCTCCCGCTTGGAGGAGGGCTGCATATACCGCGCCGTTTGCTGATGAACCTGAGTGAGGTTGTACATTCGCATAGTTACAACCGAACAGTTTACAGGCACGGTCAATCGCCAATTGCTCTACACCGTCAGCGTATTCGCATCCGCCGTAGTAACGTTTAGCCGGGTAACCCTCAGCATATTTGTTGGTGAAAACACTTCCCATTGCTTCCATGACAGCTGGAAGGGTAAAGTTCTCAGACGCGATCATCTCCAAATGGTCGGTTTGACGTTCAAGCTCTTGCTCACACAATGTGTAAATTTCGTTATCGTATTCTTTGAGGAAACTCATTCTTCTTCTCCGTGGTTGGTTTGGTTGTGTTGTGTTGGTTTCATAGCAGGGAAGAGCAATACGTCCCTGATTGAGTGTTGGTTAGTCAGCATCATGACAAGACGATCAATTCCGATTCCCTGACCCGCAGTCGGAGCCATGCCGTAACTGAGGGCTGTGACGAAGTCTTCGTCCATCTCGTGAGCTTCATCATCACCTGAATCTTTGGCTGCCATTTGTCCCTCAAAGCGCTCTAACTGATCGACGGGATCGTTGAGTTCACTGAAAGCATTGGCGATTTCACGTCCGGCTATAAAGAGCTCGAAACGGTCCGTCAGTTCAGGACGATCATCACTTCGGCGTGCCAGAGGTGAAATCTCGACCGGATAATGGGTAATAAAGGTCGGATTGATCAACTTGGCTTCGACGAATTCATCGAAGAGTTCTCCCTGAAGCTGTCCGAGATTCATAGCCGGATTCGCTTCAAGATTTTTGGATTTCAAAAATGCCAAAATGCCCTCTTTGTCATTAACGATCTCTTCAGGGACCCCACCGATAATGCTAAGGCTTTTGATAAGTTCGATTTCGCTAAATTGGTCAAAATCGACTTCCAACTCACCGTATGGGAGACGTTTTGGAAGCTCAAGATGGTCGAAGAGGTATTCAAAATACTCTTTCGTGATAACGATAAGATCTTTATAGGTTTTGAATGCCCAGTAAAATTCGATGGAGGTAAATTCAGGATTATGGGTAGCGTCCATCCCCTCATTACGGAAATTTCGGTTGATTTCAAATACCGCTTCGAATCCGCCGACGATGAGACGTTTGAGATAAAGTTCCGGTGCAATGCGCAGGTATCGGTCAATCCCGAGGGCATTGTGATGAGTAACGAACGGTTTCGCATTCGCTCCCCCCGCAATCGGGTGCATCATCGGCGTCTCGACTTCGAGAAACCCTTTGTCTTCGAAAAATCGGCGGGTAAGGCTGATGACCTTAGAGCGGATATGAAATGTTTTACGAACTTCAGAATTCATAATTAGATCGAGATAACGCTGTCGGTAACGCATCTCTTTATCTTGAATACCGTGAAATTTTTCTGGCAATGGAGAGATCGCTTTGGTAAGAATCGTTAGTTTGTCGGCATGAAGAGATAGCTCACCGTGCTGAGTAACAAACGGATAACCGCTCACTTCAATGATGTCTCCTACTTCGATCAGTTTTTTAAAGACGTCATTGTAAAAATCATCAGGGAGATTATCACGGGCAACATACACTTGAAGCATTCCGCTCTCATCTTCGATTTTTACGAAACTAGCTTTTCCCATCAAACGATACAGCTTGATTCGTCCGGCAACGGTATAGTGACGGTGCTCGTCTCGTTTTTCCTCTTTTTGAAAAAGATCGGAGTTGACGTTGTGAAATTTATCGATGGTCGTATTACGGTGAGAATTATTTGCATACGGATCAATACCGAGTGCTCTCAGCGCTTGCGCTTTTTCAATTCGTTGTTGTACGTATTGGTTTTCAAATGCCAATGGATTTCCTTTTCTCGATGGTTATTTTTTAGTTTTTTCTTGACAGCTTTTGCAGATACCGTAAATCTGCATAGAGTGTTCTTGCATCACAAATCCTAAGGCTTCCGTTATCTCTCTTTGTCGTAATTCAATCTGCTCATCCACAAATTCGGTAATAGTCCCGCATTGGGTACAAATGATATGGTCGTGGTGATCTTTTGCTCCAAGTTCGTATTTTTTTCCTTGTGCTCCGAAAGAGAGCGAGGTTACCATATCGGAATCTTCAAGCAGGGATAAGGTACGGTATACGGTAGCAATCCCGGTGCCCAGTTCAGGGTGCTTTTGTTGAATCAGATTGTGGAGCCCCTCAGGGGTGAGATGTTCGTCTGAATTGTAAAGCATCTCTAAAATTACTTCGCGTTGAATAGTAAATTTCAAACCGGTAGCTTTTAGCAATTGTTTGAAATCGTTTAATAGCTTACTGTAATCTATCGTCCGCTCTATGAATGCAGTATACGACTTCATCGACTACTTGTCCTTATCGTCAGCAGTAGAATTTTTGTCACCAAAAAGAGAGGTTGCTTGATCGGTTTCAATGTGCAAAATAAAATCTCCCGTCGCAAACATCGGTTTGTAAAAGATGCTGTTTGACAATTTTCCTTCGAAGTTTTCTCGTATCGCCGTAACACTGAAAAGGGCATAAACGATAATCGAAATAATAAAGAAAAATTTACTGCTCCCCATAACGAAGCCTAAAGCACGGTCCAAAGGTCCCAAACCGCTTAAAGTACTGAGTTTCTTAAATCCTGATCCTAATAAAACCATAAGGAGCCAAAAAATACCTAGTGCAAAGATAAATCCCACAAGGTTGATCGAGGTAGAACTTTCAAAATGAAAAAGGGCATCACTCAAAAATTTACCAATAATACCACCCAAATGAGATGCAACAAAAACACCCCCTACAATCCCTACAAGTCCAAATACTTCTTTTGAAAATCCGTTTAACAGCCCTTTGAGGCCGAGTAGCAGTACAACCGATCCAACCGCAACGTCAAAATAGTTCATATCCATCAAAACTCCATTTCCAAACGGTCTTTACCATTATTTTTAGCCTTATACAATGCAGTATCCGAGCGTCCAATAATCGTATCGATCGTATCTTTTTCTTTTAATTTCGTCATACCGATACTGAGTGTAACGGTGATTTGTTGATTTTGAAACAGAGGTTTATTGCTGCGACATAGGGTTAAGAGCCTCTCAGCTACCAACCTTGCACCTTCTGTATCCGTACGGTTGAGTAAAATAATAAACTCTTCACCACCGAATCGGTAAACTCGATCACCGTCACGGAGCGCTTTTTTGAATAATTTAGCTAAAAAAATAAGGACTTTATCCCCGGCAATATGACCGAATTTATCGTTGATAAGTTTAAAATTATCGGCATCAATCATGAGGGCAAAAATTTCAAAGTCAAAAGTTTCTTTATCTAAAATAGTTCGAAGATGTTCGTGCAGAGCATATCGATTAAAAGTTTTAGTCAATGGATCAAGTGATGTTTTAACTTCTAAACCTTTTACTTGTTCCATGAGCGCATGAATCACTTCATTAGCACGAATCACTTCGTCACTGAGGTGAGTTTGGATATCGTTAAACTTCTCGGTGATTTTTTCAAAATCGATGAGGGCATTACTGGTATTCTGCTCAATTAGCTCTGCATGTTCTTCGGTGATTTTTCCAAATTTTTCATTACTAACGGTATAAGAATCGATACTTTTGAGTGCTAATGCTTTATACTCATCTGCCGCAGTATCCCGGTATGCTTGTAAATCAATTTCTCCTGATGCGTAGGCTTCCAATACTTCCTGTGTAGCGGTTGTAACAAGCTCGGCAAATTCGCTCGGTTCAATCGTTCGTTGTTGATTGCTGATGGATTCCAAATGAACAGAAAGTTCTTTACAAAAATGGAATAAAAAAGGGTTGATTTGGTTATTTTCCACCTGTAACCTTATATGAAATTGAAACCTCAATAGCTCTTTTAACTTGGGAAAAAAGGGACAAATGAGAGTTGATAAAATTAATGCCATTATACTTTTTCAAACATAAATCTAACTTTTGCTCTGCTCAATCAGTCCCATTTTAGGATAAATGGATAAAATTCGTCTACTAACAATTAGGTGCAAGCGCACACAGGAGATGATATGAGCACATGGAGCCGATCAAGCTGGAGAGAAAAACCGATTAAGCAGCAGCCGACTTACCCGGATACTGTCGCATTGGAGCAAATTGAAGCACAGCTGCGTAACTATCCTCCTCTCGTATTTGCCGGTGAAGCACGTACCCTCAAAAAGAGTTTTGCCGACGTATGTGAAGGGAAAGCATTTTTGCTTCAAGGGGGGGATTGTGCTGAGAGTTTTTCAGAGTTTCATGCCCACAATATTCGTGATACGTTTAAAGTGATGATGCAGATGGCGGTGGTTATGACATTTGCCGGAGGGGTTCCTGTGGTTAAAGTTGGGCGTCTCGGCGGTCAGTTTGCCAAACCGCGTTCATCCGATATGGAGACAATTGAGGGTGTAAGTCTTCCGAGCTACCGTGGAGATATCATTAATGGTGTTGAATTTAACGAAGCGGCTCGTATTCCTGACCCGTACCGTATGGTCCAAGCCTATAATCAATCGGCTGCTACATTGAATTTACTTCGTGCTTTCGCTTCAGGCGGTTTGGCTGATTTGCATCAGGTTCATGCATGGAATTTAGGTTTCGTCGGACAAAACGATTTGACGAAAAAATATGATGAACTATCCCGTCAAATCGATGATTCTCTTCGCTTTATGGCGGCGTGCGGCATTACCTCTGATACCTATCGTACATTGCGTGAGACCGATTTTTACACTTCTCATGAAGCATTGTTGTTGAACTATGAAGAGGCGTTTACCCGTCAAGATTCATTGACGGGCGAGTGGTACGATGTCTCGTCTCATATGCTTTGGATCGGTGATCGTACCCGTCAGCTTGACGGTGCCCATGTCGAGTTTATGCGTGGTATCAAAAATCCGATCGGTGTTAAAGCGGGACCCTCAATGGATCCTGAAGATTTAATCCGTTTGTGCGATATTCTCAACCCTGACAACGAAGCGGGACGTTTGAATGTCATCGTTCGTATGGGAGCCGATAAAGTAGCGGACGGTATGCCGGCTCTTATTCGCGCAATTGAGCGTGAAGGGAAAAAAGTGCTCTGGAGCTGCGATCCGATGCACGGAAATACGATCACCAGCAACGGATACAAAACCCGTCCGGTCGATGCGGTGCTTAAAGAGATGAAACAATTCTTCCAAGTACACAAAGCAGAAGGTACGTATGCGGGCGGGGTTCATTTAGAGATGACCGGCAAAAATGTTACGGAGTGTTTGGGGGGATCGTTTGAGATCACTTCAGAGAATCTAAAAAGCCGCTATCACACTCATTGTGATCCGCGCTTGAATGCAGACCAATCATTAGAATTGGCATTTTTGATCGCCGACACACTCAAAGAGGCACATCGTTAAAAGCTGCTTCCGTTTTAACGGAAGCACCAACTTATCGCTTTATTTTTTTTGGCAAGCGGGACAGATTCCCGATACTACAACCGATACCTCTTCAGTTTTATAATGACTCATTTCCATCGATTTTTGTAAAATAGAAACGGGATCATACTCAATATCTTTGAGCTCTCCGCACGATTTGCACATTACATGTGCATGTGAGTCTTTTTGAATTTCATACTTCGTCTTTTGTCCCGGTATTTTAACTTCCCGTATAAGGCTTACTTCCAACATCGTATTGACATTTTTGTACAAAGTAGCCAATGAGATTGAGCTGAATTTTTTTCGAATCGACTGATAAAGCTCATCGATATTGATGTGACCGGCATCATTCATTAACTGTATGATGGCAATACGCTGAGGCGTTGCTTTGAGGTGATAATGTTTTAGGGTATCTTCATATTTCATAGTAAGCAATTATAATCTATTAACCTACTGATATTAGATAAAAAAGGATGGGAGAGGGGAGTTTTGAAATAAATTTTAAGATTCCCCCCATCCTTGGAGGAATTTTTATAATGCTTCGATAATCCGAATGAGTTCGTCCGGCTTATTGGAATATTGTAAAGCGGTCTCTTTATTGACCAATTTTTTACGTAGAAAATCGATAATCTCTTGGGTTTGAGTCGTCATATTGGTAACTTGTTGGTTCAGCTGCATTTGAGAATAGAGCTGATGAACCTTATCTTCGCGAATGAGATTGGCAATCGCCGGATTGGTGATCATCACCTCTTGGGCAGCGATACGCCCGCCGCCGATTTTAGGTAAAAGAGCTTGTGAGATAACGGCTATCAATGAGGTAGAAAGTTGCGCACGAACTTGAGGCTGCTCATCACCCGAAAAAACGTCAATGATACGGTTGATTGTTTGAGGTGCAGAGTTGGTATGGAGGGTTCCGAAAACCAAGTGTCCCGTTTCTGCCGCTGTTAGCGCCGCAGAAATGGTTTCACGATCCCGCATCTCCCCGATCAGAATTACATCGGGGTCTTCACGTAGGGCATATTTAAGTGCATTAGAGAAACTTTTAGTATCGGTTCCAACGTTACGGTGGGAGAAGAGTGATTTTTTATTGCTATGGACAAACTCAACCGGATCTTCAACCGTGATCACGTGACGTGCTTCGGTCATATTGATTTCATTCAGCATCGCCGCAAGGGTTGTTGACTTACCGCTACCGGTCGGTCCGGTAACAAGGATCAGCCCTTTTTCCCGTTTGATCAGCTCTTTAAATATTTTTTTTGCGTTCAAATCATCGAGTGAGGGTATGGTGACGGGAATGATACGAAATGCGCAGGCAACTTCATCCATTGTTTTGTAATAGTTGGCACGAAATCGGCCGACATCAGGAATAACAATCGAAAAGTCGAGTTCATTGTTCTCTTCAAATGCTTTTTTTTGCTTTTCAGTGAGAAGGGAGTATCCCATTTCTTCGATGATACGCCCATCGAGTACGGGTAGATTGAGGGCAACAAGACGACCGTCAATACGGATCTGAGGCTCAGATCGGCTTACAAGATGTAAATCCGAGGCTTTATAGGCCACGACACTTTTGAGGAGTTTATAAATATCTAATGTTGTATTCATGAGAGAAGTATCCCTTCGTAGTAAGATGGATCGAATCCGACGATAAGCTGCTCTTTGTATTCGATGACGGGGCGCTTGATGAGAAGGTTATGGTTGCTCATCCACTCAATTTTACCACTCTCATCGAGATCAAGTGCTTTAAGACCTAGGTTCTTATAGGTTGTCCCTTTGGCGTTTAAGAGGAGAGTGAGTGGAGCTTTTGAAGCCCATTTTTCGATCTTTTCACGAGTAACGGGGGAAGCTTTAAAATCATGGAAAGTATAGGTTATGGAGTGATGATCCAAAAATTTAAGTGCTTTTTGGACACTCCCGCAACTTTTTATCCCGTAGATATGTGTCATTATTTACTCAATAATTTTGGGTACGATGAAAAAATGTTCTTGAGCATGGGGAGCATGGGTTAGAATGTCATCGTTAATGGTCCGATCAACCGTTCCGATATCATTACGAAGATGAGTCGGAGCGTCTGACATGGCAAAGGTTGCATCTACCCCTTCGGTAGAGAGTTCAGAGAGATTATCGACAAAGGAGACGATTTCACTAAGCTGTGATATCATCTCCTCACGATGTTCTTGGGGGATTTGTAGAAATGAAAGTTTTTCTAAGCGTTGTAGTAGGGTTTCGTCAATTTGCATGGTTAACCTAAGTTGTGATAAATTTATGAAAATAATTGTACCCTAAAAAGAGGTTTACTAAACTTTAACGTAGGGTAAGATATTATTACCCCATTAATGAACAGTGAGAGACAGGAGCCGTTTTGAGTCTAAAAGAGAATATGGAAGCCGTAAGAGAAGAGTTGAATTCAGAAGAGAAATTTTTTGAGAGTGCTATACGTACGGAACGTTTCGTAAAAAAATACCAAAAACCTTTGATCGCAGTCGTCGTTGCATCATTATTGGCAGTGGGTGGAGCTATCGGTTATCAAGCATACACGAATGCGAAATTGCAAAGTTCCAATGCGGCATTTAACCTCCTTCTGGCTAATCCGACAGATGCAAAAGCGGAACAAACGTTGAAAAATGATAACCCAAAATTGTACGATGTGTGGAAATTGTCTCGCGGAATTTCACAAAATGACGTGACTATTCTCGAAGGACTTAAAAATTCTGAGGCTTTCGGTGTTGCTGATATCGCATCGTATGAAGCGGCGGCGATTAAAGGCGATGTTCAATCTCTGGAACAATACACCAAAAAACAGGGGGCTCTTTATAAGGACCTGGCACTACTCGAACTTGCAGTCAATGCGATTGAAAAAGGGGATACAAAAGCGGCACATGAAAAACTGGCTTTGATAGCTGAAGATTCTCCTCTTTTTCAAGTTGCTGGCTCACTTGAGCATTATGGAGTAAAAGAATGAAATTATTATTAACTATTGTACCGATTGCCGCAGCACTTCTTTTTAGCGGGTGTTCTCATAAAGAGGTTTATAAACCTGAAAATATTAAAGGTGAATGGCGAACTGCCGGTCACTTAAGTGCCTCGATCGCACAATCAAACCAATCGGCTGCATTACTTGATAACGGCCGATTGTTGACCAAAGACGGTGAAAAAAATATTAAAATTCCTGAAGATTACCGTTTGATCAATGCAAACGAAACGTGGATCATCACGGAGAGCCCTGAGGGGAATTTGGTCCTTTTCCCGGCTGATGGAACGGACGGGAAAGTAACATTTGAATTTAAACGCAGTGTTGCCGCAGCCAGTATCCAAAATGATACGCTAGCCGTTTTGTTTGCCAACGATGAGATGGCGATTTATTCGCTTGATGGCAAAAAACTCATTTTTAAAGAGAGCGCAAATGCCCCTATCGCGGTAGATGCCCGAATTGCCAACCCCTATTTTCTTAAAGAGTTGGTCCTCTTTTTAACCCTTGATGGAAAAATTGTGATCGTCAACTCTGAAACAAAACAGGTTTTGCGTTCCGTCGTTGTCAGTTCGGACGAGTATTTTAACAATATTACTTATATGAATGTCATTGACAATAATTTGGTTGCTTCTACCGGCAGCGGTGTTCTGGCACTTTCTCAAAAAGAGGCGCGGGAAAAATATGAAATCCGCAATATCGCTTACACCTCTGATGGCATTTGGCTCGCAACGAAGCAAGGTGAGATTATCGCACTAAGTTCATCGTTGCAGTTCAAAGCTAAAAAGAAATTTTCGTTTGCCCATTTCGTAGGGCTTAGTGTTCAAAATGATCGTGTCTACGCATTGGAGCAAAGAGGTTATATGATCGCTTTAACCAAAAATCTTTTGTCGTATGATGTCTATGATATCGATTTGGACAGCGATAATAAAATTTTCCTCGGAGACGGACGTTTTTATTTTGACGACCGCTACATCAATATCAAATAATGTCGAAAGAGCTTGAGGCTTTTATCGAGTACATTACCGTTATAAAAGCACTTAGTCCTCGAACGATCGAGGCCTACAGCCATGATTTGAGCGAGATCGAAAACAGCGCTCAAAAGTCTCTTGTCGAGATCGATTCAAACACCGTTTTTCAAATCCTCGGAATGATTACCAACAAACGAACTCTCAACCGAAAACTCTCCGCTTTTAACTCTTTTTTGGACTTTTGCCATCGCAATCGCTTTGATTCATCATCGTCAAAATTTGCCCTTTCCAAAGTGCCGAAAAATCTTCCGAAATTTGTGTCGTATGAGACGATACAAGATTCACTGGGGCTGATTGACCGCAGTGATTGGATCGGACTGCGCGATTACGCAATGGTCCTTTTTTTGTATGCGACGGGTGCACGTATCAGCGAGTGTCTTATCGTCGAAGAGGGGGACATCGAGGGGGAATGGCTCCGTATCCGCCACGGTAAAGGGGAAAAAGAGCGCTATGTTCCGATAGCACATGAGGCGTTAAAAGCGCTCAGGGCGTATCAGGAAGCCTCTCCCTATCACAATCGCCCTCATCTGTGGCTCAATTATCGAGGTGAGCCTCTCAGCCGTATTTCTGCCTTTAAAATCACCCAAAAATATCTGGGTGTCTCTCCCCACGCTCTTCGCCACTCCTACGCGACGGCACTGATCCTCGGCGGAGCCGATCTGCGTGTCGTTCAAGAGCTTCTCGGTCATGCATCGCTGCTAACGACGCAGATATACACCCATGTCCAGAAGCAGAATCTCCAAGAGACGGTACTCCGCCATCATCCGATGGCACATTCTTGATATTAATCAATAACTAATTTTTACTATAAGGTTATTATCCTTTTTAAAAAGGATATCTTCATGACGCACGCTTCATTTACTGCCGATATCGTTTACGGCGATACACAACCCCTCATCACTCCGCTCATTACCAATGATTTTACCAAAGAGATCCGAATCGTATTTCGCTCAGGTCAATCGATGAAAGCCCATAAAACCTCGTTTCCGATCACCGTAATGATTGTGCAGGGGCGAATCGATTTCGGAGTAGGGG
>CAWJRP010000031.1:0-13768 GCA_963845295.1 Sulfurimonadaceae bacterium | reverse complement strand
ATCCCTTTCGCCTTGAGCAGCTCCGCGATGAGCGAAACCGAGCCGCTCAATTCCGCGATTTGTTTTGCGTGGCCCTCTTGCCGAATGGCCAGGCTGGAGAGCGTTTTCTCCGTCACCTGATTGACAATCCGTACTTCGTTCGTCAAGACTTCGAGCATCACGACGGCCCGATTGAGGCTTTCAGTCGAACGCTTGCTATCTTCCCGCAAGCCCTGGAATTCAACTCGTAGGCTGCTTTCCCGAGTCGCCACGGTCGAAACCTTTCCGCGTTGCGACACAAACGCCGAAGTCACCGAAACCACCGCGCCCCCAACCGCAAGGGCGCCCATAACCCAGGACAGATCCATAAAAGTTGGTCTTTACCTTAATCCGACAACCGGGATGCGATAGCCCAGAAACGCCGATATGAGAGGGTTCCCCGGCCCTACTCCAGCGGAGGCCACATTGGTTGCCTTGGACTGGATAAAATCCAAGGGCTCGAATTCGTAGGCGCGCTCAAATTTCCAGATGACGCCGAATGCGAAGGATCCAAGAGGGATCGGAACGGCAATGAGCCCTTGTACCCCCATGCCTTGAGTGTCCGCAATCACCGTACAGGAGTTGACAATGACGATATCGGCACTGCTCTCCTCTTCGGTCACTTCATAATCGCTCAGTGCACCCATCATCACCTGAGAGTCAAAAACATTGGTTCGGCAACCAAAGGTTTTAAAATAGACTTTTGGCTTCATTATATATCCATCGGCAGGGGGCGACTTAGGAAGAATAGGTGAGGTATAAAAAGTCTGTGTCGGATAGGCAATCGCAATATCATCCTCAGCATTAAACGCATCCACTAATCTCACCGGAAATGGTACTGCGTAATGTCAACGTCGCATAAGCATTGGTCAGATACCATCCGCTCACTTTTATCCCGTATGGCTCGATAAAGGTAAATACGCGCGGTTCTACATTGGTATTTTTGAGACTGTAGCGATCTCGAAGTTTGTTGAGCTGTTTACGGGTAATATCGGTATACCCTTTGGAGTATTTACGGCAAATCTCTTTAACCAAATGAGCCGCTTTTTTATGATTGGAATCAAACGTGATAACAATATCAATACCGTCCCAAACTGTTTTAAGTGCCCCGTGCGTATAGTTTGCAATCATAGAGGTAAAAATATAGTTGTTCGGAACAAAAATGATCCGTCCTCCACGACGATTAAGTTGAACCGTTGTGAGTGTCACATCTTCTAAAATAGTCATACGCTGGAGTGAGATATCTAACACATCTCCGACATAAATCATCCCGTCTTTTTCTACCCGGACTCGATCTCCGACATGGATAGATCCCCCGATAACGATGACTAGCCATCCCAATGCACTCATAAACCAATCGCGCATCGCAATCGCCAAACCGGCAGAAGCAAATCCAAGTACCGTCGCCAGATAACCGACATTATCGATATAGCTAAATAAAAATATTAAAATAATCAGCGTCACATTGATAAACGTAACAATTTTGTTAGCGGTATAGAACCGCTCATTATCAGTGATATAGCGCTTTGCAATAACGCTTTAACAGAAGTGAAAAGGCAAAAAGAACCAAAATAACAACACCGATATTAAGTAGTTTATAAAACTGATCTTTGATCTCTTTATTGATTTTTGCTTCGGTCGATTCGATCCGTTTTTCATACAAATCTGCCGTGGAGATAAGGGTATCAAGGGCGAGTTTAAACTTTTCGACCTGCAATAACGTCGCATCTAGCTCTACTTCATAATCCACTTTTGAATTTAAACGCATCAAATCTTTGTACAAAACGACTTGACGCTCTAACAAACCGATAATCTCCTGCAGTTCTTCTTCACGTACAATGTAATCTTTGTACTGACCGTTTATTCGTTTGACATACGATAATCCGGTAACAATATCAAAAGGGTTGGTAATACTTGGAAGCTGCCCAGCTTCATCGGGCTTGAGCAATGAAACAAACGGTGATGTTCCCTGCGCTTTAAGGAGCTCAATCTGATCGGTTAGAACTTTTTGTTTGGCTTGAAGTGCCTCAATTTCGAGTTTGCGCTCGACACTCGGAGACCATCCCTCTAACTGGTTAATGCGATGCTGATACCTCTCGCAAGACTTTTACGAGATTCTTGATACGCCATATAGGAGTTATAGCTTTTAAGCCAAACACTATTGCCGCGCGAAAGCTCTTTTTGAATCTTTGAAAGCTCTCCTTGGGCATTTTCAATCTGCACCTCGTTAGAGAGTTCAACGGCTGGTTCTTCCGTAGAATTGTCTTGATTTTTTGCGGCATTAAGAGTTATAAGCGATAAAAAAAGTAACGCTAAAAAAAATCGATACCCTCTCACTCGCTTACTCTTTGGAACATAGTCAATATTTTTTTCACCGTGGCAGCTTCAATCGTATCGGTAATCACAACCGCTCCGATTCCACGAGGGAGGATAAAGGTGATAGCACTGTCGGCACTTTTTTTATCCAAGAAAAAGGTTTGGTAAAATTTTTCAACATCACTAATCGGATAGGTAAGCGGTAAATCGTAACGAGCCAAAAGGACTTTAACCCGAGCAGCTTCTTCGTGAGTCATCAAGCCCATCTCACAGGCTAATGTGTTTGCCATCACCATCCCGATAGCTACACTCTCACCGTGCAGATAGGTTTCATATTTCGTTTCGTTTTCGATGACATGCCCAAAAGTGTGACCGTAATTAAGAGCGGCTCGAAGCCCCTGCTCTTTTTCGTCTTCTTCTACAACCGCCGCTTTGGTCTCTACCGCTTTAGAGATAGCGCTAAGAAGGTTCTCCCCCTCGCGTAAATCGTTTTGTTCCAACCACTCAAAAAATGATGCGTTAAAGGTCACTGCCATTTTAACGATCTCGGCAACCCCTGCCCCAAATTCACGAGAAGGAAGCGTTTGGATAAGAAACTCGGATCGATATAAACGGCGCGGGGTTGATGGAATGCACCGATCAGATTTTTGCCGTATTGATTGTTGACTCCCGTTTTTCCGCCGACACTCGCATCGACTTGAGAGAGAAGAGTTGTAGGGATCTGGATAAAGTCGATTCCGCGATTATAAAGACTCGCACTAAATCCCCCCATATCTCCGATAACGCCACCGCCGAAAGCGACCAAAAGCGATTTACGGTTAAGTCGGTGATCGAACATCCGATCCAAAATCGTCTCTATCGTCTCTAACGTTTTAAACTGCTCGCCATCAGGAATCGTAACAACATATACCTCTTTAGCGCTCAATTTCGAAAGGAGGGTTTTTAAATGCAATCCCGCCACTTTCGGGTTGGTCAAAACAACGATTTTCCCCTCGAATTTTATCTCGGGCAATGGACCGATATGAATAGGGTAAGAATCGTCAATAACACGTTTAAGATTGATAGATATCGTCATAGAAAAACCTGATAAATTAAGTTGTTACACAATGAGATATATATTACTAAAAGATGACTTAAAACCCTCTTGTCAGGGGCTAAATTTGCGTCGGAATAAAAAGCTGGTGGTAATGTCCTAATTTGCGATAAAGGACTTCGGGGTCGGTTGAGAAATAGGCACTGAACGGGTTTTTAAATATTTTAGAGGTAAACGGAAGAACATGAAGAAAATTTTCCCTCTCACACAGTTCTCGAATCGGATTTGTCTCTTGGGTAGAAACGTGAATCGATTTGGAAAAGATAGCAGAGAGATTATTAAAATGCTCAATAACCTCCTGCTTATCCGATCCTTCTTCATTCGTATAATTGATAAGTTCAAGATTAAACCCGAATTGGGAAGAGACGTCGAATATCGTGGTCGAAATATTTTCGATATGTCCCTCATCACTCAAGATCACGACACTCTCATGCAATGACGAAAACGATCTCTCTGCAAGCTTCAATACAGGGACATTGCCGGCATAGAGTTTTTTACGAATTGATTTGATGGAAAAGGTTCTGCGAGAAACCACAAAAAGTCCTATATGATACTTTTTGATGTCATTTAGGATCATTTCCTCATCCGAAATACAACTGTAGTCAATATCAATAGTAATATCACCTCCGGCAGAGGCTTTAATCATCCGTAAGACATCAATATCACCGGGATTAATCACTTTAATAATAAGCTGCTGACGAAGCTTCTTTTGAACGAATATACTTCGTCTGACCAATGCCATGATCGCGGACGTTTTTTCGATACTCATATCGATGTAAAGGTAGATTTTAGAACCGAACGGAGCGGGAAACTGCCCGAGTTCACGTTTAATCGCCCGATAGATGGAACGCAAAACCGCAGGATCTCCGACCAACACCAAGGTATCATTGGGTTGAATCATTTTGTTGTCGCTGGGGATAATAAGCTGCCGATTACGATAAATGGCCGCTATCTTCCAGTTTTTTTGCTCAATCGAGCCGATATGACGGTAGACGAATGAGCTTCCGAACGGAACCAATACTTCCATAATCTCACCCGAACCCAATCCGATATTTTTGGCTAAAACCGGGATATTCGGGAGATAATCGATCATATTGGCGGCGACAAGCTCTTGGACATTGACCCATTCCACATCATCACACGGACTTATTGTATTCCATAAATCGAGGGCAATAATACGAAGCGAGGGTTTATACAGACGGATATTTTTTATCGTGTTGTCCAAATCACTCTGATTTTCCATCACCAATACCACTTGCCAAAAATCCATCTTTAAAAGATTGGAAATTTTATAAAAACTGGTAGGATCAAATTGAAAAAATTTGTACCGTGCGGGATTGTATCCATCAAAAATTTTATCGTTTGTCTGGACAATATAATATAGATTTTCACTGGTATACGTACCGATAACACGTTCGATAAAGTGTTGACCGATAGCTCCGTCACTGACGATTAAAATTTTTTTCATTAAAAGGTAAACTTCTTATAGTTGCTAAATTGATGGATGAGATTGTACCACAATCTGTAAATGTCCCTCATTTGCGCTCTGGTATCGTAAGTATTTTTTCCTGTCCGATCCGATAGAGGGCAAAATCGTATTTAAGAGGATCAAGCGGATCAAACCCTCTGAGTGTTTCAGTGAGTTCCAGTGCAGCTCTCATATCACACACAGAGCGATTTAAAAGGCCCAGGCGGCGTGAAACATTAAACGTGTGGGTATCGAGCGGCATAATCAGATCACGGGGTATTACACCGCTCCATATTCCCATATCAAGTTCATTTTTCCGTACCATCCATCGAAGATACATCATCCACCGCTTCATCGCGGAAGCTTTTGCGATAGAGGTGATCGGTTTACCGATTAAAAACTCATACCCCCTCGAGCGATACGGATTAAGATCATAAAGGGCAGTAATAAGGGATGTTATCCCCTTAAGGAGCCCCTCAGAATACCCCATCATAAAAATCTGTTCTGCCCCCCCTGCACGTTTGAGTGCTTGCAGTGTCATAAACCATTGGACAATATCTTCACTGTTTTGAAAACGGTAATATTTACCCTCTAATCGGTGACGTAATCTCTTTTCATCCGAATCGATTAAATCGTGATCCAATGAAGAGAGAAAAGCGACAATCGCTTTGGCACTGCCATACGCAAAAAGTGCACATGTTAGGGCATGATGCTGATCCATAGAAGTTCTCGCAACCATCAGCGGATCGGGACGCTCGTTGCAGAGTTCATCACTGCAATTACGTGCTTCTACCTCCGCATCGAGGTAGGCTCGGATATCTCTCAAGAACGCCCTAAGAGATAGAGCGCTTTACGCTCGGATGATCCTGCGATATTGAGCTGCTTACGATATTTCGCGATCGTACGTCTCACCATCGTTATTTTGAATTTGTCTTGGATCATCTCAAGAAGTTTCATATCACTCAGCGGTTTTTTATGCGATTCGTTTTTAACCAATTCCGCCACATAATCTTTGATCGAGGCATTAGAGATATCCTCATCGATAGCGGTCGTGAAAAAGTCTTTCATCGGATACATTCCCCGATCACACGCGATGTATTTATTCGCAATCGCCCGTGAAATCGTTGATGGATTGTGCCCGAACTCATCGGCTAATGTTTTAAGGGTCAGAGGCTTAATTGCACCGCCGGTAAAAAAGTCGTATTGGTATTCAACGATCATCAATCCCACTTTATAGAGGGTTGCTTTACGCATCTCCAACGCATCAACAAGGCTCTTCGCCTCTTTGAGTTTTTCACGGACAAAAGGGTGATCGACCCCGTAAGCGGTGTCAATCGTTATCCCGGGATAATATTGATCATTGAGACGTACTTCAATCCCCTCTTCAGGATCATTATAAATCATCAAATCGGGAATCACTTGATGTGAATCTTCCAAATAGTCGATTGCAGGGGGGTTTTTAAAGCTTCCGACAACCTTCATCGCTTCCTCAAAAGCGCCATCTTTGCGAAAACGCCCCAGTTCATCCATGTGGGTAATCATTTCGCGCGCAAGGGTATATCCTGCATCACTGATCGAAGAAGATTCGAGTTGAAACAAAAACGATTCGCTGACATCGCGTGCACCGATACCGACCGGTTCTACGTGGATAAAACGGAGACGTATCTTTTCGAACTGCTCAACACTGATCCCCTCAGATTCGCAAAAGGCATCCGTATCTCCCTCATAGTATCCCCCCTCATCGAGATTTTCAATGACGTGTCTTGCGATGAGCTGAGATATAGGGGTAGGAAAAAGTGAGCCGTCGATCTGCTCTTCGAGGATATCAAACAACCCTTTGTGTTGAACCGTTAGAGCTTCTATCGCTTCACTGTGTGAGTTTTGGACATAACCGTATTGGATTTTTTTCGGAATTCGAGATTCAAAAGACTCTTCATATCCCGATTTTATATCGATTAGAGGGTTACTTTCAACAAACGGAGCCATCGCATCACCCAAATCACTCAGGCTCGATTGAAGAATCGGAAGCCAGTTGCGAAGGGTGTTGGAGAGCTTATTTTTTAGCTCGACGTTTGTTTTGACCCGTAACATATGATATTAGAACTTAAACGACTCACCGAGATAGTGCTGACGCACATCCGGGTTGTTGGCGATCTCATCACTTGTACCAGAAGCAAGCAATTCGCCGCTTTTAATAACATAGGCGCGATCGCATACCGCTAACGTTTCACGGACGTTATGATCGGTAATCAATACACCGATACCGTATTCAACCAATTGGGAAATGACCCCTTGGATATCCATTACCGCAATCGGATCGACTCCGGCAAAAGGTTCATCTAAAAGGAGAAATCGGGGTTTATTGACCAATGCACGGGCAATTTCGGCACGACGGCGTTCTCCCCCGCTGAGATTGATTCCACGACGGTTGCGAATCGGCTCGATGTTAAACATCTCTAACAACTCCTCGATCCGTTTTTCGGCCATTTCAGAATCAAGATCCCCCGCTTGCGCCGCAATAATAAGATTCTCTTCAACCGTAAGGTCTTTAAAAATCGATGCTTCCTGCGGAAGATAACCGATCCCCATACGGGAGCGTTTATGCAACGGCAGATGAGAGACATCCTCACCGTCGATATAGACTTTTCCCCCCGTCGCTTCGATCAGACCGCAAACCATATAAAACGTTGTCGTTTTACCCGCACCGTTCGGTCCTAACAACCCGACCACTTCACCGGTACGAAGTTCCATGCTAATGCCGCGAACGATTTCGTGGTTTTTGATCGTTTTGACCAAATTTTCAATTTTCAATTCATGCACTTTGCACCTCATAACATCGCGATTGTTCATCGCATTTGGTAATTTTTAAAATAACAGACTCTATTCCGGCACGTTTAAGCCATCCGATGAGGGTATCATCCCCCCACTCTATCAGGTGATACCCCTCACGCTCCAGCTCTTCCATCATCCCCAGCGAGAGAAACTTCTCAAACCCGTAGTTGTAAAGATCGTAATGGTATAACGTATCACCGTAACGTTGCTGAAGCGAAAAAGTGGGAGAGGTGACCGCATCTTCCAATCCGAGATAACGGGAAAAAGCTTGGGTAAGAGTAGTCTTCCCACTCGCCAAATCCCCCTGTAAAACAACGACCCCGCCATGAGGAAGTTCCGTAACGATACGCTCACACACCACCGACAATTCATTCAGAGGTAATTTCATCATAACTTTGAAGAGACCGATACGATTTGTTTGAGTTTCTCAGCCGCTTTGCCGCTTAAAAGGGCGTCTCTGGCAATCTCAAGTGCTTCTTGAACATCCCTAGCCATCCCATCGGCGATCAGAGCATATGCGGCATTGATGAGAACCATATCTCTTTGAGGATCGGTAGCACGATTATGAAGAACATCTGCGAATATCATTGCGTTTTTTTCAACATCTCCGCCCAAAATCGCTTCAAAGGGGGCTTTTTTGATCCCATATTGCTCAGGATCGATCTCAAAATAATCTATTATTCCGTTATGAAGCCGTCCCGCATAGGTGATATCGCTGATACTGATCTCATCCATCTTTTCACGCGAGCTCACCACGATTGCTGAGCGCATCCCCAACTCACGTGCCGCTTCCGCCATTTTCGGGACAAATACCTCATCAAAAACCCCGAGGAGAATTTTAGAGAGTCCTACCGGATTGGTGAGAGGTCCCAAAATATTGAAAATAGTTTTTTCCGGGATTGATCGGCGTATCGGCATAATAAATTTCATCGCCGGATGGTGATACTGAGCGAACAAAAAGGTAAATCCACTCTCTTCAAGCAATCGTGCACTTTTTTCCAGACTCAAATCGAGTTTAATCCCCAAATGTTCCAACACATCGGCACTTCCCGATTTAGAGGTGATGGATCGATTCCCGTGTTTAGCGACATACGCACCGCAGGCAGCGAGGAGGATAGAGACAGTGGAGCTAACATTGAAACTGCCGCTTTTGTCTCCCCCTGTCCCTACGACATCGATCAACTTGGCTTTCAGCTCCGGTGCTACATTGAGGGTCAGGGCATGACGCTTCATTACCTCAGCCGCCGTAGCGATCATCGATGAAGAGGTATCGCCGTTCAAGGTTAGCGAGAGTAAAAACTCCCGCATCTGCTCATCTGACATTCTATGTTCAAAGAGAGCTTCGAAGTCTGTTTTCATAGAATTCATGAGAGCTCCTTCACATAGAGATGCTGTTGCGATTTTGGGGTCGATTTGATCGTCGGGATATCTAAAACCTCATATTTCATCTCTTTTTCGAGATAAACGAGAGTGATAATATCACCAATCACAACGTTTTTAGCGGGCTTCACTGCTTTGGAGTTGATGTAGACAACACCCTCGCCGATCATATCCTGTGCGACGGCACGTCGTTTAGTCAGATTGACGGCATTTAAAAATTTATCGATTCGCAAAAATGGTTCCGTAGTGTTAAGTTTGAAGTGTTAATTGTAAGTTACCGAAGCTAAAAGAGAGGTAAGAGCGCAAAAATTGTTCCACTTATGATTTCAGTGTAAAATATTTTTTTCTATACCTGCCATTGCAACACAACAGATTTTAATTTTGTGTATAATCTCCGATATTTATAAAAATGCTATTTCTTCATAACCTAAAAGCAAGGGATAAAATGAGTAATAATGCACTAAATAGTTTTGCACTAGAGAACGAAGAAGTTGTTTTAACCCCATTCGAATACAATAAAATCCTTGATCTCCAACAAAGTATTTTTGAACTTCTGACCATCGAACCGAGTGAGCAAGAAATTCTCTCAAAACTGTGTGAGATGGCAGAAAAAACACTCCCAAACTCTGTAGCATCCGTTATGCTCCTTGATCCCAAAACCGGTCTAATGAATGTTATCTCTGCCCCTTCAATCCCGCCAGTCGGGCATGAAGCACTTCAGGGGCTTAAACCTGGGGTCGGCGGCGGTTCATGCGGCAATGCGGTCTTTCATAACGAGCCGCAATACGTACACGACACCAAGACAGATGCACGTTGGACCGACATCCGCCAAATAGCCTTCGATTTTAATTTATGCTCATGCTGGTCGATGCCCATTCGCAATCATATCAAACATGCAATCGGAAGTTTCGCACTCAGTTCGTTTGAACACCGTTCCCCTTCTGATTTTCATAAACGTCTTCTTGAAATCTGCGCCATTTTCGTCAATATGGTGTTGAAGCGTTCGGAGTATGAATCCCAAATCGAGCTCCATCAACAAACATTACTGACAATGGCCTATTACGATCAGCTTACCAACCTTCCTAACCGTCAAAAAATCAGTGCCGATATGTCTGACAAGGCACCGAGGGCATGTGTCCTCTTCAATATAGACGATTTCAAAGAAGTTAACGATTTTTTCGGTATTGATGCCGGTGACGCTATTTTGCAAGAGATCGGAAAATGGTTTAATGAGATGAATTACGCCCCTTATCGTACGGGAGGGGATGAGTTTGCCATCCTTTTATACGATGATCTGACGTGGAAAACCCTTCGACACAGAATCGTTACCTTGATGTCATTGTTTGAAGAAAAAGTGTTTATCATCGGAGATGAAATTTTAAACATCCGTATGACCGTCGGTGCTGCAATCGGTGAGGGGAAACTCCTCACCCGTGCCGACATCGCTTTGCATATGGCTAAAGAGAAAAAAATTCCGATCGCCCTTTATGAACAAACTGAAAATATAGAAGAGACCTATCGTACCAATATTGCCATGGCGGCAGCCGTACGTAAGGCGTTGGCCAATCAACGGATCATATGTTACTATCAGCCTATCGTCAATGTGTCTACAGGAAATATTGACAAATACGAAACCCTTGTCCGTATGATCGACGAACAGGGCAATTTGATCCCTCCGATGGAATTTTTACCCATCGCCAAAAAAACAAAACTATATCCCCAAATTACCCGTGAAGTCGTTTATCAGGCTTGTACTGTCTTTGCAAATCGAACAGAGGAATTTTCGATCAATCTCTCAGATAGCGATATGAGAGATCCCCATACCGTTCAGGAGATCATTAATACCATTATCCAAACCGAGACTGCTTCACGCATCGTTTTTGAAATTTTGGAATCTGAGGGGATTGAAAGCTATGAAATAGTAACCCGCTTTATTACTCAGGTAAAAGCATTAGGGGCAAAAATCGCGATAGATGATTTCGGAACGGGCTACTCCAATTTTGAAAACATCCTCAAACTCGGGGTTGATTATATAAAAATTGACGGGTCACTCATCAGCGGCATTACCAACAACGAACGCCACAGGATTATTGTTGAAACAATTATCGATTTTGCCGAAAAAATCGGGGCAGAGACGATTGCGGAATTTGTCAGCGACGAGGCAATCTATCGCTCTATAAAAGCACGTGGGATCGACTATTCACAAGGGTATTTTACCGGTAAACCCGAACCGTTATCGTAATTAAATAAGCGGTTTAACTCGCAAATCCGCTTTTAAAACTCTCTTTTGCAACAACGATCTGTTTTTGTTTCTCTTTGCGCGCCGTATCTTTTTCGACAAAGATTTTTTCGCGGGTTTTGGGATCCATCTCGGTGTAGTACATCACCGCCGAATAGGTTCCCGGTGTCGGGGTAAATACCTGTGCCTGTTCGGGATTCATCTTTAGCTCATCCGTCGTAAAACGTTTTAGATCATGCATATCTTTTTCGGTACATCCCGGATGGGCAGCAATGAGATAGTAGGTCAAAAATTGCTTTTTCCCCTCTTCACGGTTGAGCTTGATCATAGAGCTTTTTAAAATCGACGAGAGTCTGTTTTCCCGGTTTGTTCATCAGATGCAGAACATGATCCGACGTATGTTCAGGTGCCACTTTCATCTGTCCTGAGATGTGATGTTTCACCATCTCTTTGAGATACTCATACCCTTGACGTTTGTCTTCATTGATGAGATCATAACGGACCCCTGAAGCGACAAACGCTTTTTTGATCCCGCGCACTTCACGAAGACGTCGCAGAAGATTGATAACACGGGTATGATCCACTTTCATCGATTTGCACAGATGGGTATCATCGACACACCGCTGATGATCACACGTACCGTGTTTGAGCTTTTTGTTACACTCATAGCCGTACATATTTGCCGTTGGACCTCCGACATCGCTGATGATCCCTTTGAAATCCTTATACTCGGTAAACTGTGTCGCCTCGGCTAGTATCGATTCTTCACTGCGTGTGCGGATAGTACGTCCCTGATGGACACCGATAGCACAAAAATTACACTCTCCCCAACATCCCTGATGGGTCATGATCGAGAATTTGATCGTCTCCAAACACTTCACAGCACCTTGCGGGCGGTGGTACGGGATGAAGTTCACGGGTAAACGGGAATGCAGATACCGCATCCATCTCGTTCTCATCCAGATAATCGGCAGGAGGATTTTGAATAGTGTAGCGTCCGTCCACCTCTTGACACAACCCTTTGGCAGAAATGGGGTCATTATTATCGTAAAACGCATCAAATAGATCGATATATTGTTCTTTGTCTTCCAAACACTCTCTGATGAGACGGTAATGTCAAATATCCTTCACGCGGCTCTTTGGAGATATAACACACCCCGCGAATGTTGTGAGGAGATTCTCCACTGCTCAAGTGCTTTTGGCAGAGCGATAATCGCCCCCTCCCCCATCCCGTAGATCAGATAATCGGCTTTGGCATCAAAGAGGATCGGTTTGCGCAGTTTGTTCGTCCAGTAGTCATAATGGGTAACACGGCGCAAACTCGCTTCGATCCCTCCCAAAACGATAGGAACGGTGTTTTTGTAATACTGACGGATCAGATTGGTATAGACCAGCACCGCACGGTCAGGTCGTTTATTATTGACACCACCGGGGGTATAATCATCGTTGTTGCGGAATTTTTTGGTCGCGGTGTAGTTGGAGACCATCGAATCGACACTTCCGCCGCTCACTCCCCAAAAAAGTCTCGGCTCACCCAAACGTTTCATATCATCACTGTTGATATCAGGCTGTCCGATAATCCCGACACGATACCCTTCCCGCTCCAATATACGCCCTACCACCGCCACACCGATAAACGGTGAATCAATATAGGCATCACCATTGACGAGGATAACATCACATTGATCCCATCCACGTGCATCCATTTCGGCACGAGTTGTGGGTAAATAGCGAAAAGTTTCAGGGGTAATTGTTTTCATAACGCGATTGTACGGTGAGGTCTCTTACAAAGAGGTTCAGTTAAATTTATAATTTTTGAGTGTTGCACCGCTATTTTAGCAGTGCAACAGGAGAGACAAACGATCCCTGGAACCTTGTAACTCCAAGTTCTTTGAGCTCCTCCATCTGCTTCGATTCTTCGATATTTATCCCAATAAGGGTAATGCCCAGACTTTTTGCCACATTGTTGAGACTTTCACGCGCATTGCCCGTATCTTTGTCATACAATATATCTTGAAGATACGTCACATTGGATTTGAGATAATCGGGACGAATCCGCTGAAGGTACCCCGCCCCGCTCTCAGGGAGAACAAAATGGTCGATTCCAAAACGGTAACCAAATGTTTTAAGCATACTCGAGAGTGATTCCAATGCTACCAATTCATTAATCGCGACCGAATTGCTCACTTCGAACCACAAAACCGATTCACTCTCATCTCTGAATGCTTCAAGCTTTGCACGAAGCCATTCACGATTTGATTCTTTTTTTATAAAGTCACAGCTTAAATTAATTGCCATTCCCGATGATGAATATTTCTCTTTAAGATGGTTCAGAACTTTCTCGACCGTATAACGATCCAGAGTTTCCATTAATTCCAGATTGGTTGCCATAGGGATAAAATAGCCCGCACTGTGGATTGTC
>CAWJRP010000030.1:0-9313 GCA_963845295.1 Sulfurimonadaceae bacterium | reverse complement strand
CACGGATCAAACGAGTGAACGGCGCGCAATACTTCGAGTGGGGCGGAGGGATCGGCAAGTTTAATCCCTATCAACGACTCTTCGTATGCTCCGCGCCCCTCTTTGGCTCCCTTAGGGGAAGCGTTCCATGTTGTCGGTACTACCGCCTGATAGTTGGCGATTTTAGCCTCCTCGATACGGACGAAGTGCCCGAGTACGCCGCGCGGTACTTCGAAAATCCCTGCCCCTTTTGCCTCATGCGGAAGTTCTTCAAACACATATTTTGTCCACGTCGTCTCATCGTAGTATTTGATATTTTCGATCAAATCACTCATCGTATCAAACAGATAATCGCAGCAGATTTGCGCTTCCACCGCGCGCGCCGCATTGCGCCCTATCGTCGTCGAGAAATCGATCAGCTCCATCCCCGAGCGTTTCATAAACCTCTCCATATAGGGGCGAATAATCGGTGAATTTTTAGAGTATCCGACGATCATCCGAGCTAATGGTCCCACTTCCATAACATTTCCATCATACCTCGGTGCTTTGACCCATGTGTATTTTCCCTCGGTTTTAAGCGATCCGTCATCGTTTAAATCGGTATAAAATGGTGTCGTATCCCCCTCATACGGTGAAAGCGGAGCATCGTTTTCATACCACGAACGTGATGCCTCTTCGGTAATTTTACTGCTGTCAAACGGCTCAATAGAGTCAAAATTATGCCCTTTAATGACGCCGCTGCTAAAGAGCTGCTGATCTTTACCGAAACGATATCCGCCGCAGCACATGAAATTCCCGACTGCACGCCCCTCACCTGCTTTTATCGAGTCGCGATACGCATTGACAAGCATTACCATATCGGGGATATAGGCACGTTCGATGAAATCCCTCGTCTCTTTGATGATAAAGAGAAAATCGTTCAGACGCTGAGGGTTGAGCATATCGGCGACGCTCGTCACCCCTCCCACAACGAGGTTTTGAGGATGCGGCGTTTTACCTGCAAAAATCGCCACCGCTTTTGAGAGTTCTCTCTGTATCCGTAACGCTTCAAGGTAGTGGTTCATATGGACAAGATTCTCTTCGGGGCTGAAGCGATAAGCGGCGTGTCCCCAATAGCCGTTGGCAAACAGTCCCAACCGTCCCGCTTTGACAAACCCTTCCAATTTCTCTTTGATCGCTTCGAGATGCCCATCCGAATTGCGATAAGGGTGTTCACCCCACTGCTCTGCATCTTTGGCAGCTTTGCTGCAATCGGCACTGAGCGCCCCCGTGATGTCGACAAAATCGAGGGAATGGAGGTGATAATAATGGATGATATGATCTTGAACGAATAGGGAAAGGGTAACGAGGTTACGGATAATCTCGGCATTATGAGGTATTTCAATACCGTATGCCGCTTCCACCGCACTGATCGAGGCACGATAATGGACATTCGTACACACGCCGCAGATACGCTGGGCAATCAATCCCGAATCACGCGGGTCACGCCCTTTTAAAATCGTCTCGATCCCCCGAAAAAGTTGCCCTGAAGCCCACGCTTCGGTGACAACATTATTCTCATCAATCTCTACCTCGATCCGTAAATGCCCCTCGATTCGTGTAATCGGATCTATGATTATTTTCTTACTCATTGGGTTTTTCCTCTAATTTACGATTATTGGCGTAGCTGTCAAATGCGATTTTACCCTGACCGCAAGCAAAACATCCATGTCCCGCTTGTACCGGCCAGCTTGTCCCTTCGTTGAATTTAACGAGTGAGCAGTTAAGATCGGCGTATGGTCCTTTACATCCCATCTCAAAGAGACACCAACCTTTTTTCGCCCCCTCATCGCCCCATTCACGGACAAACTCATCAGCATCGTAGTGACCGCGTCGTTCGCAGTTGTCATGAACACGGAAGCCGTACGCCCATTCGGGACGGTTGTGGCTATCAAGCTTCGGGAATTCGTCGAACATAATGTATTGCAACAAGGTTCCAACGATATTGATCGGATTGGTCGGGCATCCGGGGAGATTAATAATATCAGCTCGTCCCAGCGCTTCTGACACACCGACGGCACCGGTCGGATTGGGAGCCGCCGCAACAACTCCGCCATCATACGCACATGATCCAACCGCGATCACAGCTGCAGCATTTTTAGCGACACGACGAAGCAAATCAACTCCCGTCTCACCCTTCGGTCCGATACGCAAAAATTTGCCGCCCATGCCCATAGGAACCGCCCCCTCGACGATCAAAACATATTTTCCGCTGTCATTGTGGAGTATGCTCTCTAAAGCAGACTCCGACTGATCCCCCGATGCCGCCATCAGTAACTCATGATAATCGAGTGAGATGTATTTAAGGATCAGATCGTCCACTTTGGGATGAGAGGTTTTAATAAACGCTTCGGAGTTTCCCGTACAGTCGGAGAGTTCCAACCAAATAATCGGGATTTTGTTGAGTTGCGTCACCCCCTCTCCCACAACCTCTTCATACTGAGGATGCAGATGCATCGATGCGGTGATCATTGAAATCCAGCGGTTAAATTCACGGCTCATTTCAAATGATTCCAACGCTTCATGGAAGTTCTGGCTACTTAGCTGATTAGACGGGTGGAGACGGTTGTATTTTTCGATCCGTGCACGTACTTTTTCCAGCTCCGCCGCCTGTGCCGCATCGAGGCGCTCTTGGCGAAGCCGTGCCGCCTCTACCGGATCGACCGGAGTAGCAGTAATGATCGCACAAATATCTTGTTTACACCGTCCACACGTCCGTCCCGCTTTCGAGTGCTCTTTTAAATCGGCAAACGACGTCACCGCATTCTCTTTGATGATATCCACTAATTCTAGCTCATGCACCCCTTCGCAGCTACACACTAACCGCCCATATTCTGACATCAAACGGTTCGAGTAGAGATAGGCCGCATCGATCGGCGAATCGGTTTCAATCAGCCGTTTGAGGGCAAGGAGATCGATATTGGTATTGATCCCGATGAACCGTTTTAGCCGATCATTATTGACGATGTACTGATCGATTCGATCCCCATGAGTGATCAAAATCGTTTCATTCTCAGGATCTTTGGGATTAAAATCGGTAGCGCTCACGTCGGCAAATAAGAACGATCCCACTTTCAATCCATCGAGAGAGACCTCTTCTTTAAACGTTTTGCTCTCATCCCCGAGAAGGTTCGCAATAGCGACATCGGCTTGGAGGGTGCATTCTTTCACCCGCCCGGCGATAAATCCACCTGCGCGTTGCTGTGCCGCTTCACCGACACAGTAGATGTTTTCATCAGACGTACGAAGGCGCTCATCGACCAAAATCCCGCGATCACATTCGAGCGCATCACGCGCATAAGGGATATTAGGATCAATCCCGACACCGAAAATGAGGAACGGATTTTCGATTTCACGCTGAGACGTGATCAGTTTGGTGATCGTATTTCCCGAAATCTCTTTGTCCGTGATCTGATCGTTAAACTGGATACGAACCCTCGGATCAGCTTCGAAGATACCGCGAATCAACGCCAACCCCTCACGGCTGATCACCTCAGAATAGAGATAGTTTTTACGCACCAGCAATGTGATACTCTTCGGTGCATCACTGCGCATCAAGGTATCGAGAAGTTCAAGTGCGATGGGTCCCGCTCCGACGATTACGACATTTTTGCCGATCATCCCCTGTGCAATCGCTTCGCAATCCTTCTGGCTTCGAAACGTCGCCGCATTCTCAATGCGGGAAATATCAAACAGAGATTTTGGAATTGAGCCTGTTGCTAGAATGAGCTTATCGTAGTGAAAGGCTGCAGAGTTGCTGAAAACACGTTTTTCTTTCGTGTCGATCGAAACAATCTTTTGGTTCAGTTCCAGCTGAACAGCTGGATTAAGCTCCAACTCTATCGAGTCGACGCACTTACAATCCTCCACCAGTTTGCACAAATGGATACGATCATAAGGGGCATGCTCTTCGTCCGAGACAATAACGACCTCACTTTGGGGTGAGCGCTCCATCAGAGTATTGGCAATATAAACGGCGGCTATCCCGCCTCCGACGATTACGATACGCACTCTTTACTCCTCACTCTTGTTTTGGATTTTAGCTGCCTTCTTGGCTTCAGCATACTCTTCACGGCTTTTTTTGCATGCCTCTTCCCATGCAAACCACCCCTCGTTTGCCTCATCCTCTTTTATAGCACTGCTCTGCTTTGTTTCGCTTTGCCATAAAGCCTCTTCAGGTTTCGGACAGGCACGGACACACTCACCGCAATAGATGCAAACCCAGGGATTATAGCGATATTCTTTCTCCCCGTCCTCATGCTGATAGAACAAAATCGCCCCCGGCGGGCATACCTTTTCACATTTGTCGCAAAAAATACACGCCTCTATCCCATACTCTATTAGCCCGCGATAGCCGCTGGGGAGGACAATATCCTCTGCAGGATACTTCACTGTACGTATCGGCTTAAAAAGATTTATAAACGCCTCAAACATCGACTTAAACATGGTACTCTCCTACTTTGCCGTGCAGGACATGCACGGATCGAAAGAGGCGAGAATGGCAGGAGCATCGGCATATTCAGAGCCTTTAAACACCTCCATCATAGCAGGAATTGCCGAAAAAGTCGGGGTTTTGATACGAACCCTCTCCAACATATTTTGACCGTTCCCCCGCACCAGATAAAAGAGCTCTCCGCGCGGCGCTTCGACACGAACGACTGCTTCACCGTTTGGTTTTCCTTTGGCTTTTTCCTGTATCTCTCCTGTGGGGAGATTATCCACGATGTTGCGGCACATAGCAATCGAATTGACAATCTCCCGAAGACGGACAAAATTGCGCGCATGGATGTCACCGCCGGATTCGAGGATCATTTTGTATCCCACTTCTTCATAGGGAAAATCGCTTGTCTCGGCACGAACGTCGGTTGCCAATCCCGCCGCCCGTGCCAACGGTCCAAGAGCATTATAGGTATAGGCATCTTCGAGGCTCAATACCCCTACCCCTTTGTATTTGAGCGAAAGCGACCAGTTGTTGTCAAAAAGCCCAATCAACGTATCGATTTTCTCGGAGAGCAGCGTGAGATTTGTATGGATCATCGCCACCAGCTCAGGCGTCAGATCGCGGTTCACTCCGCCGATCGAGATATAATCGAACTGAACGCGGTTGCCGCTGATTG
The DNA here is from genome assembly GCA_963845295.1 of Sulfurimonadaceae bacterium. Taxonomy (GTDB): domain Bacteria; phylum Campylobacterota; class Campylobacteria; order Campylobacterales; family Sulfurimonadaceae; genus Sulfuricurvum. Next base: position 4,178 of record CAWJRP010000030.1, on the reverse strand, counting down.
CTTCTTGCACGTCCATGATCAATTCACGGTCTCCCATAATCTGCATAAAAAGAGCTTCAAATCCGGCATTCTCCGCCGTATGGGCGAGACAGAGCATATGAGAATGGATACGGTCTAACTCCACCATCAGCATCCGCAGATATTTAATCCGTTCATTCGCCTCATAGCCCAGCAATTTTTCAACCGCGAGGGTATACGAGAGCGAATGGGTAATGGCGCACAAACCGCAGACACGAGCGACAACGTACCCGACCTGTTTGAACTCGAAACTGCGGGTACACGCCAATTCGACACCGCGATGGACAAATCCCACATCGGCGTCTACCCCGATGATCTTTTCGTTCTCGCACTCGAATTTAAACCGAATCGGCTCCAGCAGAGAGATATGCTGAGATCCCAGAGGGATTTGGATGGTTTTTTTCATGATTCCCCCCTTAGCGGGTGTGACTTTGAATCTTCATCGAGATAAAGCCCTCTCTGTGCCCCATCAACTTTGAGCCCGAACATATCGACGATCTCCCTCTCTCCCATAAAGCTAGAGGGAATCAAACTCACAATCGAGGGGACGGGGGTTTCATAATCGCTGAGGGCATAGTAGATGATGATCTCGTCCTTGACTCCGTATTTGGAAAAAATCCATTGGAGTTCGATTTTTCCTTCCCCTAGATCAACCCCGTTGACACTCAGAAAGTGCCACGTTTTAGCTTCGTAAAATCGCCCTAGATCACCCAAAAGGGTTGCTAACGTCGTTTCAATTTTCGTCATGGTTTTCCACCTTTTTTGCCATACCCAGGCGGCTAAGTTTATTTCCTATGGTTTCGATGGCACCGAAAAGTTTAAACGGCTTCTCGATCTCTTTGCTTTTTGCTTCCAAAATCTCACCCGCTTTAACCAGCGCATCAATGATGAGTTGCGGGGTTGTAGCGCATCCGGGGACATAAACATCGACGGGAATATAACGGTCAATCCCGTCTTCGACGTTATACATCCCCCGAAACACTCCCCCCGTCGTCGTACACGATCCGACCGCCACCACCACTTTGGGTTCGGGGATTTGGGAGTATAGCTCCACTAGCCGCTCACGCGAGCGATAGGTTACCGGACCCGTTACTAAAAAGACATCGGATTGTTTCGGATTTCCGGTATTAATGACCCCGAAACGTTCCAAATCAAACTTCGGTCCCAGTGCCGCGAGGATCTCGATATCACATCCGTTACAGCTTCCGGCATTGTAATGGAGCACCCACGGCGATTTTTTCCTAAAGGGGGTAAAAAATTTCATAATAGTACCCCCGCGAGATTGATAACGGCCAAGCTCATCGCCACCGTATAAATTATTTTCACCATCTGGGCAGGTCTGACACGAGCCGTCGCATTATCGACGAGATTGACGAGTAAAAAGACCCCCGCGACCAACAATGCCCCAAGCCAATGCGATTCCCCGCCGAAGAGATAGACAAAACTGTAGATAAAAATATATTCCAAAAATCGGGACATATACAAAAATTCGTAAAATACACCGCTGTACTCGATCTCGACTCCGCCGACAATCTCTTGATGGGCTTCTCCGACATCGAAAGGGGATTTTTTCACCTTGATAGGGACAATCATAAGCAATGCGGCAAACAGTAGTGGAAGCTGTACTGTATAGCCACCACTTTTGAGAATCTCAGAAATCTCAAAACTCCCGCTCACCAGATAGAACCCCACCGCGACCAAAATCAGTATCGGCTCATACGCCACCACCATCAGCAGTTCACGATTTGATCCGATATGCGAATAGACGGAGCGGACACTGTACCCCGCTAAAATAAGGAGCATCTGAGCAAAAAGGTGGAGAAAAATAATGTAGAGGAGGTTCCAACCCAAAAAGATCGCCGCGATAGCGAACCACAAAACAAAGAAGTGTGCGATGGAAAGAAGCGCATGAGGAGCATGGACGATCAATGTCCGCTTGTCGAGCAGTTTAAACATATCGTAAAACGGCTGCAGGATCGGCGGTCCTTGACGCCGCTGCATCCGAGCCCGCAATACCCGCTCTCCCCCATACGCCAAGCCCCCTAAAATCGGTACCAGTGCTATCCATATCCAAATCATGACAACGCTCCTACAATCGCTACCGCGACAAAAAGAACCCCGAAAGTCCAATAGAAAATCCGCTCTGTTTTAAGTGTCGGTTCATAATAAACCAATGCCGAATCAAAGAGCTCTTTTTCACCGCAATGATATGGCTGGGATCGGTCATACCGATCCATCCGCCGAATAAGTGAAGGAAGTACAAACACAAAAAGCATCGGCAACGCCAACAGTACGACAAAGATATTGTGCTGCATCATAACGTACCCGAGTGCTCCGATCACAATAAAAAAGCTCAATAACACCAACGGTACGTTAAATCCATTTGGGATAGCAATTTTCTCAGAGACTTCGACATCACTAGGGGCCGAGAGGAGTGCGGAAGCAACTTTAAAATAAAGAAGTACCATTAAAGCGCTTCCGATTATCAGTGACAACAAAATGACAAGGTAGAGAGGGTGCTCTTTTAACAGCGATGCAACAGAGCTGATCGCAAAAAGTTTCCCCATAAAAAGACCGAAAGGGGGCAAGGTCAAAGAGACAAATCCAAAAAGGATGAATCCCACCGCTTTGGGCGATCTCGCTACCATCCCTTTCATATCTTCGATGTTTTTGGCGTGATGAGCTCTCTCCAATACCCCTGCTGAGAGAAAGAGAAGTGCTTTTGAGAGAGCATGAAACAGCATCAACGCCATGGCTAGAGCTATGGTCTCTTCGGTACCGATTGCCGCCAAAGCCATCATTAGTCCCAGCAGTGCCACCGTCGAAAACCCCAGTATCTCTTTAAATACCGAGCGAGAAAGGGCCAAATAAGATGCACTGACAAATACAAGCGATCCGATCACCGCAATCAAAGTCCCTACCCCACTGGAGCTTAAGGCGGGGGAGAGTTTTAAAATCAGAAAAGGGGCAATTTTAACCATCGTTGCCGAATGGAGCATCGCACTGACCGGAGTCGGTGCGACCATCGCCCCGAGCAGCCACCCTTCAAACGGGATGGACGCCCCCTTAACGAGTGCCGCCATAGAGAGGAGTGCAATGGAGAACATCACCATCCCCCCCGAACTTTGCAACAACGTATCAAACATCACGGTTCCATATCCGTGTATTGCAACCAACGCCCCCAGTAAAATGACCACCCCGCCGATCTGATTCATCCAGAGAGCTTTCAAGGCATTTGCACGGCTTATCTCATCATTTCTGAATGCAATAAGGATATAGGAAGCCAATGTCGTCATCTCAAATAAGAAGAAGAAAAGGAGGATGGAATTAGCGCACACTATTAAATTCATGATAGAGAGAAATACGAGCAATGCTCCGACAAACAGGCGCTTTTTAAGCGGCGTGGTCGGTTCATCCTCCATATAGCGAACGGCATACAAAACGATGATCCCCCCCACACCGTTGATAATCAAAAACATAAACGTGGAAAGGCTGTCTACGACAATCTCCGCCGATCCCGCTTCAGGGGCAATCGATTCTATATATCCATATAACAAGAGTTGAACAGCCGCAAGCGCCATCACCTTGAAACTATTAAATTTTTTACCTTGATACAGAAAAAAGAGGAGCAAAAGAACATCGGCGGCAATAATGAGTGTGTCTATCAAATGTGAAAACTCAAAGCTCAAAACTCCCACAGAGGTGTGAAGAGACAATGCGATCGTACTTAATATAAATAAAACCGCCACGGCTATAGTGTATTGAGCCCGTATATTAGGGAGGATAAGCAATAAAAATGCCGCTATAACTGGCACCGAAACAAGCGTTAATACCATCTCCATGTATATTCCTTTTGGAACGGCTGATCGGATGATTATATCACAACAATAAATATAAAAATGTTACTAAATCAATTTTATATTATGAAATTAAATTAAAGAAAATCATATATGGAACTACGAACTAGGAGGGCAAAGTATTCAATATTCACTTTTTTAGAAGGAATTTGTACCAAAAATAGGTGAAATAAAAAAGGATTTTAGATTTCTAAGGGATTTGAGATGATTGTAAGATGGTGGCGGGGGGGACTACCACTACCATCTTATTTTAGGGTTATATTTGACTTAACATAAAAAGATACCCCTAAAAATACCCCTAAA
>CAWJRP010000029.1:0-3873 GCA_963845295.1 Sulfurimonadaceae bacterium | reverse complement strand
GTTGAACCGCGCGTGTTTACCTTTATCGAACCGAACGGGATAAAAGTGAGTGCGTGGTATCTAACCAATGCGTATGCGACGCTAACACTGCGCAGTACTATCTCCGGTGAAATTGTCGATGCATTCAATGCCGAGTATGACATTACGATTGCCTATCCGACTCAGACGTTTTATACCGGTCCGATACCTCCGAAACAGATGCCGAAAGGAGAGGAAAATGCCTGAAGTTTGTAGATTTTTTGGAATTATTCCTTTAAGGAGTAGAACATGATAACGGTAAAAGATGCAAAGATATATATCCGACTTTAAACTGCAACTTCTTTTTGAAATCAACAATTATGAAACAAATCAAAAAGAGGCTGTTTTAAAAGAGGCTGATTTGAAAGAGTATCTGATGTCAAAAAAAGAATATACGGGTATTTTTGCACCGCTTAAAGATGTTGAATTTTTTAAACATTTTAAACTCAATGCCAATACGATCGAATGGGATAATGGTGCCGATATAGCACCAGAAAAAATATATGAAATTGCGGTATAAATGAAGCCAAAAGTCTATTTTAAAACCTTTGGTTGCCGAACCAATGTTTTTGACTCTCAGGTGATGATGGGTGCACTGAGCGATTATGAAGTGACCGAAGAGGAGAGCAGTGCCGATATCGTCATTGTCAACTCCTGTACGGTGACCAACGGTGCCGATGTAAGTGTGCGAGGCTACATCAACCAGATGGACAAGCAGGGTAAAAAGCTTTTTTTAACCGGATGCGGAGCCCATACCAAAGGGGAATCCCTTTTCGGTGCAGGAAAAATTCAGGGGGTTTTCGGTCCTTCGGAAAAAATGAAAATCAATACACTCCTCTCCCGCGACAGCCGCTTTTATGAGATCGGTGATCTGAACTATATCGACGATGCGATTGTTGATGAGTTCGTCGGAAAATCACGTGCATTTATCAAAATTCAAGAGGGGTGCAACTTTCGGTGCAGTTACTGCATTATCCCATATGTGCGCGGTGATGCGCGAAGTATGGATGAAACCAAAATACTCGAACAGGTGCAGCGTCTAGCCTCCAACGGTTTCGGTGAGTTTGTCCTCACGGGGACGAATGTCGGGAGTTACGGGCAGGGTGAGGGTCGCAATATCGCTGAACTGATGAAAAAAATGTCCCTTATCCGAGGGGTTCGGCGTATCCGTGTCGGATCATTGGAACCGATTCAAATCAACGACTCCTTTCGGGAAATTTTGGATGAGCCGTGGCTGGAGCGCCATCTGCATATCGCGATTCAACACAGCAGCGACGCGATGCTCCGCATCATGAACCGTCGTAACCGCCATAACAGTGATGCAGAACTCTTCGGTATGCTGCATGATAAAGGATTTGCTTTGGGAACCGATTTTATTGTCGGACATCCGGGAGAGAGTGAAGCGATTTGGGCTGAAGCGATGGAAAATATCAGAGATCTCCACCTGACACATATTCACCCGTTTACCTACTCCAAACGTGACGGAACACCGAGTGCAACGATGAAGCCTGAAGTAAACGGTACCGTGTCGGCACAACGGATGGGGGAACTCAATACATTGATCGAATCCAATAACCGCCTTTTTCGAGAACAAATGAAAAACATTCCGTTGGAAGTGTTGGTAGAATCGGACGAAGGTAAACACTATAGCGGGTATGATCAGTTTTACAATAAAGTAATGATTGAATCAGCTGAAGATATCAGCGGTGATTGGATCACTCTGGAAGATTATGAGGTAAACGATGAATATAACATGGCCAAATTTTAACCGTAATCAGCTCATTTTGATCGCTTCGGGCGGGATCATTTTACTCTTGCTTTTGTTTGCCCTTTTACGCGATAGCGGAAACACTATTACCCTCACCGAAGCGACCCAGCTGATTGAAAATAATCAGGTTGAAAAAGCGTTTAGCGATAACGGGTATACCTATTTTACAACCAAAGAGCATGGGGTCGTAAAAATCTCTTCATCACAGTTGCCCCCTGAATTGACGGCTCATCTGATGATCGAACCTAAAAGCTCTAACGGGTGGTTATGGTTCTTTTTCTTTTTTGCTCTGATCGGAGGAGCCGGATTTTGGGCATGGAAAAGCCGCCTCGGATTTGAAGACGATACACCGATTGAAGCTCCCGTAGTCGTTAAAGCGGCTGCAGAACCGGAAGCCCCCTCTTCGAATGTCGCAGCCGTCAAATCAACGGTCCGTTTCAGCGATATCGGCGGGATCGGCGATGTCAAAGAGGAACTCGAAGAGATCATCGACTTTTTGCGCAATCCGAAACGCTATTACAGTTTCGGTGCCCGTATGCCGCGCGGTGTACTGCTCGTAGGCCCTCCGGGTGTCGGTAAAACGATGATTGCCAAAGCGGTTGCCGCCGAAGCGGATGTACCGTTTTTCTACCAAAGCGGTGCCTCGTTTGTACAGATATACGTCGGTATGGGGGCGAAACGGGTGAGTGAACTCTTCTCCGCCGCCAAGAAAAATGCCCCTGCCATCATTTTTATCGATGAGATCGATGCGGTGGGTAAAAAGCGTGAGGGGGGTCGAAACGACGAACGCGAGGGGACCCTTAATCAGCTTCTCACCGAGATGGACGGATTTGAAGAGACGAGCGGTATCGTCGTCATCGCCGCGACCAATAACATCGATGTGATGGATGCGGCACTTCTTCGTGCAGGGACGGTTTGATCGACGTATTTTCGTTGAGCTTCCGACTGCCTCAGAGCGTGAAGCGATTTTGCAAAAGTATCTTCGTCATATCCCTAACGATCTCTCGGTAGCCGATATCGCCAAAATGACGGTCGGATTTAACGGTGCCTCGTTAGCGGCATTGGTAAATGAAGCGGCATTGCTCTGTATGCGCCAAAACGAGATTCAGGTGAAGCAGGAACACTTTTTAGCGGTTAAAGACAAAGTGATGTTCGGTAAAAAGAAAATCGCGATGTTGAGTGCGGAACAGCGTCGTTATCAGGTGCGTTATCAAGCGGGAAAAGTGTTTGCCGCTACCTGGTTTGATCTCCCGTATGAGAAGATTACCCTTACCAACGATGCCATCACCCCTCCGACCGCCGAACCGCAACTTCGTCATGAGATCGAAGCGCACATACGGGTTCATTTGGCGGGAATTGCATCATCGCATCTACGATTCGGCGAACATGCCAGCAATGCGTCGCATGATCTGTCGGTTGCCAAAGATTTGGTTCACGCGATGATTTATGAATACGGTATGGGAAGCAGTGTCCTTCCCTCAGAAGAAGATGAATCCAAATTGATGGAGCGTTTGTATACCGAGATGAGTGCCCTTTTGGAGCGGAATGAAAAAATTCTTGCCAAATTTGAAGCGATTTTAGATGAATACGAGCATATCTCCAAAGCCCTTGCCAAAGCAACGATGAATGAGATTTTATAGCGGTTTTGCCCTCACGGATGATCAGCATTTTTTTGATCCGTATCTGCGCCACAGCGACTACACGGTAGCAGGGTTCAGTTACGGTGCGATCAAAGCGGCACAGTATGCACGCGATGCACATGAGCGGATCGATACCCTTCAGCTCTTTTCCCCCGCTTTTTTTCAAACGAAAAAAGAGTCGTTTCGCCGCCTTCAGATGGGGGGATATTTCAAAGATGCCGAGCGGTATCTGGAGAACTTTTTGGCGAGCTGTTTTGCCCCGTCACCTGTTACTCCGATGACTTTGGGGAGCAATGATGCCGAATCCCTCCAAGAACTACTCTATTTCGAATGGACGATCTGAGCTGATGGAAGCTATTCGTGCTAAAGGGACACGCATCGAGGTCTATTTGGGACTGGATGATCAGGTAATCGACGTTGCCGGAGCGCGGGAATTTTTCCTCCCCT
>CAWJRP010000028.1:0-17371 GCA_963845295.1 Sulfurimonadaceae bacterium | reverse complement strand
ACATAATCGTGTTCTTTTAAAATCGCATCGACAATGTAGAGTCCCAAACCGAAGCTGTCTTTTGTCGGATGTTCTTTGGTAAAAGGTTCGATATAGTAGCTCAGAGCATTTTTGAGCGGTTTGCCAAAATTAGCAAAAACAATCTCCCCCTCTTCCATCCAGATTTGCATCTTTTTTTCAGGGGAATATTTTATAGCATTATCAATCAAATTTTTTACCGCTGTGACAAAAAGACGATAATCGACCTCCACTTTTATGGATGCATCCACACTTTGCTCTACCGCATCGTATTCTATCATCGCCATATCGATCGCACCGTCAATAATATCGATCAGCCGATATTCACTTTTCTCATGGTGCTGATTCCCCGAAGTTATCTCCTCGAGCAAAGCAAATTCACCTATCAGTGATTCAAGTCGTTCAAATATCCCTTCAAACCGTCCTCGCTGTTTCTCATCACTTATCATTGTTGAAACGATCCGCCCTTTGGCAATCGGGGTTTTAAGTTCATGCATAATGTTACGGAGAAACAGAGTACGTGATTCGATAAGAGAGCGAATTTTATTTTGAGTCGAATCGAGCTCATTGGCGATCAGCGCTATCTCATCCGAACCGTTCGTCTTAAATCTTACCCCCATATCTCCCTCACCGAAACGGGCAATCTGCTTTCGCAATCGGCGAAGCGGACGAAGACGATAAATGATCAGAGAAAATGAAACGATCAAAACGATCATCAATGTTCCGTAGGCTGATATTAGATTTAGAGGATAATAGGGTTCAAGAACTCTGTCTTGAAGAAGCACATTATGGCGAGCCGACTCAACCCAAAAATATATTTTCCCTTTATATTCGATCATTGAGGTGGTAATCTGTTGGGGCGGATGCATTTCAAACGTCGTATTAGAGATGGAATACTGTTCCACTACTTCATCAACATTTCCATCACTTTTAAGGACTTTCCCTTTACGGATGATTGACTGATAGAGCTCTTCATCATTAATCTCTTCGAGATCATAAAAAGCAAGATTGGCTTCAAACATCGGTTGTGAAATTTGCTTTAATATGTAGGTATGATAAATCTGGCTGATAAGAGAGTGTTTGGTAAAGACATTGTCAATATGCTTGGTACGGTTTGTCTGATAGAGTTGATAGAAGGTATAGCTAACGCTACTCACCGTCACGACAAGGGCAAAGACGACGGTAGCTAAAACGGCATTATTTTTAACCATTATTTCAGAAGTTTGTAACCGATACCGCGGATCGATTCAATCAGTGCTTTATCTCCAAGTTTATTACGAATACGTCCCATCATGACATCGATACTTTTGTTCGAAGAGTCTTCATTGATTGCTGAGACATTATGGATCAAATCTTCGCGTGAAACCACCATCCCCTGTTTTTTAATCATATGTGCCAAAATACCGTATTCCGCATTGGTCAGCTCAAGTGGCCGATTTTTATAGCTTATCTGCATAGCTGATTCATTAAGTTTGAAATCACATTCACTCTGTAGTGCAAGTTCTGATGCGGCGTCATATCGGCGTAATACCGAGTGGATACGCGCTTCTAGTTCTCTGGGATCATACGGTTTTGGGAGATAATCATCGGCTCCGAGTTCGAGGGCATTGATCTTGTCCGTAACGTCTGAGCGTGCGGAGGAGATAATAATCGGGATATTCTGGCGTGCACGGATCGCTTCGCATACCTCCAACCCATCCATCCCCGGCAATGTCAAATCTAAAATTACCGCATCGAATTTCTCTAATTTAAGGATACTTAACGCTTTAAACGGATCATCTTCCGTCGTCACTTCGAATTGAAACTGTTCTAAAAATTCGGTCAAGATCTCGGCAAGTTCGAGATCGTCTTCTATCATTAATATTTTACTCATAGCGATATTGTAACGCAGGGTGGGTTAATAGTTTACTAACTCAGCCACAACGTCACATGATATGCGACAAATGCAAGCGAATAGGCGACAATCGTCGTGAATACAAACAGATAACCGAAGTATTTAATCCCCCCCGCCTCACGGGTAAAGACAACCGATGCCGCCAAACACGGCAGATAGGTCATAATAACGACGACAAACGCCACTGCCGACGCAAACGGGATCTGAGAACTGATCGTATTGAGCAACGAATGATCCGCTTCGGTCGCATCGCTTCCGAGCGAATACAAAACCCCCATGGTTGAAACAACAACCTCTTTCGCCGCCAATCCCGTCTGCAAGGCTACTGCCATCTTCCAATCAAATCCAAGTGGAGCGAATAGCGGCTCGATAGTATGACCGATATGCCCCAAGAAACTCTGTGAAAGCTGTTCTTCTGCAAGCTGATTTTTAAGCTTTTTAACGTCCTCAGCTGATACCGCTACTTCAATTTTTGCTTTGTAAACAGTGTCCAGTGACCGATCTTTCGGATAGGTACTCAAAAACCATACCAGCAACGATGCGGCGGCGATAAACGTCCCCGCTTTTTTCAAATACATCATTGTTTTGGTGACGACGGTATGCCAAATCAGTTTCACCGAAGGGAGGCGGTATTTCGGCATCTCCATAACAAACGGCTCATCCGCACCTTTAAACGCCGTCATTTTAAGCACTTTTGCCGCAACCAAACCGATCATCGCCCCGAGGATATAGATTCCGAACAACACGTTCCCTGCCATCTTTGGACCGAAAAATGCCCCTGTAAAAAGGACATATACCGGCAATCTTGCGCCGCAGCTCATAAACCCGATGACAAAAAGGGTGAGTAAGCGGTCACGGTCATTTTTAAGAATACGTGCCGACATATACGCAGGGATAGAACACCCGAATCCCGATACGAGGGGGATAAACGACTGACCGTGAAGTCCGAATTTATGGAAAAAACCGTCCAGCAAAAACGCCACCCGAGACATATAACCCGTCGATTCGAGCAGAGCAATCCCCACAAATAATATAACGATATTAGGGACGAAAAGGACAACTGCCCCCACCCCGCCAATCGCTCCGTCAACGACCAAGAGAGCGTATCTCATCATTAGAGATCGTCGAACCGACTACCCCGCCGAACCAGCCGAAAAAGGCATTGATCCAGTCCATAGGAATCGAACCGATCTCAAAAGTGAGCTGAAACAATCCCCACATAAAAAAGAGGAAAATCGGAATCCCGAATATGGGATGAATCAAAACCGTGTCGATTTTTTCGGTTGTCGTCTTTAACTGAGGCAACAAAGGTTTAACCTTCACCGCTTCGGCGATAATACCTCGATTATAGGAGAGATACTCTTCTGCTAGCGCCTCTTTCATATCATCGGTATCATGATGGAGCAATACATGACGGTCCGCCTCAATCAACATCGGCTGTAATTGGGTCCAAAGCGGATTATCGTGCAGCACACGATAGGTTTTTTTCTCTTTTTGGAGCAAATTAATGGCGATATTTCGGTTGCTGATAGACGCCTTGAATTTATGTTTATCGAGATACTCAGCGATTAGAGTCAACTCCTCTTCCACCGCTTCACTGAAAACCAGTTTCTGTTCCTGAAGCGGTGTTTCATAGACATGGATCACCGATTGCATCAGTTCATCAAGCCCTGTTTTTGCCGCTGCCGATACACGGATACACGGGATACCGAGTAGCTGCGAGAGATAGGGTGCATTGATCTCGATCCCCTCTTTATCCGCCTCATCGGACATATTGAGAGCTATGACCATTTTTTTATTCATCGTCATCAGTTCAGCGGTAAGCTGAAGATTTTTTTCCATGTTGGTCGAATCGAGGACATTGATGATGAGATCATAGCTCTCATCGCACAGATAATCGTGAGTTACCCTCTCTTCAATCGAATAGTCGGTGAAAGCATACGTTCCGGGAAGATCGACAACGCTAAATTCATAACCGTTATGTTCAAACGTAACAACTGTTTTCTCAACGGTTACTCCGGTAAAATTCCCGACATGAAGCCGTGCATTGCCGATCGAGTTGATGAGCATACTTTTGCCCACATTCGGCTGGCCGACAAGTGCTACGGTAATTTTTTTAGTGGACATCTCGAACCTCTATTAATTCAGCTTCTTCACGGCGCAATGCAAGATTGACACTTCCGATTTTAACTTCAAAAGTACTTTTGGTGATACCGCATTCGAGCATCGTAATCTGTGCCCCTTTCATGAGCCCAAACGATATTAGCCGCTGTTTGAGCGCTCCGGTGGCATTTATCCTAGCTACCGTAGCAATCCCCCCTTTGGCACATGCACTGAGCAGCGTCATCGTATTCATTAATGATCCTTAGATGTAAACCCTATTTTTATTATCAATATTCGACTATTTAATACTTAACTTTGCAGAATGATAAACATTATCAACTTATACCATCCTTAATAATGATAACCTTTTTCAATTAGCTCTTCTTTTCCCGCTTTGGTTATAATTCCGTATAAAATAATACCCTACTAGGACTTTTATGCAATTTTTATGGCGCTCTACCAGTCACTTTAACCTAGCCAACCTCATTACGATGGCAAACATCACCTGCGGTCTTCTGGCTACCTATTTCATCACCCAAAATCAGTTCGTCGTCGCCGTAATCCTTGCATGGATGGGGGGAGCTTTCGACATCATTGACGGTAAAATCGCCCGTAAATTCGGACTTTCAAACGAATTCGGCATCCAGCTTGATTCTTTTGCCGATTTTCTCAGCTTTGTTCTTGTCCCGACATTCTTTATCTTCCAAGGGGTTTATACCCACCTCTCAGGAATCCCTCTCATTATCACCTCTATTGCTTCAATCTACTATGTTATAAGCGGTTTACGTCGCCTGATCCAGTTTAATATTAACGCCGATGCGGGAGAAGTTGCGAAACATTTCACGGGAGTTCCGACACCGCTGGGAGCGATTCTTTTGTGGCTCGTATGGTTAGGGTCAGGATTTATCGACTGGATGGGGGTTCTGGCTCTGATGATCATCATCGGAGCGCTATTGAATTCTAAAGTGAAAATTCCTCACCTATAAGAGCATTTCTTCTTCGTCTTCGGCATCGGTTACCGATGACGGTAGCATCTTCTTCGGCTTCAATCCCAGTTTACGCATTGACTCGACACGGCGGATAAGATTTCCTTTTCCTGTGGTGAGCTTGTTCATCGCCCCCTCATAACTTTTTTGGGTGCGTCCGATCTGTTCACCGATTTTCTCCATATCTTCCACAAACGCCACCAGTTTCTCATACAGCGCTTCAGCCGATTCGGCAATCGCTTTGGCGTTGCGTTCTTGATACTCGCTACGCCAAATGTGTTCAATGGTACGAAGGGTCACGAGAAGGGTAGAGGGAGAGACGACCACTATGTTTTGCTCGTATGCCGTTTTGAAAAAGGTATTATCCTGCTCTAATGCAAGGAGAAATGCCCCCTCAATCGGCATAAAGAGGAGGACGAAGTCGAGGGTTCTGACACCGCTGAGCTGTTCATACCGTTTGCCGCTTAACCCTTTGATATGAGAATGGATCGAAAGAAGATGCTGTTTGAGAGCATGAGAGCGATCTTCGTCATTTTCGGCACGAATAAATGCATCGTACGCAACGAGTGAGACTTTCGAGTCGATAATAATGTCTTTGTTTTGCGGCAGGTGAACGATGACGTCAGGGCGAAATTTTTTACCCTCTTCGTCGCTGAGAGTGCTTTGAATGTCGTACTCATGCCCCTCACGTAGTCCCGACTCTTCGAAAATCCGCTCCAATACGATCTCTCCCCAATTTCCTTGGGTTTTATTCTCCCCCTTAAGCGCTTGAGTGAGATTGATCGCATCTTGGCTGAGCCGTTCATTGAGGGTTTTGAGACGAAGGATTTCGTCTTTGATGCTTTGGCGCTCTTTGGCATCGTGGATAAACTGCTCTTTGCTCTGTGTCGCAAATTGGGCAATCTGCTCACGAAACGGTTTTAGGAGGAGGTCCAGTCCTTTGGTATGGGCTTCATCAAACGTTTTCGCTTTTTGGTCGAATATCTGGGTAGCTAAATGTTCGAACTGCGCTTTCATTTGCAATTTTGCTTCGTCAAGGAGACGGATCTTTTCTTCGAAAGAGCGTGACGATTCTTCATGACGGGTATGGAGCACCGCGTAATCCCGTTCCAATGTATGGTACTCTTTTTGGGTATTCTCAAATTCCGTTTGGATTTTTGCTCGTAACATCTGTTCGTGTGCATACAACTCTTGAAGCTGTAATGCACGTGCTTCGAGAAGCGCGTAATGCTGGCGGGATTGATTCCACATCCACCCAAAGGTTCCGGCGGCTATAAAGCCTATAAGAGTTGTTATTTCATATATCATAGAGCGATTATAGCTTAGCTCGGCTAAGAGCTAAAAAAATTGGCAAATTGCCCTATTTTTTCTCTCCCAATGCTGTTCCTAAATAACCTAACGATCCTACTGCACCCGCAAGACTTTGCTGCCAATCCGCAGGCATAAAGACCACTTTGGAGTTTGCCGATTCACTCAGATTTTTGACGCTGTCGATGTAGCGTTGTGCGAGGAGATAATGAGGTGAAGCTTCTCCAGCCGCAAATCCTTGCGCGACGACGACCATTGACTTGCGATCCCCTTCGGCAAGTTCCACTTTTGCCTGAGCTTCGAGTTTCGCCGCTTCAAGTCTCCCCTCCGCCTGCAAAATAACCGATTGTTTTTGCCCCTCTGCCTGAGCAATGGCGGCTCTTCTTTGTCCATCCGCGATGAGAATTGCCGCTTCGCGTTCACGGTCGGCTGCCGCTTGGCGCTCCATCGCCTCTTGGAGATTTTGACTCGGACGAATATCCATAACCTCCAAATTACCCAATGTAAGACCCCATCCGCTGAGTGAATCACGAATCTTTCCGGCAACTTCGGCTTTGATCACATCGCGTTGTGAGAGCGATTCATTGAGTGTCATCCCTCCGATCACCGCACGCAATGTCGTTGTCGTCATATTGCCAACCGCACTCTCAAAATTGCTGATCGAATAGGATGCCTTACCCGGATCGGTAACACGGTAAAAGACGACGGCACTGATGATAACGACCGCATTATCTTTGGTAATTACCTCTTGCTCGCGCGTTTGCTGTATTAGCTCTTTGGTGACGATTTTGTATGCAACAATATCTACAATCGGGATGAGAAGATGCAACCCCGGCAGAAGGGTCGTATGGTATTTACCTAACCGCTCGACAACCCACTCTTCCCCCTGCGGAACGATTCGAACCATTTGCGATAGGGTATACACTACCGCGACAACTAAGACCAATGAAAAAAGAATACTTGCATCCATAAAAAACCCTTTTTAAACTTTTTCGACGATCAGTGTATTGCCATTGAGCTTGACAATCCGAACCTCAGCGTTGACATCGATATCTTCACTCAATGAGAGAGCCGACCATTCTCTCGCACTTACCACCGGTTCATACAACTCGACTTTCCCTTCACGATGTGAAGACAAAGTAGTTAACGCAATTCCCCGTATCCCTACAAACTCGTTATGTGTTCCTACAGAATCTCGATCACCATCCCCTATACGTCTCTTTTGAAAGACAATAGCACCTATAATCATAAATAATGATGCAATGATCAACTGAATAGCAAAAGATTGTGGGAAAAAATATGCAACCGCAGCGGCAGCCAAAAAACCGACCCCCGCAAACAGTGCAAAAAAAGTCGGCAACATCATCTCGACGACGAGAGCAATGACACCCAGCATGAGCCATATATAATAGGACATTTATATCCTTTTCTTTTTAATCTCCTCATAGCATACCGCTTCAATACTTACGCTATAATAAACTAAAAAAAACGAACATACTATGAAAATCTCCTCTAATTCTCCCTGCCCCTGTCACAGCGGCGACAAGTACAAAAAATGCTGCCTTCCTTACCACAAGAGGATATTTCCCTCCAATGCCCTGCGCCTTATGCGTTCGCGCTACAGCGCCTTTGCTCTGGATTTGGCAGAGTATATTATCGCAACCACCCATCCGAATAATCCCGATTACACCGACGATACAGAGAGCTGGAAAAAAAGTATTCTGAATTTCTCTCAGCATACCCGGTTTATCGGATTGAAAATTTTTGAGTTTCTTGACGGAGAGAGTGAAGCATATGTCACATTTGAAGCAGACTTAAACGGCGGCATCCTCAAAGAGAAAAGCCGCTTTTTAAAAGTGGAGGGAAAATGGCTCTACGAAAGTGGTGATTTTACTTCAGAGGATCTCCGTTAATAACGAGACGGAAACCGATGTCATTGGCTACCAAATCGGGTCGTGAATAACCTCGGAACGCGCTTCGCAAGCACAGATACCCTGTTTTATAGCTCCCTCCGCGACGAACTTTAAACGATTCCCCCTCAGCTCCCCCGATACGCGGACTACCATCGCTCGGTGCACCGTTATAGTTGGCAAAAAAGTCATCTTCACACCATTCCCATACGTTTCCCAATAAATCATGGATTCCCAATCGGTTTGAAAGTCGGTTCCCCACTGCTTCAGTTCTCGAATTCGTACTGTATTCATAAACAGCATACTCATCGAGCTGCGCTTCGGAATCTCCAAAGGTAAATCGGGTATTCCCCCCCGCTTTGGCAACATATTCCCACTGTGCTTCGGTCGGGAGGGCGTAAAATCGCGTTTTCCCCTCATATCGGTTGATCAGTTCCACATACGCTTTGGCATCAAACCAACTTACCTGCTCCACCGGATGACGGCGGGAACTCTCCTCTTCTACTTTGTCATTTTTAAAAAAAGAGGGATTAACGCGGGTGAGCTTAAAATACTGCTCTTGGGTTACCGGATATTTCGAAATCCAAAACCCCCCCAGCTTTACAGGATGTGCGGGCGATTCGACGTCGCCCCCCTCATTATACTGAGGATTACGCCCCATGGTGAATTCTCCACCGTCAATATAGAGAAACTCCATACCGATCGAATTGGTAAAATCTCGTGGAGTCTCTACCGCTTCTGCCGCAGATGACTCTTCCGTTTTCTTTTTTAAAAAATCGAACAAAGTAAACCTTTTGAAATATGTTTATTTATTTTACTAAAACCGATATAGCAAAAATCGTTCACAATTTAGAAATACACCCTTTCTTGACAACCTGCTTCGCTATAGTTTATAATGTCGGAACAAATCAATGACCTGTCAATGACATCTCACCTAAACTCGCCGATTAAATCCACACACTTTAAGGCATTCCACGCATGAGCGATACCGCAAAAACTCCTCGAAACAACTCAAAAAACCGAACCCATATTCCGGTTGACGGCTTTACAATCGAAGCACTTCGTACGAAAAAGCTCGAAGATCTACTTGAGATTGCTACCTCTTTAAGTATTGAAGACCCTAACGAACTCAAACGTCAAGATTTGATTTTTGAAATTCTCAAAACACAGGTACAGCAAGGGGGGTTCATCCTCTTTACCGGTATTTTGGAGATAATGCAAGACGGCTACGGTTTCTTGCGTGCCGTCGATCAAAGCTTCAGCGACTCGATGCACGATGCGTATGTTTCTAGCACCCAAATCCGCCGTTTCGCTCTTCGTAACGGGGATATCGTTACCGGTCAAGTACGCGCGCCGAAAGATCAGGAGCGTTACTATGCCCTCCTCAAGGTCGAAGCGATCAACTACCTTCCACCCGAAGAGTCCAAAAAACGTCCTCTCTTTGAAAACCTTACTCCCCTTTATGCGTTAGAGCAAATCAAACTCGAATACCAACCGACCAAACTCACCGGTCGTATGATGGATCTCTTCTCACCGATCGGTAAAGGACAGCGCGGTCTGATCGTCGCGCCTCCACGTTCGGGTAAAACAGAGCTGATGAAAGAGATCGCTCACGGTATTACCAACAACCATCCCGAAATCGAACTCATGGTTCTCCTCGTTGATGAACGTCCCGAAGAGGTCACCGATATGGAACGCTCCGTCAAAGGGGAAGTGTACAGTTCAACGTTTGACGAACCGGCAAAAAACCATGTCAAAGTGGCTGAAATGGTTATCGAGCGGGCAAAACGGCGTGTTGAGCTTGGCAAAGATGTCGTAATCCTCCTCGACTCGATCACCCGTCTTGCGCGTGCGTACAACACCGTTACACCAAGTTCAGGAAAAGTCCTCTCGGGTGGGGTTGATGCGAATGCACTCCATAAGCCGAAACGATTTTTCGGTGCGGCACGTAACATCGAAAACGGCGGAAGTTTGACCATCATCGCGACTGCCCTTGTCGATACGGGAAGCCGAATGGATGAAGTTATTTTCGAAGAGTTCAAAGGGACCGGAAACTCCGAAATCGTTCTCAGCCGTAAAATCTCCGATCGCCGTATCTTCCCGGCAATCGATATTCTTAAATCGGGAACCCGTAAAGAGGAGCTCCTCCTCGGACCGGATGTCTTGCAAAAAGTATTTGTCCTTCGCTCAATGCTCCATAAACAAGAGGATGAAGTCGAAGCACTCCGCTTCCTTTACAGTACCATGCTCAAAAGCAAGTCCAATATCGAATTTCTTGACAGCATGAACGAGTCGACCAAATAAGATGAGAGTCGGCGTCTTTGATAGCGGTGTCGGAGGCTTAAGCGTCGTTAAGTCGCTGTTAGAGCATAAACTCTTCGAAGAGATCATCTACTTCGGCGATACCGCCCGTGTCCCTTATGGAGTCAAAGATCAAAACACCATCATCCGCTACTCCCTCGAAGCCCTCGAATTTTTCAAAAATTTTGAAATAGACCTCCTCATCACAGCGTGTAACACCGTCAGTGCCTACGCTCTTGATGAGATGAGAGAGCACAGCGAGTGTGATGTTATCGGGGTAGTCGATCCGGGGGTTTTAGCCCTTAAAAATGCGATCCCCTCCACCGACGCCAATATCCTTATCCTCGGAACCAAAGCAACCGTTAAATCGGGAGCCTATGAAAAAGGGCTTCATGAATTGGGATATCAAAACCTCAGTGCTATCGCAACAAGCCTGCTCGTCCCGATCGTCGAAGAGGGGCTTTATGAGGGTGAAATACTCCAAAGTACTCTGCACCATTATTTTCATGACTTGGAAAAAACACCCGATGCGATCATCCTCGGCTGTACCCATTTTCCGTTGGTCGCCCGTGCTATTGACGACTATTTCGAGGGGAAAAGCACCCTTATCCACTCGGGCGAAGCGATTGTCGAGTATTTGGAGAGCCATTACAATTTTGACAAGCGTTTCGAAGAGACAAATCTCAAATTTTTCGCCTCCGAAAATCCCGAAGGGCTTCGCCGCGTTGCCAAAGAGTGGCTGTCACTGTAATCTAAAATTTATCGTAACCACGGTAAACTCTCTTACACAAAATCAAAGAGGTCTCAATTGGGCACATCCGAAGTCTTAGCGTTAAAATACCGTCCTCGACGTTTCGAAGAGCTTATCGGACAAGAGAGCATTTCCCAAACGCTCTCCCTCGCATTGGATTCCAAGCGCCTCTCTCACGCTTATCTCTTTTCGGGCTTCGCGGTTCGGGAAAAACCTCGACTGCACGGATTTTCGCCAAATCGCTTATCTGTGAAAACGGCCCCACATCATCCCCATGCGATGTCTGTAGCCACTGTGTGATGGCGAACGAAGGTCGCCATATCGACATTATCGAGATGGACGCCGCCTCCAGCCGTAAGATCGACGATATCCGCGATCTGATCGAACACACCAAATACCGCCCTGCCAGTGCTAACGTCAAAATCTTTATCATCGACGAAGTACACATGCTCACCAAAGAGGCGCATAATGCCCTCCTCAAAACCCTCGAAGAGCCGCCGGAGTACGTCAAGTTTATCCTTGCGACCACCGATCCGCTGAAACTCCCTCCGACCATTCTGAGCCGTACACAGCATTTTCGGTTTAAACGGATCAGCCACCCGAACATCGTCCACCATCTGACCCATATTCTCCATTTGGAAAAGATCGAGTACCAAGCTGAAGCGCTTGATATTCTCGCCCGCAGCGGTTCAGGGTCTCTGCGCGATACGCTGACACTGCTCGATCAGGCGATCATCTACTCCAAAGGGTTCGTTGACGTCAAAACCGTTGCCGATATGTTGGGGCTTCTCGACCCCGATTATATCAGCCGATTGTTTGATGCTATTTTTGCCAAAGACCGCACTGCACTCATCTCCATGCTCCAAGAACTCGAAGCGTATGAATCGGAGATGGTGGTCGATGAACTGATCGCCTATCTCAAAGAGCGTCTTTATGAGGGGGATCACCGTTTCAGCCCTCTAGTCATCGAGCGATTTTTCCGCATTCTCAGTGATGCTAAAACCCTCTTTGCGATCAATGCCGACGGCGGATTTGTCGTGAGTCTCGTCCTCTTTAAAATGATCGAAGCGCTCAAGATCAAAGAGATCGACGATATGATCGAGTCACTAGAATCACGGGTTACCACCCACATACCGACCAAAGCTCCGGCATCTGCATCACTCAGTGAGGCGATCAATGAAACACCTACCATCCATGTAACCCCGACTCCACCCCCTCTGAAATCGCAATTTGAGCAGTTGTGCGAGCGGATCAGTGACCGAAGCGGCGAGTTGGGGGTCTGTTTTAAAACCAACGTCACGTTCATCTCATTCGAAGACGATACCCTCACCTGGGAGAGCTGTGCCGAGGGTGAGGATAAAGAGCTACTTAAAAACAGTTTCGGCATTATCCGCCAGTTTGTACGAGAAATTTACGGAATCGATACTCAGATCAAATCAAACGGCTGTACCAAAACTCCCGAAGAGTCAGCTCCGATACAAAACGCTGATGAACCTTTTGTTATTACAGAGATCGAGGATGAGCATATTCCCGAACCCGCTTCCATGGTCGAAGATGCCGAAATCGGTGTCGGAAGCTGTGTAAGCCAATGCGATGAGAGCAGTGTCAAAGAGTTTGACGGCGGCGATGTCCTCAAAGAGCCAATGATTCAGAAAGCGGCTGAGCTCTTCGAAGCGACCAAAATCACCGTACAATCGAAGGTTTAAAAAAAGTTTAAGAAAAACCTTGCTATTAAGGTTTTATTCAGCTACAATACTCTCCATAGAAAGATGATTTAGAGTTTCATCTTTGGTTTGTTTTTTATTGAAGACCTTTTAGTTAACAGTACGATCTGCCATAAGAATGCTCCACTTTATATTTTCGACCACTCTGGTAACGGAGTGTATAACAACACAAGGATCTCACATGGCAGAAGTACTAAACGGAACAGTTAAATGGTTCAACAGCGAAAAAGGTTTTGGATTTATCCAACAAGATAACGGCGGTAAAGATGTATTCGTACATTTCCGTCAAATCAACAGCACTGGTTACGGCCGTGTTTCTCTTGACGAAGGTCAAAAAGTGACTTACACTGTAGGTCAAGGCGAAAAAGGCCCACAAGCAGAAAACGTTACAGCACTGTAACTTTCCCCTCGGGCAGATTTCTCTGCCCGTTCCTCCCTAAATCATTTTACTAAGACACTCATAGGTGTTTTTCCAAGCCGATTTAAAAGGAACATACATGGAAAGCAAAGAAGCCGTTTTAAGCGCATTAAAAGAGGGCAAAAAGCTCACAAGTAACGTAACCGGGTTGCAATACACCCTTATCGGCGGACAACTTCATGCCCGCAACAGCGAAAAAACCGACTGGCACGAAAGTGAACTCAGTTTCGACAATCCCCCATCATGGTTAAACCTTCGCGCGTAAGCGAAGGTTCTTGATGCCTCCCATACGATTCCGATACCAAACCCTCGAATTTTCCACCGCAGACATCCACGTTAGAACCCTAAGAGATACACAACAATATTTCGATACCGACGATATGGCTCAAAAACTGGGGATATCTTCCGCATCATGGCCTCTGTTTGGAGTTATTTGGGATTCAAGCAAGATTCTTGCCCATCTAATGAGTGACTTTGACATTGCGGGAAAACGGATATTAGAGGTAGGGTGCGGCATAGGATTGGCAAGTCTCGTCCTCAACCACCGATCCGCTGACATCACCGCCACCGATTACCATCCCGAAGCGGAACGTTTTATGGATGAAAATGTCCGAATCAATAACGATAAACACATCCCCTTTACCCGTGCAGGTTGGGGAGACATCGATGATATACTGGGTGAATTCGACCTAATCATCGGCAGTGACCTGTTGTATGAGAGAGATCATGTGGAGTTGTTAGCAGGATTTATCGACCGCCATACCACTAAAAGTTGTGAAGTGATCATTGTCGATCCGGGTCGCGGTAACCACTCTACATTCAGCAAAAAAATGGTGAATCTCGATTTCTCCCATACCCAGAGCAAACCGATTGATACCTCTTATCTCACCCTCCCCTTTAAAGGGCAGCTTCTACGCTATACACGTTAAATTTTCAACTGCCCTGTGCTAACCTTTCGTAATTTACCATAACGAGGCACAGTATGTTTCTGCACAAACAAATCGACACTATTGAAGCGGCTCCCAAAAAAGCGGGTAAAGGGGTAGCTATGAAGATGCTCCTCTCGCCCGATGAATCCCCCAACTTCGCAATGCGAAACTTCACCATCGATGCTGGAGGTCATATGCCTCTGCATACCAACACGGTTGAACATGAACAATACGTCCTCAGCGGTCGTGCGAAAGTAATCATCGGGGATAAAATGATCGAAGCGGGAGCGGGAGATGTGTTGTTGATTCCTGCGGGGGTACCCCACAGCTATGAGACCCTCGGAGACGAAACCTACAGTTTTTTATGTCTCGTACCGAAGGGGACAGATATTATCGAAGTTTTAGCATGCTAAATTAGTTATTGTTACCCTTAACAACACGTTTGACATCATTGATCCCATCGCCGACACCGTCACTGAACTCTTTGACGGTGCAGCCGCTCAACATTAAAATTGCTATCATACTCACCAATACTAAACGGATCATATTTTCTCCTAAATTTTTAATACAGATTCGGAATTATAACGAGTTTACCGTTCACATTATGTTTATCATTGGATATGATTGCGCTATGAAAAAACAGATCCTTTTTGACAACGACGGCGTCCTCGTCGATACCGAACACTGGTACTACACCGCCAGCGCCGAAGTTTTAGAGTCGAACGGTTTCACCCTCACCCCCGAGCGCTACCGCGATATCATGATCGCAGGGCAAAGCGCCTTTTTGATCGCCGAAGAGGCGGGAGTCCCGATCACTGAGACCGACAAATGGCGCGCAAAGCGAAACGAACTCTATCAGCACTATCTCCGCACCGAAGAGATCGCCATCCCCGGAGTACGGGAAGTGCTTGCCGAACTCTCTGAAAAATACCGCATGGGGATCGTCACCTCGGCGCTGCGATGCGATTTCGAGCTTATCCATGCTACACGCGGGATCACCGACTACATGGAGTTCGTCCTTTGCAGCGGCGAATACCCCCGTGCCAAACCCTACCCCGATCCCTATCTCTTGGGGCTGGAGCGCTTAGGCGGCGAGAAGCACGAGACGATCATCGTCGAAGATTCGGAGCGGGGACTTCGCTCGGCGGTGAGTGCGGGAATCGAATGTGTCATCGTCCATAACCGATTTACCGAAAGCCATGATTTCAGCACAGCGACTCATCGGATCAAAACCCTCGATGAACTCATAACACTACTAAACTAAGGAGATACAATGGACGGCAAAGAACGAAAAAATATCATGTCTGGGAAACGGGTGAGCATCGTCCTCAAAGAGGATCAATCGACAGGAAGACTGACAGAGGGGGTTGTCCGTGACATCCTCACCAAATCTGCCATCCATCCGCACGGGATCAAAGTACGACTCATGAGCGGAGAAGTGGGACGGGTTAAAGAGGTGTTTTAATAATCTCTTCTAAGTTAACTACTTTTCCCTTACTATTCCTCTTCACATACTCCACTATCATCCCGTGAAACCGCGCAAACGCGGCAGGGAGCTGAACGGTATCGAAATAGCCTCTAATTCCCGCTTCGCACCACTCCTGCAACTCATCATAACTCTCGAACTCATATCCGAACGCGTTTAGCAGCCGTGCCGTATAGGCATCGACGACCATAGCGGGACGGGCGCAGGCGTAACAGAGGATCGAATCCGCCGTCTCGGGTCCGATCCCCTTTTGAGACAACAGCCACTCTCTATCGACATTGAGGGCAAAGGTCTCGAAATCGCCAAAATCATCAATGATACCTTGGGAGAGGCGGATAAGGCTTTGGGCTTTGGCTTTAAACAGACCGCTCGGACG
Source organism: Sulfurimonadaceae bacterium (assembly GCA_963845295.1). GTDB lineage: Bacteria > Campylobacterota > Campylobacteria > Campylobacterales > Sulfurimonadaceae > Sulfuricurvum. Next base: position 1,167 of record CAWJRP010000028.1, on the reverse strand, counting down.
GATCAGCTCCATCAACTCCTCGACGTCACAATGGGCTAAGACATGGAAGGATAAAAGCTCTTTGATACGGAGGTTATCTAGGGAAATTTGGACACGAGACCATTGGGTATTTTGGGTGAGGATAGCACCGACGACCACCTCAAAGGTTCCATACGAGGGCCACCATAGCGGCGGAGACTCTTCTAAAAGTTTTAATTGTTCTAATGCGCTAAAAAGTTCGAAAGAATCGCTTAACTGCAAAAAAGCTCCTTTTGGCTTTTGTCATGCCGTGCTTGATACGGCATCTCCAACTAGACTAGATGCTGAACTCGAGTTCAGCATGACTAATCACATAGTTACTCTTCCACCCACGCATCGGTGCGGAATATTCGTCCGTCATCGAAGATTTTGAGTTTGAACGCGTCGGTGCATTTCCCCTCTTCGAAATTCATAATGGCGATTTGGAGAATTTTGCGGCATTTCTCAGGAACTTCGAACCGTCCCGCCACCCCCGTGATAAACCGCTCCAGAGGGACTTTGGCATCCATCCCGATAACGTTGTCACGGCAGCCGCTCAGACCGATGTCGGTGAGATACGCCGTCCCCTTGGCGATCTGGAAATCATCGCTCCCCACATGGGTGTGGGTTCCGATGATGCCGCTCACTTCCCCCGCCAGCAGCATCAGCATGGCGCGTTTCTCACTGGAGGCTTCGGCATGAAAATCGAGGAAGATATGATTCACACCCGTCGTTTTTGAGGCTTGCCACGGTGTCACGGGCGCAACGAAACGCGTTATCGACATACGGCATCCCGTAATGTCCCATGATGTTCAGTACCGCAAGTTTCTCCCCCGCTACCTCAAAGATACGGCATCCCGTCCCTTTGACCCCCTCAGGGTAGTTATGAGGACGCAGGAGTGGCAATGACTCCAGCAGAGGTTCAATCTCTTTTTTATCCCACGTGTGGTTCCCGCCGCTCATGCACGTCGATCCCCATCCCGAACAGCTCATTGGCATTTTTCATCGTTACCCCGAAACCGTGGGAGGCATTTTCGTAGTTGGCGATGACGAAATCGATCCCGTGCTTCGCGCCGAAGCTTCTTCAAATGTTCTTTGATCATCATCCGTCCCGGACGTCCGACGATATCTCCGATAAACGCTATTTTCACTCGTTCTCCTCTTTTAGAT
>CAWJRP010000027.1:0-34432 GCA_963845295.1 Sulfurimonadaceae bacterium | reverse complement strand
GGAGCTGCCGCCCGAGCCGCCGCCCGAGCCGCCGCCGCTGGCTCCCCCGTGAGGTTTCGAGCTCAGGATGACCGCGGGTCCGATGGCCGCCAGGGGATGCAGGGGGCTCGTATCCTGAAAGCCTGGCTGTCGTCCGCGAGCACCTCGTAGGAGTAGCAAGCGTAGGTGGCCTCGGAGAGCACGAAGCCGATGCTCGAGAAGGTTTGGCCGACCTCGGTGGTGTAGAGCTGCGCGTCGATGTACCTGGAGGAGCCGGACAGCTCGGCCAGCGAGCCATTGCCGTTTCCGGACGCGGAGGGACACAGGGGCTGCGCCATCGACGGCGGAAAACGCATGTTGATCATGCCGCCCGCGGCATCGTGGTGCTCCGCGAGGAAATAGTCCACGGCCCCGCGGTAGCACTGGGTCAGGTTCGCGTGCACCTCGGACACCTTGGACTGGCGGATGAAGCCGGCGAAGGCGGGGATGGCCACCGCGGCCAGGATGCCGATGATGGCCACGGTCACCATCATCTCGGTCAGGGTGAAGCCTCCGCGTGCGGCCCACGTGCGTCGCAGACGAATCATGGACCAGCCTCCTCCGGGGCGCCGGCTGGCCGGTGCCCCGGTCTCGTGTCTCCGGTCGAAGATGCTAGCACGAGAACGGGCCGCGATGCAGGAATCGACAGGCTCGCCCGGCTCGGCTATTCTTGGGGCTGATCGGTTCCGAACCGGAACGGAACGAGGTCCCGGTGCCAGGAGACGAGACGAGGCAGCTCGAGGCGGGCCCGACGGTCACCATCAGGCTCCCGTCGGGTGATTATGGGACACCCTCCCACCAATTCAGGCGTCAGCCTGTTACCGTCAAATTATGCTTTTTCTACTTGCAAAAAGTCCAATTCCACTGGCGTTTCGCGCCCGAAGAAAGCACATCACGCGCACCTTGGTACGCTCCATGTCAATTTCTGCGACCACACCCCTGAAATGGTTAATGGCCCATCAACGATACGGACGCGTTCTCCAACCTTGAATGTTACTTTAAACAGTCGGCGCTTCAGCTTCCATGCGTTTGAGGATTTGAGCCACTTCCTCGGGGCGCAGGGGAGTGGGCAGGTTGCCCATGCGACAAACCCGGTTACCCCCGGCGTATTGCGTACCACGAACCATAATTCTCACTCAGCGCCATATTGACCAGTACGTATCCCGGGAAAATGTGGCGCAAACGTTTCAGTTTGGCTGACGCAACTGCACAAATTTGTTATTGTGACCCTCATGAGCTCAAGCGGCCCTTCGTCAAAAGTTCCACCCACCCTTAGACCATTGCCTTCATGACCGGACTTGGCATCTCGACAGTGTCGCGCGCCCTGAAAGATGGACCTGAGATCGGCGCCGACACCAAGGCCAGGGTAAAGTTGATCGCCCGGCAAATCGGCTATCGTCCCAATCGAGCCGGTGTACGCCTCAAAACTGGCAAGACCAATGTCATCACCGTGGTGCTCAATGCCGGCGAGGACGGATCGGGCTTTTTCTCCAATTTTGTCTACGGCATATCCGACGCTCTGAGCGGCACATCATATCACCTGGTCGTGACGCCTTATTCGCTGTCCGACCCGATGGCACCGGTACGCTACATCGTGGAGACGGGCTCGGCTGACGGCGTAATTCTGTCGCGCACCCAGCCGGATGACCCGCGCGTGCGTTACCTTCTCGACAATGGCATTGCCTTTGCCACCCATGGCCGCACCGAGATGGGTGAGGCACACCCCTTTCATGATTTTGACAACGAAGCCTTCGCCCAGACATCGCAATCAACAAGCTCGTGGCAAGAGGCCCCGCCCGCCGGTTCGCCCTTATCGGACCTCCCCCGGCCCTGACCTACGCCAAGCACACCCATCAGGGATTTGAGCAGGGATGCGCCACAACGGGTTGGCTGCGATTCCACTGACATCCATTGACATCGACACGCCGCTCCGCGAGCTGCGCGAAGCCTGCCGCCAGCTTGGCTCCACCATTCTGGCGCCGGACGGTGTCGTATGCAGTGCGCTCAGTTCGACCTTTGCCGTGGTCTCAGGTTTCGAGGCGGCCGGCCTACGGATCGGCAAGGATATTGATGTGGTCACCAAACATTCAACCGAACTCCAACGCATGTTGCGACCGGAAGTGATCACAATCCCCGAAGATTTTCACGCCGCCGGTTACGACACGGCCCGTATGGTGATGGACTGGCTGGCGGTGAGACCCGGCCAATCTCGGACGACTGGTAACACCGGAAGACGTATAAAGGAGCCCCAAGGGCACCGGTGCCCGGCCGGATTCCGAAACCGGAAACTCTTGTTTGACTACCAGACGTTGAGTTGTATGGTCTTGGCGTAAGATTTGATCAACGAGACAACATCATCACATCGATGACATATCGTCCCACACTCAGCGATGTCGCCCGAATGGCTGGCGTCTCCGTCGCCACGGCATCGCGAGCCCTGAGCAATCCTGATCTGGTCGCCGACGGCACACGCAATGCCGTGGCGCGATGCGGCACAATCCTGCGGCTACCAAATCAATCTCGTGGCGCGATCGCTGCGCAAACAACGCACCAACGCAATTCTCGTTCCTGATCCAAGGGAATCGACAACCGGTTTTACCCAGCGATTATCAAGGGTATCGAAGAACGCGCTCATTCCCTTGGCTTCTCAATGATCTTGGGATTAACCGGCAATGACGCGGTGCGCGAGCACTCTTATCTCGATGTCGTCAACTCCATTGACCTTCGCGAGAAACATCGCCTTCTCCTCAGAAACCCGCCCTCCGGCGGGCAGCCCGGCGTTAAGGGAAAGCATGACCGAGAGGTCGAGTGCGGCCGTGCGATGACGTGCACGCTGACGACCTCGCCGATGGCGCGCCCCGCGGCGGCGCCGGCGTCGACCGCGGCCTTGACGGCCGCCACGTCACCGGTGACGAAGACGGTGCAGAGCCCGCTGCCGACCTTGCGCCAACCCTTGAACTCGACGTTCGCGGCCTTGAGCATCGCGTCGGTCGCCTGCACCAGCGCGACCAGACCGCGCGTCTCGATCATCCCGACTGCTGCCTGTTGGGCCATGTCTCGTTGCTCCTGTTCCAGCTCTCGCGTGTGTGCCGCGCCCGGCCTACTTCAGCATCCCTTCGAGGAGGCCCTCGTGCGGGCGCGGGATGACGGCATTACTTGAGTCCGGTAAAACAATGAAAAAATCCTATGCTCAAGATAAATCTGAAGGCGATAAAGCGATGAGTCGATTCGATCAAGCAACTGAAATATTGGCAAAAAATATCGATAAACTTAAAGATGATCAAACCAAAGAGGCCTCCGATAATCTAACGTTTGCTATGAATAAATCGGATTTTTCAACACTTATAACATTCTTATTAGGTGGATTTTCTACCCTTATCGGACTAATAGTCGCCTATTTGACCACTTCTATCATTGGTCGCGCTGTTAGAACATTAAATGAAAGTGTCCATAAAATGGTAAGTAATAAAGACCTTACCCATGCGATAACCCTACCGGGTAAAAATGAGTTGACCGAAGTGGCGGATAACATCAATGCACTGACTAATGCATTGCGCGATACATTCGCAACAGCTCAGCACTCTTCATCTGAAAATCTCTCTGTTGCAACGGAGCTCTCAGCAACCACCTTATCGATCGGGAAACAGGCAGAAGAAGCCTCTAAAATTGTTGATGCAACGACAGAGAATGCCAATATCATTAAAAATGAGATGAATGAAGCCGTTGGAAAAACCCACGCAGTAAGTAATATGGCAACCGATGCACGAACCAACCTTACGACAGCACAACACGCTCTTAAAGAGACTATAGAATCTCTTAATGAGACGGTAGAGATTGAAGCCGCTATGAATGAAAAACTCAACTCTCTTACCCACGAAGCCGAACAGGTCAAAAATGTCCTAACAGTCATTTCGGATATCGCCGATCAAACGAACCTTCTGGCTCTCAATGCGGCCATCGAAGCGGCGCGGGCAGGTGAGCACGGTCGAGGGTTTGCCGTGGTTGCCGATGAAGTACGAAAACTAGCCGAGCGAACCCAAAAGAGCCTAGTAGAGACCAATGCTACCGTTAATGTTATCGTCCAATCGATTATGGATATGTCGGAACAAATGAACACTAACGTTCACCGTATGGAAAAACTTTCAAATCTTTCAAGTGAGGTTGAATCCCATACCGAAATGGCGGTCAATACCCTCACCGCTACCGTCGAGGGGATGCACGAAGTAGCCCTCAAAGCCGAAAGCAATACGAAGCGTAACGATGTTATTATTGATGAGATCAACAAAATCAGCGTAATGTCAGCATCCAACGTCCGCAATGTTGAAGAGATCGCGGCGGCAGCCGAACATCTTCATCATGTGGCAGCAGAGATGACCGCACAAATTTCGACTTATAAAACCTGATCTTCGGATCCATTTACACTACCTAAATCGGGTCACGGTATACTCACAGTATGAAAACTCTCGTACCCACTCTTCTTTCGCCATTTAGCGATGTAACTGCCGTCTTTACGACACGGCACGGCGGAATCTCAAAAGCTCCCTTTGAGAGTGCAAATCTTGCCTTTCATGTAGGCGATAATCCCAGTGATGTTGTAGCCAATCACGACATATTAGCGCATACACTCGGATATAACCGTATAGGGCTCATCCATATGCGACAAATCCACTCCGATCGGATCGTGATCATCGATGAAACTTTAGATTTCAATACCCCCCCGGAGTGTGATGCCCTGATCACCAACCGTCCCGCCACACCGCTGATGGTGATGAGTGCGGACTGTACCCCGATTTTAATTTATGATCCGGTACAGAGGGTTATCGCAGCGGTACATGCAGGACGTGCGGGAGCACTGAATGCTATCCTCCCAAAAACAATTGCAGCAATGGAAAAAGCGTTCGGATGCAACCAGCGTGATCTTCATATTGTAATGGGTCCCTCGATCGGTGGATGCTGTTATGAAATCAATGAAACTATTGGTGCAGAGTGTGATGCACTAGGCTATAAAAATGCTTTGCAAAGAGTGGAAGGGAAAGTATTTTTAGATGTCAATACGATTCTTCTGCAGCAACTCAAGAGGATGAATATCCCCTCCGAGCAAATCGAAATAAGCGGAGAGTGTACGTCATGTAAAAGTGACGAGTACTTTTCTTATCGAGCGGATAAACAACACACCGGACGTATTGCAGGTGTGATTATTCTGCGATAACCTTTGCCGCCAATTGCTCGGGAAGAAGCCCCAACGACTCTTCAACAAGTTTAGTATTTCCATGTTTGATAAACTCATCATCATATTCGAAACTTATCACCTGAACATCGGTGATCTTCTCTTCACTGAGCCACTCCAATAATGCGCTCCCAACCCCGCCCATACGGGCCGAGTCACTAAAAATATACCATTTTTTATGGCATTGAGCCATTTTATGTAGCATCTGAGTATCGAGCGGTTTTACAAAACGCAAATCAAGCAAAGATGGTTTATCCTCCATCAATGCCAATGTTTGTGCCGCACGCCCCACACCGTTGCCGTATCCGATAAACAATCGATCTGTTTCATTTGAAATGAGCAGTTGCGATTTTCCGATCTCATACGGAATTGATTCGGGTAATTCTGCTTCGAAAAATGCTCCTCTCGGATAACGGATAGAACATGGGTGCTGATAAGTCGAAACAAAATCGATAATCTGATGAAAAGAGAGCTCATCACGCGGAGCACACAACGTCATATTGGGGATAAGACGTAAAAAACTGATGTCAAATGCTCCCTGATGGGTCTCTCCGTCTTCACCGACGATACCGGCACGATCCAGTGCAAATACCACCGGCAAATCCATCAGACACACGTCATGGATTACCTGATCAAATCCCCGCTGCAAGAAAGTCGAATAGATAGTACAAAACGGTTTGAATCCCTCTTTCGCCAATGCCCCCATCGACGTCACCGCATGTTGCTCGGCAATCGCCACATCCCAAAACCGTTCAGGGTATTTTTCCATTAATTCACTCAAGCCTGTTCCGCTTGGCATTGCGGCTGTTACCCCTACGATCTTATCATTTTTAGCGGCTTGTTCCATCAGGGCATCGGCATAGATTTGCGTAGCGCTTTTAGATGAGCTTTTGGTATTAGCCGCTCCGCTTTTGAGATCAAACGGGGAAACACCGTGCCATTTTTCGTGTTTTCCCTCAGCGATCTCATACCCTTTCCCCTTGATCGTCTGGATATGAACGAGTACCGGCTTCCCCATCCCTTTGGCAATCTCAAACGTTTCAATCAGCGATTTTAAATCATGTCCGTCTATCGGTCCGATGTATTCGATCCCCATCTCTTCGAACATAATTCCCGGAGTGATCAGTTTAAACGACTCTTCAAACCGTTTAGCCAAATAATGGGCCCCCTCGCCGAAATTGTCAACAAACTGCTCTGTTTTTCGTTTAAACCGCTGATAAAAAGGGCTTGCCATTGCGGAGCTTAGCATTCTACTGATAGCACCAATCGGTTTAGCGATGCTCATCTCGTTGTCATTGAGGATGATCACCATTGGATACTTTCGATCCCCAAGTTCATTCATCGCTTCGTATGCCATACCAGCAGACATTGCCCCATCACCGATAACAACGACGGGGATACGGCTATCTTGCTCATTTTTAAGGGCTATCGCTTTTGCCGCCCCCACCCCTAACGAAATAGAGGTAGAGCTATGCCCTGCTACAAAATAGTCACTCTCCGACTCTGAGGGCTTGGTATAGCCGCTAAGTCCGCCGAATTGGCGAAGGGTTGTAAATTCTTCCCAACGATCACTTAACAGTTTATGGGCATACGATTGGTGGGAAACATCAAAAATAAACGGATCTTTTTTTGCATCAAATACTTTGTGCATGGCGACGATAATCTCAGTAGCGCCCAGCGTAGAACTTAAATGACCACCGTTAGTACTCACCACCTCTAAAATACGATCTCGTATCTTCTGTGATAGCTCTTCTAATTGCGGTAAAGTGAAATTTTTAATATTCATAATAATGCATTATCCTAAACTAATTCAATATTGATCTATTTGCAGTATAAAAGCGAAAGTTTGTAAATTTACTTTACGATTCAAGCAATAAAGAACGCTTAAGTCTCTCGTAACGCTTTTTAATCTCTGAATCGATATTTCCTGCATCGCTGATAGCAACGACACCTCCGGCACTGATAGCACGATCGGAGAGTACTTCTACATGATCAAGTGAACCTACTTTTTCAGAGATAAATCCGTGATCGGCAGGGTTAACCTTCAACGTGATTTTCGAAGCATCTTTAAGCTCTTCGATCAAATCACTGGAGAGCTTAGCAGCGATTTTTGAACTGTGTTCGCCCGTTTCAATCCCGATTACCTCTTTGGCAATATCAAGTGCCGTATGGGTAAGCTCTTTTTGAATAGACCCCAGAGCCGTAACAAACTCTGCCGCAGCGTTTTCCAGTGTTTTAACCGATTGGGCAAGCTGATCATGCGATTGGGCACTTTTCCCATCAAGATTCGATTTCTCTTGCGCTATACCCGCCTCGACACCTTCAGCGTAAGCAATTTTTTTTGCCTCTTCGAGTGCGCTTGCATGCTCTTCTTGCAACGATTCAAGACGCATTTGCATCTTGATTACATTCGAGCTCATCTCATCCGCTTTTTTCATCAATGATTCGATAAGTTCATCTTTAGAGGATTTTATCTCCTCTTGACGACGTTCCTCTACAGGCTCAGTAGAGGGGATATTATTCATTTCATTGGTTGCTTCACCGATACTCAATCCTGAGAGCGATGAGAGGATTTTGAACTGGTATTTACTGATGGTATGAGCCCCGGCAGTATTCTGCTGTATTACCACATCCATTTAATTTACTCCACCATCTCTTCAGATTCGCCGATCTGTATGATTCCCTGCTCTGCCAATGCCTGAACCGCATCAACGATTTTACGCTGTGCTGATTCTACCTCTTTCATCTTAACCGCACCCAAGAACTGGAGCTCTTCGATAAAAGCATCTTTGGCCCGTTGGGACATATTGGCATAAAATTTCTCTTTGAGCTCTTCGGCCGCATTTTTGAGTGAGAGCATAAGATCATTTTTATCGACCGCTTTAAGGATTTCGCGGATACTGTTACCGTCAAGATCAACCATATCTTCGAAGGTGAACATCATCTCTTTAATCGATGCGGCAAGTTCTTGGTCAAGCTGCTCGATTTGAGTCAAGGTCGCTTTGGACGCTTTTGCACCCAAACGGTTGAATACATCGGCCACCGCACGCGGTCCACCCACTTCAACTTTATAGCTAGCAAGTGATTCGAGTTTGGACTCAAGTACGGCGCTGACCCGTTTGATGATCGATGGAGAGATATCTCCGAGTTTCGCCATACGCATCGCCACTTCCGCCCGCAAATCATCCGGAAAGATATAAAGGGTTTCAGCAGCAGCAGAAGCATCCATATGAGCTAGTATCAATGCAACCGTTTGAGGATGTTCATTCATAATGAAGTCAGCTAACTGTTGCGGTTTGATCTTCGAGAGGAACGCAAAATTCTGAGTACTTTGCATCGTTTTACTCAGCTTATCCAAGACCTTTTTAGCCTCTTCAGGCCCAAGGGCTTTATAGAGAAGTTCACGTGCGTAATCTAAACCGCCGGTATTTAGATACTGATTGGATTGGATAATGGCATAAAACTCTTCTAAAACTGCAGCACCGATGTTTTTCTCGATAGAGCGATTATTAGCGATATATTTAGAAACTTCAGTGATGGCATCAACATGCATACGTGCAAAGAGGGTAGCAGTGACATCTTCACCCAATTGAATCAACAAAATAGCCACTTTTTGCGACATACTCATTTCATCAAAATTAGCTTGTTGGGACTGTGTTAATGTCATCTATTCCTCCTATTATCGCTTATGCGGGGAATCAACAGGGATCGATTCTTCATCGATCAAAGCCTGAATCAACGAAGCAATCTCTTCGGGGTGATCTTCAGCGATTTCACGCACTTTCTCCAATAATACATCATATTTAAGCTCATCTTCGTTGAAATTATCGCCAAGCCCAAGTTGATTTTCCACTTTTTTACGCATAAGCTGTACTTTTTCGGCTAAATCTTCATCTTCATCATCCGCAATTTCAAGATTCGGTTTCTCGAATTCCTCTTCCTCTCGACTAAATTCAAGCATACGTTCCGCAAACGGGATAATAATTTTTTTGTAGGCGATAAATAAAATAATCGCAACCAAAAGGTATTTCAATACAGGGGCAAACGGAGTGACATAGAGTGAAATAAAGCTAGATGCTTTTGAAGCACCATTTTTAGGTTGGTTCCCATCTTTGGTTGCTTGAAACTCAAAATTACGAACCGTAACCAGATCTCCTCGCTGATCATCAGCACCAATCGACTGTTTTACCAATGCATCAATCGCTTGAATCTGTGTTTCATCTAATGCGACATACTGTATTTCATCGGTCGGTTCACCTGCAGCATCTTTTTTCGGCTCGTATTTGCCATCTACCACAACCGCTGCACTCATCCGCTTGATACGGGCGAACTCCATCTTGGTGGTTGAAACGGTTTTCGATACCTCATAATTGGTGGTTCCGGTTGTCTTCTCAAACTTTTCACCGCCGCCGCCGGCAAGTCCCTGAACCGGGCCGATATTACTCACCGCACCCGGGACACCGCCTACTTGAGGTGGAGCAGCACCGTCACGTTTCTCTTCACTCGTCTGTTCACTTCGTACCACGTTTTCAGGATCAAATTTTTCTGATGTAGAACTTTGTTCTGAGAAATCATATTCAATCGTCACTTTAGCAACAACACGATCTTTCCCTCCGATAAAAGGGGCAAGTACATTGATAATTTTTTCTTCTTGCTTTTTCTCTTCTTTGGTTTTGTACTGTTGCTGTATGCCGGAGAGTTCACCCATTGCACTCGCATCATCGTTATCACCAAGTGTCTCGCCATCAGCATTGATCAGTGCAACATTTTCGGGAGTAAGTTTCGGAACTGCCGCCGCAACCAATTTTTTGATACCGCGAATCTGTTTTGGAGTGAGTTTTCGATCGGCTTTAAGCTGAACCATAACCGATGCGGAAGGGGGAACCGCTTCTGCCACAAACAGTGTCTCTTTCGGCAAAGCCAAAGAAACACTTGATTTTTCAACCGGTTCAAGGGAATCGATGGAGCGGGCGAGCTCCCCTTCCAATGCGCGGCGAAATTTCACTTCCTGATCAAAATTGGTAGCACCGAATTCCTGCTTGTCAAACAACTCAAATCCGACATGTCCTTCTTTAGGTATCCCCATAGAGGCAATCGTAATACGTTCTTTATAGACAACCTCTTTAGGAACTTCGATCACATTGTCACGAGGAATACGGTAGGGAATTTTGTCTTTATCGAGCTGTTCTATCACCTTAGAAGCATCATCAGCACTCAGTTGCTCAAAAAGAACTTGATATCCGTCATTATCCTTTTTAGAACCAGCGGAAGAGTAAACAACCAAAAAAACTAAAAATGCGACTATAGCGGCAACTGCAGTACCGATAATCGTTTTTTGTGCTTGGGTCAGCTTTCCGAAAAAAACAACAAGCTGCGAAAAGAGGGTCTTAAAATCCATTGTTACCTATTTTTATAATAAAGGATCAGTGAGTTCAAAAAATCTATCATTTTGAACGGTGGTTCCGATTGTAACACGAATCGCGTTCAATCCGTAACTGCTTAAATCACGTACAATCATACCCTTTTTTAAGAGTTCTTGCGCAATTTTAGATGAATTTTTTTCTTCAGGAAGCGATAATGTGACGAAATTGGTATAACTTTCAATCACATCGATCCCCTTAGCGCATGCAAACTCCTCATAACGAGCCATCTCTTTAAAATTTTCGCTAATGCATGTTTGAACAAATGCTTCATCTTCCAATGCCACCGACGCTGCTTCAAGGGAAAGAGTGGTGATATTAAACGGCGGTCGAACTTTATAGAGCGCTTCGATAATAGGTGCTCCAGCAATACCATAACCGACCCGCATACCACCCAGTCCGTACGCTTTTGAAAATGTCCCAAGGAAAAGGACGTTATCGAATTGTGCGATCAAATCTTTCGGCTCAACCGCATAGGCAGGATTTTTAAACCGGGCATATTCCATATAAGCACCATCTACAATCACCAGTGTATCACTGTCCACTTTTTCGATAAAGGAGATCATCTCTTCTGCATTCAACCCTTCTCCTGTCGGATTATTGGGGGTACAAAGAAAAATAATAGAGGGTTTGTGCTCACAGTATAGGGCATAAAATTCATCCATCTTGTGTTCGCGTGAAGCGGTTCTAATAATTTGTGCTCCCACTTGTTTGGCATAAATTTCATACATCGCGAAAGTGACACTGTTCATCAGCACTTTACTACCGCTGTGCACTTTGGCATGGATAGCAAACTCGATCACTTGATCGCTTCCGGCACCGATGATGAGTTCGTTGCTTTGAATACCGTATTTATTTGACAAAGCAGTTTTAAGTTTCACCATTGAGTCATCAGGATAGAGTGCCATATTATCAACGATAGAACGAACGGCATCTTTAACCTTCGGCGAACACCCGAACGGATTTTCATTACTCGCCAATTTTACGATTGAATTTTTATCAATCCCGTACTCACGGACAACCAACTCGATCGGCTTCCCTGCTTCATAGGTTTTAATAGACTCTAATGCTTCATTAAATTTCATAACTCTCCCTTTACGTAACTTCCAAGCCATGTCACTTCATCACTATGTTTTTGAACCATTGACTGCACCCGTTCCTCATCAATGTGACCGAAAAAGTCCATAAAAAACCAATAGCCGAAACCGTCATTATCACGAGAAGGACGGCTCTCAATCTTGCTGAGATTGATATTGGCATTATTAAAATCTTCGAGAAAATGAACCAGTGCCCCCGCTTTTTGCGCATCTTTAAGTCGAACCAAAATAGAGGTTTTATCTTCACCGCTGATACCATTTTTAAAATCACTGAGGATAAAAAAGCGGGTAGCATTGTTTTGGGTATCTTCAATATTTTCAAACAGTGTCGGCACGCCGTAAAGTTTAGCGGCGATGTGAGAGCAGATAGCAGCTGCTTCAGGATCCCTACTGGCTAAAATAGCCGCTTTGGCAGTTGACTCTACCGGAATGTGCTCAATCGCATCCAAACCGTGCTCAGCCAAAAATTCACGACATTGACCAAACCCTTTGTCTTTCGAATAGATCCGTTTGATATGATGTATTTGTTCCGCTTTGGTTGCAAATGCCATATGAATCGGCATATAGAGTTCTGCCACTATTTTCACGCTGCTTTTACCGAGCAAATCAAGCGTTTCACCCACTACCCCATCACGAGAATTTTCAATCGGAACAACACCGAATTTTGCACGACCCGCTTCAAGTGTTTTAAATACCGCTTCGATAGAACCGAGAGAGAGATAATCACTCATAGCACCGAAACGGGACTCAGCCGCCTGATGGGTAAAGCTCCCCTCAGGTCCTAAATAAGCAATTCTCTCAGGAAGCTCAAGGTTACGAGCAACAGCAAAAATCTCCAAAAAGACCGCTTCAATCGCCTGAGCATTCAGTAGTCCTCCCGACGATTCACTGATTGCAGTAAGTCGATCAATAATCGCTTTTTCACGTTCAGGACGATAAATAGCACCATTGCTTTCATGCTTAATTTCACCGACACGTCGCACCACTTCCATCCGACGGTTTAACAAAGAAACAACTTCGTTGTCTATCTCATCAATGCGTGCTCGACACTCTTCTAATGTATTCATATGCTCTCCAATATCCCCTGCATATCAGGATAAATTTCTGCCGGTCGCTCGGAAATTTTCAGTGACGGAATGATCTCTTCGGCGAAACGGTACTTGCCGCTAAGGACAAATATCCCCCTCATCCCGAGTTTCTGTGCCCCGATGAGATCCCCTTTAACATCGTCGCTGATAATCGTAATATCACCGAATGCTGCCTCCCCTTTTTGCTCACGAAGTCGAACTAATGCCTCTTCGAAGAAAGGGGTGCTCGGCTTTCCAACAACGGTATAGGGTGCGGAGGTGGCAAACTCCAACATTTTTAAGATTGCCCCGACACCGGGATAGCGTTTGTGATTTTTGGCATAAAGGGTTGTCTCGTGCATTCCGACGAGTTCTGCCCCGGCGAGGAGGAACTCAATCATTTGAGCATACTCATCAGGGCTAAAGTCCTCTTTAATCGCAACCAATACCACATCCGGAGCCGTATAATCGAGCTGATATCCCATCGATCTGCAGAACATCTAAAAAAGGTTCCGACCCGTATGCGGCAATTTTTTTGGTTTTATCGATATGGCTCTCCAACATCATCAACGGATCGAGATAATGTTCTTTCGGAATATTTAATCCGATACTGTTAAGATAATCTAAAAACTCATCGCTCGGATTTTTGGTACTGTTGGTAATCACCATGTAAGGGATGTGATGTGCATTGAGATGATCGATAAATTCAACCGCTCCACGGGTAGGGAGTTTGGTATTATCTTCGATCAACGTCCCCTGCACATCAATGAAATACATCATAGTTCCTACAGATACTCACGTTCTAGTGCAATCACGTCTTCAAATGTTTCACGACGACGGATTAAGCGTTCTTTATCCGCTTCGATAGCAATCTCGGCAGAACGTCCACGGGTATTGTAATTGCTCCCCATCCCAAAACCGTACGCTCCGGCGCTGTGAACAACCAAAATATCGTTATGTTCCATCATCGGAAGAGGATAATTTTTGGCCAAAAAATCACCGCTTTCGCACACAGGACCAACCACATCGGCGACACTCTCTTCACCGCTCTTATCTAGCGCTTCGATACGGTGGTATGCTTTATACAGGCTTGGACGGATTAGATCGTTCATCGCACCGTCCACCATTACAAATCGCTTTTCACCGTTATTCTTTTCATACAGCACTTTCGTCAAAAAATACCCTGCATTGGCCGTCAAAAAGCGTCCCGGTTCGCAAATGATCGTGACATCGATCCCTTTGAGGGCAGAGAGGATCGCTTGTGCATAATCGTACGGTTCAATCGTCGTCTCGTTATCATATCTAACGCCCAATCCACCGCCGATATCAAAGAACTTCAATTCAATATCAATCGCTTGAAGCGAACGGAGCAGATCCGCCACAATAACCGCCGCTTCATAAATCGGCTCCAATTCAGTCAGCTGGCTTCCGATATGAAAATGGATCCCTACCGGATCAAGATGGTCGGAATTTTTCGCCTGAATGTACATCCGTTTTGCCGCCACAATCTCGACACCGAATTTGTTATCATGTAAACCGGTTGAAATGTACGGATGGGTTTTAGGGTCGATATTCGGATTAACACGGATACTGATACGAGCTTTTGTACCCAATTCACGTGCGATCATCTCAACACGCCCTAGCTCCGCTTCACTCTCGACATTGATGTAAAGGATATCGGATTCAATCGCTTCACGGATTTCATCGTCTCGTTTACCTACACCGCTGAACAAAATTCGATATTTCGGAACGCCTGCCATCAGCGCACGGCGTACTTCACCGATTGAGACACAATCGGCACCTGAGCCGAGCTGTGCGAAATGTTTGACAACGCTAAGATTGGAGTTCGCCTTCACCGCATAGGCCAAAATTGATTTACGACCGCGAAATGCCTCTTTTAATGACTCAAACTGAGTACGCATTGCATCAAAATCATAGACATATAATGGCGTTCCGTAGGTTTGTGCTAAAGCTTTAAAATCGATCACCCGTAATCCCTATTGAATTAGTTTTGTCGCGATTTTACCCTAACTCTCCTTAGGGGATTTCCAAGGCGCCAAAACATTACACCGCTAAGGAAAATAATGGGGGCAATAATCCCAATTTCTGGAGAGAGGGTCTTGTTATTTGAGAGTTCTCCCATCATAAATAATACTCCCCATACCATGAGGGTCACTAAAATCGCACCGAAACTAAAAAATGAAAGATTTAAAAAACGGCTACTCACCGGAGCATAAGTAAAAAAGATTACCATCAAAATGAGGGCAAACCAAGGAGAGATAAAAATCCGATAGAGTGCACTGGTGATTTTAGCCACATCAACATTTTGATTTTTAAGCAGTTTCAAGGCATCTAAACCGTCACCGATGGTGAAATTGACTTTCCCCTCATACACCTGATCCAAAATTTTAGGTTTGAAATCATGCAACACTTTTAAATTTTCTTTGTCTTCGGTAACCAAACCTGAACCTTTTAAATCAAAGCCGCTCGGAGGACGTATCAGATGTGCTTTTTTAATGTTCCAATAACCATTGTCATAAACTGCTTCCTTTAGCGCTTAAGGACTCTTTTAATGTCCCCCCCTCAAAAGTAAAAACACGAATATCCTCCGCCCTTTTGCTCAAAGGGTAAAGATTTCCAAAATAGATATAGTTTCCCTCATGGGTGAAAAAAAGATTACTGGTTGGACGGATAAACTCGGACGTTTCACGGAGATTGTCGGCAAATTCGTTTGCCCGCGCAAAATTGGTCGTATGCAAAGCGATATAAATACCGATTAATCCACCCGCTACACTCACAAACGGAATCATAATACGACGTTTCGAGTAACCTAATGCAAAATATGCTGCCAACGCGTTGGAGCGAACCAATTCGACTAAGGATGCAATAATCGCAAAAACAAGTGAAATAGGGAGCATCATATCAATCGCATAAAAATATTTATACATGAGATAAATCAACATTAGATTGGCAGATGAGGGTAATTCTGCAGCATTATCCATCAGATCAAATCCGACCATAAAACTGCATAAAGCAATCAAAATAATTGCGAAATAGCGTAAATATACTAATGATAAAGTGGTAAATGCGAGCATAAGAGCCTAAGTATAAAAATTGAAGTTTATTGTACCCAATAAAACCTGCAATCTTTTAGACCCCTTTTAAGGAACATCGTGCCGCAACATCACTGCAACTGCTTTGAAGCAGCATTTCCACAGCATCAGCGGCTTTTTTAATCCAATCTTGAAGATTTGCCTGCTCATCCGCACTGAATGAATGTAAAACGTAATCGGCGACTTGTGATTTATGCTCAGGTTTACCGATCCCCATACGGACACGTATATACTCAGGAGATATTGCCGCATCGGTCGATTTTAACCCGTTGTGTCCACCGTGCCCACCCCCGCTTTTAAAGCGAAGTGCCCCAAACGGCAAGTCCAAATCATCATGAATGACGATTACATCTTCAATTTTGTAAAAATTTTTAACGGCAAGGATAGAACGACCGGAAAGATTCATAAACGTGAGGGGCTTAAGAAGAAAATGTTCTCCCATTTTAAACAACTCCCCTTCGAAGGAGCTCTTTGAAATGGTTTGAACACTATGACGACGACAAAGCTCATCGATCACCATAAACCCGATATTATGACGGGTTGATGCATACGTCGAGCCGGGGTTTCCCAGTCCGACGATTAGCATACTTATTTCGCTTTAATGATACTAAGAACCGATACACGGTCAGAGTCAGTAAATGTTACGTTTTCAACACGTGGAAGATCACGAACCAATACTGAATCACCCAAATCAAGTGGAGCGACATCAATTTCAGTGATGTTAGCTGGCAAGTTTTCGATCGCCGCTTTTACACGAAGACGTTTTTTAGCAACAAACAACATCCCTTTGTTTTTCAAACCGATAGGAGTTCCAACTGTATTAACCGGTACATGATAGTGAGTAACAACACCTGGTTGTGCAACCATTAAATCAACATGCAACAAATTGCCTGATACCGGATGAGACTCATACCCTTGAACAACAAGGTTCATCTCTTTTCCGCCAACGTTAACTGCAAATGCTACGGTCTCTTTATTGCGCACAGTACGGATAAAATCGTTCATTTTGAACGCGGCGTGAACGTTTTCAAGCCCTTTTCCGTAGATGTTGGCGATAAGATAACCATCACGGCGGTATGCTTTTGTAGCAACTTTGCCAATACTCTCTCTTACAATGCCTTCTAACATAATCATGTCCTTCGTAAATAAAATGAGGCGAATTATACTTAAATATAGCTTATTTTATTCTAAATTTATTTACCCTTTTAATCCGATATATTCTTCTTCTTTAAACTCTTTTGGGCCGTCATCAACACCCAATTTCGATTTTTCTACCGTGGTACTTAACCCATCCATACGGAGTTTCAAATCCGACGGTGAAGTGGCGAATGCGAATGCATCATCTTTCGTTATCCGACCCTCAAGATACAAATCCAGAATTCCCTGATCAAATGTTTGGGATTTATAAAGTTCTTTTCCCTCTGCAATAGTATCGGGAATCTCGATATCACGATTTTCGGCAATAAGTTGCTCAATACGGGGGGTTCGGATCAAAATTTCCACCGCCGCCGTCCGTTTCCCCTCCACCGTTGGAATAAGACGCTGCGAAATTACCCCTTTTAGGACTGAGGCGAGGGTCATACGGACACGGTTTTGCTCCGCATGTGGAAAGACTGAAATAATCCGGTTAATCGTCTCTTTAGCATCAAGGGTATGGAGTGTTGAGAAAACCAAATGCCCCGTATCAGCTGCATGCAATGCGATCTCAATCGTCTCCATATCACGCATCTCCCCAACGAGGATGATATCGGGGTCTTCACGTAAAGCAGCCCGCAAAGCGTTACCGAAACTGACCGTATCCTGCCCTACACTTCGTTGATTGATGATACATTTACGATCTTTATGAACGAACTCGATCGGATCTTCAATCGTAATGATATGTTTACGCCGTTTCTGATTAATCTCATCAATCAAAGCCGCCAATGTCGTCGATTTTCCACTACCCGTTACTCCGGTAACAAGGACAAGTCCCCGCTCCATATCGGCAAACGTATGGATAACTTCAGGAAGTTTCAATTCCTCAACACTCAAAATTTTGACCGGAATCAAACGGAAAACCGCCGATATCCCTTCCATTTGAAAAAAGATATTGATACGGAAACGGGTATTTTCATCAAAAGGGTAAACCAAATCCACCTCTTTTTTCTCTACCAACTCCGGGAAACGGGTTCGAAGCAACTCTTTTGCAAATGTTAGTGCATCATCTTTTGAGAGGATTTCACCTGAAAGCGGGACAATATCTCCATTGATGCGGGCACGAACGACACCATTGGCTTTTACATGAAGGTCACTTCCACCGGCATCAATCATACGGCGCAAATAGCCACGGATTTTTTTTAGTACCTCAAAATTTAATTCATTCATATCGGTTTGCTGAAACGTATGTTGATGATCTTGTTGATTCATAGTATTACTCCAATGCGTTTAGAATTTCAGAAAAAGCGACTTTAAAGGATTCTAATCCTTCTACTATCTGTTGTTGAATGACAGATTCCATACTAATACCGGCACTTTCAACTTTATTTCGATGACGCTCAATCACTTCAGAAGCAATCGGAAGTTTCAAAACACTATCGCCTCCACTTACATAGGCTTCTATGGTTGCGATCGGCGCAGTATTGACACTATTGGGAGCCAAAAGTTCATCAATGTAATACGATGCTCTAAACTCATCACCTTTAACTCCTGTACTGGCGAACAGGACACGGCATTTAGGAACTCTTAACGCTTCAATACGGTTATAAATATCTGCCGCATTGAGTATCCCCATTTTTCCTGTCTCGACACCGCTTGAGCGAAGGGTCTCATCGATTGCGCGGTCAATTCGGCTGACAAACACACTGATAACCGTATCAACAGAGGCTTTTTTAGAGGCTTTTTCAAATGCCGCTGCACATTTGATCGCCTGTTCAGCTGAAAAGATCAATGTCGCATTAACAGGAATTCCGTGTAAGGCCAAAGCTTCCATTGCCACGTATCCCGCTTCGGTTGCAGGGACTTTAATCATGACATTGGGACGGTTAATGCTTTTATGAAGCCGAATCCCCTCAGCAATCGTAGCTTCCGCATCATCACATAAAAACGGATCAACTTCGATACTCACGTATCCGTCATCCCCTGCATCGTATAGCGGTCGCAGAATATCGGCCGCGCTCTGGATATCAAAAATAGCTACCGCCTCATATTTTTCTTTAGGAGAGAGATGGGATAGTGTAGATAATTGCTCTTTATACGCAGGTGATGTCAAAATCGCATTTTTGAAAATAGCGGGGTTGGAAGTAGCCCCATTAATAATTCCTTTTGAAATAAGTTCTTTAAACTCTTCCTCCAAAAAGGTCCGTTCAATAAAATCAGCCCACAAGGCAAAGCGCGCTTCCGCTAAATACATACCAACTCCGTACTATAAGTTAAGACTATTATGCCAAAAAATAATTAAAAATAGAGGTTAACACCCAGCTTATATCGATCTTCTCTGTATTCTTGATTGATTGCTTCATAACTAAATGATATCGCTCCTGACTCATCCCATTGCCACAGATGGGAAAGGATAAAATGGCTCCTATCAGCCCCATCCAAATAAAAAATATGCCCGCTTTCCAAATAGCTTTTCATCCGTCCGTTCCAACGTTTTACCGCCCCGGCACTAAAGCCGAGCCCGATGTCAGCATTAAATCCGAGTCTCACTTCCGGTTCACTCAACAGATACCCGTACAACTGATCATCTCCGATAGAAGCCCCTGCCCCGACACGGGTTACAAAACTGAGTCTATCGCCTCGGTAGTCACGGTCCCATCCGCTTTTCATACGCCATGAAAGAGGTTTAAAAAAATGACTCACCGGTGCAATCGAAGCCAATGAAAGGATCGTTAATTTTTCCAAACTCACTTTTTCACGATCCACTCCGATCATCGTATCGAGGAACTCAATTTGTGCCCCCGCTAAATGTCCCGTATCGTCTTCACTCAAATCATGAAAAGCGGGACGCCACCCGATCAGAAAAGGGGAACGATTTTCATACCAGCCCTGTGATATCTGAACCCTCCCGGAACGATGGGCACTGTCCGGATTGGATTTTTGAGGGATTATGAGCGCATCTCCGGAACCTAACGCGGCACGTTCAGATAGAAGCGAATGATAACGAGTGGCATATACCTCTTTGGTGATTTTTCCCTCAATGTATTCATATTCAACCAATTCCGCCGCCGCTTCAAGTACAAACTGACGTTCTTGCTCGCTCAAGCCTATAGTAGCCAATGCAGCCGTATTGATCTCACCGCTGCTCAAATCTTTCACCGCATTAAGCCCCTTGGGGCTAAGGTTAGCTTCATACGCCAAGAGTTTTGTCCTCTTGGAAGGGCGAAAATGTTTCCCCTCAACCAGATCCTCTTCCTCAAAAGCACGTACCGTATCGGGGGGGATAACATAATAGAAAAAATGGTCTCGTAAATGGACATTCGGGCGGGCAATTTCGGTGAGCCACAACATATGGTATGAACAATTCTCATCGAAAAAATAGTACCAGGAGTTGATACGCTGCAACTCCCAAATATGACGTACCATCGCCATCACCTCATCATGAGTGAGATTAAGATCGTATTCCCAAACATCTCGAGATTCACTGTCACGGTACTCTTTGAGTTTTTCATAATAGGGCAACATGGAGTAATACCCATAGTAACCGCCGAATAGCCCTTTATAGGCGAATAATAGCCCGTTCGTATCATCCGTATGGGCCGCATAATTGATCGCATAAGACATCAGCTTGGATTCCATCGATGAATCAATCCGTAAAAAAGTGTGTCCGAACATTGACGCGGGAGAGTTGATATGAGCACTGGGAAAAACCAATGTCACCTTTTGAGGATCCATTTTTTCAACCAGGGCATTGTATTCACTGCATTCGCCCTCACCGAACGAGGCATTAAGCTCATGCTCCAACCAAGCTCGACGAGCCGGAAAACGGCAAAAAACAGACTCATTGCTTCGATTCGTATCTTCATTGAAATGGCGAATGGTTGCATCGAGCTCGGAAGAGAGGTTTTGTTTCCCCTCGCTTGAGAGAAAAAATGCATCATCATCGATTTCGCTCTCCCCCTTCGGAGAGTGCATTAACAGATGCCAATAACGTTGATCGGAAAGTTTTTGGGTATGAGCTTGTGCAATCAGCTCATCGCTTGGGGTAGCATACAGCGATAAACTCAGTGCACATAATAGAAGTAGAAACGGCAACCAATACCTTTTTTTCTGCCTCGAAAGAGGCAAGCTTTAGTGCCTTAGCGGCGAGCGTAGCCAAAGGGATGAATTCCTTTGGCGTTCAAATCAATAATTAACCTGCGATAGTAGAGACGTTATCGAGAACCGTTGCCATATCAGCTTTTTCACTGCTGTAAATAGCATTGTAGTTCGCTTGAAGCGCTGATGCAAACTCTGCTTTATCTTGAACGTTCAAAAGCTCTGCCAATGTTGAAACACTTTCACCTTGACCGATCGCGATCTCACGAGAGAGCTGATCCATATTAGATGCTACAAACTCTGCCGCACGCTCGTTCATTACGAATTTTGCTTTTTTACATCCTGATGTACCTGATGTAACACCAAATGTTTGGTTCCCTAATGTAGAGTTGGTGGTCGCTTGAAGTGCCAACATAACGGCAGAACTGTCATCATGGATGATTTGAGAACCGAGTCCGCAACCCGTTTGGCTGTTAACCGTTGCAAACCCTGCCGTGCTGAGTGCAGCGATAGCTGCAATACTGATCAATACTTTTTTCATATAAACCCCTTTTCATAAGAATTAACAGAGAGTATAAATGAATCAACCTTAAATATTTCTCATTTTCCAATGATTCTCTTGCACACATACCATTGATTTATCTTTGAGCCGCTGCAAAAAAAACTCTCTCGATACCTCTTTGGCTCCTAAACTTTTCAAATGAGGCGTCGGAACCTGACAATCAACAAATTCATATCCCCATTCTTGCAAATGTTCTACTAAAACGGCAAAGGCAACTTTTGAGGCATCAGAGACTTTGGCAAACATCGATTCACCGCAAAAGACCCCACCAACACTCACACCATAAAGACCACCCACTAAAGCGCCATTTTGATATGCTTCAACACTGTGCGCATGACCAAGAGCATGGAGTGTTTCATACGCTTCGATCATTTCAGGGACAATCCAACTCCCTTTCTGTCCACGGCGAGGTGCCGTTGCACATTCACGTATCACGTCTGAAAATGCACTGTCAAAACGGATTTCAAATTGAGGAATTTTTTTACGGAGGGAACGACGGAGGATGAAATCATCCAATTCCAATATCAGCCTCGGATCGGGTGACCACCAGAGGATAGGGTCATTAGCACTGTACCAGGGGAAAATCCCTGAACGATAAGCCAACATGAGCCGTGAGGGGCTAAGATCACCGCCGTAAGCAACAATCCCCTCTTCATGAGCTTGAAGCGGATTAGGAAAAGAGAGATGATGGGTAAGCTTTGGAATCATACCGCATAATCAAATAGCAGCTTATCGGTATAGTCTACCGAAACCTTCCCACCCTGTACCAAACGCCCAAAGAGCATCTCATCCACCAACGGATCTTTGATTTTATCAGAGATTACACGTCCCAAAGGTCGTGCCCCCATCGCTTTATCGTATCCGATTTTGGCGATATACGCTTTTGCTTTGTCGCTAAGCGTTACGGTCACTTTTTTAGCTTTGAGCTGTGTATTAAGCTCACGGATAAATTTATCGACAATACCTTCGACGACACTCATCGGTAATGCTCCGAATTCAATCACTCCATCAAGGCGGTTGCGAAATTCAGGGGTAAAAAAGCTCTTCAGCGCTTCGTGACGAGAGATAGAGCTGTCGGCATTAAATCCCATGACGGTACGCTCTGATGCCCCGATGTTGGAGGTCATTACCAATACCACATTCGAAAAATTGGCTTTAAACCCTGTGTTATCGGTTAAAGTCGCACTGTCCATTACCTGCAACAACACATTAATCAAATCAGGATGGGCTTTTTCGATTTCATCGAGGAGCAATACCATGTACGGATGTTTACGTACCGTCTCAACGAGCAATCCCCCCTGTTCAAATCCTACATATCCAGGAGGGGCACCGATTAGTCGGCTAAGAGCATGTTTTTCCATGTATTCAGACATATCAAACCGTTCAAAATAGATCCCCATCGTTTCCGCCAACGATTTGGCCAACTCCGTTTTACCGACTCCGGTCGGACCGGAAAATAAAAAGGAGGCAATCGGTTTATGCGAAGCACTTAATCCGGCATAAGAGCGTTTTATAGACTTAACGACTTGGATAATCGCACTATCCTGACCAATGACCAGCGCTTTAAGATCGGATTCTAACGATGCGAGTTTTTCACGATCGTCCGTTCCCATTTTAGAGGTCGGTATTCCCGTCATTTTAGCAATAACCGATTCAATATCGTGTGGAGTGATAGTACTACGCTTATGAGTTTTAAGATGAAACGATGCACCCGCTTCATCGATCAAATCGATCGCCACATCGGGTAAGAACCGATCGGTAATATATTTTTTGGATAGTTCTACTGCTGAGCGCAACGCTTTATCGGTATATTTAACCCCATGATGTTTTTCATACCGTTCTCGCAAGCCCTTTAAGAATTAAAAAGCTCTCCTCTTCGCTCGGTTCACCCACTTCGATACGGGCAAAACGGCGGCTGAGGGCTCGGTCTTTTTCAAAAACACTTCGGTATTCGGCATGGGTTGTTGCCCCCATACATTTTAATGCCCCCGAAGCAAGAGCTGGTTTAAGCTGATTAGAAGCATCCATACTCCCGCCCCCTACCGCACCGGCACCCACGATAGTGTGAATCTCATCAATAAAGAGGATCGCATTAGGGTGCTCCGCCGCCTCATCCATCACCGCTTTGAGCCGTTTTTCAAAATCTCCGCGGTATTTTGTCCCTGCGAGCATCGCCCCTAAATCAAGGGCAAAAATTTCAGCATCTTCGAGCAATGCCGGGACATCTCCGCTCATAATCCGCAATGCCAAACCTTCGGCTATTGCCGTTTTCCCGACACCCGGTTCACCGATGAGGAGCGGATTATTTTTTTTGCGGCGACACAATGTCTGAATAGCACGTTCGATCTCATTAGACCCGCCCGATAACCGGATCGATTTTCCCTTTTTGAGCTTGTTCGATCAGATTGATCGCGTATTTTTGAAGCGCCCCCTCACTGCGGGAATCCTCTTGCACACTCTCTACATCCTGATGGGAAATCGCTTCAAGAATATCTACACGGCTGATACCGTACTCTTCGAGTAGCATGCACGCATAGGTATGATGCTCTTCATAGACCGCTGCGATTAAATCTCCCACATCAGCGGCCTCTTTTTGAGCGCTTCGAACATGGTGCATCATCCCATCAATCATCCGTGCCAATGCTACTGTTTCAAACGGTTCCTGATCAACCTCATCGGGCAACGGCTCCATCGTCTGCATCAAATATGCGCCCAAGGATTCTCGGATGAGCTCAACATCCGCACCGCAAGAGCGGATGATCGCATCTCCATCCGGTGAATTGAGTAAAGAGAGCATTACATGTTCGATCGTGAGATACTCGTGTCGCTGATGCCGTGCAAAAGCTATTGCTTTTTGGAAAATTACATTGAGTTCTGTGCTAACCATAATTATGCTTCCTCCATGATCGCTTTTAGGGGAAATCCGTTTTCACGTGCCAAAGATGAAACTTGATGCACTTTTGTTTCCGCCACTTCATACGGATATGCTCCGCATAGACCACGCCCTTTATGATGCACTTCAATCATAATCGCGTGAGCTTCCTGAGCGTTTTTCCGAAACAGTTTCATCAAAATCTCAACGACAAAATCCATTGAAGTGTAATCGTCATTGAGTAAAAAAACATTGTATTGCTTAGGGTGTTCCACCATAATATCTAACTGCGCCGAGTGCTCGTATTTTATCGCCATGTTTGAACTATACCAAATCTTTTTAAATTTTTACTGCGTTACTAAAGTCATCTATAATATTTTCAGCACTCTCTAATCCAATCGAAATACGAACAAGCCCTGGAGTAATCCCCAAAAACTCCCGCGTCGGCTCATCAAAATCTCGGTAAATAGTCGAAGCCATATGAAGTCCTAACGTACGGCTATCTCCGATATTAGCGGTAATGGTAATCAGTTTCGAGCGGTTAAGAAACTCGAATGCACGTTCCTTTGTCCCCATATCAATCGTTAAAATCGTTCCACATCCGTTCGAAAATTGACTCACATAGCGCTCATGATGGGGATGATGTGCCAAACACGGATGATTCACATTAAAGCCTCTCTCATGCAACCCTTTGGCAACCGTCTCTACGGTGGTCACGATCCGATCCATCCGAAGCGGCAAGGTTTCCAGTCCCAGCATCGTCAAATAGCTTCCAAACCCGTTTGCCGACATACCGAAATCTCGTAAAGCCCGTTTTTTAGCATTCGCTACCAATGCCATGGAACCCATCTTTTTAATAAACGGGTGTACATCTTTATAGCGATCCCCTTTAAATTTGTCCTCACCCTCACCGATAGAGCGAAAAATGACAGCACCGCCAAGTGCGGAAGCATTTCCGCTAATTATTTTAGTCGTTGAATAGACAACAATATCCGCCCCTAATGCGATCGGTGCAACACTGAGCGGCGTAATGGTGTTATCCACCATCAATACTACCCCGTTACGATTGGCGATTGAGCCGATTTTAGCGATATCGGGAAGACGCATATTGGGATTACCGACACTTTCCAGATAGAGTATTTTAGTTGCCGTATTGATCGCTTCTTCGATAGCTTCCAGTTCATCCACGTCAAAAAAATGGGTAGTTATCCCAAACCGGGTCAAAGTTTCGGAAAAATACGAATAGGTTCCACCGAAAAGTCCACCGATACTGATGATCTCATCTCCGGCACGCAACAAGCTCATCGTCGCCATAGCCGTAGCCCCCATACCCGAAGAAGCTGCAACCGCACCCACTCCGCCGTCCATCGAGGCTAATATCTGCTCTAACTGTGCCGATGTCGGATTACCCATGCGAGCATAGAGCGGCTTTTTAATTGAGCCCTCAAATATCCCCTCACCCGTCTCACTGTTACCGTATCCAAACGATGCGGAGTTGATCATCACGGGGCTAACGGGACCTTCTTTTTTTCCCACTTGCTGAACAATGCGGGTAGTAAACTCTTCAAAGCGATTCATCATCAAACCTGTATTAAAATTAGACAATTATAACCTAAAAGGGCTCATCTCCTTGTCTAAACGTATTTTTGTCACCGCGACCAACACCAATATAGGTAAAACGTATACCTCAAAATTCTTATAGCAGCATTTACACGATTAGGTCTGCGTGTCGGTATCTATAAACCGATCGAAACAGGTGTAACAACTGTGCCCAGCGATGGGAATGAGCTTTTTCAAACGGCTTTGTCCCACAACTCCTCACTTGAATCTTTAACGATAGACGATATTGTCTCCCTCCAATTTCCGCTTCCTGCGGCACCCTTTATTGCCAATGGGGGAAAGAACATTGATTTAGCCCTTTTTGACAACGCCTTAGCAAAGATCGAAGCACTGTGCGATATTGTCATTATCGAAGGGGCGGGTGGATTAATGGTTCCAATTGATAGCGAAACCATGATGATCAACCTTCCCCGGTATTTCAAAGCCTCCACCCTCTTAGTAACCCATTGCAATTTGGGGTGTATCAACGATACTCTCCTTAGTATTAAAGCGCTTGAAGATGCAGATTTACCATTTGTATGGGGGTTTAACTGCCGAAGCGAAGATACAGCCTTCGAGACAACTTCACTCCCCTATTTCAACCACCGATTTGATACCATTTACCGGATTGAAAACGATATCGATGCCATTGCCAAAGCACTTTTGGATACAATACCATCATAAATACGAGGGGACAAACCATGAAACATCTTATCCGTACAGACGATTTTACAACGGAACAAATACTTCAAGTATTACAGGATGCAGAGCACTATCTAGGAGGACAGTTTGACCCTATCCTCAAAGAAAAAATCATTATTACCCTCTTTTTTGAAAACTCGACCCGCACGAAAAGCTCTTTTGAAATTGCGTCTAAACGCCTCGGTGCGGAAGTGGTTCACCTCGATGTTCAAAAAAGCTCTACCCAAAAAGGGGAAAGTCTTGTCGATACCGCAGCCAACCTCGATGCTATGGGGCCTCATGCAATGATCGTTCGCCATGCCCATGCAGGTGTTCCTAATATCCTCGCCGAACATACCCATGCTTCTATCATCAATGCGGGAGACGGTGCCCATGCCCATCCGACACAGGCACTTCTTGACCTCTTTACGCTCCGCCGTCATTTCGGTGATGTTAAAGGGAAAAAAATAGCCATCGTCGGAGATATTAAAAACTCCCGTGTTGCCAACAGCAACATCGAACTCTTAACCCGTTTCGGGATGGATATCACGTTGGTGGCACCGCCCCATTTTCTCCCGGAGAGTCATCTTAAAATGACCCACAATCTTCATGATGTGATCGATAACATCGATGCTATCATGAGCCTTCGTACCCAAACAGAGCGTCATTCCCACCAAACCTACGGCTCACTCAAAGACTATGCCAGCGATTTTTGCATTACCCAGGAACTCATCGGAAATCGTGATTTGATCCTCCTTCATCCGGGTCCCGTACATCGTAATATCGATATTGATGATATGATGCTCAAAGACCCGCGCTGTAAAGTACTAGAGCAGGTGCGTAACGGTGTAGCAATCCGTATGGCCGTTTTGAAAGCACTTATTGCCTAATGTCGCATCGGTTAAACTCCCTTATATCATCGGGAGTTCCCTGTTTCTTTTACACTGATTTTAAAGGGGAACATCTTCATTGCTACCCGCTGAGTGAACTTCATACGCATAATATAGAATTTGTATTCAACGCTTCGCTAAATGATTCAAATAATCCCCATAAACCAAAGTTTTCCCCTATACCGACTGATCTTTATCGCCGAAAATTTGATGCAATACAAGAGCATATACGCAACGGCAATACCTATCTCCTGAACCTCACTCAACCAACCCCTATAGAGTCTCATTATTCGTTACATGAAATTTTTAATATGTCGCATGCCCCCTATAAAGTGCGAGTCAAAGATGAGTTTGTATGTTTTTCTCCTGAGCCGTTTATTACCATTAAGGGAAATACCATCCACACTTATCCGATGAAAGGGACAATAGATGCATCTATCCCCGATGCTATCGATACACTCTTAAATAATCCGAAAGAACTAGCTGAACATACGATGATAGTAGATCTTTTGCGGAATGATTTAGGGATAGTTGCGAAAGATATACGAGTGGAAGAATTTCGTTATATCACAACCATTGATACCGGAGATAAAAAACTCCATCAAGTTAGTTCACATATCAGCGGAACATTGGATATCTCCTGGAGAGAAAATCCTGAAGAAATTCTACGGGCCCTTTTGCCCGCAGGAAGTATCAGCGGTACACCAAAACGTAAAAGCGTTGAAATAATAGAAGAGATAGAAGGGTACGATCGAGGCTATTTTACCGGTATATTCGGTCACTTCGACGGCAATAATCTATACAGTGCCGTAGCTATACGATTTATCGAAAATATTGAAGGAGAACTCATCTATAAAAGCGGCGGCGGAATCACTGCTGAGAGTGACTGGGAAAGTGAATACAATGAAATGATTGATAAGATTTATATTCCTTAACGAACACTCACATGCGGTTTTAGTTTTATCAGTGTCTTTGGACCGATACCTTTTACATTTACCAGTTCATCGACTGAATTAAAACTGCCGTGTATTTTACGATATTTCAAAATCTCCTGTGCTTTTGTCGGGCCGATCCCGTTAAGTGTTTGCAGCTGCGCCGAATTAGCCCTATTGATATTAACGGTACCGAATGCAAGTGATATAAAGAGAAGAAGAGAAATTAATATTTTAACCATATCTAACCTCGATAAATAAAGTGTTAGATTTTAGCGCGTAGAAATCGATTTGTCAATTTTTGTATTATGGATTTATTTTTGATTGATTGTTTGTAAAGAGAAGAATTATTGAGGTAAATCTGAGAGCCAGGCGGCGACCTACGTTTCCACACCTGAAAGATGCAGTATTATGAGCGATGAGGGTCTTAGCTTCCGGGTTCGGAATGGGACCGGGCGTTTCCCCCTCTCTATAGCCACCTGAACACTCAGAGTGAAAGTCATCGAATGATCTTCACTCTAAGTGCTTAGAGTATATTGTTATTGTTAAGTCGTCAGACACGTAACTGCATGCACATTCCACCTATTTATGCTTAATAAGGCGGTGAGCATAGATAAAGACGAACGTTCTATTAGTACTAGTCAGCTGAAAGCATTACTGCTCTTACACACCTAGCCTATTAACCTTGTAGTCTTCAAGGGAACTTCAGGGAGAGTTCATCTTGGAGTTGGCTTCCCGCTTAGATGCTTTCAGCGGTTATCACATCCGTGCGTAGCTACCCAGCGATGCTCTTGGCAGAACAACTGGTACACCAGTGGCACGTCCAACCCGGTCCTCTCGTACTAGGGTCAGCTCTCCTCAACTCTCCTGCGCCCACGGAAGATAGGGACCGAACTGTCTCACGACGTTCTGAACCCAGCTCGCGTACCGCTTTAAATGGCGAACAGCCATACCCTTGGGACCTGCTCCAGCCCCAGGATGCGATGAGCCGACATCGAGGTGCCAAACCTCCCCGTCGATGTGAGCTCTTGGGGGAGATCAGCCTGTTATCCCCGGCGTACCTTTTATCCTTTGAGCGATGGCCCTTCCACACAGAACCACCGGATCACTATGACCGTCTTTCGACTCTGCTCGACTTGTCTGTCTTACAGTCAGTCCGGCTTATGCCATTATACTCTACGAAGGATTTCCAACCCTTCTGAGCCGAACTTTGTAAGCCTCCGTTACTTTTTAGGAGGCGACCGCCCCAGTCAAACTACCCACCAGACAGTGTCCTCCATCAGGATAACTGATGCGAGTTAGCTATCAGAATACTCAAGGGTGGTATCTCAAGGATGCCTCCATTACCACTGGCGTGACAATATCAACAGCTCCCACCTATCCTGCACATGAGTATCCCAATAGCAATGTCAAGCTATAGTAAAGGTGCACGGGGTCTTTCCGTCTTTCCGCGGGTAGGAGGAATTTTCACCTCCACTACAATTTCACTGGATCCCTGGTTGAGACAGCTCCCATCTCGTTACGCCATTCATGCAGGTCGGTATTTAACCGACAAGGAATTTCGCTACCTTAGGACCGTTATAGTTACGGCCGCCGTTTACTCGTGCTTCAATTCAATGCTTCGCTTGCGCTGACACATCCTTTTAACATTCGAGCACCGGGCAGGCGTCACACCCTATACATCCTCTTACGAGTTAGCAGAGTGCTGTGTTTTTGGTAAACAGTCGGGAGGGACACTTTGCTGCGACCCAGTTCTGCTCCAGAGGCAAGCTCCTTCACATACTTAGGGCACACCTTATACCGAAGATACGGTGCTAGTTTGCAGAGTTCCTTAACCAGGGTTCTTCCACGCGCCTTAGAATACTCATCTCACCCACCTGTGTCGGTTT
Organism: Sulfurimonadaceae bacterium; assembly: GCA_963845295.1. Classification (GTDB taxonomy): domain Bacteria; phylum Campylobacterota; class Campylobacteria; order Campylobacterales; family Sulfurimonadaceae; genus Sulfuricurvum. Next base: position 3,833 of record CAWJRP010000027.1, on the reverse strand, counting down.
ACGGTACGGGCGACAATTGTTCTCGCTTAGAGGCTTTTCTTGGCACGACAGTATCATCGATTCTCCTCGCAGACCGAAGTCCTTGAAGAGCCTGTCAGATCTCGGAGTATTGCAACACGGATTTGCCTGTGTTACCTCCTACGTCCTTCGACCCACTATTCCATCAGTGAGCTCGATTAACTCTATGCGTCCCCCCATCACTCAAACGAACAATTGTCGGTGTTGGAATATTAACCAACTTGCCATCGTCTACCCCTTTCGGACTCGACTTAGGTCCCGACTAACCCTACGATGACGAGCATCGCGTAGGAAACCTTGGGTTTACGGCGAAGCAGATTCTCACTGCTTTTATCGCTACTCATGCCTGCATGCTCACTTCCAAACGCTCCAGCACTCCTCACCGGTATACCTTCAACGCTGTTTGGAACGCTCTCCTACCACTCGTATAAATACGAATCTAAAGCTTCGGTGCGTATCTTAGCCCCGTTATATTTTCAGCGCAGAATCGCTAGATCAGTGAGCTGTTACGCTTTCTTTAAAGGATGGCTGCTTCTAAGCCAACTTCCTGATTGTCTCAGCAACTCCACATCTTTTTCCACTCAGATACGACTTTGGGACCTTAGCTGTTAGTCTGGGTTGTTCCCCTCTTGACGATTGATTTTATCACCCACCGCCTGACTCCCGAGATTACGCATGAAGTATTCGGAGTTTGAAAGGGTTTGGTACCGCGGTAAGCAGCCCTAGCCCTGTCAGTGCTCTACCCCTTCATGTTACGACTCGAGGCTATACCTAAATATATTTCGGAGAGAACCAGCTATCACTAAGTTTGATTGGCCTTTCACCCCTATCCACAAGTCATCCGAGGGTTTTTCAACACCCACCGGTTCGGTCCTCCACTGGCTCTTACACCAGCTTCAACCTGCTCATGGATAGATCACTTAGTTTCGGGTCTGCAGCATCTGACTAATTCGCCCTATTAAGACTCGCTTTCGCTACGGCTTCCCGTTAGGTTAACCTTGCCAGACACCACAACTCGCAGGCTCATTATGCAAAAGGCAGTCCGTCACCCTTCATAAAGAATAGGGCTCCGAATGATTGTAAGCCATAGGTTTCAGGTTCTATTTCACTCTGCTCACCGCAGTTCTTTTCACCTTTCCCTTACGGTACTAGTTCGCTATCGGTCTGGTAGTAGTATTTAGGATTGGAGGGTGGTCCCCCCGGCTTCAGTCAAGATAACACGTGTCCCGACCTACTCTGGATCCTGCTAGCTGTTTGTCAATTTCGATTACGGGACTATCACCCTCTATGGTCCAACTTTCCAGCTGATTCATCTATCGACTCGCAATGCCGTATGCAGTCCGCAACCCCGATGGCAAGCCATCGGTTTGTCCTATATCCCATTTCGCTCGCCGCTACTTTGGGAATCTCGTTTGATTTATTTTCCTCTAGGTACTGAGATGTTTCACTTCCCTAGGTTCGCCCCCCGAAGGGTACTGTACCTCTCGATACAGTGGGTTGCCCCATTCAGAAATCCCCGGATCAAAGCTTCTTGGCAGCTCCCCGAGGCTTATCGCAGCCTAGTACGTCTTTCATCGCCTCTACCAGCCAAGGCATCCACCTATGGCCCTTAATATCTTTTTCTAATTTGCGCTCACCGCCTTATTAAGAATAAAGCGGTGAAATGTGTTTGTAGTTACGTAATACAAATTTCTCTGTATTATGTTAAATAGTTTTTTCATAGATTGCTCTATGTCAAACATATTTAGTTGACGACTTAACAATAATAATTCAAATAACTTTAGACTTTAAAAGTCTAATTCAAATACTTCAATCAAGTACTTGAATCAGACTTCTTTTCTGATTTTGCACATTCTCTGGTGGAGAATAGCGGGATCGAACCGCTGACCTCCTGCGTGCAAAGCAGGCGCTCTCCCAGCTGAGCTAATTCCCCAGATAAGTGATACATATGGTGGGTTTGAATGGACTCGAACCATCGACCTCACCCTTATCAGGGGTGTGCTCTAACCAGCTGAGCTACAAACCCAATTGTTATGTCAAATAACATGGATCACTGAAAACTAAGTAGGAAAAACGGTCAAGACAATACTTCTGTGAGATTTTTTAAGATGAGGCAGTCAAATGAATGACTCCTCGTTACTCTTAGAAAGGAGGTGATCCAACCGCAGGTTCTCCTACGGTTACCTTGTTACGACTTCACCCCAGTCGCTAATTCCACCGTAAGCGGTAGCCAGTTTGGCATCCCGATTTCGGGTGAAATCAACTCCCATGGTGTGACGGGCGGTGAGTACAAGACCCGGGAACGTATTCACCGTAGCATAGCTGATCTACGATTACTAGTGATTCCAGCTTCATGTTCTCGAGTTGCAGAGAACAATCCGAACTGAGAGACGCTTTAAGAGATTGGCTCCACCTCGCGGTATTGCAGCTCTTTGTACGCCCCATTGTAGCACGTGTGTAGCCCTGGCCGTAGGCCATGATGACTTGACGTCGTCCTCACCTTCCTCCTCCTTGCGAAGGCAGTCTCGTTAGAGTGCTCAGCCGAACTGTTAGCAACTAACGACGAGGGTTGCGCTCGTTGCGGGACTTAACCCAACATCTCACGACACGAGCTGACGACAGCCGTGCAGCACCTGTGTGTAGGTTCTAGCAAGCTAGCACCCCCTAATCTCTTAAGGGTTCCTACCATGTCAAGGCCAGGTAAGGTTCTTCGTGTATCTTCGAATTAAACCACATGCTCCACCACTTGTGCGGGTCCCCGTCTATTCCTTTGAGTTTTAATCTTGCGACCGTACTCCCCAGGCGGAATGCTTAATCTGTTAAGTGCATCACCGAAGAGACGAGCTCCCCGACGACTAGCATTCATCGTTTAGGGCGTGGACTACCAGGGTATCTAATCCTGTTTGCTCCCCACGCTTTCGTGCCTCAGCGTCAGTATCATCCCAGCAGATCGCCTTCGCTTTTGATATTCCTAGTGATATCTACGGATTTTACCCCTACACCACTAATTCCATCTGCCCCTTCTGAACTCTAGGCTCCCAGTTTCAAATGCAGTTCAATGGTTAAGCCATTGGATTTCACATCTGACTTAGAAGCCAGCCTACGCACCCTTTACGCCCAGTGATTCCGAGTAACGCTTGCACCCTCCGTATTACCGCGGCTGCTGGCACGGAGTTAGCCGGTGCTTATTCAAGAGGTACCGTCATTATCTTCCCTCTTAAAAGGAGTTTACACACCGAAATGCGTCATCCTCCACGCGGCGTTGCTGCATCAGAGTTTCCTCCATTGTGCAATATTCCTCACTGCTGCCTCCCGTAGGAGTCTGGACCGTGTCTCAGTTCCAGTGTGTCTGATCATCCTCTCAAACCAGATACCCGTCATAGCCTTGGTGAGCCATTACCTCACCAACTAGCTGATAGGACATAGACTGATCTCTTAGCGAAAAAACTTTCCCGACTCATCTTATAATGAGAAGGAGTATCTGGTATTAATCACCGTTTCCAGTGGCTATCCCAAACTAAGAGGTACATTATCTATGGTATACTCACCCGTGCGCCACTAATCAGGAAGAGCAAGCTCCTCCATCATCGTTCGACTTGCATGTGTTAGGCACGCCGCCAGCGTTCACTCTGAGCCAGGATCAAACTCTCCATAATTGGTTTGTCCAATCCTATGACCCAAGATGTTAAAATCATTGGCTTCATAAATTGTTATCTATTTTACTTTTTGGTGGTTAGCGAACTAACCAAAGTAAATAGACGGTTGTTGTATTGTGTTGACATAAGGTCAACGTCTCGAGAAGACATCGTCTCGAA
>CAWJRP010000026.1:0-65026 GCA_963845295.1 Sulfurimonadaceae bacterium | reverse complement strand
AGAGGTATTGGTGCTGTGTTCGTTCATTAGCTCTAACTGTTTAGCCGATTCTTTAGCCGATTTTTCGTTTTGCTTGCTGATTTCAAAAAGCTTTTCATCGGCTTTGTCTCCTGTTTGGACAAAATAATCACTCAGTAGAAATGCTATTGCTCGGTTATCGTTTTCATTGTATCTTGTTTCGATCAAGGTAACTACGGTATCGACATTTTTAAGATAGTTGACATACAATAAATCAAACTCAGCTAATAATTTCTGATTTTCTTTAGTCAGTGTTCTTTTGCGTCCCTCTTCCAACTCGGTTTTAAGATCTTCACGCGCTTCGACGAGGCGCTGTTTTGCTTTTCCCTATCAACGGGATCTTTGGCCAAAGCCATCTGCCGGAGACTGCGGCCTATGTATACGAGATTAAGATTGGCTTCTTTGAGATGAGATATACCCAACAAATCTTTTTCGTAGACCCAGATCGAGACTGTTCTTGGCATTATTAAGTGAAGCAATGTTATACATGCTCATTAAAAGCGTAATGAGGAGAATAAAAGCAAATCCGAACGTTAGTTTGAGGTACTAGAGCTCATCCCCTCTATCATAGAAAATCGTTTATTCATGATTCACCCTTCAGCCGCATCATTTGAATCTCTTTTTCGTTCAAATCATCATCGCTGTCTACAAAGCGCTCGGCTATTTCTTTAAACTGCTCCTGCAGTTCGACAAAAGTATCTACGATATCTGGGTCAAAGTGTGAACTTTTACCCTCGAGAATGATGGAGAGAGCTTTTTCATGCGGCATCCCTTCTTTGTAAACCCGGCGACTAATCAGTGCATCATAGACATCGGCTAAGGCCATAAGGCGTGACGAGATAGGTATGTCATCACCGCTTATACCTGTCGGGTATCCGCTGCCGTCCCATTTTTCATGGTGAAAGTAGGCGATTTCCTTGGCGATATTTAAAAATTCCACTTCCATTCCAAGCCGGTTCTCTCAGCATGTTCTATCGCATCGCGCCCCAGCGTCGTATGGGTTTTCATGATTTCAAACTCTTCAGGGGTTAATTTACCCGGCTTCGGAAGGAGTATGATCAGGAATACCTACTTTTCCTATATCGTGAAGGGGTGCCGATTTGAATAGGGTATCTATCATTGGATCGGTTAACACATGGCTGAAACGGGGATGATTTTTCAGTTTCTCCGCAAGCACTTTTACATAATATTGCGTTCGTCGGATATGATTTCCCGTGTCCGAATCCCGCGTCTCGGCGAGTGATGCCATCGCCAAAATGGTTACGTCCTGGATTGCCGATATTTCACGGGTTCTTTTTTCGACCTCTGTCTCAAGATAGTGATTTTGATCTTTTAAAAAATCGGCTGCTCTTTTGTTTTCAAGCTGTGTTTTGACACGCGCCGTAACGATGGGAGGGGAGATGGGTTTTGTGATGTAATCGGCTGCCCCAGTTCGAGCCCTTTTTTTTCATCTTCCGCAGCACTCATAGCCGTTAAAAAAATAACCGGAATATCATGGGTTGAGGGGTTGTCTTTGAGTTCTCTAATAACGTCATATCCCGAGAGACCCGGCATCATGATGTCAAGAAGTATACAAATCCGGTTTGTTCTCACCTTCTAAAAACTTGAGTGCTTTTTCACCGCTGTTAGCTACTTTGACTTTGTATTGATCTTTCAGCAGATTTGACATCAGGGTAAGATTGTCCGGCGTATCGTCAACGACAAGAATTGTTGCACGTTCATTAAAGTTCGGCGTATCTAGGTCATTCATTGTAGTGTCCTTTATGTAGTAAAACTATTTTGCGATTACATCCCATCGTTTGATGAAATCAGAAATTTTGGTAAGGAGATGGACTCTGCTTTTTAGATCATCAGGATCGAAAGGTTTTGTGAGATAGTCATCAGCTCCCGCATTCACCGCTTTTAAGACCGATTCTTTATCGCTTGATGAGGTGAGGGCCATAATAGGGATAAGCCGTGTCAGCCTCTGTGACTTGATGGTCGTAATAGCCACAAATCCATCTTGTCCGGGCATAACAAGATCCATCAGAATAACGCTGACTTTGTCTTTATAGACTAATGACTTTTCTATCGCTGTCTTGGCATCACCGATTTTCAATACTTTATACCCTTCACCTTCGAGGACGCTACCAATCATTTCTCGATTAATCTCTTCATCATCGACCACGATAATAAGTTTATTTCCCATTCTATCCCTCAAAAAAATCATTTTTAACTACTATACTACTACCGAATCTAAATTTAACTGAAGTTTGCAATGTATTGGTATCGCTACATATAAAAAAATGTAAATTATTTATCGGTTCGCTATAATTACACAAATGAATCAGCAATAGGATGGCATTTGGCACGACCTACAAAAGAAGAACGTAAAATCTCGATCATGAGCAAAGCGCTGGAACTCTTCTCTAAAGAGGGATTTTACCAAACGACAATGCCCACTATCGCCGAAAAAATCGGGATGAGTGTCGGCAACCTCTACAACTATTTCACCTCCAAAGAGATGCTGGCAAAAGATCTTATTCTCTATATCGCAAACATTTTGGGGGAAGAGATTCGTACCATTAATGAGAGCGATCGTACTACCTCTGAAAAAATCGAAGCGATTGTTCACATGTATTTTAAGATCGCAAAAGATCGCCCAGAGACGATTGAGTATTTTTTACGGGTTTATCTTTCTAATCGCGAAGTGTTTCAAAACAGCTGTGAGGGGATGATATGCGTCTCTGCATTTGTGACAGAGATGATGATCTTCTTCGAAGAGGGTGTTCGGTGCGGTGAGTTGAGAGATCAGGATTTCTTCAGTGCATTCGGTCTTTTTATGGGGTATTTGGGGGGAATGGTGTTTATTAACGGCGAAAATATCCTCCCTAAACCGCTGGAGAGTTACGAGCACACCATCGCCGAAAATATCTACTATGCCCTCAAATCCCGCTAAACTCCGTGTCATCTGGCTACAGGGGATCACCTGCAACGGCAATACCCACTCATTTTTAAACGATCCCTCTTTGGGGAATCTTTTGGAATCGGTCGAATTTATCCACCATCCGCTCCTCCCTTGCAAAAAAACACTCAAAGAACTCGTCAAAAAACTTCCAAAATCCGATATTTTGATTTTCGAGGGGGCGTATAGTGCTTCTTTTGAACGCGCTGGGGTAATGATGGAGAATATTTTGAAGCCGTTGGCTTCCAAGAGCAAACACATTATCGCGTTGGGAAGCTGTGCGAGTTTCGGAGGAATTTTCAAAGAGGCTTCTCCCGCACATATCAGCGGAATAGTGTTTGACAAAGAGAAAGAGAGCGGTCCGCTGGCATCAATGAAAGAGAACGTGATTCTCCTCAGCGGATGTCCCGCCCATCCGAAATGGCTCAGTTTTGTGATCGATATGATTGCTCAGGGTAAACCAATTTGCGTCGATGAGTATCGCCGTCCCAAAGAGCTGTATGGCTATCTTGTCCATAACGGCTGTTTGCGCAATGAGTATTTTGAATGGAAAGTGGACAGTGAACATTTCGGAACCAAAGAGGGGTGTTTGTTTTATGGCCAAGGGTGTCAGGGTCCCTTTACCCACGGCAGCTGCAATAAAATTCTTTGGAATGAAGTGAGTTCCAAAACCCGCTCTGGGACACCGTGTGTCGGATGTACCGAACCTTCGTTTCCCAAACGGGAACTTTTTACCACCAAAACCTATATGTCTATTCCTGCCGAAATGCCGCTGGGGATACCGAAGCGAAGCTATTTAGCGTTAGCGGGAGCGGCAAAATCGTTTCATATCAAACGGCTTGAGGGGAAATTGATCGATGATAACGCATGAACTGATCGAGCGTATCGAGGGAGAAGCGGTACTCGATTTTAAAACCGACAAGAGCGGATCTGTCCAAGAAGCCGATATCCGTTTCTTGCATTTTCGGGGGATGGAAGCGATTTTGGAGGGGCGTAACGCCCTCGATGCCCTCGTCATCGCTCCACGTGTTTGCGGTATCTGCGGACACTCCCATCTGATTGCGGCGGTACGGATGTTGGAGAGTCTCTATGAGAATGCCGGATATCCGATAACCATTACCCCCAAAGCCCATGCCATTCGAGAAATTACCCTCATCATGTGAACTACTCCAAAATCATATTAAATGGCTCTATCTCGTTATGCTACATGAGAGCGGAAAGATATTCGGCGAAGAACCTCCTGTTGCTCTAAAAGCTCTTTATGCCACTTCCCAGATCAATCAACTGTGTGCCCTTTTCAGCGGGCAGTGGCCGCACAGTTCTTATGCACTCCCCGGAGGGGTGACATGTGATCCAACTCACATTGAGGTGATGCAGGCGCTGAAAATCCTTAGCGAGGTAGAACACTTTGTGGAAGATGAGGTTTTAGGATGCAGTAGCGAAGCGTTTTCAAACCATATCAGAGGCGATTCACTCCTTTTATTAGAAGGAGATTTTGGCAAACTTTTACGTCAGTTTGAACGGCTAGAACTTCTGCAATCTGGGAAAAGCCACGGACGATTTTTGGTTTTAGGGGATGATAAATCAGCAATGATTGATGGTAAAATTTTTGCCGCCGATGCTAGTTTGGTTTCTGAAGAGCAGCTCGAATACTTTTGCCGAGGGGGGAAAAACGCATGCCAAAAATGCCCTCTACAACGGAGAATTTTATGAGACGGGGCCAATGGCTCGTGCACTACTCACAAAACGTCAAGGTGTGACATCACTTTATAAAAAACACGGCGACACGGCATTGACTCGCCTCTGCGCCCGTATTGATGAAGTGGTGTATCTTATCTCTCATGTTCGGCAATTGCTCACCTCGCTGGATTTGTCTCAGCCTTCATTTATCCCTCCTGTATCGATTGAGAACATCAACGGGACTGGGGTAGGGGTGGTTGAAGCACCGCGTGGCTCTTTGATCCATAAAGCACGGATTGAAAAAGGGAAGATAATAGAATATTCTATCATTACTCCGACGCAATGGAATTTAGGAAACGGTACTTCGGATATGCCGGGAGTCGCTCAGAGGGCGATGATCGGTGTAGAATCTATCGCAAAAGCCTCATTGATCTTTCGAACGTTTGATGTCTGCTCTGTCTGTACGACCCATTAGTCCTAAATATAAATAACAAATTACTTTTTTAAATTAAATTTTAGCCTTTAAATATTCGTTTAAGTTATCCAGTCGTAGAATACTGAATGATTGTTCATTTTTATTGAAGGAGGGGATTATGTCCGACAAAGTAGAAGCGGTTAAAAAACTGTTCACTTCGAAAAGTTCACGTGTCGAAACAAACAAGGGTGATACATACTATCAAGACTTGTTCGAAAAATGTGAGGCGCGTTTGAATGAAATGCGTGCATCGACACCGGCTAATAAGCTTGATTTTACCGATCTTTTGGAAGAGAACGGGATTGATCGACGTGAGTTTATGAAATGGGCGAGTGCTACAACAGCGATGTTGATGCTTCCTCCTATGTTTACTCCGTTAGTCGCAGATGCTGCAGTGATGATGAACCGAGCACCTGTTATTTGGCTCGAACTTCAAGACTGTGCGGGTAACTCAGAAGCGCTTTTACGTGCCGATGGACCGAAAATTGATGAGATCGTGTTGGACATTATCTCTCTTGAATTTCATGAAACACTGATGGCACCTTCGGGATATCAAGCTGAAAAACAGCTTGATGAAGCGATGGAACACTTTAAAGGTAAATATCTCCTCTTCGTAGAGGGCTCTATTCCGATGGGAATGAACGGTCAATACGGTACTATCGGTGCCAAAGCAGAAACTTTCCATGATCATTTACTCCGTTGTGCCGAAAATGCAGCTGCGGTTGTTGCTGTCGGTGCGTGTGCAACGTTCGGCGGTATTCCGGCTGCTGCTCCGAATCCTACCGGTGCGGTAGGGGTTATGGATGTCGTTAAAAATAAACCTCTTATCAATATTCCAGCTTGTCCGGCGAATCCTGCCAATATGGTCGGTGTCGTCTTGCATTACGTATTGACAGGACAAGTACCTGAACTTGATTCGCTTCTCCGTCCAAAATTCGCATTCGGATACCGTATCCATGACAACTGTGAACGCCGTGCACACTTCGATGCGGGTGAATACGTTGAAGAGTGGGGCGATAAAGGGGCACAAAATAATTTCTGTCTTTATAAAATGGGTTGTAAAGGACCGATGACGTTTAACAACTGTTCGATCGTCCGTTATAACGAAGCGATCAACTGGCCTATCGGAGTAGGACGCGGATGTATCGGGTGTTCTGAACCCGATTTCTGGGATAAATACGCGTATGAGCGTCCGATGGCCGATGCAAAAATCAAAGCACCGACCGGTGGCGTTGAAAAAACCGTTGATGAATTCGGTTTGGGCATGTTGACGGCTGTAGGTGTCGGTATTGCGATCCATGCAGCGGCAAGTGCAGTAGCAGGTAAACGAGAAAAATCAGGAGAGAACCATGAGTAAACATATTGTAGTTGACCCTATTACCCGTATCGAAGGACATTTGCGTATTGAAGCGGTCATTGATGATAACAATACGATCGTAGATGCCTACAGCGCTTCAACCATGTTCCGTGGGATTGAGACGATTTTGCAAGGGCGTGATCCGCGTGACTGCGGATTGTTGGCAATGCGTATCTGCGGTGTTTGTACCGGAACCCATTATCAACGCTCAATCGAAGCGGTAGAAGATGCCTTTAAAATCACTATCCCTAAAAATGCCCGTCTTGTACGTAACTTGATTCAAGGTGCGTTGTATGTTCATGACCATGTGGTTCACTTCTATCACCTTCATGCGCTTGACTTTGTCGATGTCGTTTCAGCACTCTCTGCCGATCCGGCTAAAAACAGCGGCAGAAGCACGCAAATGGGCATACTGTAGCGGGTGATTCTCCGTATATCGACGGTGAGAGTGAATTTAAAGCAATCCAAGATCGTGTGGCTAAATTTGTGAAACAAGGGCGTTTAGGAATATTCGGAAACGGATATTGGGGTAATCCTCATTATAAATTGACTCCTGAACAAAACCTTATCGGAGTTGCTCACTACTTGATAGCATTGGATATCCAACGCGATTTGGCAAAAATGCAAGCGATTTTCGGTGGTAAAAACCCGCATCCACAATCTATCGTTGTCGGTGGGGTAACCTGTGTTCAGGATATCCAAAATCCTGCGCGTCTTGCACTCTTTAAATCATTATTGCTTGCAGGACGCAAGTTTGTAAAAGAGGCGTATTTGCCGGATGTTTACATGGCGGGTACTATGTATGCGGGTGAAGCGACTGATTCTAAAGCAACCTTCAGCGAGTTGATGGGTGGCAAAGGGGTCGGTGGAACCGGTGGTGGATTACTCAACTATATGAGTTACGGTGATTTCCGTCTTGATGATACCGGTTTTTACAAATCGGCTCTTTTATTCCCAAGCGGCTTAGTAATGGGAGGAGATATCTCTAAAGTCATTCCGTTGGATCAAGAAAAAATTGCGGAAGACGTCACTCACTCATGGTATAAAGGCGATCGTCCTCTTCACCCGTATGATGGGCAAACGATCCCTGAATATACTGGTCTTGAACAAAGGTGCTGACGGTATCGCTTATCTCAAAACCAAAGAGAAATACAGCTGGATCAAATCGCCGCTGTATAACGATACTCGTGTTGAAGTCGGACCGTTGGCACGTATGGTGATCGGTGTTGCGGCGAAAGATAAACGTATTACCAAATACGTTACAGAATTCTTGGAACGCGGAAAACTTCCGGTAACCGTACTTTTTAGTACGGTTGGCCGTACAGCGGCGCGTGCGATTGAGACATCATTGATGTCCGATGTGATGATAGAATGGATCGATGAACTTGAAGCGAATGTCATGGCCGGTGATATCAGAACATGGACTGATTTCAATTTTGATGAAGTAAGCATGAACACCAAAGGTCGCGGTATGGCAGAAGCTCCACGCGGAGCACTCGGTCACTGGGTCAGTATAGCCGATGGAAAAGTAGTCAATTATCAAGCTGTCGTTCCATCAACTTGGAATGCCGCTCCGCGTGATCATAAAAATCGTCTCGGTGCTTATGAAGCAAGTTTGATCGGAACCAAAGTTGCCAACCCGGAACAGCCGTTGGAAATTATCCGAACGATTCACAGTTTTGACCCTTGTATCGCATGTGCGGTTCATGTTGTCGATACCAAAGGTAAAGAGCTTGCTGTTTACAAAGTAGATACCTCTTGCAGTATCTAAGGAGTTAACATGAATGAAGGGTACAAACAAGTCAAGCGTATGACGCCGGCTATGCGCATCATCCATTGGGTGAATGCGATTAGTATGATTGGTGCCATTGCGACAGGTCTTTATATCGGACATCCGTACTATCAGACGTTTATTGCTGATGGTGCTGTTGATAAATATGTAATGGCATGGAACCGCTATGGACACTTTATTATCGCGATTATCTTTGATGTGACATCGGTTGCTATCGTGTATCTTTATTTTTTCAGCCGTTTTGAAAAACCGTATAAGAAGGTTGTTCCAAATGCGAAAAATATTACGGAGTTCAAAGATGTTGTCAGTCAATTTGTTGACATTAAATCGTAAAAATGAGTTTAACTCAACACATTCGGACAGTTTCAATACGGTCTATTTTACGATTTTCCATTTGCTCCTTCTATGGATGCTTTTTACCGGTCTTCAAATGTACGTTTGGGGATTAGGATCAGGGTTAAGCTCAATCGGATCGTGGTGGCCGTGGTTGCTCCATGTTTCAACCGATTGGACGCTGAGTGTGACCGGTGGAAGTAAAATGGATGTTCGATTGTCGCATCATTACACGATGTGGTTTATTATTTGCTGGATTGTATTTCATATCTATTATCAAATATGGAGAACGATTTTCTGGAAAGAGGCAGATATTGCAATCGTCATCGGCGGGTCGAAATTCGTTAAAGAAGAGAAAGCAAACCGTAAGTAAAGTCGAAAGAGCATAATGCTCTTCGGCATATTGATGAGTATTTTTATATGTCTCCCAAGGAGATAGATAAAAGAGCTTGTTGTTTTTGTAGAAAGCACGAAGGATTAGTATGGCATTCACCTTGGAGGTTATGACCTCTTTTTCTCAACCGACGATTAAGAATTATTTGATTGCCACGATTCGAACCTTCGGGATAAAAGCGATTGTTCATCAAGAAAAAACAAAGATAATTTGCGCTTTTGAAAGCTCACATGAGAAGCTCCAAGAGTGTTTGGAAACGATCGCTTCGACGTTGCCGGCATCGTGTTTTATGACACAAAGTCAGCATTATGACATAGAGGGAGAACCCGAATCAATCCCGGATTTTGAGGTAGAGTACCCGAGCGCGCTGGGATTATGCCCCCTCGTGTCAAAAAGAGATGTTTGATCCCTCTTCGAAGCGGTACTATTATCCTTTTACCCAGTGTACCCATTGCGGAGGGCAATACTCATTTTTTGAACATTATCCGTTTGAGCGGAGCAATACCGCATTGAAGTATGTGAAGCCGTGTCCAAGCTGCGAGGGCGAAAGTTCAAATTTGGGGCGTCGTGAAAAACAGGTACTAAATTCGTGCCATGAATGCGGTATCCCTGTGAAACTGATACATAAGGGTAAAGAGCGCTACGCAAACGATGCGGGGAGCTTTCGAACGATGTTTGAGGTTGCCGCTAAAGCATTGAGAGACGGCAAAACACTGCTTGTTAAAACGACGATGGGGTATCGCCTCTTTTACCGCAGTGATAACCTCACGAAAGAGTCTGTTTTAATGTTGGTCAATGCGGCGAAAATCACCGATTATTGTTCGCTGATTAATGATGAGTTCAATGCCCTCCTCAGTATCGAACGTCCCATCTTGCATGTGGCACTAAAAGATCAAAATCTCATTGACACGTTGGGTTCAACTATCGATGTCAAGTATCCCGATGAGGGTTTTTCGATTCTGCTGGCAAAAGAGTTAACCCTTTTAGGTCTTGATTATATCGCTTATGAGGCTTTGGAAGAGCCTTGTGTTGCCGATTTTATCATGGAATATGATCTTAATATCAACCATCAAAGCGATATCCATCTTTTTATTAACAAAGAGATTCGCTTTATCACGGCGGGTGAGAGGGTCTCTTTCCCCTCACGATTGGCGTATGGAACCGATACTCTCAGTATCGCACACGGTCTTGTAGGAATCAAAGATGCCAAAGGGGTACTTTTCGATCAGATGGGACGGTTTGAGTCCGCTTCTACGCTCAAAGTTAATCAGCTTGAATCTGAGACTTCCGCCGTCAAATCGACAAATTTTCATACGATGGCTGAAGATGAAGCCTCATTTATGTCGGTGATTGCCGAACACAATAAGTTTGGCACTAAAGTGGTGGGCGCCTATTTTCAGGGGGAACCGTCGTTTCTTTATTATGATGGGAAAAAAGTGATTCGAGTTGTCCCCCCGAAGCTCTTTAGCGGTATCGGTCTGATCGAATCGATGCGAGGATTGCGCGAGGGATCGGATCGATTGATTAGTAATATCGAAAATAATTACCCCGAGTTGTATCAAACTTTAGTGGAAATTGAACAAAAGGATTTCTCCCTTTTTGAAGCGACGGCAATGATCCTTGGGCTAAAAGAGAAAAGCTATCAGGGGGTGATGAAAGAGGGACTCAAATTCTTCGGAAAAGGGGGACTCCAAATCGATACGAAGGTGGAGGATAACCGTTTTAATCACGTTGCTTTTTTATCGAGTATACTCAGCTATAAAATTGCGGGTGTCGATTCAGTTTATCTGAGCTATTCTATCTTCGAATCTTTCGGAGACTATTTCAGTGAACTCTTATCTGAGATTAAAGGTAAAACGAAAGCGACTGAAATCGTTTTGTGCGGAACCTATTTCGGTTCACAATCTCTTTTTAGCAGAATGCAGAGAAATCTGAAAGGATCTGCGGTATTGATGAATACGAGTTATCCGATCGGGAAGGAAAATTGCGTTGTCGGTGGAGTCTTTTTATAAAATCACCATCAAAGGGATAGTTCAAGGGGTCGGATTTCGCCCGTTTGTCTATCGGACGGCAAAACAGCATAATATTAAAGGGAGTGTTTGCAATACACCTGAGGGTGTTGTGATCGAGGCTCAGGGTGTTCATTGCGATGAATTCATAGATGCACTGCGCACGCACCTTCCTCCACGTGCCCGTATTGATTCGATGAATGTCAGTGAAATAACCGATACCATTAGCTACGATGATTTTACTATTTTAGAGAGTTCTATAGGAGAGGGTAGTGTCGCTATCCCTCTCGACAGTGCTCTCTGCCCAGCTTGTGAAGCGGAGATGGATGACCCATCTGATCGCCGTTACCGATACCCTTTTATCAACTGCACCGATTGCGGTCCCCGTTATACGATACTTCAAACCCCTCCCTATGATCGCGTCCGAACCTCGATGAAACATTTTACGATGTGTTCGGCGTGTGAAGCCGAATACACCGATCCAACTTCTCGCCGTTATCATGCCGAACCGATCAGCTGTCCTCATTGTGGTCCAAAGTTAAAACTTTTTGACTCCAATAGGTGAGGAAATGATAGCGGGAGATCCGATTGATACTTGCCGTAGATATGCTCAAAGCGGGAAAAATCATCGCGTTGAAAGGGCTGGGTGGATTTCATCTGATGTGTGATGCCACTTCGGATAGTGCAGTGGGTGAACTGCGGCTGCGTAAACACCGTAAAGCCAAACCGCTTGCGGTGATGTTCAGCTCATTCGAGCAGCTTGAAAATTATGCCTCTATTAATGAAACGGAAAAGAGCCATATTACCGGAGCGATAAAACCGATCGTCATCGTCGATGCTAAAGTGGGGACAAATCTATCACGTCTGATTGCTCCGAGCATTGATCGGACTCGGGGTATTCCTCCCCTATACGCCGCTACATCGATTGATTTTTGAGCAAATCAATTTCCCTCTGGTAGCGACGAGTGCCAATATCAGCGATGAGCCGATTATGGTTCGTTCCTCAGAGATACTGGATCGCCTAAGTCATGTTGTAGACGGCATCATCGATCATGACCGTACCATTATCAATGCCCTCGATGATGCGGTGATTCAGGTTGCTGAGGGTCGTGTGGTAATGTTGCGCCTGGGTCGCGGGTTTGCCCCCCATACGTTTGCTTTAGCACATCCGCTCAAAAACGATATTTTAGCCCTCGGTGCCCACCAAAAGAGTGCCATTGCTCTGGGCTTATATGAGAATATGATCCTTAGCGGTCATATCGGTGATTTGGGAAGCGTTGAAGCCGATAGCTATTTCGAGCGGACAGTACAGACGTTCAAACGGTTTTATGAGTCTGAGCCGTCACTCTTGGTACATGATCTTCACCCTCACTACAGCACGAGTGCGTATGCGCTGTCGCAAAAAAAAGAGCACTACGGTATTCAGCATCACTACGCCCATATTTTGGCGTGTATGGCGGAGTATGGATTGAGCGAAAAAGTGCTCGGCTTTGCTTATGACGGTACGGGATACGGAGAGGACGGAAGCCTCTGGGGGGGTGAAGTTATGATTGCCGATCCCCACGCGTACGAGCGGATTGGATTTTTAAAACCGTTTGCCCTTTTGGGTGGGGACAAAGCGATTAAAGAGCCTCGCCGCATTGCATTGTCATTGCTGTTTGAGTGTTTTAGCCTCGATGAGGTACTGAACCTCAAATCGCCGACGGTTGATGCTATTTTTACCCCATGAAATCCGAACGTTGCATCACATGTGGGTAAAAGAGATTAATGCCCCTCGCAGCTCTTCTATGGGGAGACTTTTTGATGCGGTCGCGTCGTTGGGTGGATTTATCCAAAGCCTTGATTATGAGGGGCAGGGGGGGATGATAATGGAGTCGTTTGTCGATGATTCGATCAGTGAACCGTTTATCTTTGTGATAGAGGAATGGGGAGATTGATCTTATCCCTGATGATTCGAGAGATTGTCTCTCTGAATCGGATGACAAAAAGCTTATTGCAAGTCGATTTATCGCTACAGTTGAGGCAATGATGGCTTAGATTACGCTACTATATATCCTGAATTTCCGATTGTTGTCGGGGGTGGTGTATTTCAAAATCGAGCCTTGATGAGCCGACTTTATCGCCGCTTCGGTGAGGGACGATTTTACGCCCAACAGCAAACACCGATCAATGACGGCTCGATTGCCCTCGGACAGCTGTATTATGCGTTCATAATTTAGGATCCGATAAATTTGGAAAATTCAGGGAGATTGATAACGAAACAGCTATGTTCTCGAAGATCGATGGCCTTTTTCGAAAATTTATCTATCAATATATCAAAGGAAAAATATGGAAGCTAAAGTCGCACTGATCGGTTCGGGGAACGCATTTTTCAAGGATGAGGGGATCGGTCTGTACGCCGGGAAATACCTCAAAGAAAACTTTACCTATGAACCGTTGCTTGATATCGTCGATGGGGGGACTCTGGGATTTCGTCTTATGCCGCTGCTTCAGGAGTATGAGCATGTCATTATCGCCAACACCAGTTCCGATGATTCCAAAGCGGTCGGGACGATTACTGTTATGAGCGGGGATGAACTGATTGCTAATCAAGGGATCAAAAAAACGGCGAATGAGGTGGAGATTACCGAGATGCTTCAAATCTGTTCGATGGCCAATCACTGTGCGCACATCGACGATGATCAGTATCGTCCCCGAAGATATCATCAGCGTCAGTGTCGATGTGACTCCGGCATTACGAGCGCAGTGGAACAGATATATTGATGCGATTGTTGAAGAGCTCGCCAAATGCGGCATTATTGCTACGCCAAAAAGTGATCTCATGAGTTTGGATGAGATTTTAGAGCAATTCGCTAACCCGAGTATCGAACACGGTAAAGGGTTTTAAAATATGTTGATTGTTGTGTTGGGTGTCGGGAATGTACTCGAAGAGGATGACGGAGTTGCTATTTACGCGAGTGCCTATTTGAATGTCAACTATACCTTCACCCCTGAAATAGAGATCATTAACGGCGGAGTTGAGGGGATCAATCTTCTTAATCTTTTTTTGGAGAATGATCATATTATTATCCTCGATACGATCAACCTTGATGATGAGCCCGGAAGTATATACAATATCCCATCCTATGAACTGAGCGGTTACGGGCTTAACAGCGGTGGAGCCCACGAAGTTGGGGTGATGCAGTGTCTGGACATGATTGAGTTAATGGGACAGCCATTGCCGAAATCTAACGTTATCGGGATCGTCCCTAAAAATATCACGTTTCATATGGGGCTAAGCGATGAGTTGGAGAGTCGGTTTGAGCCATACATAAATACGGTGATTAATTATCTCAAAACGTGCGGGGTTGAGGCACTTCAAAAAAAGAATCAACGGACTCTTTTAGAAATTATCGAAGAGTTTAAATATCCGAATAATAGATAAATTCAAGCTTAAACCTTTTGTATTTTCGGTCACATTTTAGGGCATTTTAGTGACTGTTACATGACTATCTGTATGGTATCATCTTGTTTTATTAAGTGATATACCGTCATTAAACTATCCTCCATAGGATTGAAACTCAGATATTAAGGTAATAGCATGACCATCAAACAACAGTTAAGCTTCGGAATCGGCTCGATTATTTTTCTGGTAGCACTCAATGCCCTCATCGGGACACTCAACAGTCATAGTGTCAGCACATTGGTGGAGGAGACTTCCAGCGAATCGGTACCGCAAGCGCTAAAAGCCACTAATGCGAAATTCCAAACCTGTCAAATGCAGCAATTTTTGACCGATGCTTCACTGACACAAGAAGAGGGATCCGTCGAAGAGGCCAATAAAGCCTACTCTTCCTTTTTAGAAAGCATGGATACCTTTGGAAAGATGTTCAAAGAAGAGGGGAATACCCAAGCATTAGCAGAGATCGAATTGCTCAAAAAAGATGGGGCAGATTTAATAGAAGTGGGTAAAGAGATGAAAAAGGCCTATGCCCGCAGCGATTCTGAAGGGGACGCGGTCATGAGTCAATTTGACAAAATGAGTCAAAAATTGGCAGATAATATCAATAAGCTCAAAGATGCCCAGATCAAAGAGGCCTCCGATAATCTAACCACAGCGAAGGATAAATCAAGCTCATCAGAAATTGTAACCTTTTTCCTGGGAGTATTTTCGACTCTCATCGGTTTACTTGTCGCCTATTTGACCACTTCTACCATTGGTCGCGCTGTTAGAACATTAAATGAAAGTGTCCATAAAATGGTAAGTAATAAAGACCTTACCCATGCGATAACCCTACCGGGTAAAAATGAGTTGACCGAAGTGGCGGATAACATCAATGCACTGACTAATGCATTGCGCGATACATTCGCAACAGCTCAGCACTCTTCATCTGAAAATCTCTCTGTTGCAACGGAGCTCTCAGCAACCACCTTATCGATCGGGAAACAGGCAGAAGAAGCCTCTAAAATTGTTGATGCAACGACTGAGAATGCCAATATCATCAAAAATGAGATGAATGAAGCCGTTGGAAAAACCCACGCAGTAAGTAATATGGCAACCGATGCACGAACCAACCTTACGACAGCACAACACGCTCTTAAAGAGACTATAGAATCTCTTAATGAGACGGTAGAGATTGAAGCCGCTATGAATGAAAAACTCAACTCTCTTACCCACGAAGCCGAACAGGTCAAAAATGTCCTGACAGTCATTTCGGATATCGCCGATCAAACGAATCTTTTGGCTCTCAATGCGGCCATCGAAGCGGCGCGGGCAGGTGAGCACGGTCGAGGGTTTGCCGTGGTTGCCGATGAAGTACGAAAACTAGCCGAGCGAACCCAAAAGAGCCTAGTAGAGACCAATGCTACCGTTAATGTTATCGTCCAATCGATTATGGATATGTCGGAACAAATGAACACTAACGTTCACCGTATGGAAAAACTTTCAAATCTTTCAAGTGAGGTTGAATCCCATACCGAAATGGCGGTCAATACCCTCACCGCTACCGTTGAGGGGATGCACGAAGTAGCTCATCAAAGCCGAAAGCAATACGAAGCGTAACGATGTTATTATTGATGAGATCAATAAAATCAGCGTAATGTCAGCATCCAACGTCCGCAATGTTGAAGAGATCGCGGCGGCAGCCGAACATCTTCATCATGTGGCAGCAGAGATGACCGCACAGATATCGACTTATAAAACTTGATTAATGGATCTATACGGAATATGAAGTTATACTTCCAAAAGTGATCGAAGCTGTGAAATAAAGCAGAATAAAGTGTTAAATACATAATAACAAAACAAGGTGACAAATGAATCATATAATGCTATCTCTTATCGTTGCATCTGCGGTAGGTACCGCTGCTTTTGCAGGTGACGAAGCCGAAAGTTTCAATGAAATCTTTACTAAAGCACATGTAGGCGGAGAGTTTCGTGCGATCTATCAAAGCAATTCCAAGTTTGATCGTTTGGATGGGACAAGCGGATCAAGCCATACCGGTGTGATCGGCGGGAAAGTCGAACTTGCCACCAGTGCCTATAAAGGGTTCGATGCGGTTATCACAGGGTATGGGACGATGAAGGTTGGAGCCAATCGAAACCAGAGTGACGGCGATTATCTCAACAATGGAAAAGATAACGGTAACTATGCCCTTCTCGGACAGGCATTTTTACGTTATACAAACGGTGATAGCTTTATCCAAGCAGGACGGTTTGAACTCGATACCCCTCTTTTGAACTCCGATGATATTCGGATGGTTCCTGATCTTTATCAAGGTGTTTACGGTGCTTTGGTTCCGGTTGAGGATATACGTTTAGAAGCAGGATACATCGATCGTATGGCAGGATGGGAAAACGGCGGAGATAACGGCAAATTTGAAAATATCGGTATTTTGATTGGAGGGAACGGAAAATCAAACATTACCTTTGCCGGTCTCTCTTACGGTAATGAAGAATCCCCTTATTCTGTACGTATATTTGATTACCTGACTAAAAACGTTATGAATCAAGTGTATGTGGATATGGGTACCAATATCGAAGCATTGACACTGCAGGGCCAATACCTCCGCAGTATTGCCGATAGCAAACTGGATAGCTTTATGGTTACCGCTACGATTGATTCAACCGTATGGGGACTCAGTGCAGGTATTAAAAGCGAAGAAACCAATCTCGGTCTCAATCTTTCATACAACGAATCGGAAGCTAAACCTTCAACACTTTTTAACGGCGGTACACCCGATTTTTTCGGTGGTGCAAACGATCCGTTTTATACCTCTATGGATGTGTTGACTATGCATAAAATGGGTGATGCAAAAGCGTATAAAGCTGAACTCACCTATGATCCGAGTGAAATATTGGCACTTTCACTCGCACATGCCCACTTTAAAAAAGAGGATGGATTTTACAACCACGAGAGTGATCTAAGCGCCACCTATACGATCCAAGAAAGTATCTCTTTAGAGGGGATGGTTTCAAACGTAGTTGTAACCGATAATCTTGGTAAAATAACTGACAACCGAGTACGATTAGCGCTCAAAGTCGGATTCTAAGTATCTGCCACCTCTAAATTAGATGACTTATCGAAAATAGAGCTTTTCTAAAATTGTAGATCGCTTTTCTATAGGAGTATTGAATTTAAACTCCGCCTCTTTGAGGTAGTAGGGGAAGTGCTCGTTACTCACCCCTTTAAAAGGGGTAATAAACTGTTCGAAATAGTGCCAAAACTGCTCGATGATATTATCATGTTCAGATATTTTGATAATTTTACTGGTGCGCATGAATTTAGAGAACTCTTTATAATAGACCTCTTCGAGATTATCTGCGACGAATTGCTGCTTAAACATCCCTAATGAGGGCATAAGAAGAGTATATACCCTTGCTCCATAACTAAATGTCAAAAAATTGTGGGAATCAAAAATAGCCGTTTTATCATGCCGTTTGGATTTTTCGATGTAGAGGTACTCTTCGTATTGAGAATCGGTCGTTCGGTGTTGATGGTACTGCGCCTCACAATATTCTGCGCACAGATGTCGAAATTTCTGATAATAGTTCAAAGCAGTCGCATAACTTAGATTGAGTGATTTAGAAGCACAGAGGGCATTCTCATCGTCGCTAAACGTCTTAATAGCACGTTTTATCTGATTAACACGAGACGGACTGTATTTTTTTTTGCATACGGAACATTTGACCATTCCGTCACTTAGACGATAGAGTGTGTTTTGGCAGTATAGACAGTGGATCGGTTCATTCATAAAATATATTGTAGCGAAGTAAAAGGCTACGTAATCGTTAAAACATCCAAAGCAAGCTGGTTAGATAGGCGCTGTCCGATTTTTTAACATTTATCGGAGGAGAACTGTCATAGCCGTATTTGGCAGTCAGAGAGAGGTTTAATTTTCCATATATCGGTACAATCAGCTCCAATGTCTGCAACGAGACGTAATCCGAGGTATTGTCGAATTTCGGTTGAAAATAGCCTAAATAGCTGAGTTTGGATGTGTTTGCAAACGTTTGCGTCAACGCAAGATAGCTGTTGAGGCGGCTATTGTTTTCATTCGGATTGATTTGGGGATGGGTATAATCGATTTTTTCTGCCAGTGCGCCGGCACCCGCATACCCTTTTCCATATTCATCGGAATTGAGAAAACGCCACCGTACTCCGGCACCTATAAGTGAGCGCTCATTAATATCTTTGAATTTGTCTTGCTCGGTTTGTACGAAAAATTCGCTTGTCCACGCTTGAAGCTCATCAATGGCATGGATGTAGCGCACATGGGCATAGATTTTATCTTCGTTCTTGGTTCCGTTGGATTTTCCGTAATCGTAGGTAAAAGTTCCCCACGTAACATAGTCAATCCCCTGATCAAACTGCAATCGCAATCCCAAAGAATAATCATCCTTCTCCGTATTGCCACTTTTGGAACTGAGTGATCCCGAAACATTTCCGCTGACTCCCGGCTTTGATCCGATGTCGACAGGTGTGATGGTGACGAGGGCAAATAATGATGTGGAGATAAAGAGGAAGAGAATCGAGCGCAATAGAGACCTTTGATTGAAATATAATCGGAATTATAGCTCACGAGTGAGGGAACTTTTGGTTAGATCATAAAAAATCAAATCGTTAATACTGTTATTATTAAGTTAAAAGATATATTTTTCTTCTGTGATACACTTCTTCTATTAGAGAAAAAGGAGATTCTATGAAATCGAAATTTTTGAGCGCCGTATGTGTTGGTTTAGTAATTGTTACTCCGATGGTATGGGGGATGGAGATGAGTGAAAATCATCTGCATCCGAAAAGTACCGCAGTATCTGAGAATACGGTTCATGCCAGCGGAACGATCAAATCGATTGCCGATAATCATGAAAGTGTCCGCATTTTTCATAATCCTATTCCTGAACTGGGATGGTCATCTATGGTGATGCCGTTTGATGTGATCAATCATGAGTTGACTCAACCGTTATCTGTCGGTGATCGAGTCGATTTTGATTTTATTCAAAGAGACGGGAAAAATGTTATCGTACGGATGAAAAAACAATGAAATACGGGGCTTTTCTCCTAATGGCTATTGCGCTTTTTCTAAGTGCGGATGAAGGGGCAAAGTCGGTTGTTTCGTTAGATGTTTTGGAAGGGAAAAAGGTATATGTCCCAATAAAACCTCCGATTGATCTGAGTAAAGAAGTATACATTCAAGAAGATGATCAAAATACAACTCATCACGGATCCAAAAAATGAAAAATGAAATATTTTTATCGTTGGTGACATTGGTTGTATTAACCGGCTGCTCAACACTCTCTCAAAAGGAGGTATTTGATTCTATGAATCAGATGACCTCCTCCAAAGGCTCCGGTGAGCTAACGTGGATAAAATCTTCAAAAGATTCGGACGCTGTCGATGTTCAAGTGGGCTCTTTGTTAAAAGAGCCTTTGAGTGAGGAGAATGCCGTTCGCATCACCCTTATTAATAATCGCGCTTTGCAGCAAACGTATGAGCGGATCGGAATGGCTCAAAGTGATCTTGTGCAAGCGGGGTTAATGACCAATCCGTTGCTTGGCTATTCGGTTGGGCATGGGAGCGGTATCAGTAAATCGGGTGTTACGTTGGAACTCGCTTTTTTAGATTTGCTGTGGATACCGCTGCGTAAAGAACTCGGAGGATTGGCTCTTGAAGAGACGAAACTAAGTGTCGGTGATGCGGTGTTGCGGAGTGTTCGGGATGCGAAAAAAAGATATATCGATGCACGGGTGGCGGAAGAATCGGTTCGGCTGAATGACGACGTCCTCAAATCGCATGAAGCGTCGTTGCAGCTGGCCGCTCGTCAATACGCTGCAGGGAATCTCTCGAAGCGGAATGTATTGAGAATTCAAGACGAATACGCTCGCGCACGTATTGAATCTATCCGTCTCAATAAAGAGAGTGCTATCGCACGTGAAGCGCTTAACAAAATCTTAGGAGTTTACGGAGAACAAACCCGGTACACGTTTCCTAATACCCCTTTATTGCTCGATGCTCAGCCGCCTGAATATGAAGCTTTGGAACGCCTTGCGATTGCCAATCGTCTTGATTTTGCCTCAGCGCAAAAAAGGGTTGAATATGCGGCAAAAGAGGCGGGGTATAGTGAAAAAACCGCTCTTTTGGATGAGATCACCGTAGAACTCGGAAGCGAAAAAAGCACAGGAGAGAGCCGTATCAACACTGTCGGGGTAAAAATTCCCATACCGATTTTTGATATGGGGCAGGCGCGTTTGAGCCGTACACAGTCTTTGTATAACCAAAGCGTTCAGAACTTAGTCGAATTGGCGGTCAACATCCGATCCGAAGTTCGTGAAGCCTACGCTACGACACGCTATAACTACGATATTGCGCATGAATACCAAAACACAGTTGAGAAAATAAATCACGATATCCTAGAACAGACCCAACTTTATTACAACGGGATGTTGGACGGTATTTATGAGCTTCTCTCAGATCAGCGACGTTACCGTGATGTAAAAATGGAGTCGTTAAAAGCGGTCGGTGAATACAAAAAAGCACAATCCGATTTAATCTATACTCTTGGGGGAGAGAACAATGCAACACAAAGATAGACGAGAATTTTTAGGATTAGGTGCGGCACTGTTGGCATCTGCCGCAGTCGCTTCTACGTCCCGTGCCGAGGAAAAATCCCATTGCGATACCCCTTTAAAAAAACGGCAGCTTACATTGGTCAAAGATCCGAAACGGGTTTTGTCTCCCGCGACCATTATTACCCCCCAAGAGGGGAAAAATTACAATCCCGTCGTTACCCTCAATGGCTGGAGTCTCCCCTATGAGATGAAAGAGGGGGTTAAAGAGTTTCGTATTGTTGCTGAACCGGTGGTGCGGGAGTTCGCCCCCGGTATGGTGGTGAACTGCTGGGGATACAACGGCACCTCTCCGGGCCCAACCATCGAAGCGGTGGAGGGGGATCGGGTACGGTTGATCGTAACCAATAAGCTCCCCGAACATACGACGATCCATTGGCACGGACTGATCCTCCCCAACGGGATGGACGGTGTCGGCGGTTTGACACAGAAGGCTATTAACCCGGGTGAAACGTATGTCTATGAGTTTACCCTTCGTCAAAGCGGTACGTTTATGTATCACCCCCATGCCGATGAGATGGTACAGATGGCGATGGGGATGATGGGGATGTTTATTATCCATCCGAAAAAACGGCAAGAACATCGTGTGGATCGCGATTTTTGTTTTCTCCTTGCCAGTTACGATGTAGCACCGGGAACCTATACCCCTAACCCTTCAACCATGACGGAGTTTAATCTGTGGAGTTTCAACAGCCGTGTCTTTCCTGGGATTGATTCTATGAATGTTCGCATGGGCGATCGTGTCCGTATCCGTGTCGGGAATCTCACCATGACCAACCACCCGATCCACATGCACGGTCATCCCTTTGAGGTGACCTGTACCGATGGGGGATGGGTTCCTAAAAGTGCCCGTTGGCCGGAAGTGACGGCCGATATCCCTGTGGGGGCGGTGAGGGCAATCGAGTTTATTGCAACCGAAGAGGGGGACTGGTCGTTTCACTGCCATAAATCACACCATACAATGGGACCGATGGAGCACAATATCCCCAATATGATCGGTGTTAAACAAGACGACCTCACCGAAAAAATCAGCGATCTGATGCCGGAGTACATGTATATGCCGATGGGAAAAACCGGTATGGCGGAGATGCAGGAGATGGCAGAGATGGGGATGGCATTGCCGGAAAATACATTGCCGATGATGAGTGGGCAAGGGCCGTTCGGTCCGATCGAGATGGGGGGAATGTTCACCCTTGTCAAAGTTCGCGCTAATCAACCTAAAGGGGATTACACCGATCCGGGCTGGTATAAGCATCCTCAGGGGAGCATCGCCCGTAAATTATAAAAGGTACTATTTGTACTTTTTATAGTTAAAAAACAAGATTGGTCCTAAAAATAGATAAGTACGCCATTTTTTTAGGTTTGTTTTACCCTATTGTTCTATAATAATCAGACTGAATGATAATTCATAAAAAAGGGAAGCTTATGGAAATCGGATTGATGATCATTTTTTGGTACGGTATTTTGCACGCTTTCGGCCCTGACCATTTGACCGCCATTACCGATTTTTCGATCGGTAAAGAGACCAAAAAAACGTTTTTGATTGTAGGGGCTTTTGCCGTGGGGCACGGCATTATGCTGTTTCTTTTTGCAAAAATTCTACAACACTATACCCTTCCCGAAACGTTTTTAGCTTACGGAGACGTTATTGCATCAAGTGTCATATTAGCGATCGGAATTTATTTGCTTTATATGGTCTATGCGAATAAAATCCATTTGAAAACGCATACCCATGAACACAAAAAACATGTCCATATTTGGTTCGGACATGAGCATCAACATGAATCTTCTACGACAACATCAGCATTCGGAGTCGGTGTTTTAATGGGGATCGGCGGGGTACGAGGTATGTTGGTCACCCTTGGCGTACTGCACGGTCAAACCGTTGATTTTACGATGATTTTAGCCTTTATTGCGGGTGTTATGGTCGTCTTTTTTAGTTTCGGTTTGGTCATTTCCTGGATAAATAGAGATATTTTGACCAATATACAAAATGTACGTCGTGTGTTTGCTACCGTTGGGGCTATTTCAGTCCTCGTGGGCGGGAATATGCTTTTAGCATAATGGACAAAATTAAAAAACTTTTTAGGAGATTATAAATATGTGTAAAGACTGCGGATGTTCAATTACGGATCACGATCATCATAGCCATGAGCATGGACACCATCATGACCACGACGGTCATCATCATAGTCACGATCACGGCGATCATGATCATTCTCATACCCATCAATCGGCGCATGAGACACTCCATCACAATCCGCAACTCAATGATGCGAAAACGATCTCCGTCATCAAAAAGATTTTGGATAAAAATGACCAAGAGGCACACCACAACCGTGAACATTTTAACGAACACGGGGTATTGGCGATCAATCTGATGAGCTCTCCTGGGAGCGGAAAAACGACTCTCTTAGAGAAGATGGGAGCCTTAGCACCGTTTAAATTCGGTGTGATCGAGGGGGATTTGGAGACGTCGCGCGATGCGGATCGTCTCACTGCAGTGGGAATTCCTGCCGTACAGATCCAGACGGGAAGTGCGTGTCACTTGGATGCGTTTATGGTGCACAAAGGGCTGCATAATCTACCATTGGCCCCTTTGGATGTTTGTTTTATCGAAAATGTCGGGAATCTTGTCTGTCCGGCGAGCTACGATGTGGGATCGCATCTCAATATCGTCCTCGTCTCGATCCCCGAGGGGGAAGACAAGATCGCCAAATATCCGGTGATGTTCCGCTGTGCCGATCTTATCCTCATTACTAAAACCGATCTATTGCCCTATTTTCAATACGATATCGAGCGTGAGAAAGCCGAAGCGAGAAAGATCAAACCGAATGTCGATATTTTGGAAGTGAATATCAATGATGAAGCCTCGATAAAACGGGTTATTGAGTGGATTGAATTTAAACGAAAGATGAGAAGCTAATATGTGTTTATCTATTCCCTCGAAAGTGGTCAGTATTGACACGGAACAAAATATTGCAACCGTCGATACGATGGGTGTTCAGCGCACCGCAGGGCTGGATTTGATGGAAGAGGGCACAGTCGCTATCGGTGATTACGTGCTCCTTCATATCGGGTTTATTATGAACAAAATCGATGAGGAAGATGCACTTGAATCGCTGCGGGTCTATAAAGAGATACTGGATGTAATGGATGAACAAGAGAGGCTTGCTGCCATAGAAGAGAGTGCTAATTGTCCGAACGGCGGAGCCTGAAATGGGATTAGAGCTTAAAAATCTCTATGATGACTTTCGAGATGCGGATACGATAAAAGCGTACGCTAAGATCATCGCCGCAGATGCGTTAAAACTCCCCCACCCGATCAATATTATGGAGGTGTGCGGCGGTCATACCCACACCATCATGAAGTACGGCATTTTGCAACTGCTCCCCTCCGACATCCGCTTCGTCCACGGTCCCGGATGTCCCGTGTGTATCATGCCCAAAGAGCGGATCGACCATGCCTATGTATTAAGTATGCAAGAGAACGTCATTTTGGTGACGCTGGGCGATATGATCAAAGTCCCCGGAAGCAACGGAAGTTTGCAAGATGCGCGAAGCAAGGGGGCGGATGTCCGTTTCGTCTACTCGCCGCTCGATTGCTTGAAAATCGCCCAAGAAAATCCCGATAAAACGGTTATTTTCTTTGCCATCGGATTTGAGACGACAACCCCGATGACGGCCGCACTTTTGGATACGGTGATAAAACAGGATATTAAAAACATCCTCTTGCACGTCAACCACGTCACCGTACCCGAACCGATGCGCGCTCTGATCAGCGATGAAGCGTGTATCATCGATGCGTTTTTAGGGCCTTCACACGTCAGCGTTATCAGCGGAAGCAAAATCTACGAAGAGTTCCCGCGTGACTGGGGAAAACCCGTTGTCGTGAGCGGATTCGAGCCGGTGGACGTGATGCAGTCGATCAGCATGATCGTCAAACAATTTATCGAAAATCGATGTGAACTCGAAGTGGAGTACAACCGTGCCGTGACGCGTGAGGGGAACCTCAAAGCCCAAGCGTTGAATGATAAATACTTCCATAAAGTGGACTTTCGCTGGCGCGGACTGGGTGACATTCCCCAAAGCGGGATGGGGTTGCGAGACAAGTATGATCGCTACAACGCCGAGAAGATTTACGATGCGATACTGCCCAAAGAGGAGATCAACGATCACAAACTCTGCATCTGCGGCGACATCTTAAAAGGGAAAGCTTCACCGCCGCAGTGCTCCATCTTCGGCACCGCGTGTAAACCGACGACTCCTGTGGGAAGCTGTATGGTGAGTTCTGAGGGGGCGTGTTCGGCGTATTATAAGTATGGGAATTTGGTATGAATAAAACAATTACATTAGCCCAAGGCAACGGCGGCGAAGAGAACAACGAGCTGATTAAAAAGGTATTTTACAAAGCCTTTAAAAACGAGATTTTAGAGCGTAGTGAAGATGCGGCGGTGATCGGGAATTTGGCGATGACGACCGATAGTTTTACGGTGAGTCCCCTATTTTTTGCGGGGGCGGACATCGGCAAGCTCGCCGTTTGCGGTACGTGCAATGACCTCGCCATGATGGGGGCACAGCCCAAATATCTCACCTGCAGCGTCATCATCGAAGAGGGGTTTGAGGTCGAATTACTGGAGCGGATCGTTGAGAGCATGAGAAAAGAGTTAGCGATCAACGGCGCAGTGGTCGTGAGCGGCGATACGAAGGTGGTACCGAAGGGGAGCGTGGATAAGATATTTATCAACACCACGGGGTTAGGCGAGATCGTCCAAGCGGGGATCAGCTCGAACAACGTGACGCGAAGAGGACGTCATCCTCATCAACCGCGACATCGGATGCCACGGGGCGACGATTTTTGCCGCGCGTGAGGGGATGGAGATGAGCAGTACCCTCAAAAGCGACTGTAACTCGCTCTATCCGCAGGTGAAAGCCCTCATGGATGCGGGGGTGCGGATTACGGCGATGCGTGATGCGACGCGCGGAGGGGTTGCGGCGGTACTCAACGAGTGGGCGAGACAATCGAACGTCTGTATCGAAGTAGAAGAAGAGAAAATCCCCGTGAGTGATGAGGTCAAAGGGATCTGCGAGATGCTCGGCTTTGAAGCGACGGCACTCGCCAATGAGGGGACGTTTGTATTGGCGATCCACAAAGACTCTGCCGCAAAAGCCCTAGAGATACTGGGAGGCTTCGAGGTGTGCGCTATGGCATCGCAGGTCGGTGAAGTAACGCAAAAATACCCTAAAAAAGTGATCTTGAAAAGCCCGTGGGGGACGTCTCGGTTTTTAGAGACCCCTAACGGCGAGTTATTGCCGAGGATATGTTAATTAGCCGTCATTCCCGCGAAGGCGGGAATCCAGCTTTTTTGGGATGGATCCCCGGGTCAAGCCCGAGGGTGACGGTATAAAAAGGAACTTATTATGCATGAGTATTCGATAGTACAGGCATTGTTAACCCAGTGTGAAGATATAGCACGTGAAAATGAAGCCGAATCGGTTTCTAAAATCGTTGTAAAGATCGGCAAAATGTCCGGTGTTGAGCCCCATTTGCTCGAAATCGCGTTTAATACGTTCAAAGAAAAGACGGTGTGTGACGGGGCAGATTTCGTGATGAATGTACAACCGCTCACTATCGAATGCAAATCGTGCGGTGTTGTTACTGTATTGGAAGAGATATTTTATAAATGTCCCGCGTGCGAGAGTTTGTATGTCAAAGTAATTGATGGCGAAGATATGTTTTTAATGTCGTTGGAGATGGAGTAAGTATGCAAGAGTATTGGGAATTATATATGAAAACAATCGATGGCGCTATCGCCTCGGTTTTGGTGAATGCAGGGATTTCGGTGGAGTTGCCGAGTGAAGATAAGTTTTATGTCGGCTTTATAAAACTCACTATGAAATCTCCAAATGATCGAGGCCTTATTTCCGAAGATGAAGAGGCCCAACTCTCTTTCATCGAAGACAAAATCGAGATGGAGGCATTGCGATACCGCATCGGCAACTATGTCGGAAAGATTGTCTCGAACGGTGATATGACCTTTATCTATTACCTCAAGCACGAGTTTGAATGGCCTGATGTTGTTCAAGCGGCTATGAAAGAGTTTCCTGACTATACCTATTCGCATGGTTCCAAAATGGACGGAGATTGGGAGGTGTATCATAAACTCCTTTTTCCGACCCCCATCGAGTGGCAGATTATCCAAAATCACAAAGTGTGCGACCATTTGAAATCGCAAGGAGATTCACTCCACCTACCGCGCGCGATCGAACACAAAGCCTATTTTGAAACGGCGGAAAAACGCTCCGAATTCGTTGGGGTGATTGAAGCAGAAGGGTTTAAAGCTAAAGAGTTGATAGAACCGACGGAAGAGACCCCAATGGCAGGGGTTGGTTTTTACCGTCAGGATAAACCTTTTTACTACGATATTGACACTTTGACCCTCCGTTTGATCGATCTCAGTGTCAAATTTGGCGGAGCGTATGACGGTTGGGAAACCAGTGTCGTAAAGATATAACAGTAATTTACTGAAAGAGTATTCACTTTTAAGAAACTTTAATCTATTCACGGTGATAATGTGCATATTAACGTCTTACATAAATATTAGAGGAGCAAAGTATGAATCCCGAAGAGATAATGAAGAAGATAGAAGAAAATAGAGGGTTGTCTCGTCGTGATGCCCTTAAACTTATGGCACTTTCGCCGATTGCGGCATCGGTATTGGCGACATCGGCAGCTCCTGCAACGGCAGCAGCGGCATCATCAAACGCAGTCGGTAAAGTGGTTATCGTCGGAGGAGGATCAGGTGCATTGATGGTACTCGCAAGACTTCGCCGTGCTCTTTCCAAACCCGATATCACGATTATCGCCCCCAATGAAAAACATGTCTATCAACCGGGGCAAATCTTTGTCGCGGCAGGAGAATATGCTCCTGAGGATATTATTTTCGATAATACCGGCTATATCGGTGATGACGTAACCTGGATTAAAGATGAAGCTGCTACGTTTGATCCTGACAATAATAAACTAACGACTAAAAAAGGGACGGTTGTCGATTATGATTATCTCATCGTTGCGACAGGAGTACAGTACCATTATGAACAAATTGAGGGACTCACCGTCGATATGATCGGAAAAAATGGGATTTCGAGTGTCTATTTGAACGATTTGGCGGCAGGAACAGCTGAGGGGGGAACAATTACCCGTGATTGGTTTAATGAACTGCATGAAGCGGCGAAAACCTCTAAACCGCGTGTTATCTGCACGCAGCCCTCAACTCCGCTCAAATGTGGCGGTGCTCCGCAAAAAATCCTATATCTTAGCGATGATTTCCTTAAGCGTGACAAATTGAGTGCCGACTTTACCTTTGCAACAGCGGGTGAAAAACTGTTTGGTCTTCCCGAAATCGATGCAGCAATTCATAAAGTTCAAGAGGGATATGGCAACATTACCAATAAATTCTCTCATGACCTTATCCGGATCGATGCTGAGAAAAAAATAGCGACCTTTCACCACAAATATCAAGTTCAAGGGGCGTTTGATAAAGATCTAAATGAATACGATATGATCGATAAAGAAGAAGAGGTCACTCTTGAGTACGATTTCATCCATATCTCACCACCGACTGCTGCTGTCGATGCGGTTGCCAACTCGTTGCTCGGATGGCAAAAAGGGACGGCGAAAGGGTGGCTGGAAGTGGATCGTGAGACATTGCAACATCGTCGATACAAAAATGTCTTCGGTATCGGAGACGTGTGCGGTATTCCGATCGGAAAAACGGGGGGAAGTGCACGTCACCAAGGTCCTATCGTCGTCGGAAATCTGATTTCGGTCATGGAGAAAAAAGAGGAGCTTGCTCTTAAATTTGACGGATATACGGTATGTCCGCTCAAAGTATCGTACGGAAAAATCATTATGGCAGAGTTTAACTATGACGGACTTGCTCCTTCTTTCCCGCTCGATCCGGCGCAACCGAGATGGGTATGGTGGGCGTTTGATCTGTACATGCTTCAGCCGATGTACCGCTATTTGATGTTAAATGGATTAATGTAACTCAACAGTACAAAAGGTTTCTTTAGTCATCAGAGCGGATAAAAAAATTATAATGTGACCAATTTGTGACTTTTTTGTTACAAAAATACACGTATTTAAACAAATCGGCGTAAAATGAGTTTTTTTTTACGTTATTTTTACTCTCTGGTATACTATTTGCATAATAACATTTATAGAAAAATATTATGCAAAAGGTACAGGAATGGGCAGTGAATATGTGCTGAAAGATACCGATTTTTTGGTATCGCAAACGGATGAAAAGGGGATAATTCTTTTTGCCAATGACGATTTTTGCAAAGTAGCGGGGCATAGTATTGATGAACTTGTCGGAAAACCGCATAGTATAGTCCGTCATCCCGATATGCCAAAAGCGGCGTTCAAAGATCTGTGGGACACAGTCAAAAGCGGTAAAATCTGGACCGGATACGTCAAAAATGCAACAAAAAGCGGTGGTTTTTACTGGGTATATGCGACAGTTTATCCGAATTTTGCATGCGAAGATGGGACTTGCGGGTATTTGTCCTGTCGTAGAAAACCTTCAGCAGATGAGATTGTCGAAGCTGAACGTCTCTATAAGACGATGAGTTAAGGACACAGCTAATGAATAATATGACCAAAATAGTAATACTCACGGTTTTAGCACTTATCGGTGTCCTTATAGGACTAATTACACAAAGTGTAGGCGCTCTAATAGCTGTAGTGGCGATTATGATGCTTGTCTCAATATGGCTGGTCAGTTCTCCTAACGCAGGGAATGAGAAGCTTCAAACGCAATTAGATAATTTTTTACAGTTGATGCAGTTTAAACGAAACCGTTTAAGCCCGATGGAAGCCCAACCCGGAAGTACTGAAGAACGGCTAAATGCCGTTGCAAAAGCACATGAAGAGATGCTATTAAGCGATACGTTGGTAGCGGGTGAGATGGTTTTATTGGCGGATAAAATACGTCAGGGACATTATAAATGCCGTGTTGCAAGCGATTCAAAAACACCACATGTCCATTTACTTCGTAATACGATGAATAGTATGCTGGATGCGAATGAAAAGAACATTGACGATGCAACTAAAGTCCTTGAAGCGTTGAGCGAAGGGAAGTTTACTACCCGTGCGGAGGTAAATGTTGAGGGGAAAATGGGGCAGATGTTGATTAAAATCAATAATCTTGGAGCTGCATTGGAATCGATGGAGCATCAAAATAATGAAGCCAAAGAAATTTTAGATAACAATACCAAAAATCTCAAAGCAACGATAGAGGATCTTCGCTCGACCAAATTTGTTGAGCTTAACGGAATGATTAACTCTACCGTAGAGCGGATTCAAAGTGTTGCCGGAAAAGAGCATGAACTCTCCGGAAATCTTCAAGCACTGGTCGGAAATGCCCAAGAGACGAAAGCGATTTTACTTACGATCGGGGATATCGCCGATCAAACCAATCTCCTCGCACTGAATGCCGCGATTGAAGCGGCACGCGCAGGTGAACACGGGCGCGGATTCGCCGTGGTTGCGGATGAAGTACGCAAACTTGCGGAACGGACCCAAAAAAGTCTTGCTGAAATCTCCGCTACAATCAACGTATTGATTCAAGCGATTAATGATAACAGCGAGTCGTTAAACAAAAATATGGATGAGATGATGGATCTAACCCATTATGTCGGCACGGTTGATCAAAAAATGGATGAACTTCTCATCACTATGGATGCGATGAGCTAATCTCTTTGGGAGTTATTCCATAGGATTTGAGCAATATTACCGCACCGTTGATATCGCCTGCTTCAAGTTTGAGGGAGGCGGTATAAATCCTCCCTAAAATTCCGGAATGGTTCAAAATAGCATCTTCTATTTCTCGTGAGGGATGAATATTTTGTAGCAGTGACACCATCGGTATATTCATCAGCCCTTCCAACAAAGAGAGCATTGCAATTAAATGGATATCTTCGGATTGCTTTTCCGTGAAATCGGGGGCAATTTTTTGAAGCAGTGAGGTCATAGTATTAATTCTGTTTTGGGCAAAAACAGCATGAGAATTTTTCTCATCGATTGCTTTCGTCCCTGATTTTGAATAGATCAACAGCAGCAGCCACTGCATCAGAGCATTTTTTCCGAAACGCTCAATCATATCCCGTATTGACTCCACACCCTCGATATATTCGGGATGGACGGACCGGAGAAATTGAAAGAGTTGCAATGAGAGGATACTTTGATGCTTAAATGCATCACATATCTCTTCCATCGTAGCATCTTGTTGTAGGAGGGAGAAAAGAGACATAACATCCACATATTCGGGGTCAATTCTATTTTGTGTGATGAGGTGGGCGTGGGCGAAATAGAATCCTTGAAAACAGTCGAATCCCAGCGCTTCATATCCCTCTTTCATTTCAAAGAACTCCACTTTTTGAGCGATGAGTTTCATTTTTCCGTACGGATTGGGTAAAAAATTAAACTGCTCAATATCGGTTTGCGTTACGTCGAATTTGGCATATTCGATAAACGGGAAGAAAGGGGAAAATGTTTCGAAATACTCGGGATGAAAAGAGGCGTTATCCAGAGCAAACCGATATCCGAGTGAGTGATAATATTGGATTGCATCATAGATACGAAAATTGAATTTCATGGATGCTGAGAGCTCAAAAACAAATTTTTCTTTGGGAAGGGTACTGAGAATATCGGTTAGCAGCAACGGCCCGTCGGTATTGATAAACGCGATTGCTTCACCAAAGGACGAGGCAGAACCGATTTGATTGAGGAGATTGACCAAGACCGATGCGGTAGCATGTCGTGGATCGTCGATGACACACTCACCGTGCGTGTTACGATAAAAAAATTCATAACCTATAATATTTTCTGCACGGTCTAAAATGGGCTGTCGTGCAAGATACAGGCTATTGTTCATCATCGTTACTTTCTATTTGAATGACTTAAGTGTAGCGTAATTTGAGTATTATTTCAAAAACACTAGATGGATTAACAATGCAAGAACACAAAACTATATATTATAAAGACTATCTTCCCGCGGACTATACGGTATTAACCTGCTCATTGGAGTTTATTATCGAAGAATCTTCCACTCGTGTGGAGAATAGTATGGAGATTCATCGACAAAATCCGCTCGCGAAAGAGCTTCGACTTGACGGTGAAAAACTTGATTTGGAACTTATTTGGGTCAATGATGTCCTGCTCGATGAAACGATGTATGTTAAAGAGGATAGTGCTCTCATTCTCCCTCTTGATGCTGATGAAGTCCGAATCCGTATTATTAATCGTATCTATCCTGATGAGAATACTGAACTCGAGGGGCTTTATCGTTCCGGCGGTATCTGGTGTACCCAAAATGAACCGGAGGGGTTCCGACGTATTACCTATTTTATTGACCGTCCCGATGTGATGAGCCGCTTTACTACAAAAATCATTGCATCTAAAGAAAAATGTCCCGTATTGCTGAGTAACGGAAATCTTCGCGGTACGGCAACGCTGGAAAACGGTAAACATATGGTACTTTGGGAAGATCCGATCCCAAAACCGTGCTATCTTTTTGCTCTGGTCGCCGGAGATTTAGGTTCGATTAGCGACACCTTTACCACCATGAGCGGCAAAAAAGTTGATTTGGCGATCTATTGCGACCATGGGAATGAAGAGAAGTGTCATCACGCGATGCGAAGTTTGAAAAAATCGATGGAGTGGGATGAGGTTACCTATGGGCGCGAATACGATCTTGAAGTCTACAATATCGTCGCGGTAGATAGTTTCAACATGGGGGCGATGGAGAACAAAGGGCTTAATGTATTTAACTCCCATTATGTTTTGGCTGATGAAGACAGCGCAACGGATGCCGATTTTATGGGGATAGAGAGTGTTATAGCCCATGAATATTTTCATAACTGGACGGGAAACCGTATTACCTGCCGAAACTGGTTCGAACTTACCCTAAAAGAGGGATTGACCGTATTTAGAGATCAATGTTTCAGTGCCGATATGAACTCAGAACTCACCCAGCGGCTTGATGATGTCAGAGCACTTCGTGAGCGGCAGTTTGTCGAAGATGCGGGACCGACCGCTCATCCGATCAAACCTTCTTCGTACATGGAGATCAATAACTTCTACACCGCAACCGTTTATGAGAAGGGTGCAGAAGTGATTCGGATGATGCACACGGTTCTCGGACGTGAAAAGTTCCGCGCAGCGATGGATTATTATTTCGAGAAATTTGACGGTCAAGCGGTAGGGACGGAAGAGTTCTTGGAGTCGATGGAGTCTCAGAGCCCGGTGGATTTAGCCCAGTTTAAACGGTGGTATTCGCAGGAGCGGACACCGACGCTTTGTGTTTCGAGCGAGTATCGTCCCGCTTCGGCAGAGTATGTGGTAAAGATTATCCAACATATCTCTAAAAATACCCACCATCAGGAGCAACTCCCTTATGCGATGCCGTTTCGAATGGGACTGCTGGCGGAGGACGGATCTGAATATGCTTTAAGAACAGAGGATGTAAAGCTTTTAGATCGTGATACGTTGTGGCTGGAGAGCGATGTTAGCGAGATCGTATTTAAAGATATATCATCCAAGCCGCGTTTATCGCTCAATCGCGGATTCAGCGCTCCGGTTATCATCGAGTGTGAGGAGCTTGACTATCCGTTTTTAATGGCGCATGAGAGGGACGGATTTGTCCGCTATGAAGCGGCACACCGTTTCGGTATCGAAACGTTAGAGTCGATGATGGAGGGCGCTGAGGTAAATGAGCGCTATATTGAGAGTTACGGTGCTGTTCTTCATGATGAATCGTGTGAAGCTATGTTCAAATCTCAGATTTTGGAATTGCCGAGTATTACGACGTTGATGCAGCGCCAAAAGATTATCAATGTGTCAGCGATCGTAGATGCCCAAGAGAAACTCAAGCGGGTATTAGGAGAACGATATAAAGATGAACTAATAGAGGCGATCGAGGCACTTTATGATCCAACCAATGCTCATATAGATGGCATGAGTATGGGGAAACGTGCTCTCAAAAATCGTCTTTTGGGGCTCTTGATGAGTCTGAAAGATGTGAGAATAAGTGCAATGTGTCAAGAGCATTATCATGAGTCACACTCAATGAGTGAGCGGTTGGCTGCATTAGATTTATTGGAAAACTACGCTCCTGATTTAGCGGTAGGCGCTTTGGAAGATTTTTATACTCGATACCAAGATCAAACCCTTGTGATGAATAAATACTTTACCGTACGTGCCTCTTCACGCCGAGAGGGGACACTGGAGAGGGTAAAAGCTCTTCAAAGTGATGAAGCATATGATAAAAAAGTTCCGAATCTGGTTCGTTCACTGATCGGTAGTTTTGCCCGAAATCCGGTCGCTTTTTACGATGAGAGCGGGGAAGGATTTGCTTTCGTGGCGGACAAAGTGATCGAGATTGATGAACTTAACCCTCAAATTGCTTCGGGATTGGCCGGGGCATTTAAAAACTACGGACGTTTAGGGATTGAACAAAAAACGCAGATGGGATGTGAGTTGGAGAGGATTAAAAACCATCCTGAGCTCTCCAATAATGTGTATGAAATTGTCGTTAAAATTTTAGAGGTACGTTAATTGATTCAATAGGTAAGTTTTATCTATCTTGGATAGAATATAATAAAATACAATAGAAGAACAGGTATTTGTATCCATGAAACGGTTGATAACATACAGTATTTTAATAATTGGGATTCTTCTGAGTTTTGCTGGATTTTGGTATTCGTCTAAAATTTTTAAAGAGAGGGAACGTCTCCGTTTTGAGACGGTAGCGAAACAAATTACCATTCAAGTGAAAGGGAGAATGGATGCATACCGTGAGACGCTTTATGCCGGGGTCGCATTGTATGATTCATCGCAGAGCGTAGAACGTGATGAATGGCATAATTTTATATCTGCGTTAAAAATTGATAAAAATTTTCCTGGTATACAGGGGCTTGGATTTAGTCAAGTTGTACCTCCTGAACACAGTAAGAATCCAAAAAAACTACAAGAACTTTATACCTCCATACTTTATTTAGAACCTTGCAATGAACGGAACCGTCGTGCATTCGGATACGATATGTTTTCAGAAGAGGTGCGTAAAGAGGCGATGCTCAGAGCCGTTTCTACGGGAGAGCTAGCTGCGAGTGGAAAAGTGCGGCTTGTACAAGAGAACAATATTGATGAACAAGCCGGTTTTTTAATGTATGTACCGGTGTATCAAAAGAGAATGCCTCTTAACTCGAAATCTGACCGTCTAAAAGCGCTCAAAGGTTTTGTATATGCTCCGTTTCGTGGTAATGATCTTATGAACGGCATATTGGGTGACAGGTATAAAGATGTTGGATTAGAGATTTATGATGGTGAAAAAAATAAGAGTAATCTTATTTTCAATGGAAATCAGAAAGGCTCTATATCTGATGATATGGTGATAGAATCCAAGCTTGATATCGGAGGAAAAATTTGGACCCTTTATTATAGACCTTACAAAGGTTTTTTTGACGAGGTACACACTAACGAACCGTGGTATGTTTTTGCTGTAGGGATACTTCTTTCTTTTACCATTTTTTCGGTAATGATTTCGATACTTCGAACTAAAGAGAAAGCGCTGGCGTTGGCGAAAAAAATGACTTTTGAACTCTCTACTCAGAAACATTTTTTAGACAAGGTTTTTGAAAACAACGCAGCCGGAATTTTTGTTGTTGATCAAAATCGAAATATTATGATGGTCAATCAGCGCTTGTGTGAAATTTTTGGCTATACCAAAGAGGAACTTATCGGTCAAAATGCATCGTTATTGCATTTAAGTCAAGAGAACTATAAAATTTTTAGTTCCCATTTTTTAAAAGCTAAAAGTGGAGAGAGGGTTAAAATCGAGTATGTTTTTAAAGACAAAAACGGCAGAGCCATACTGTGTGAGTTTTTAGGGACAATGATTGAAATAGAAACGAACAATACCGGGGTTACATGGAGTGTTCTGGATATTACTGAGCGAAAGCATGTCGAGGCAGAACTTCGAAACAGCGAAGAAAAATTTCGTAACATGTTTACGAAACAAGATGCTCCGATGCTTTTGATAAATCCCGAAAACGGCATTATTTTGGATGTCAATAATGCCGCTGAAAAGTTTTACGGCTATTCGGCAGATGAGATGAAGAAGATGACGATTAATGAAATAAACACCTTGAGTAAAGAAGAGTTAAAACATGAAATGGAGTTGGCATTAGGTGAGGAGAGAAACTCATTTATATTTAAACATCAATTGAAAAGCGGTGAAATTAAAAGTGTCGAGGTTCATGCTTCACCGTTTATACTGGAGGATAAACGAGTTTTGTTTTCTATTGTTTTTGATATTACCAAAAGGGAAAAAGCGGAAGAAAATTTGAAAGCATCTTCCAATTTAAACAAGGCATTGCTAGACAACAGTGCCGTCGGAATATTTTTGGCTTCTCCGGAGCGGATTATTATCGAGACGAGTAAAAGAGCATGTGAATTGTTTGGTTATAGACCGGATGAAATGGTCGGCAAGAGTTTCAGGCTGATCCACGTGTCAAATGAATCGTTTGAAGGATTCGGCGGACAATATCATCATTTATTAAATGAAGGGATCACCAATATCGAATATCCGTTTGTCAAAAAAGATGGAACGCAAATTTGGTGTTCGGTTTCGGGAACTCCCCTTGACGAGTCGGATCTCTCAAAAGGGATTATCTGGACACTTCAGGATGTCACTGAGCGTAAAATGGCAGAAGAGGCTATCATTGCCGCCAAAGAAGAAGCGGAAGAAGCTAATATCGCCAAAAGCCGCTTTCTAGCCAACATGAGCCATGAAATACGGACTCCGATGAATGCTATCTTAGGGCTTAGTCAGGTAATGCTCAATAGTGATTTAAAACCTAAAGAACATGATTATCTTCAAAAAATCTATGGCTCGTCAAAAATGCTTTTGGGAATTATCAACGATATACTCGATTATTCGAAGATTGAAGCGAATAAGCTTGACCTTGAGCACAACAGCTTTGATTTGGAAAATGTGCTGGCGCAGCTAAAGGTTCTTTTTACTCAAAGCGCTATCGATCGGGGATTAGAGCTTTACTTTTATATGAAAAAAGATGTTCCGACAATTATAGTAGGGGATGAGTTGCGTTTGGATCAAATTCTTAGTAATCTTCTAAGCAATGCACTGAAGTTTACCCATCACGGAACGGTTACTTTGATGATCGAGTTAAAAGAGCTAAACGCGAATCGGGCACTCATCGGATTTAGTCTAAGTGATACGGGAATCGGGTTAAGTGATGAGGAAATATCAAAACTTTTTCACCCTTTTAGTCAAGCCGATAGCTCAATGACACGAAAATATGGTGGAAGCGGGCTTGGATTGGTTATATCAAAAAAATTGGTTAATGCGATGGGGGGAGAACTCACAGTAAAGAGTGTAAAAGGTGAAGGATCAACATTTAGTTTTGATATTGAGGTAGAGGTCATCTCCAGTGAACAGAGTCGTTTGTGTATGAACGAACAAGACTACAAAATTCTGATTGTAGATGATCAAGAGATATCTCGTATTATTCTGAGAGATATGGCAGAGAGCTTTGGATGCAAAACTGATGATGCATCCAGTGGCGATGAAGCGCTTAAAATGGTTCTGAAAGCAGATGCCGAGGAGGATGGATATGATGTTGTCATAATGGACTGCTATATGCCTGGAATGGATGGAAAAGAGGCAATAAGGCAGCTAAATCAGATGATAGATGAAGGCGTCTTGAAAACAAGAGTCCCTTCTGTTTTAATGGTGAGTGCTCACTCCAAAGAAGAAATACATATCGAAGATGTGGAAGTGGAAGCATTTTTGGCAAAGCCGGTTACTAGCTCCAGTTTGTTTGATACCCTAGTTTCGGTCAAAAACGGCATAAACGCACTTATCGATACAAAAGAAAGACAAACTTATCCTGATTTGAGCGGAGTAAATGTTCTTCTTGTCGAGGATAACGAGCTCAATCAGGAAGTAGCAACATTGATGTTAAAACAGGTGGGAGTTGAGGTTAAGACAGCTCAAAACGGAAAAGAGGCGGTTGATTTATTCTTATTGAATCCCGATTATTTTCATATTATTTTGATGGATTTACAAATGCCGATCATGAGTGGCTATGAAGCAACGGCTCTTATTCGTGAAGAAAATAAAAAAATACCTATAATCGCATTGACGGCCGCTGCAATGGTGGAAGACAGAAAAAAAGTGCTTGAATCGGGGATGAATGATCACTTGGGCAAACCAATCAATACCGAGGAACTTTATCAAAAGATAGCATACTGGTGCAAGCCTTCGGCTGATAATGTCGAGAATGTATCGCATATGATCAAAAGTAAAGATGATTCTATTTTTGATGTGGACTATGCACTTAAACTTGTTAGTGGAAAAAAAGAGTTGTTAAATACGCTTCTCTCCAAATTTCTTTCCCAGCTTGATGAAGAGTTTGTCGATTTACCTGAGCGAATAACCACTAATGATCCCTCTGCTGCTTCGCTGATTCACGCCCTTAAAGGGGTGAGCGGCAATCTTGGAGCGAATACTCTCTTTCGTCAGTGCAGTAGAATTGATCTTTATTTTAAAGAGGGGAACTCTATTCCGGACGATGAGGTTCAACGATTTATTGAAGCAGTTGAAGCACTAAAAGATCGGATTAAAGAGGTAATAATCAGCGAAGAAACATTTTCAGCTCCGGAATTAAATCCTAAAGATATTAAAAACCTCTTTGAACAGATTCAAAGCGATCTCAAAGTGGGAACTATGATACAATCGAATGATCTGTATCAGCTGATCAAAGCTCTCCACGGATCGGTCAATCAAAAAGAGTTGATAATGTGGAGAGAGGCGATGGAAGAGTTTGATTACGACAGTGCATTGGAGATGATGGATCGATGGAAACTATGAAAGCAGTAAATGGGAAACCCACTATTTTAATTGTGGACGATATGTCGGCCAATATCGCCATACTTTCAGATCTACTCCAAGATGATTATAAAATCAAGGTAGCTAAAAGCGGTCAAAAAGCCTTAGAAATTGCAATGGGTAACGAAAAACCGGATCTGATTCTCCTTGATATCGAGATGCCTGAAATGAGTGGGTATGAAGTATGTAAAGAGTTAAAAAACAATTCACTCACTAATAACATTCCGGTTATTTTTGTCACAGCTCGCAATGATGTCAAAGACGAAGAGTATGGGCTGAATCTTGGCGCGGTTGATTATATTTCCAAACCG
Organism: Sulfurimonadaceae bacterium; assembly: GCA_963845295.1. Lineage (GTDB taxonomy): Bacteria > Campylobacterota > Campylobacteria > Campylobacterales > Sulfurimonadaceae > Sulfuricurvum. The sequence continues at coordinate 25,636 of CAWJRP010000026.1, read as the reverse complement.
TTTCATCCTACTATTATTAAAATACGGGTCAAAAACCATATCACACTCAAACTAAAAAGTGATTGGCTTGAAGAACTTTCGATGTATGACGGCTTGACTCATATCCCCAATCGACGATATTTTGATGACGAATATCAAAAAAAATGCAAAGAGATGGCGCGAGAGCACCAAACTGCTGCATTGTTGATGATTGATGTTGATTATTTTAAGCGCTACAATGACCATTACGGTCATGGTAAAGGGGATGAGTGTTTGATTAAAATCGCTGGAGCACTTGAATCTGCTCTTAAACGACCCAGCGATATGGTTGCCCGATATGGGGGTGAAGAGTTTGTTGCATTGCTTCAAAATATTGACCAAGACGGAGCAAAAAAAGTGGCGGAGAGTTTACTCGAAGCCGTAAGCGACTTAAAAATTATGCATGAATATTCGAGTGCATCCAAATATGTCACAATCAGTTTAGGAATAGGGTTTAAAGAGCTTGAAGAGAAACTCTGCGGAGAGGAGCTTCTTAAAAAAGCGGATGATGCACTTTACCGTGCAAAAGAGAGCGGAAGAAATAAATTTGTAACTTTAGAATAGGATTACATCCTCGGTATTCTGGGAATGTATCCCATTTTTGATAGTTTGTAGTACCATCCCCAAGCGATTTTAAGCCAGTGACCGATGATTGGAAGAGGAATCAATATCGCTCGTTTATCATTACGATAAATAAATCCTGCACCGTTCCCCATATCCATAAGACAGAGGATATTGAGGTGCTCTTTATACCCCTTTTTCTCCCCTGATTTAAGACCGAGGGCAATCGCACTGTTGTGAGCAGCATTACGTCCCATCACTTCAGCGACATGACCTTGTTTTGCTTTCCATTCGGGTCCCTCTAATGCGCTCGCATCACCGATAGCATACCATAGCTCAACCCCTTCAATTTCGCAAAAATCATTAATTTTGATAAAACCGGCATTGTTGAGAGGTAAATCGGACTCTTTGATAAAGGTTGAACCCTCACCTGCTGGGATAAACATCGTTAGATCACTTTCAAGGCGGGAGTCATCTTCAAATACGACTCCATTTTCTTCAAATCGCTTTATTTTTTTGCCGTATCGAGTTCCAAAACGGTTTCGTTTGAACATTGTCTCCATCAGCGTGAGAGCTTTTTCTCCCATTCGTGCGCCGGGAGAGGGCATCGGGGCAAAGAAGGTCATTTCAAAGTTGTCTCGAATTCCGAGCTTTTTAAGGTGGTGATGCAGGTTAAAGAATAGTTCAAACCCAGGACCTCCGCGTACGCCGCTGGAATCGTTCGGATTACCGCCGAAACCGAAGACTATTTTTCCCCTTCCTTTGATAATCAGAGCATCAATTTTTTCTTTGAGGAGAATTGATTGTTCCGGTGCACCGCAGATAGAGAGGGTATGCTCTAACCCCTCATGTTTCATTTTTGAGGCACCGGTTGCGATCACGAGATGCTCAGCCCTCTGTTCTCCTCTGCTTTCAAGAGTTACAGTTTTTGTCGCAGCGTTGATCGACACGAGACGATCGATCGTTAGTTTAAAGCCATGAGCAGCGGCAATTCTATCCAAAGAGAATGCAACATCTTCAAATCGTGCAGCTCTAACAGGGATCCATATGGCGATAGGATAGATAAAAACATAACTTCGATCACTGATTAGTTCAACATCGAATCCTTCTTTCGTGTAATATATTGCCGCTTCGACTCCGGCTATCCCGCCGCCGATAATAAGAACGTTTTTCATAAAACTAAAAACTTCCCTTCCAAAATCTATTAATATAACTTATTATATTTACTATTTAGTACTAGTTATGATTATAATACTAATCGACGTCAAAAGTCAATTCATACTCAATTTTTATCGTCAATTTCATAATCTTGCGCAAAAAAAAATAGTATAAAATAATGGTGCTTATAACCCGTAAATGTGAAAAAAAGTAACACAGAGTCCTTTTCTAAAAACTTTAGTTTCGATTACAATGTTTCTTTTAAGGATGTGATATAATTGTGATGATATAGGGTTATAATCAACTTTTATGGAATTACTAAACGAAGGAGAAGCAATGGCAAGAGTAGTCGTCCTCGGTGGCGGTGTCGCCGGACATACTGCAGCAACGTTCGCGGCAGATTGGCTCGGAAAAGATCACGAGGTAGTGGTAGTAACCCCTAACTCAAAATGGAACTGGATCCCATCAAACATTTGGGTTGGTGTCGGTCAGATGACAAAAGAAGAGGTTACTTTTGACCTTGCTCCTGTTTATGAAAAAGCCGGGATTACTTATAAACAAGCGAAAGCGGTAAGTCTTAACCCTGAAGGTAATGCTAGCAGTGACAAACCGTATGTCACGATCGAGTTTACCGGTCAAGGTAAAGCGGGACAAAGCGAAGATGTAACGTATGATTATTTGATCAATGCAACAGGACCAAAGCTCAACTTTGCAGCGACTCCGGGTCTCGGTGATGCTAACGGTTTGGGTGAATTCACTGTTTCAGTATGTACAGCGGATCACGCAGATCATGCAGCGCATGAATTTGCAAAATGTATCGAAAAAATGAAAAAGGGTGAACGTCAAAAATTCCTCATCGGTACAGGTCACGGTATGTGTACGTGTCAAGGTGCGGCATTCGAGTACATCTTCAACATCGAACATGAGCTTCGTAAAGCGGGCGTTCGTGAATTAGCGGACATCCAGTGGATCTCTAACGAATCATTCCTCGGTGACTTCGGTATCGGCGGATTACACATGAAACGCGGCGGTTACGCGGCATCTTCACGTCTTTTCGCAGAATCATTATACTCTGAGCGCGGCGTTAAATGGTTGATCGGTGCACACGTCAACAAAGTTGAAAAAGGGAAAGTTCATTATGAACTTCTTGATGGTTCAATGGGCGAAATGGATTTTGATTTCTCTATGTTGATTCCACCGTTCGCGGGTGTTGGCCTTAAAGCCTATGATAAAGCGGGTGAAGATATCACAGCTACTGTATTTGCACCAAACGGTTTTATGAAAGTTGATGCGAACTACAATGCAGGTGCGTATGAAAACTGGAAAGCTTCTGACTGGCCACGTACATACCAAAACCCGACCTATAAAAATCTTTTCGCTGCAGGTATCGCGTTTGCTCCTCCGCATCCGATCTCTAAACCGATGACAACACCAAACGGGACACAAATTTTCCCAACGCCTCCACGTACAGGTATGCCAAGTGGTATTATCGGTAAAGCGGTAGCACACAGTGTTTGCGATTTGATCAAAAAAGGTCCTGATGCTCACTTGCATGAAGCTTCTATGGCAGAAATGGGTGCAGCATGTGTTGCATCAGCAGGTAAAGGTCTATTTGACGGTACCGCTGCGGCATTGACTGTTTATCCGGTTGTTCCAGATTTCGAAAAATATCCTGGTTTAGGACGTGATTTGGATTATACATTTGGTGAAATCGGACTTGCGGGTCACTGGATCAAACACATCCTTCATCACATGTTTATTTATAAAGCCAAGCTCAATCCGGGCTGGACAATGATCCCTGAATAAGTAAAAGGAGAAAAAACTATGAATGAAATTGAAAAATACGTTAAACCATACGATGCTAATTTTACGACAATGGTACCGACAAATTTCGTTATCAAAATGCGTACTTGCAAAATTTGGCAGTTTATCCGCTTTATCATAATCAACATCAAAATGTTGATTGTTGTTCGCAAAAGCCACTAATCACAAGCCCCTCTCGGGGCTTTACCCCCTAACGAAAGATTTTCCACATGATTAAAGAATTGATCACCTATCCTGACGAGCGAATCCGATATATTTCGGCTGATATACGAAAGTATGATGATGAGTTGTTTGAGCTATTGGAAAATATGCGTGACACGATGGAGCATCACGCTCTGGATGCAATTTCGGCGATACAGATTGCTATACCCTACAGTGCAATTCTAATCAAAGACGGCGAAAATATCCTGGAACTGATAAATGCACGATTGATTTTAACAGAGGGTGTCGAAGAGATTGATGAAATAAGCCCTTACTTTCCGAAGGGATTCAGTGCAAAAATAAAGCGTTACGGCAAGATTAAAGTTGTTTATGAAAATCGTCACGGTGAGCTGCGGCATTTAGATGCGGAGGGTGAGTTGTCTCAAAGACTTCAGCGGCAGATCGATTTTCTTTTCGGCGGAACACTATTGGACAAACTCGGACAAAAAGAGCGTCAAAAAGCGGAGGAAATTTTAGTTTCACAGCACGAGGGTGTGTACGATTTTGGTGCTTCATGTCCGACCGTATTTGTACGAGATTATTTTAAACGGGGTGCAAAATATCTTATGGCTCTTGTTGGGCTTACGTTTATTCTCCCGTTTTTCGTCTCACCCGAATTGCGCACACTAGTTTATATGTTCGATAAATATGCCCTTGTCGGTGTGGTACTATTGATGATCATTTATTTTATCTATGCACAGTATGAAGGGAAACAATACAAGCAGTGTACGAGTTGTCAAATCGGCAATATTATCGGTACGACCGCTATTATGGCTTTTCAACTCCTGATTGTCTCTTTAGGTGTCTTTTTTTGGGTCGCTAAATAATAATAAAAAATTATATTTAAATCCTTTTTTAGTATCATATTGGCAAAACAATAGTCTCTAAGGAACCCGTATGAGTCATCCGGATATATCCAAGTTATTTCGATCCAAAGAGATCTTAATTGGCTCAAAAGAGTCAATTTTAGAAGAATGGGTATCAGATGAACTGTGTACTTTAATTTTAGAGCGGCACGGCATCGATCTCTCCTTTTTTAAAGATCAGTATGCCGGAAGTGTTTTTGATTATTTTATAGGGGTTGTTTCAGGATCGATGGTGATCGGTGATTGCCCTGTTATCGGTGAATTGATCGATTATTTAAAAAACAAAGAGCTTCGAGCCGATGAGCTGTTTGTTTTGTGTACCCATTTTAAACGCGCTGTTCTAAACGCAACATACCGCCTTGGAATTAATGATCAAGCTATGTTTGAGTCAATAAGCTACCTTTTTGATAAAAACTTTTCGGGTGTTTTAAAACTTTATACCGATACGATCTACCAAAAAGAACAAGAGGCGATCAATGCTTCAAAAGCCAAAGAGTACTTCCTCTCGAATATGTCACACGAAATTCGTACACCTCTCAATGCAATTTTAGGATTTGTATCACTTTTGCGTGATGAAACAACCAATCCTCGTTATCAACAATACCTCGATATTATCTCCAACAGCGGTGAGAATCTTCTCCATATCATCAATGATATTCTTGATTTTAGTAAATTGCGCAGTGGCGAGTTTACCGTTGATCCGCAGCCTTTTAACATCCATGATGAAATTTCGCATACGATGGAACTTTTTGTTCCGGGTGCAAACTCTAAAAGTATCACCCTTACCAGTTTTATCGATCCGGCTATCCCTTATGAGATTGTGGCAGATGCATTACGGATCAAGCAAATTGTTGGAAATTTTTTGAGTAATGCGATAAAGTTCAGCCACCATGCAGGGGCAATCCATGTAGAAGCAAAGTGCGATGTGGGGATACTTTCACTTTCGGTGAGGGATGAGGGGATGGGGATCTCTTTGGCAGATCAGGAGAGGATATTTGATGCGTTTTCTCAGGCTCATGATGGAAATATAAAGATTAATGAGGGGACAGGTCTGGGACTCTCCATTTGTAAGCAGTTGGCAATACATATGGGGGGAATGATTGAATTAGAATCCTCAGTAGGGAAAGGGAGCACTTTTACGCTGAAAATCCCTGTTGTTGCGAATAAAGAGTGTGAGGTTACTAAATTTGATGTTTCGATGTTTGAAGGGCTCCGTTTTGGCTTACTTGCTTACGATAGTGTTGAGGGGTATAAACTCGAATCGCTGCAACGCTATTGGGATCATTTCGGATTAGATATTCATGTGATTGATAATGTACTAGAATCGTGTGATCTCCTTATTTTCTTGGAGAGTTCGATGACTGATGCAGTGCGTCAAACGATCATAGAACATCAAATCCCATCGGTTGCGATTCTTGATTTTTTAGATGATCGCTACGATACGATTTTGACCATAGCACCGCTCACTTTTCCGATTTATTGTACGAAACTTCAAAGTGCCTTATGTGATGTTTTGGGAATTCATGAGACTCATCTTCCTACTGCGATAGGGGCTAAAAGGGGAGGATTTGCGGGTAAAGTATTGGTAGCTGAAGATAATATTGCCAATCAAGAGCTCATTAAAATTATTTTAGAACGATACGGACTCACCTATACGATCGCCTCCAACGGAGTGGAAGCATTGCATGCATTTTACGCAGAAACTTTTGATATGGTGTTGATGGATGAGCAGATGCCGCACATGAACGGTAATGAAGCGACGGCGGCTATTTTAGTATACGAAAAAGAGAATAATTATCCACATACTCCTATCGTTGCATTGACGGCGAATGTGATTAAAGGGGCCCGTGAACGTTCGATCCAAAACGGTTATGATGCCTTTTTGGGCAAACCGATCGTCTTAAAAGAGATTGAACAGACATTTGAGCGGTACTTAACACCGGTAGCATTGCCTAATCAAAAGGCAGGTCAAGCGATAGTCTCTCAATGGCACAATATCGATATGGATCATCTTAAGAGTGCGTTAATGCTTGAAGAGGAACAAATCGAATATCTCCTGGATATTTATCACCAAAAAATGGAACATTCACTCCAAGAACTTTTCATTGCCATTCAAAATATACAGTATGAAGATATTGCTTTTATTGCCCATGCCATCAAAGGTTCCAGTGCCAATTTTCGTTTTGATGAGCTCTCACGCCTTGCGTACGTAATTGAAAATTCTGCAACGGAAAAAGAGGATGAGTTTGATTTTGTCGAAGCCTACGAAGTGCTTCGGATGGAGTTTGAAAAACGGTTCGAATAAAGAGACTACTCTTCGAGATAGTATCCGACACCCGAAGCATTTTTAATAACATCGGTCGGGAGTTTGGAACGGAGTCTCCATACAAGGGTGCGGACACTGTTATCGGTTGCCCCTTTGGTCTCCCACACGTAATTGATAGCTTGTTGAAAATCAACGACACTCCCGAGCTGTGCTACCAATAAGCGGATAAAAGAGTTCTCTTTTTTAGTCAATTTGATTTTTTGGTTTTGGTAAAAGGTTTCACCTAAGCCCGTATCATGGCGATACCCCTCTGCGAATTCGACGATCGGTTTGTCGGAGAGTTTTTTAGCATAAACTAATTTTTCAAGCTCCTCACGATCCGATTTTAGTTCATCGAGGTTGGAATTGCGTTTTTTCTCCTCTTTGAAGCGGTAAAGTGCCATTTGAATCGTTGTGTGAAGATTGATCGGATCGAACGGCTTGACGATATAGCCGTAAGGCTCGGTTTTTTTGGCTTTAGAGAGCATCTCATTGTCCGAATGTGCAGTCAAGTAGATAAACGGGAGTTGATTTTTATCACGGATGTATTGAGCCAATTCAATACCGTCCACGGTTTTTTGCAACCCGATATCGATGAGGACGATATCGGGATTATAAATTTTTATTTTATTGCGTGCCGCGACAGCATTATCGGCTAATGAGATAACGTCGTAACCTTGTTTTTCCAGTGACATTTTTAAATTGATAGCGGTTACTTCATCATCTTCAACAACCAATACTTTAATGGCGCTCATAAGCTCTCTTTGAATTATTGTTTTATTAATAATTTTATCACACTAAAAGTTAAAAGGAAACATTTGACGTAAAATATACTTGATTTTACCACCTCTATTTCTCTTGGTAACAGAGGAATTTTAGGGGACATTCAATCCAAAAGGGTATAATCGCGGATAATATACCTTGCGGGGGACGCGACACGATGCTTGATTTTGATAAATTTACCAAATATTCCAAACCGGGACCTCGGTATACGAGCTATCCGACGGCATTAGAGTTTAGTGATTCGTTTGATTATAACGGCTATATTGCAAAGCTCCACGCCCAAGATCCATCCCGCCCTCTGTCACTCTATTTTCATTTGCCGTTTTGTAAAAATGCCTGCTATTTCTGCGGATGCAATGTCGTTTTTACCTCTAAAGAGGATAAAAAAGAGCGTTATATCGATTATCTTATTCGTGAGCTTCAAATATTAAGTACCCACATCGATGTAAATCGTCCGGTCATACAACTCCATTTCGGCGGGGGGACACCGACATTTTTCGATGCGGATCAGCTGAACCGAATTATCACTGCGATCAAAAGCCATTTTAAAAATTTTACAGCCGATGCTGAAATCAGCTGCGAAATCGATCCACGCCACATCAACGAAGCACAGATGAGGGTGATGAGTGATGCGGGATTTAACCGTGTCAGTTTCGGGATTCAGGATTTTGATGAAAAAGTGCAAGTCGCGGTGCATCGTGTTCAACCGTATGATATTACCAAAGCAGCGATGGAGTTAGCCCGTCGATACAACATGGTGAGTGTCAATGTCGATCTCATCTACGGATTGCCGTATCAAAGTTTGGAGACGTTTAAAAAGACCCTCGATTTGGCAATTTCACTCGATCCGGATCGTTTTGCGGTATTTAACTACGCCCATGTACCGTGGCTCAAAAAAACGATGCGTAAAATCGATGAGACGACATTGCCTCATCCGGCGGAAAAGCTTGCCATTATGCGCTATACGATCGATCATATGTCTGAGCTCGGGTACCGCATGATCGGGATGGATCATTTTGCCAAACCTGCAGGATGAACTTTTCAAAGCGATCGACAAAGGGGAACTTCACCGTAATTTCCAAGGCTATACGACCAAAGGGGGCGCCGATTTGATCGGTGTCGGACTCACCTCTATCGGTGAGGGGGCTGATTATTACGCCCAGAACTTTAAAGAGATGGATGCCTATGAAGCGGCCATTGATGCGGGAAAACTGCCGTATGAGCGCGGTGTGGCACTTAACGAAGATGACCGTATCCGCCAATACGTCATTATGGAGCTGATGAGCTAACTTTAAACTCGATATCGGACGATTTGAACGGTTATATGGGGTAAAATTTTCAGAGTATTTCGCTGATGCGATCGAAGCGTTAAAACCGTTCGAAGCGGACGGGTTGCTTACGATTACCCCATCGGCTATCGAGTGCTCACACACGGGGACGCTGTTGATCCGAAATATCGCAATGCCGTTTGATGCCTACATGAAACGTCATGCCTCTTCTGATAAAGCATTCAGTAAAACGGTGTAAGTAAATGGAAAAACGCGAATTGTTTCATTTTACCGAAACCTCCGATGCCTGCATCAAATGCGGTAAATGTATCCCTGTCTGTACGATCCACAATGTCAATGCCGATGAAGTCACCTCTCCGCGCGGATTTATCGATCTGCTCGGTGCCTATGAGCGGGGTCAGTTGGAGTTGGATAAGAATGCAAAAGCGATTTTTGAGAGCTGCTTTTTATGCACCAACTGCACCGACGTCTGTCCGAAACTTCTCCCGACCGATATGGTGATCGAACAGGTACGCGCCGACATTGCCGATAAATTCGGGATTGCATGGTTTAAGCGAGCATTTTTTTATCTCTTGCGTCACCGCACTACGATGGATATCCTCTTTAAGTTGGGGTATGTCTTTCAAACATGTGGGTTTAAGATTAAATCTGAAATCAACTCGATGCAGCCGAGATTCAATCTTCCAATCATTAAAAAAGATCGTCTACTGCCGTCGATGGGTAAAACATCATTTCTCAACAGCTATCCTGAAAATATCCCCAACGGGGGTAAACGTCGCGTGGCAATTTTCATCGGATGTTTGGCAAACTACAACTACACCGAGATAGGCCGTGGGCTTTTAGAGATTTTAGAGGCATTGAACGTCGATGCCTTTATCCCGAAAAAGCAGCTTTGCTGCGGAGCACCGGCCTATTTTACGGGGGATTTTGCCACGGTTGATCATAACGCCAAAAAGAACATCGTCTATTTCGAGAGTTTTATCGATGAGGTCGAAGCAATCATTATCCCAGAAGCGACCTGCAGTGCGATGATTAAGATCGATTATGAACACTTTTTTCACGATCAGCCTGAGTGGTTGGCACGCGCCAAAAAACTCAAAGATAAAATCTTTATGGCGACCGAGTGGCTGGAACAAAAAACAGAGCTTAAAGCGCTGTTGGCAAGCAAAGGGCGAAGCGATCTCACCGTCACCTATCACGACCCGTGCCACGCCCGTAAAATGCAAGGGGTCTACAAAGAGCCGCGTGCATTGGTGGGGCAAAATTACACGATTACCGAGATGAGTGATCCGAATGCCTGCTGCGGTTTCGGCGGGGTGACGATGCAGACGGAAAATTTCCATTTTGCTCAGGCGGCGGGAAAACCCAAAGCGGCCATGATTGCAAAAACAGGAGCGCAAGTGGTTACCGCTGAGTGCAGTGCATGTCGAATGCAGATCAACAACTCGTTGAATGAGGCGGATGTAGATGTCGTCTTTAAAAATCCGATCGAACTGATCGCCGAGGTATTACGAAAATGACAACGATGGAAGTAGAATCATTCTTAGAGACATTTCAAACTCTCATTATAGCTTCAATGACGCCTGATGGGGAACCTCATGCCAGTACTGCCCCCTATGTTTGCTTGGGGAATGATTTTTATATCCTTATCAGCACTGTTGCTCAGCACGGGTGCAATCTTTTAGTAAATCCACAAGTCTCGCTCCTTTTTGTTGAAGATGAGTCTCAATGTGTTCAACCATTCGCCCGAAAACGGGTGACTATCGAGGCGACGGCATCGGAGATTAATCGTGAGGATGATGCTTATTTTCCAGTGGTTGAGCGCTTTCATGCCCATTTTGATCCTGAACTCGTTACCTCTTTGACCCAAATGGGAGATTTTCACCTCTTTAAACTATCACCGCGTAGCGGCAGTGTCGTGATGGGATTCGGTAAAGCATACCGTCTGGATGAAAATTTAGAAGTGGTAAAACAGATCATGGGGCAACACCAAAGGAAATAAATGGAATTTTGGAACCACATCTACGAACATTTTAACCCCGTAGCCTTCAATATTTTCTCTATCCCCGTCCATTGGTACGGCTTGATGTATGTTCTCGCCCTCTTGAGTGCCCTCGTAATCGCAAAATGGGTTGTTCAAAAAGATAATATTAATATTACCAAAGAGCAGTTAGACGATTATTTTATCTATGCGGAGATCGGGGTTATTTTAGGAGCACGTTTAGGGTATATCCTCTTTTACGACACCCATACGATGTATTATCTCACCAATCCGTGGCAGATTTTTAACCCGTTTATCGACGGCCACTTTGTAGGGATTCGTGGTATGAGTTTCCACGGAGCGATTTTGGGCTTTTTGATTGGGTCGTATATGTACCATCGTCGCCATAAAGTCTCGTTCGGTCTGTTGATGGATTTGGTGGCAGTTTCTGTACCGCTGGGGTATGTGTTTGGTCGGATCGGAAATTTCCTCAACCAGGAACTCGTAGGACGCTCTACCGATGTGTCGTGGGGAATCTATGTCTATGACACCCTTCGCCACCCCTCACAGCTTTATGAAGCATTTGTAGAAGGGATCGTTGTATTTGTTATCATTTACCTCTATCGTCGTCGTAAAGCGTTCGAGGGGGAGTTGATTTTGCTCTATGGCTTTTTATACGGAGTAGGGCGGGGTTGTGTCGAGTTTTACCGTGCCCCCGATGCGCAGATCGGTTATATACTCGGGCAATGGATGACGCTTGGGATGGCACTTAGTTTTGCGATGGCGGGAGTTTCAGCGATTTTGTGGATCTATTTTAAAAAGCGTGCTAATTAAAATCGGATACAGAAATGGTGTATACCCTCTTCGTATTCGTAGAGTAGATTAAAACGGTGCAGTTCACACACTGCTTGGGCGATATAAAGTCCCAGTCCTAATCCTCCGTCGCCCCGTTCGGTGACAAATGCCTGCAACGCCTCTTCGACCGGACGTTTGAGCGGTTCTCCGCTGTTTCGGATACAGATCATATCTTCGTTGCAATCGATACGGATCGGATAGGAGGTCGCATGGCGGAATGCATTGTCGATCAGATTTTGAAGTGCGCTGGTAAAGAGTTCGCTATCTACCATGATGCTCTGCGTACATCCGCTGATCTCTACCGAATTTTCCTCTATCATTAAATTATCCAGCGCTGTTTGAATCATTGAATCAAGAGTTTTTGAACTTTTAGTGAGAGAGAAAGCGTGCATCTTTTCGATATCCGCCATTTGTCGAATCAGTCGCTCAAGGCGTGAAAAAAGTTTGGCAAGCAAATTGCGGTTAGGGCTCGGTTCTTCGAGCTCAACGATCAGTTTCCCTTTGGTAATGGGGGTTTTTAGTTCATGCATGATATTGCGCAAGAAAAGTTCGCGTGATTTTTTGAGTTTGTTTTGCTTTTCCAACGCATCGTGAAGAGCATTGGAGATGAGGGCAATTTCATCTTTTCCGCTACTATGGGTATCGATTTCTTCGCCCTCTCCGTACCGCTGTATCTGCTCATAGAGATGTTTGAGGGGCTTGAGATTGCTCCACAGCAGCAGATACATACTCACCAACCCGCCCATCAGAGCAAAGAACAAAAACCAGACGAAGTAATAGGTCGGCTCTTCCGCCGTGTCTCTATAATACATCGTACAGTGCTCACGTCCTATGGCGTATGCGAATCCCTCAGGATCTTTATAGATGGTCACATTTACATTGCGCGATTGGAGTTTGGAACGCATCGGCGGCGGCAGATGGATCCGTTCGCAACGGGGAGAGAGGCTATTCATCGGTTTAAATCCCGCTTCTTGAAGCTCTTTATTTTGTTCCATGCACGTTCGAATTTTTGATTCTTCAAGGATTCGGGAGAGTTCCATAGAACGATGGGTTAGAAGATGAATTTTTTGCTCTTTTTGCTCGCTTAATGCTGAGAGAAAAAGCAATATCAAAACGATTACGGCTAATAAAAAGAAAGCGTGGAGCTTAAAAAAAACGGAGTGACGGCGTGAAATCATAGGGTAAACTGGTATCCCATACCGCGAATAGAGCGGATGAGGGTAGGATGTTTCGGATTGGGCTCTACTTTTTGGCGTATTCGGCTGATGAGAACATCGATACTGCGCTCACTGCTCTCCCATCCGATCGATTCAACATTATTAGCAATAAAATCGCGAGAGATGATTTGGCGGCGGTGTTTGATCAGTAGACTCAGCAGCTCGAATTCGGCGCGGGTGAGGGGGAGAAGCTCACCCTCTTTATAAATACCGTTTTCATCGACGCGGAACATTTCACTGTTCGCTTGGATCGTTTTGCCGTTGATCCGGCGCAAGAGACTTTGGATACGGGCTACTAATTCTCTGGGCTCATAGGGCTTGGGGAGATAGTCATCGGCACCCAGTTCGAGGGCGATTACTTTGTCTCCCAAATCACTCCGAGCCGAGGAGATAATGATCGGGATATCGCTTCGTTCACGAAGCGCCTTGCATACATCAAGGCCATCCATCTCGGGCAACGTCAGGTCGAGTAAAACAAGATCGTACGACTCAATCCCCAAAGAGGCTAATGCCGCTTTGGGATGAGCGTAGCTAATCACCTCCATCTGATAACGGCTCAGATACTGTGTTAACAGATCTGAGATTTCGAGATCGTCTTCAATGAGGAGGATTTTGATCATCCGAAATTACTTTTTGTCGCACTCTTTGCAGCCCATGCCACCCATTTTGTCGTCATCCATTTTCATCCCTTTCATGTCGCCTTTCATCCCTTTCATCTCCCCTTTAGGACACATTTTAGATGCAGTGGCTTCGAAGGTTTTACGTTGTTCAGGGGTAAGTACCGCCATCATTTTTTCGTGCTGTTGGTTATGGAATGTTTTTCCCTCTTCACGAATTTTTTGGATTTGGGCTTTTTGATCATCGCTCAACCCTAATTTTTCCATCGGTTTAGGAAGTTTTGAGGTATCACACTCACATTTGTTCATCATCATTCCGCCATTTTTCATCGGGCACGCCATCAGTGCGGTTGCACCGAGGATCAGTGCAATACTTAGAATCTTTTTCATAATTTCTCTCCGTTTGGTAAATTTTAACTCTAACATCATAAAGTAAAATTACTAATGTTATAGTAATCGTGTATTAACAACATTAATGAGGTGTTTCATCGCTTTGCGCTTCGGTTATTTTCATCAGGGTTAAAAACAATACCGTGATAGCCGGTCCGATAATCATCCCCCAAAAACCGAATGTTGACAATCCTGCGATAATGGCAAAGAAAATGATGAGCTCATTGATCTTCTCATGCGGCTTGATGAGACGTTGGTTAATGATTTTGATAATAACCGGTTTGATGAACGTATCGGCGATAATCGAAATAACAATGATCGTATAAAGGGTAATAAAAAGGGCATTTTCCGTATGCCCTAAAGAGAGTTCGAAAAGGGCGAATGGGAGCCACATGATCACGCCGCCGATAACGGGGATGAGGGAGGCGAAGCCGTACATGATCCCAAAGAGCAAACCGTTATAACCGATATACCCTACGGCAACTCCGAACAGTGCCCCCTCCAAGACCGCCGTGGCAAGAATAGAGTAGAAAACGACACTCATTGATGAGCGCATCTCAAACATAATGAGGGTGCTCTCTTGTTGCGGGAAATGGGCGGAGCGTTTGAAAAATTCAAAAATCTCCCGTCCGTAGTATTGGGCGATAAAATAGAAAATCAGAATAAAGAGGGTGCGGGAGAGGAACGACATCGTAAAACTGCCGATTCGAGAAGCATAGTCGATGATATGTTGGCTGAATGCTGCCGGGTCGAATCTGAGCAAAGCGGCTTCAAGTTTGATTTCAAGTTTTGATAGAGACGGCGGGAGATGAGCGATCCACCCTCTAAGCTTTATTTCAATAGTGCTCATTATTGCTGGATCAAGATTTTGCAGCATCACGGAGAGATGAAATAAAAAGTATCCCAGCGGTGCGAAAAAGAGGATTCCCAGCAAGAGAGTCGATAATGCTGAAGCCCAAAAACGGTTTCCGGTGAGATTGAAAAAGCCCATTTGGATATGATGGGTTGAGATAGCCAAAAGAGAAGCGACAATGATACTCATCCAAAACGGTTCGTATAGCGTGTACATCCCATACGAGACGATAACGAGCAGTAATAGGGTAAAGTGCTCTTTTTTCACAGGGGTTCCTTACTCAAACAATCCGCTTTGAGGTATGCCGAATTTCAGAAGCTCATACGTTTTTGGGGTGGCAACGCGTCCGCGTGCCGTCCTCTCCAAATAGCCGTTGGCGAGGAGGTAGGGCTCTAAGACATCTTCGATTGTCCCCTCATCTTCACTGAGTGCCGCAGCGATAGTACTAAGCCCCATAGCACGTCCTTTGGCTTCCATCAGGAGTTTTAACAGACGTATATCCATTTCATCAAATCCGTTGGCGTTGATCCCTAGCTGGTCAAGTGCGTAGCGGGAACGATCATGCAAAATAGTCGACTCATTGGCGACATCGGCAAAATCTCGCACCCGCTTCAGCAGCCGTAGCGCGATGCGGGGTGTTCCGCGAGAGCGTTTGGCGATCTCTGAGGCGGCATTTTTATCGATACTTTTTCCCAGTTTTGTAGCCGCTTGGGTAATAATATCGCATAGCTCATCGGGGGTGTAAAACTGCATCCGAAAGTTCATTCCGAAACGATCTCTCAGAGGATTTGAGAGCATCCCCGCCCGTGTCGTTGCTCCGATGAGAGTGAAGCGGGGGAGGTCGATTTTGACGGTCTGTGCCGCAGGACCGCTTCCGATGATGATATCAAGACGAAAATCTTCCATAGAAGGGTAGAGGATCTCTTCCACGGCAGGGGATAGTCGGTGAATCTCATCAATAAAGAGGATATCCCCCTCTTCGAGATTGGTGAGGATGGCGGCAAGATCACCGCTTTTTTCGATCATCGGTGCGGCAGTAACTTTGATGTTGCTTCCCATCTCATTGGCAATGATCAGTGCCAACGTCGTTTTCCCTAAACCCGGAGGGCCGTAAAAGAGGACATGATCGAGTGCTTCGCCCCGTTTGGAACTTGCCTCGATGAAGACCCCCAGATTTTTTTTGATCTGCTCTTGACCGATGTAGTCATTCCACGCGCTAGGGCGCAAAGAGGTCTCTGTCACCTCTTCGGCATTAAATTTTTCGATCTCTACGATACGTTCCACGTTAGAAATTCCTAATAAACATGATTTTCGTCGGGAAACGAGCGGTTTTGTACTTCGTCGGTATAAGTTTTTACCGCTTCCTTAACGGATGAGGCACCGTTCATATACTGTTTGACAAATTTCGGGACGAACGGTTCATACAATCCGAGCATATCGGAAAACACGAGTACTTGCCCGTCCAAGCCGTTGCCCGCACCGATTCCGATCACGGGAATGGAGACACTTTGGGCTACGCGTGTTGCGACGTCGGCTTTTACCCCTTCGATAACGAGGATAAATGCACCCGCTTTTTCAATCGCTAGTGCATCGGCAATGAGGGAGAGGGCTTCCTCTTCGGTTTTCCCTTTTACTTTATATCCCCCCTCGGCACGAAAGGCTTGAGGAAGGAGCCCGATATGTCCGCACACGGCGATACCGTTTGATGTAAGGTGTCGTACCAAATGAGCTTTATCGCTTCCCCCTTCGATTTTTACCGCATCGGCAGGGGTTTCTCGGTAGACGCGAATAGCGTTGGCGAGAGCCGTTGCCTCATCGCTATAGGTACCAAAGGGCATATCGGCGATGACAAATGTCTCGGGAGCACCTTTGCAGACGGCATTGGTATGGTAAATCATTTGATCCATCGTTGCACTTAACGTATCGCTGTTGCCGCCGAAGCTCATGGTGAGGCTGTCACCGACAAGGAGTATCTCGGCACTTTCGCTGAAAAGACGGGCAAAAAGGGCATCATAAGCGGTGATCATGACGAGAGGAAGTGACCCTTTTCGTTTTTGAATCGTACCGATAGAGAGTTTTTTCATGCTGTATGTATCCTATATTCTTTGTAAACATCTGCCTCTCATGAGGCTAGCTTTAGTGCCATAGCGGCGAGCGTTAGCCAAGCGGGGTTATACTCCGTTGGCGTTTATAATAAATATGATGGTAGTTTACCCAAAATTTGTTTTGCATAGCTATTTTATGGCAATTAAGAGGGGATATTAAACAAAAGATGGTTATAATTTATCACCACAGGAGAACATGAGAATGGGAATACGAAGCGGTTTAGAAGCTAATTTCGACTTTGAAATCATTGACGAATTTTTAGACCATTACGCGATGATGACGGAGATTATGGAAGGTCTCATGGTCGATTTGAGTAATCCTGAGCGATTTCATCGAAGCATTGAAGAGCTATTCCGAATTTTTCATAATATCAAATCAGCATCAGGCTATTTACAAATTGAACCAATGGCTCGTTTAGCTGCTTTTACCGAAGATGCTCTTGAACAATTAAGAGCTAAAGATAAAAGAGTCAATGAAGAGACGATTACGTGGCTGATTAGTGTTGCGGATATGTTTCAGCAGTGGCAAGAAGATTTGAAAATGGACAATGAGCTCTCTAAAGTCCATTTTTCCCTTTTAATTTTACCCGATATGGAGAAAGAGTGAAGCACCTCGTAGCTTACATTACAGCAGGATACCCTGATAAAAATTTTACCGTTGATTTAGCGTTGGCGCTGGGTGAGAACGGTGTCGATACCCTTGAACTCGGAGTTCCGTTTTCCGATCCCGTTGCCGATGGTCCCGTTATCGAAGCGGCAAATCACCGCGCCCTCGAAGCGGGGTTCCGTTTTGCCGATCTTTTGGATATTTCCGCTGCGATCGCCCCTAAAATCGATACCTTATGGATGGGGTATTTCAACCCGTTTTACCAATACGGGATGGAAGCGTTACTCGATAAAGCTGCGAGCATCGGCGTAAACGGTTTGATTATCCCCGATGTTCCGTACGAAGAGGCGAAAGCGTACCACGGCTTGTTTGAGAGCCGAGGGTTGGCGAATATCACTTTCGTCGCTCCGACCGACGGTGAAGAGCGTATTGCTCTTATCACGGCTGAAGCGCGTAAATTTATCTACCTTGTCGCGTATGCGGGGATTACAGGAAGCGGTAAAGCCGAAGATTTGGTTCCGATTATAGAGATGATCAAACGCCATACCCCAACACCGGTGTATGTCGGTTTCGGCGTCAACGAGAAAACAGCCCGTGAAAAAGTGCAGGGGGCGGACGGTGTCATCGTCGGTTCGGCGATCGTCAACGTCTTGTTGGACAACACTATTTCAGCAACCCAAAAAATTGCTAAATGCTGCGAGATAACCCGCAGCATCAAATCTCTTATTAACGAATAGAGATATATAATACGATTCTAACTTCGGTTATCTACGTGGGGGCGACATGGCTTCGACTGGATCAAGAAGGTTTAGGTTGCATTGCCGGACTGAGCAGCTCCGTTATACGGCTCACAATTGCTTAAACGCAAACAACACTAATTACCGTCCTGCTTACGCTGTAGCGTAAGTTTAATTAAACTTTAGGACTGCGCTACCTTCCTATGCTATAACTGGAAGGGCTTGGCGTATAACCCCTGCGATAGCTATATTCTTGGAATGTCTCGGACTTGAATGAATTTAGAGAATTGGACGCAGTAGCTTTGCTCGGTTGTGTGAGAGCGTCTGAAACATAAACAACGATACTAAGCATGTAGACGCCTTTACTTCCTTGGTTTAGGACTCCGGTTCAATCCCGGACGCCTCCACCAACTTTTCCTCTCCAATTCATGATATAATTTTCTGATAATACACACTACAAAAGGGGACGTTATGTTAGCCTATCATCTTGAATTACAAGACGAATCTGTAGCAGATAAAGTGATTGCATTTCTCCGCTCACTCCCAGAGAATACGGTAAAACTCTCAAAAGAAGAGTATGATGAAGAACTCGAATCAATGATCGACGAAGGATTCAATTCGCCCCTTGTAGGGACACACGAAGAGGTGTTTGCCAAATTGGGCGCAAAATATGCCTCATAAGATCGTCTATCTCGAACACGCTTACACTGATCTTGAAATCATTTTAGATCATATCGCAGAAGATTCCCCCTCTCGTGCCGTCGAATACCTCGAATTTCTCAAAAACGGCATTTCGAAATTAGCCGATTTTCCTCACTTGGGTGTTATTTGCAAACGCAAACATATCCGTCGAGAGTGCCGTGTTCTGATTATCGAGAATTATTTGGTCTTCTATAAAATCGATGAAATACTATCTACCGTCATTATCGGCAGGGTTTTGCATCGCAGTATCAATTACAAAACAAAAAAGCTTTTTTAAAATTTTTAATCAGTATGAGTGGAGTAAAGAAGAGAATTAATTAAGCTGTTTCATTTTCTAGTTTTCTGCAAAAAAAGTAGCCTGTCCCCTTTTTCCCAAATTTACGAAGAGCCATGTCAAGCGCGGAGTTAAAATAGGCAGCTGAGAATGCTGTCTTCTTTTCCGGCGTACTGTAGGGACTTTATAAGTTCTTATAGAACCTCAACATTTGATAAATGCATTGCTTCAGATAGGATTCTAAACCTTTCACGGATATTAGAAGCATCATTCGTCCCTTGCTGTGAGAGTCTATCGTATTCTAAAAGATCAAAACTATAATTTGTGTCTCCAGCTTCTGCAATTTTACGATTATTATAAAGTTCCTCTCTAAAATCTAGTAGTGTTCTTCTGCTGAGTTTATGAAGTTCTTGTAGCTCCTTTGCTTTTCTAAATAATAAATAATATACAGCGATATTACCTTGACTTCTTAAAAGCTCATCGGAATCAGTAAATAATTGCACCATCTCATTTAATATTTCTTTGACAAAAAAAGCCAATGTATCCATTTCTACAGCTTTATTCACATTGTCTTTTGCAAATTTGTCTAAATAAACTTTTTTTGTATCAATTAATTTGTTAGTTCGACGAATACTATCTTCAATCAATAAAATTCTGGCAGAAACCTCTAAATATTGATATCTTTTATTCGAAAATTTTATTTTTTTTGTAAAGAAATCATGATTAGATATATCACGAATAATCCTAACAGCATTGCCGCCAAAAGCATTGCGTTTTTCTGATGCATTCAGGGGTACAGCTTCATTGAGTCGAGAGAACATGTCTTCAATCAAATCTTCATCATCTGTTGTAATTCCTACTATTGGCAAAACAAACGAATCAAACTGAATTCTTATTCTTGGATATTCTTTAGCGATATCTTCATATCCTAACCCATTCAATTTGATATTTGGGTCTTTTTGATATTCAAATGTATTTGAGAGATTGAATTTCCCTTCAATAAATCGCCATATCGTTTCAAGTCTTTGTCTTCCATCAATTACAGAATATGTATAACCAGTCTCTGCTTTTTGGGTTCGATCAAAAACGTGAAAGTATATTTTTGGAATATCATAATCATTTAGGATCGAATCAATTAATAGTTGTCGTTTTTCGAGAGGCCAAATATCCCCCATTCTTTGATAGTCTGGATCTAGTTTTATTTCATGCCTCTCTGCAAAGATAAGCATAGTAGTAGAATTTTTAAGAGCTGATGTTTCTAGATAACTCATTGTAAACTGCCTTTGATGATATCTCCTATACTAGATAACTCTGGGAAAAGTTGAAATTTCGTATATCCCAATAACGCCAATTGTCTTTTAATTCCTTCTTTTGCATCTTTAGGAATAGTAAAATGAATTGTATGTGTGCCATCGCCAATATTTTCAATAGGTGTATTATCATGGTGATGTATAGTAAATACGCCTTGTTGTGCCTGAATTCTTGCATTGTTGCGTGTAGCTATAGTTGCTACAGGCAATAACTGTATTCTAGTATTTTGTTTTAAACTTTCAACAGAGTAATTTGATAATTCCTCATCATCAAAAGAAGGAATATAATCATCTTCTTCTTTATTGTTAATACGAGCGTTTTTGTTTAAACGAGATGGATATAGAACCCATAGACTTCCGTCTTCATTACCATGTTTTTCTAGATTTTCTACTGCAAAGTATAAAGCTACAAGTGGGCTTTCACTCCAATCTAAAAGTCTTGTTGGAACACCATAGTGTTGCATTAAAAATAACCAGTCAAAGGATTCTTGTGGGGAAGTATCAATTAACATTGCAGCACTTTGTTTAAATCTTTTTAATAGTGTAGATTCAGACTGAGATCCATCAAGTCTAAAATAATATGGAGTTAACGTCCAATTTTTTACAGCCTGCCCTCTATACCAAGTTATTAAAGGCTCCTGTTTATAAAGGTCTTCTAGATGAGCTAAAAGATCTTGGATAGATGTAATTACATGTTTTTCTTTATCAATCATTACAATTCTTTTGTTTAAAGTCGTGCTGTTATATTAGCATATATTTTAGTAGGATTATGGTTTTTTTAGTTTAATACTGCATTTGAAAAATAGTAGGAAGTAGGGGGTCAGGTATTCAAGCTTCACTTTATATTTCTTAAGCAAATAAAATCCAAAACTCCCTACTGTTTAATCTACCTCTGTATAATGCGACAATTGCATTTAAGGATAAGAACAGATGAAAAAAACAGTGTATTGGGTGTTAGGTTTCGCAATCGCGATCCAATTTATCAGACCTGATTTCCATAACCCGAAAGTCAATGAAGAGGTCGCTCTCACTACCGATACAAAAGTTATGAGTGTTCTTAAAACCTCATGTTACGACTGCCATTCCAATGAAACCAAATACCCTTGGTATCACAATGTTGCCCCTATGTCGTGGGTTATGTCAAATAATATTAATAGTGGACGCAAAGCACTTGATTTTTCGAATTGGGTAAATATAGATGAAAAAGTAAAGTTAGAACGATTACAGCGTGCAAAACAACTTGTAAATAACGAGTTGATGCCCAAAAGTGAAT
Source organism: Sulfurimonadaceae bacterium (assembly GCA_963845295.1). Classification (GTDB taxonomy): domain Bacteria; phylum Campylobacterota; class Campylobacteria; order Campylobacterales; family Sulfurimonadaceae; genus Sulfuricurvum. Next base: position 3,710 of record CAWJRP010000026.1, on the reverse strand, counting down.
ATGTTTTGATGCATAAAAATGCTATTTTAAATAATGAAGCGAAAAAGACGCTTGAAGACTTTTTTGATGCGCAGATCCAAAAGCTCTCCAAATCATAAATAAAGAAGTGCCTATTCTATAATAGGTACGTTCTGATCCCGCACTAAACTCCTTTTAAAATCTCTTTTCTATACCATCGTCTCTGTTGTTGAGTAATCCATCTGTAACAATAATTCTTTATGATATGCAAATGTGATTTGCTACCAATATATCACTTTTTTAAATATCTTGACACCTTTATTCCAAGATGATACAATATGCTAATTTAATCTAATAAGGTTACAAAATGTTAAACAATAATATTGTAGAGCAAGAGAGTGTACTGAAACGGTTGAGAGAAATATCTGCGAGCCATATGATTGTGGCGTATCGCGCAAAAATGACCAATTATGAGCTTCTGTTGTGTCAAGAGATCAGCGAAGTGGCGAAAGTTCCTCTTCACGATGTACTTGAAAAAATGGCAGCTTTTAAACAGACAAGTGAGTTTTTGCTCTATAAAAGAGAGTTTCTATTTTTTTGAAAAATTCTTTCGCTTAACCTAAATTGCTCTTCGTAAGTGTGCAATACTCTGCTATTATTTAAAATCCTCCCTACTTTCAAGTACAATTTTTAAAATCTTTACTACACTATCGCTCTAAATATGCACCACCAAAAAAGGATTGGAATGAAACGTCTCATAGTATCGGCGATGATCGTATTAATGATGGGAGGATGTGCCCAACAACAGCCGGTGACATCAGTGCAAAAACCCTGTATGAGTGCCGAGCAACTTAATGGATACGGGTACGATCACCTTGAAAAGGTAGCTAAGCTACTGCGTGAAGACAAAAAAAATATTGAATCGTTTGAACTCTTTATCAATGCGATGAAGGGGACGGTCGATAACTATTCTAACATGATCAAATCGAGTCTCTATATCAGCAATGTTGTTCGATTTTTGCCGATTCCGTATGCGGGTGAGGTTTCAAACACCACAAAACTGATCTCTAAAACGGTATTAAATCTCGGCGGTGCGGCGAGTGCGTTAAACCGATATAAAAACAGTTCGGATGCATTTTTGGCAAGTTTCGATAAACTCAGCCGATCCAATGCCAATGGTGCGGAGATCTCTAAATTGGCGGTATATGCCGATATTAAATTACTCGGTGATGCAAAAGAACTCGAAAATTCGCTAAAAGAGATATCTTCATCGACTGAAATGATGGCGGCAACAACACAAAGTATTTCCGATGCTCTTGATGTAAGTGGGGGATATGTTAATCAGGCGAAAACCTTTGTCGGATTAACGCAGCCAAGCAGTGATGAAAAAAATGCTATCGTACAAAATCGTAATTCGATTAATGCCCGTATGGCACAGCTCAATCAAAAAATTGCATCATTGGAAAAGAGCGGGCAGACTCAACGCTATAACATAGCAAAGGCGAGGGTTTATTCGGAGTTGGCGATTCAGTTAGAGAAATAACCCTTATTTCTGCTGAAGCCGCATCTCCATAAGTGTGTTGAAATGATCCTTACTGATTACATTAGAGTCGAAAGAAGTAATATTGAACTTTCCGATCCGATAGAAGGTGTTGGAAACAACTTGGTATGCATTATCCATCAGCTCTTTCATATCATCAGCGCCAATATGAAATTGTTGGCTATCATGATTGTTCGAGAGTGTCGCTTCTATGTATGCCATTGAACCCTTGTACATTGTCTCCCCCTTCATCTAAAAGTCCACCTAGTTCGCTATTATGTGTGGTAGTTCTTCTTTCAATCATAGTCTCAATTGATACGATTGTCTCATCTTCATCTGAGTTAATTAATAAAGTTATAATTTTCTATACAAGTACGAAAGTAGAAAAACAGTCTAAAAGGTTTTTACTTAAATTAATGTTATAAAGTCATATTGCGGTCACATAAATAGTAGTATTAGTGACTAATACATGACTATTGTGGGTTCTATGATAAATGACTCGGTGATTGAAAGTGGTACGCCCGAAGGGGGTCGAACCCCTGAGCTTTGGTATCGGAGCCAAAAGTGCAATTTATGGCTGCAAGAGAAAATTTTAGAGGCGGTAAATACCTCGGAGAAGAGCTTACGCTTTTTTCATAAATGCGGCAACGAGGACGATTGTGCTGCCGTTGATTTTTCCCTCAATGTATCGAGCATCATCGGTAAGGCGGATGTTTTTAACGATAGTTCCCCGTTTTGCTGTGAATCCTCCCCCTTTGACTTCCAAATCTTTAATAAGAGTTACCGTGTCACCTTCGGCTAGGATCGTTCCGTTACTGTCGCGCTGAACTACTGCACCGCCATCATCGTTTGCGGCAGTGTAGAGCATTCCTGACTCAGCCCATGCTTTGAGATCATCTTCGAGGTAGAGCATATCGAGTTGGTCTTGATCGCCCAATGCACTTAATAGACGATATGCCATTACTTGAACGGCCGGGACTTGGCTCCACATGCTATCTGAGAGACAGCGCCAGTGATTGCTGTCGAGATTCTGTGGGTTAGCGAGTTGGCTTTTGCAGGTTTCGCAGATATAGATCGATTGATCTGCGCTTCCGTCACTCGGAGCTACTGCATAAACGCTTAATCCTTCCGTCGCTCCGCACAGTTCGCAACAATTATTGCTTCGTTCTTGTAATGTTTGTTCAATACTCATAATGACACCTTACTAAATTAATAGTGCCATTATAGCGTATTACGGTGAGTCGAAATTGACCCGGTCTTTGTCAATGAGGACTTTGCCTCCATTTCGCAGTAGGTGTAAATCGCCGAGTTCTTCAATAATGGTTTTTATAAACAGCACTTTGAGATGCATAACATGAATGACAAAATCCTCTCGTTTGCATTTTTTCAGTTCATCTGTAAGGAGTGCAGGGGTGAGATGTTTACTGTCATATGCCAGTTTCTCAAAGGAGGAGGGGAAAGAGACTTCGATGACAAGCGTATGGATATTGGGGCGCTCATCTAAGAGGTCCCAAATTCGATCACATCGATAGGTATCGGCGGTAAATAAGATGGCTGAACCGTTTTTTTCAATGATATAGCCGCAGCTCCCCTCGGTGTGATTTGTTTTAAACGGGGTAAGAATCACATCATCGATAGGGTAGGGAGATTCGAGGTCGAGTTCGATCAATTCAATCGTTTTGTCGGTATGCCCGATCAGGGTAATTTCTTCAAAATTTGGCCATATACGGTGGTTGAAAATAAATTGGCGTAGATCATCCAAGGTTGGTTTGAGACCGTAAATTTTAAGAGAGACGGCACGTTGAGTGACGATAAGGTCAGCTAGAAAAGGGATGTCGATAATATGATCAAGATGGGAATGGGTAAGAAAGATATGTTCAATCGTAAAAACATCATCCCCGAAGCTATTGATGAGGTTTCCGGCGTCGATGACACAATGTTCACTTACCTGCAGACAGGTCGTCCCTTGAGAGGGTGTACGAGTGCCGCCGGTTCCTAAAAATTCGATATAGTCCATAGGTATACCCTCACGATGTAGAGTGATTATAGTATAAATAGGGTGAAATTAGTATTTAATGTTTATATTTAACATATGCTGCGTAATTTTGATTTTTTCTTGAGAAAGAGTAGAGATGGTTATGAAGCAATTTTCCAGAAACCCTATATATAATGAAACGTTTGATACGCTTTGAAATCTTTTTAGAAATTTCTT
>CAWJRP010000025.1:0-72156 GCA_963845295.1 Sulfurimonadaceae bacterium | reverse complement strand
AAACGCTGATAGGCCTTGAGTTAAGGCACTGAGTTTGAGTTTGCGATCATTGAAAACTAAGTAGGTCAAACGGTTCGAGACGATGTCTTCGAGACGTTGACCTTATGTCAACACAATACAACAACCGTCTATTTACTTTGACTGTGAGAACAGTCACCAAAAAGTAAAATAGATAACAATTTATGAAGCCAATGATTTTAACATCTTGGGTCATAGGATTGGACAAACCAATTATGGAGAGTTTGATCCTGGCTCAGAGTGAACGCTGGCGGCGTGCCTAACACATGCAAGTCGAACGATGATGGAGGAGCTTGCTCTTCCTGATTAGTGGCGCACGGGTGAGTATACCATAGATAATGTACCTCTTAGTTTGGGATAGCCACTGGAAACGGTGATTAATACCAGATACTCCTTCTCATTATAAGATGAGTCGGGAAAGTTTTTTCGCTAAGAGATCAGTCTATGTCCTATCAGCTAGTTGGTGAGGTAATGGCTCACCAAGGCTATGACGGGTATCTGGTTTGAGAGGATGATCAGACACACTGGAACTGAGACACGGTCCAGACTCCTACGGGAGGCAGCAGTGAGGAATATTGCACAATGGAGGAAACTCTGATGCAGCAACGCCGCGTGGAGGATGACGCATTTCGGTGTGTAAACTCCTTTTAAGAGGGAAGATAATGACGGTACCTCTTGAATAAGCACCGGCTAACTCCGTGCCAGCAGCCGCGGTAATACGGAGGGTGCAAGCGTTACTCGGAATCACTGGGCGTAAAGGGTGCGTAGGCTGGCTTCTAAGTCAGATGTGAAATCCAATGGCTTAACCATTGAACTGCATTTGAAACTGGGAGCCTAGAGTTCAGAAGGGGCAGATGGAATTAGTGGTGTAGGGGTAAAATCCGTAGATATCACTAGGAATATCAAAAGCGAAGGCGATCTGCTGGGATGATACTGACGCTGAGGCACGAAAGCGTGGGGAGCAAACAGGATTAGATACCCTGGTAGTCCACGCCCTAAACGATGAATGCTAGTCGTCGGGGAGCTCGTCTCTTCGGTGATGCACTTAACAGATTAAGCATTCCGCCTGGGGAGTACGGTCGCAAGATTAAAACTCAAAGGAATAGACGGGGACCCGCACAAGTGGTGGAGCATGTGGTTTAATTCGAAGATACACGAAGAACCTTACCTGGCCTTGACATGGTAGGAACCCTTAAGAGATTAGGGGGTGCTAGCTTGCTAGAACCTACACACAGGTGCTGCACGGCTGTCGTCAGCTCGTGTCGTGAGATGTTGGGTTAAGTCCCGCAACGAGCGCAACCCTCGTCGTTAGTTGCTAACAGTTCGGCTGAGCACTCTAACGAGACTGCCTTCGCAAGGAGGAGGAAGGTGAGGACGACGTCAAGTCATCATGGCCCTTACGGCCAGGGCTACACACGTGCTACAATGGGGCGTACAAAGAGCTGCAATACCGCGAGGTGGAGCCAATCTCTTAAAGCGTCTCTCAGTTCGGATTGTTCTCTGCAACTCGAGAACATGAAGCTGGAATCACTAGTAATCGTAGATCAGCTATGCTACGGTGAATACGTTCCCGGGTCTTGTACTCACCGCCCGTCACACCATGGGAGTTGATTTCACCCGAAATCGGGATGCCAAACTGGCTACCGCTTACGGTGGAATTAGCGACTGGGGTGAAGTCGTAACAAGGTAACCGTAGGAGAACCTGCGGTTGGATCACCTCCTTTCTAAGAGTAACGAGGAGTCATTCATTTGACTGCCTCATCTTAAAAAATCTCACAGAAGTATTGTCTTGACCGTTTTTCCTACTTAGTTTTCAGTGATCCATGTTATTTGACATAACAATTGGGTTTGTAGCTCAGCTGGTTAGAGCACACCCCTGATAAGGGTGAGGTCGATGGTTCGAGTCCATTCAAACCCACCATATGTATCACTTATCTGGGGAATTAGCTCAGCTGGGAGAGCGCCTGCTTTGCACGCAGGAGGTCAGCGGTTCGATCCCGCTATTCTCCACCAGAGAATGTGCAAAATCAGAAAAAGAAGTCTGATTCAAGTACTTGATTGAAGTATTTGAATTAGACTTTTAAAGTCTAAAGTTATTTGAATTATTATTGTTAAGTCGTCAACTAAATATGTTTGACATAGAGAAATCTATGAAGAATACATTTACAGTATAGTGAATAACTATACAACGTAACTACAAACACATTTCACCGCTTTATTCTTAATAAGGCGGTGAGCGCAAATTAGAAAAAGATATTAAGGGCCATAGGTGGATGCCTTGGCTGGTAGAGGCGATGAAAGACGTACTAGGCTGCGATAAGCCTCGGGGAGCTGCCAAGAAGCTTTGATCCGGGGATTTCTGAATGGGGCAACCCACTGTATCGAGAGGTACAGTACCCTTCGGGGGGCGAACCTAGGGAAGTGAAACATCTCAGTACCTAGAGGAAAATAAATCAAACGAGATTCCCAAAGTAGCGGCGAGCGAAATGGGATATAGGACAAACCGATGGCTTGCCATCGGGGTTGCGGACTGCATACGGCATTGCGAGTCGATAGATGAATGAGTTGGAAAGCTCGACCATAGAGGGTGATAGTCCCGTAATCGAAATTGACAAACAGCTAGCAGGATCCAGAGTAGGTCGGGACACGTGTTATCTTGACTGAAGCCGGGGGGACCACCCTCCAATCCTAAATACTACTACCAGACCGATAGCGAACTAGTACCGTAAGGGAAAGGTGAAAAGAACTGCGGTGAGCAGAGTGAAATAGAACCTGAAACCTATGGCTTACAATCATTCGGAGCCCTATTCTTTATGAAGGGTGACGGACTGCCTTTTGCATAATGAGCCTGCGAGTTGTGGTGTCTGGCAAGGTTAACCTAACGGGAAGCCGTAGCGAAAGCGAGTCTTAATAGGGCGAATTAGTCAGATGCTGCAGACCCGAAACTAAGTGATCTATCCATGAGCAGGTTGAAGCTGGTGTAAGAGCCAGTGGAGGACCGAACCGGTGGGTGTTGAAAAACCCTCGGATGACTTGTGGATAGGGGTGAAAGGCCAATCAAACTTAGTGATAGCTGGTTCTCTCCGAAATATATTTAGGTATAGCCTCGAGTCGTAACATGAAGGGGTAGAGCACTGACAGGGCTAGGGCTGCTTACCGCGGTACCAAACCCTTTCAAACTCCGAATACTTCATGCGTAATCTCGGGAGTCAGGCGGTGGGTGATAAAATCAATCGTCAAGAGGGGAACAACCCAGACTAACAGCTAAGGTCCCAAAGTCGTATCTGAGTGGAAAAAGATGTGGAGTTGCTGAGACAATCAGGAAGTTGGCTTAGAAGCAGCCATCCTTTAAAGAAAGCGTAACAGCTCACTGATCTAGCGATTCTGCGCTGAAAATATAACGGGGCTAAGATACGCACCGAAGCTTTAGATTCGTATTTATACGAGTGGTAGGAGAGCGTTCCAAACAGCGTTGAAGGTATACCGGTGAGGAGTGCTGGAGCGTTTGGAAGTGAGCATGCAGGCATGAGTAGCGATAAAAGCAGTGAGAATCTGCTTCGCCGTAAACCCAAGGTTTCCTACGCGATGCTCGTCATCGTAGGGTTAGTCGGGACCTAAGTCGAGTCCGAAAGGGGTAGACGATGGCAAGTTGGTTAATATTCCAACACCGACAATTGTTCGTTTGAGTGATGGGGGGACGCATAGAGTTAATCGAGCTCACTGATGGAATAGTGGGTCGAAGGACGTAGGAGGTAACACAGGCAAATCCGTGTTGCAATACTCCGAGATCTTACAGGCTCTTCAAGGACTTCGGTCTGCGAGGAGAATCGATGATACTGTCGTGCCAAGAAAAGCCTCTAAGCGAGAACAATTGTCGCCCGTACCGTAAACCGACACAGGTGGGTGAGATGAGTATTCTAAGGCGCGTGGAAGAACCCTGGTTAAGGAACTCTGCAAACTAGCACCGTATCTTCGGTATAAGGTGTGCCCTAAGTATGTGAAGGAGCTTGCCTCTGGAGCAGAACTGGGTCGCAGCAAAGTGTCCCTCCCGACTGTTTACCAAAAACACAGCACTCTGCTAACTCGTAAGAGGATGTATAGGGTGTGACGCCTGCCCGGTGCTCGAATGTTAAAAGGATGTGTCAGCGCAAGCGAAGCATTGAATTGAAGCACGAGTAAACGGCGGCCGTAACTATAACGGTCCTAAGGTAGCGAAATTCCTTGTCGGTTAAATACCGACCTGCATGAATGGCGTAACGAGATGGGAGCTGTCTCAACCAGGGATCCAGTGAAATTGTAGTGGAGGTGAAAATTCCTCCTACCCGCGGAAAGACGGAAAGACCCCGTGCACCTTTACTATAGCTTGACATTGCTATTGGGATACTCATGTGCAGGATAGGTGGGAGCTGTTGATATTGTCACGCCAGTGGCAATGGAGGCATCCTTGAGATACCACCCTTGAGTATTCTGATAGCTAACTCGCATCAGTTATCCTGATGGAGGACACTGTCTGGTGGGTAGTTTGACTGGGGCGGTCGCCTCCTAAAAAGTAACGGAGGCTTACAAAGTTCGGCTCAGAAGGGTTGGAAATCCTTCGTAGAGTATAATGGCATAAGCCGGACTGACTGTAAGACAGACAAGTCGAGCAGAGTCGAAAGACGGTCATAGTGATCCGGTGGTTCTGTGTGGAAGGGCCATCGCTCAAAGGATAAAAGGTACGCCGGGGATAACAGGCTGATCTCCCCCAAGAGCTCACATCGACGGGGAGGTTTGGCACCTCGATGTCGGCTCATCGCATCCTGGGGCTGGAGCAGGTCCCAAGGGTATGGCTGTTCGCCATTTAAAGCGGTACGCGAGCTGGGTTCAGAACGTCGTGAGACAGTTCGGTCCCTATCTTCCGTGGGCGCAGGAGAGTTGAGGAGAGCTGACCCTAGTACGAGAGGACCGGGTTGGACGTGCCACTGGTGTACCAGTTGTTCTGCCAAGAGCATCGCTGGGTAGCTACGCACGGATGTGATAACCGCTGAAAGCATCTAAGCGGGAAGCCAACTCCAAGATGAACTCTCCCTGAAGTTCCCTTGAAGACTACAAGGTTAATAGGCTAGGTGTGTAAGAGCAGTAATGCTTTCAGCTGACTAGTACTAATAGAACGTTCGTCTTTATCTATGCTCACCGCCTTATTAAGCATAAATGGTGGAATGTGCATGCAGTTACGTGTCTGACGACTTAACAATGAAAATACTCTAAGCACTTAGAGTGAAGATTACTTCGGTAGCTTTCACTCTGAGTGTTCAGGTGGCTATAGAGAGGGGGAAACGCCCGGTCCCATTCCGAACCCGGAAGCTAAGACCCTCATCGCTCATAATACTGCATCTTTCAGGTGTGGAAACGTAGGTCGCCGCCTGGCTCTCAGAATTCCCTCAATATTCTTCTCTTTAAAACAATCAAGAAAAATACACTTTATACTGTCAACATAAATCTCTTATCATTGATATTGTATACTTCTTTTTATGAATGCAACACTCTATTTTCTCAGATCCTCCGAACAAAAAATACTGTCCGATATGCTCCATTATGCGATGCGCTTAGATGAAGTCAATAAGTCATTATCCGATATTCCGAAACTTGCTATCTACGAAGAGTTTTACGGCTTTACCAGCAAAGACCTAGGTCTTTATGCTCTTGTTGATAATCAGCTCGCTGGAGCCGTCTGGATTCGCCGTTTAAACAGCGATCACAGTTCAAACGGATATGTAGATGATTTTACTCCTATTATGAACATCGCGGTGCTTCCTGAATTTCGTGGAGCGGGTATAGGGTCACAGATGTTAGAACAACTCTTTATTGAAGCAGGAGCATTGTATGAGCAAATCAGTCTCAGTGTCTTAATTAATTCACCTGCGATACTTTTTTATGAACGACATGGGTTTATGCGTCACGATAACGGCTCTGTAGAGAAAAGTTTTGTAGATGGTGCTGATGTAGTAACGATGGTAAAAAAACTTCAAAGAGCCGATATAAAACGACCGTCAGACGGATACGACCCAAGACGCTGGATGGATTAACTTATAAGAGTGAAGTAAAAGTGGGGAAGAGGCATGTCGGCAGAGTGCCGACATCAGCCGTTAAGGCTTAATTTTCGAATGGAGCACCAGCGATCACTTTACGTGATACTGTATATGGAATCAACGCAGCTGCACGTGATTGTTTGATAGCGATTGTAACCATATCTTGGTGACGTTTACAGTTACCTGTAAGACGACGAGGCATGATTTTAAAACGCTCAGAGAGTGAGTATTTCAATGAAGGTACATCTTTGTAGTCAATGAAATCAACTTTTTGCTCGCAATATTTGCAATAACGTTTTTTGTATTTTCTTTTTTCTGACATGGTTCTATCCTTGTGCTTATTCTAAAACGGAATTTCGTCTTCGTTAATATCAATCTCTGGGAGATTGTTTTCCGGCATTCTTACCGGTGCGGGTTTAGAATATGACGGTGGAGGAGTGTAAGCCGCTTTCGGTGCCGGAGCATCGTAGCCGCTATTTCCACCATCGCTGTATTCGTTATAACCGCCCTGAGAACCACCCTCGCCGCGTGAATCGAGCATTTGCATCGTTTCTACGATAACGGAGTGTTTAGAGCGCTTTTGGCCGTTTGTTTGGTCAACCCATTGTTCAAAACTAAGTCGTCCCTCTACCAGGATTTTAGAACCCTTGCGAAGGTATTGGTTGGCTACTTCACCTGAACGGCCGAAAAAAGTGATGTCGACAAAACATGTCTCCTCTTTTTTCTCGCCGTTTACCGTAAATTTACGGCTGGTTGCAATAGCGGTTTTGGCAATTGCCGAACCGTTTTGTGAATATCGAAGTTCGATATCGCGGGTAAGATTTCCAACCAAAATGACTTTGTTATACATAGGTTTTCCTTAAAAGGGTTAAGAAGCTACTTCTTCTTTTTTCTCAGCAACAGCAGCTGTAGGAGCAGGTTTTTTGGTTTTTTCAACCATACCGTTCCATGCTGCAATTTCACGTTTTGAATCGTATTTCATTGTTACGAAACGTAAAATTTCTTCGTTGATACGAAAACGACGTTCGATTTCAGCAATCGCAGCAGGTGCAGATTTGTAATACATAACGTAGAAATAACCGCGAGCATTTTTCTCGATCGGGTAAGCCAATTTTTTCATTCCCATTGCGTCGCGAGCAACGATCTCACCGCCGTTTGCAGTGATCACTTCTTCAACGAGAGCGATGGTGTTTTTAATCTCTTCTTCTGTAAGAGTAGGTTTTACGATTACTAGGTTTTCGTAATGTCTCATAGCGTATGTCTCCTTATGGTGTTCGCCCCTTATGGTTGTTATACAGCACGACAGTCGTGTTGCAAAGAGCAAGGAACGCGCGGATTATACTGAAAAATTGCTTAATATAAGTTTTAGTTAAAGGACGCTTTGGAGTTTAAGAAGTGCTGAAAGGAGCAATGATTCTTGATCCGGCGAGCCTGTCGATTTCATCTTCAGCTCGGTATCAAGAAGGAGGTTGATCCCCCGTTTATATCCCTCGGGAGAGATTTTAATCGAGAGTGCGGCACGCTCTTTTTCGACAAATCCCGGAAGTTTATATCCTAATACCATTGCCGAATCGGCGATTCCGTGAATCTTTATGGCAGTATTAAAAAGATAAAGCTGGGTCAAAAATCCGCTGATGGCGGTGAGGAGCTGTATCTCATTTTCCCCCGATTCGAGGAGATGACGGAGCGAGGGGAGGAACTCTTTTTTCTCGATAACACGGGCGATAAAATGGTCGAGTTTGATTTCGCTCAGACCGAAGACATGCTCATCAATCTCTTTCATCCCGATCGGTTTGCCCAAAATGGAGAGTTTGGAGAGTTCGTTGCAGGCGAGGGCGAGATCGTTGTTGTGGATGTCGAGGAGATGAAATGCCGCTTGATTATCGAGCTGAACCCCTTGCGCTTGTGCTTCTTGCATCACGATGGCGCGTGCTTCGGCGGCAAAGGGGTGAAAGAAACGAACCGATCCGGTATGGGAACCTTTGAACGCCGTATCTGCCCCTTTGACATCCTCGCCGTAGTAACAATAGATAAAGGTGTTGTCGGAATTTTTCCGACCAGTTCGACGAGGGTATCGAGTTCCGCTTTGGGAAGCTTTTTTTCGTGTTTAACGATGAGGAGATTTTGGTCGCCAAAGAGTGAACCTTGTGACAGATGGGCTTTGGCGGTGTTAAAATCGTACTCGTCGTGGTAGAGGCTCAGAACCGATGCCCCCTCTATCTGAGAGAGTCTGTGGGCATAGCGGTCGATGAGAAAATGGCTCTCTCCGAAGAGCGCCATGGCGCGTGGTGCACTGTTATTCTGTAAATGACGGTCTAAATCCTGTCTATTCATGTAATTTTCCTGCGTGTTCACTTGCGGGTGCTATATCATCTTTTTCGATACGGCGTACGAATGAGGCGGTGATTTTTGCGGTAGCGAGGTTGGCACTTTCGATTTTGACGATGATGTCATCAAAGAGCATCAGACCAAACTGTGAAGTAATCTGTCACTTTTGCCCCCGTAATGGTGTCATGAATCTCCGCCATAACCGGCTCTTCGGCACGCATGATACGGGCTTTGAACTCTTGACCAGATAACGGTGGCCGCCCAGCGAGCAAATTTGCGCTCATGAAAACGGATTTCGATATCGCTTGCCTCACGCTCTTTTTCGCTGATAGAGGTACACAGCGATTCGATGTTACGCAATACGTATGATCCCTCTTCGGTATCATCCTGCCGCAATCGCTTTGAGGAGACGATGGACGATTAGATCGCTGTATCGGCGGATGGGTGAGGTGAAATGGGTGTATCGCACGAATCCGAGACCGAAGTGTCCCATGTTATAGGGGGCATAGCGTGCCTGCATTTGAGCGCGGATGATGAGAGTGTCGACTTCACTGATCAAATCGCGTCGCTCCGCTTCGGTTTGGATCGCGGTGATGGTCTCTTTGATCGTCCCTTGGGACTCAACGAAAATACCGATACTCGCCAACTCGGTATAGAGGCTTTGGAGTTTGAGGGGGCTAGGGGATTCGTGGATACGAAACACTCCCCGCTCATACAGAGATGCCGCCGCTTTGTTGGCTAAGAGCATACAGTCCTCAATGAGGGCATGGGACGGAGTCTCGACGGCAAACTCGGTGGAAACGATGTTTTGTTCCTCGTCGATTCGCATCTCTAACTCGCTGGAGCGGAAGTTGTACCCTTTTTTCATCCGCTCTTCACGGAGTTTATACGTCAGTTCGTTGAGTAGCGGGATATAGGCTAGAACCTTGGTCTCTTTTTCGGTTTTGGCTTCGAGATTTCCTTCGAAAAAGGCGTCGATCTCTTCGTAGCTGAAGCGGCGGTGAGAGTGGATGATCGACTCATAGAGGGTATGGGAATCCATCTCATAGGTTATCGGGATCGATGTGCATCTCAAACGTATAGGCGAGACGATCGACGAGAGGCTGGAGCGAACAGAGGGTTTCGCTCAGTTCTCGCGGGAGCATCGGGATGGAGCGGTGGGGGAGATAGATGGAGAAACTGCGGTAAATCGCCTCGGCATCGATCGCTCCGAACGGGTGGACGTATTCGCTCACATCGGCGATAGCGACGTAGAGGGTGGAGGTCTCAGGGATATAGCAGATCGCGTCATCGAAATCTTTGGCGGTGACGGGGTCGATGGTGCAAAACGGCAAGTGGCGCAAATCACGGCGGTTGGGATAAAGCGAGGCATCGACCTCTTTGGGAAATTCGCGTGCCATGGCTAACACGTCATCTTCGAACGCATCGTGTTTGTTGTAGAGGGCGAGGACGATTTTCTCATCCACTTTTGGGTCACTGAGGTTGCCCAGATAGGCGGCTATCGTTCCGCTTTGGTTATTGATCTGGTAAAGCGATCCCTCGGCTGTTTCGGGAAGATCAGTGAGGGCAAAGCCTGCGGGATGATCGGTGCGGATATCTTGGAGGCTCAAGTAGCCGTTTTTCATGGTTACGACGGCGACACTGTAGGTCTCGCTACGTCCGGCAATCACGACGACTTTGGCCTGTGGACCGCCCCGTTTTCCCAACAGTCTTTGGGCGATAACCAAATCGCCGCTTTTCGCACCCATCAGGTTATTGGTTTCGATAAAGTGGTCTCGGATACTCTCTCCTAATGTTTGCAAATATGCACCGCTCTCAGAGCCTAATGAGACGATACCTGCGCGGTATTGAGAAGCAAACTGGTATTTTCCCTCTTCATGGGTGAGAAGTTTGCGTGTAAGCCATTCATTAACGCTTTCACGTTCATCGGGTGCGATATCTTGATCATACAGACCATGCGTAAGACGAATTAGGAGTGATTTCATGACAGATATTATAGTCAATAAAAACTTCTATGATAGAATAACTCTCTATTTTTACAAAGGAACATTATTATGACACATGAAGCGATTCTAAACCAACTCGGATATACCCCAAATGAAGCATTGAGTCTTCAACTCAGCCGAATCGAAGAGAATACGACAGGGTATGAAAAAATTATTAAACATATTTTGGATTTGCACGAAGCGTTGAAAACGGATGAATCGTATGTAGCTCTCTCAAACAGCAATGACTATTTTAAAATCAAGATTGATGCGACCAGTGATATCAGTTCAAGTGACGCGATGGAGAAAATCAACCATTTCGCCGATAAATATAAAGTAAACCTCCAAAAAGTGGACGGGAAACCGACCTATTATATTCTCGGATTTGCGGCGTAATGACAAATGAGCCGATGACACCCAGAGGGTATGATGAACTCTTGCGGGAGTTCAAATACCTCAAAGATGTCGAAAAACCTCGTGTGAATGTGGAAAAACAGCGGGCGGCGGAGCTAGGGGACCGGAGTGAAAATGCCGAGTATCATGCAGCAAAAGAGAAGCTTCGTCATATTGATAAACGCCTCTTTTATCTTAACTCCATGATCGAAAAAGCCCAAATGATTGATCCCTCCGTTCTTGATCATTCCCGTGCCCATTTCGGAGCGACAATTACAATTATGGACGTGAATAGCGAGGAAGAGTTTACCTATACGATTTGCGGAACATTGGAGAGCGAACCTGAAAATGCTCTAATATCGGTCCATTCACCGCTGGCACGCGCCATGCTGGGGAAAGAGGAGGGGGATGAATTTAGTGTTCATCTCCCCCATGGAAAGAAGAGCTATGAAGTCATAGCGATTTCGTATATTGATCTCTTTTCACTCAAACAAAATATCCGTACTGAGAAAGAGTATAGTTTTCACTAACTCTATTTAATCTCAATTTTTTTGGATACTTTTTTTCCTGCGGTTTTCGGAACAGTGATTTTTAGTACTCCGTTGGTCGATGTCGCGGTTATCGCTTCAAAGTTTGCATCATCCGGAAGTAAAAAGCTTTGAGAAAACTCTCTGAACGAGTGCTTAGATCCCTCTTTGTTTTCCGAATCTTCTTTTCGTTCTCCCGAAACCATTAACCGATTCCCTGATGTTTCGATAGAGATATCTTTTTTATCCATCCCCGGCAGATCTATGCTGATGAGGTAAGCTTTGTCGCTCTCTTTCATAGTTGAAGTCGTATAAGTGCTATTCATTCGGGGAAACGGACGATTGATAAAACTTTCCATATCCTCCATACTCCAAAGCGGACAACCTTGATTACACGTTTTTTCGAGCTTAGCCTGAGTAGATGCTGCAGCCGCACTGACCAAAATAGGGGCAGCTGCCAATGTGATTAAAAGACGTTTTGAGCGAGTCATGATAAACCTCCGATAATTATTTTAGACTGTAAATGTAAAACGTTTTTGTAAATGGACAGCAAATTAAGGGGGCACTTGATTAGCCTTTGGTATAATCGCGGAACTATTATTATTTTACTAAGGAAACTGCCGTGAGCACTCCCCTTCCAGATATCGAAAAAGTTCTCAAACAACATAAACTCTCACTCGGAGATTATGACCATATCAAAAAAATCCTAGGGCGCGAGCCAAACCTCGTCGAAATCGGGATTTTTTCAGCCATGTGGAGTGAACACTGCAGTTATAAATCCTCTAAAAAACATTTGAGCGGTTTTCCGACCAAAGCACCGTGGGTTATCCAAGGACCGGGTGAAAATGCCGGGGTTATCGATATCGGCGGCGGATATGCGGCGGTTTTCAAAATGGAGAGCCATAATCACCCGAGTTTTATCGAACCGTATCAAGGTGCAGCAACGGGAGTTGGTGGGATCATGCGAGACGTATTCACTATGGGTGCCCGCCCGATCGCTAACCTCAATGCCCTTCGTTTCGGAAATGTGTTGAACCAAGACGATATCAGTGCTCATCAGCGTTATTTGGTACGCGGTGTCGTATCGGGTATCGGTGGATACGGTAACTGTATGGGGGTTCCGACGATCGGCGGTGAGACGAGTTTTGATGAGTGCTACAACGGTAATATCCTTGTAAACGCATTTACTCTCGGGTTAGCAAAAAGCGACGAAATTTTCTACGGAAAAGCGGAAGGGATCGGCAATCCGGTAATTTACGTCGGATCTAAAACGGGACGTGACGGTCTCGGCGGTGCGGTTATGAGTTCGGACAGCTTTACCGAAGCATCCAAAGGGCTCCGTCCAACGGTACAAGTGGGTGATCCGTTTACCGAAAAACTCCTTCTTGAAGCGTGTTTGGAACTTTTCAAAACCGATTATGTTGTCGGAATTCAGGATATGGGTGCTGCGGGGCTCACTTCGAGCTCGTTCGAAATGGCGGGACGTTCAGGCAGCGGGATGATTATGCACCTCGATAAGGTTCCTGCGCGTGAAGAGGGGATGATGCCCTATGAGTTTATGCTCTCTGAGTCGCAAGAGCGTATGCTTATCTGTGCGAAAAAAGGGACTGAGCAAGCGATCATCGATATTTTCGAAAAATGGGATCTTGACTGTGCGGTTATCGGTGAAGTAACGGCAACGGGGAATATGGAACTTTTCTGGCACGGTGAAAAATGTGCCGAGGTTCCGGTTGACCCTGTGAGCGAAGAAGCTCCGATACTGGATCGTCCGATGTCTCGTCCTGCTTATCTTGATGATATTGCCAATGTGAAACTTAGTGATTTTGATGCAGTAGAGAATCAAGCAGCATTTGAAAAACTGATTGCGTCGATGGAAGTGGTTGATAAACATTGGATTTATGAGCAATACGATTCAATGGTACAAACCAATACGGTCAAAAAGGGCGGTGAACTTGACGCTTCTGTTATCCGTATTAAAGAAAACGGGGTAGCATTGGCGATGAGTGCCGATTGTAACGTCCGTTACTGCTATATCGATCCGAAAGCTGGAGCGGCAGCAGCGGTTATCGAGAGTGGTCGTAATGTCGCAATGAGCGGTGCAACACCAAAAGCAATCACCGATTGTCTCAACTACGGTAACCCGGAAAATCCGGAAGTAATGTGGCAGTTCGGACAAGGGTGTCTAGGAATTAAAGAGGCATGTAGCGAACTCAATACTCCGGTTATCGGCGGAAATGTATCGCTTTATAATGAAACGAACGGAAAATCGGTATTCCCGACACCGTCTATCGCGATGGTCGGGGTGAATGAAGATCAGCATAAAGTGTTGATGTCTGCGTTCCAAAAAAATGGAAACGTATTGTATCTCGTCGGTGAGTGCCGTTCAGAATTCGGCGGATCACTCTACATGAAAGAGCTTTACAATGTCGTTGCGGGAACTATTCCCTCAATCGATTACAATAAAGAGCGCTCATTATGGAACCTAGTAATCGAAGCGAACAAAAAAGGGCTTTTAGCTGCGGCAAAAGACTGCAGCTCAGGCGGTGTAGCGATGGCATTGGCCAAAATGGCATGTGTCAGTGATTTAGGGGTAGTTGCAACGATGAGTGTTACAGATGCTCGTGATATTTTCGCAGAGAGTATGTCACGTGCGATTATCGAAGTTGCACCTGAGAATTGTGCAGCGTTTGAAGCGATGGCAGGCTTAATGAGCTATCAAAAAATTGGAACCGTCGGCGGTGATACGTTCACCCTGAATGATGTCACTATGAGATTGCCGGAAATGCAAAATATCTACTACAACACCTTCAAAAAAGTGATCGAAGGCGATCTATAATCTTTCATTATACCGTATCTAGTACGGTATCTCTATTATTCTTTAATGGATTCCGTGTCGTGGCACGGAATGACGAGATAAAACTACTCTTTTAATCTCTCAATTTTAGCACCTAATAGGCGTAATTTTCCCTCTAAGTCTTCATACCCGCGATCAAGGTGATAAATACGGTGGACATTGGTTGTCCCCTCAGCCGCCATCGCAGCAAGGACGAGGGCACTGGATGCACGTAAATCGGTTGCCATAACATCTGCTCCTACGAGCTCACACGGTCCGATTACGGTAGCTGTATGACCGCTAAGTTTGATCTCAGCTCCGAGACGTTGCAATTCACTGACGTGCATAAAGCGGTTTTCAAATAATCGCTCTTCGATCGTACTCGCACCCTTGGCAATCGTAGCTAGGGCTAAAAACTGAGCCTGCATGTCGGTTGGGAATGCAGGGTACTCTTGAGTGATGATATCAACATGTTTAAGTTCAGATGCGGGATAGATCGTCATAGTGTTTTCAGTGCACTCGACACGGCACCCCATTTGCTCCAGTTTTGCGGTAACGGCGTCAAGGTGATCGGGGCGAACACGTTCAATCGTAATGGTAGAGTTGGTAATTGCGCCGGCACATAGATAGGTTCCCGCTTCGATGCGGTCAGGTATAACTTCAAAATCAACCATATCGATGGTTTTTCCGCCGGTACCGACAATGGTTAATTCAGAGGTTCCGATTCCGGTGATATCGATACCGCTGTCGCGGAGAATTTCGCACAGTTGAACGACTTCGGGTTCTTTCGCACAGTTGACAAGGACGGTTTTACCGTGTGCCAATGCAGCAGCCATAACGATATTAGCCGTTCCGGTAACGGTGATTTTATCAAATATGATATGGGCACCCTTGAGACCATCAGGGGCTAGGGCATGGACATATCCGGCGTGGATCGTGATTTGCGCTCCCATTTGCTCCAGCGCTTTAAGATGCAAATCGATCGGGCGTTGACCGATAGCACATCCACCCGGAAGGGAGACTTCACAATGACCGAAACGGGCAAGCAACGGTCCGAGGACGAGGATGGAAGCACGCATTGTTTTCACGATATCGTAGTTTGCCATCGTATGGTTTACGGTAGAGGTATCGATATTTAGAACATGGTTTTCTAATGAACAGCTCGCACCGAGGTTTTGGAGAAGCTTGAGAAGCGTTTTAATATCGGCTACTTCAGGCATATTGGTAACTTTGAGCGGGTTATGGGCTAAAAGTGCTAAGGTGATAAGGGGTAAAGCGGCATTTTTAGCGCCGGAGATGGTAACAGTTCCGCTAAGTTTAGTCGGCCCTTGAATTCGTAAGTAGTCCATTAAATTCCCAAATAGTAAAAGTAACGTATTATAAGTCAAAGTTCGTTAAAATATTCAAAACAAGCGTTCAGTAAAGGAGAAAATGTGAGTTCAGCACTTGACCGCCTAAAAAACCTGACAGCACAGATCTCCAGCTACGAGTTGGAACGCAAAAGTAACCTCAAATCTCTCGAAGAGCTTTACCGAAAATTGGGGATTGATACCAAAGTCGGAGCTTTTGACGAGTTATTTACCTTTAAAGCGATTAACCTTTCGGGAATTTCCCTCGCCGATGAGGATTTGGGCGCACTCAAAGAGGGAAAATACGCTCAAATTATCGCTATTATTTACGATAAAGAGGCTAAAGTCAAAAACAAAAATATTTCGTTAGCCTATTACGGACGCGTCGAAAAGCTTTCTCCTGAACAAAAAAATGAGATTATCGCTTTTGTATTGGGATGGCGATTTGAGAAAAGTTTTCGAACATTAGAACATTATCATAATCTTATGGCTACCCTTAAATCTTCTCCAACCCTTTAGTCATGCTAATTTTTCTCGATACCGAAACAACGGGGTTAGAACTTAAAGACAGAATTTGCGCACTCGGGTTTATTGAAGATCACGAAACTCATTTTGAACTCATCAATCCGGGTAAGAAAATTCCTCCTGCGGCCTCGGCTATCCATCATATTACCAATGAGATGGTCTCTGACGCCTCATCGTTTTCCCAATCTATCAGCTGTGAAAAACTTAAAATATTGAATACTGCCGAAAATGTACTGGTATCGCATAATGCCCCTTTTGATTTGGGGATGCTCGAAAAAGAAGGGGTTGCATGGCAGGGGAGTATCATCGACACCCTTAAATGTGCTAAATCGCTGATGGATGATCTGGAGGGGTACAGCCTACAGTTCTTACGATATGAGTTAAGACTTTATCGAGATGAATTGCGTGTTTTTGAGACGTATAATCTCCCTATTATCCCTCATCATGCGCTGAGTGATGCACTGCACACGAAAATGGTATTGGACTATTTACTCGACTTAGCCGATTTAGAAAAGCTTATAGAGATATCCAAAAGCTATGTTCTCTTAACACGCCTCCCGTTTGGAAAATATGCTAAAAAGCGGATTGAAGAGATTGCTCTAAAAGACCCCGGCTATCTCAAGTGGATGAGTGAGAGTGTAATGGATATGGATGAGGATTTACGCTATAGTATCAATTATTACTTAAACAAGTTGTAATTTGTTTTTTTGAGGTTCTTTTCTAACAATTTGTTGTTATGATATTTGCAGTTTAATGTTTGAATTGACTCAAGAAAGGGCGAATTTCAAATGAAAAGCCTTAAATCGTGTTTGATCGAGACTTTTGCCAGTAATAAGATCGGACATACACCTTACTACCTTATTGCCCTGCTCACCGTCAATATGCTGATTGTAGCGATCGTGTCGATCGGATTACTCTACAATATCGGGTTTGAGCGGCAAAAAAACCGTCTTATCGATCTCGTTGAGACGCAAAGCGTTATGATTAATATTGTCGCACGTCAAGCCTATATAGGACATGACTTACATCCTTCAGATACACTAATGCGGTCGACCGCAGCAAATTTTATCCGACAAATCAATACAACTTTCCCCCTTTACGGAGCGATCGGAAAAACCGGAGAATTCACACTGGGACAACGTAATGATGGCACTATAGGATTTATTCTGAAACAGCGCTATTTTGATGAAAAAAATCAGATGGATATTCCGTGGAATTCCACATATGCTGAACCGATGCGTCGAGCACTGAGTGGAAAAAGTGGAGTCGATGTTATGTTGGATTATCGAGGAGCTTCTGTTCTTGCTGCCTATAAACCGATCCCGGATCTTGGGTGGGGGCTTGTTGCAAAAATAGACCTTGATGAAATTCGAGCTCCCTACATCCAAGCGGCAACCTATGCTTTTCTATTTACATTATTATTAGCCGTCATCGGGAGTATATTTTTTTGGTTTTTTGTTAGTCCTTTGATTCGTGAGATCGAAGAGTCTCGACAGTTTAATCGTCTCCTTATCACTAAATCATCGACAGGGTTGGTGTTATGTACAAGAGAGGGGGATATTATTGATGCCAACGAGTCCTTCTTAAGAATAGTGGGACGAACGTTTGAAGAAATGTTAGATGTCAACTATTTTGATTTGGTTGATGAAAAATATATTGAACAAGAAAAAGAGCAGTTCCAGAGACTCATGAATACCGGGTCACTCTCCATGTGTGAAAGCTGTTATATCAACAGCAGCGGAGAGCGGATTCCGATTAAGCTCTCCGGAGAAATGGTAACGATGAAAAAGATTACGTACCTGTGGTTGAGTGTTGAGGATATACGAGATTTTAAAAAGAGAGAAGCCGAACTCCTCCTCTCTGCGGTCGTTTTTGAAAATTCACAAGAAGCCATTTTTATCACGGATGCTAAGAAAAAAATTCTTAAAGCTAATGAAGCGTTTACCCATGTAACAGGTTTTTCTTTGGATGAAATCGTAGGACAAACGCCTAGTTTTCTCAAATCGGGGCGACATGAGCAATCGTTTTATGAAAAGATGTTTCAGGAGATTGCCGAGACCGGAAGATGGCATGGTGAAATATGGAATAAACGCAAAGACGGTTTCATTTATCCGTCGCTTCAAAGTATTACGGCTATCTATGACGAGAAGGGGAAGTTGATCCGTTACGTCTCAATTTTGACCGATATCAGTATGCAAAAAGCGTATGAACAAAAGCTTTATGACCATGCCAATACGGATTTATTAACGGGATTGCCGAATCGTCTCTATTTTGAGCAAAAATTCGATCAGATACTACTTCGAGCTCAATACGCACAGCAGAAATTTGCCTTGCTTTTTATAGATCTTAACCGCTTTAAAGAGGTTAATGATACGATGGGACATGAGATCGGCGATTTCTTACTGCAGAGGGTTGCCAAATCTTTACAAGATGGGATAAGAGCTGAGGATTTGGTGGTACGGTTAGGGGGAGATGAATTTGTCGTTATCCTCACAGCCATTTCGAATACTAATGAAGTGGTTCACATTGTCCGTCAACTGATGAAAAAAGTACACCATGCTATTCATATAAAAGAGCATACGCTTTTCCCATCACTTAGTGTCGGAATAGCTATGTATCCGGAGCACGGCACAACGAAATCAGAGTTGCTAAAATGTGCCGATAGGGCTATGTATCATGCCAAGCATCATACACAAGAACATTATTACCTTTTTTCCATCGATGACATCATAGAGAACACTTTAAAATCATAAGTGCTAAATAATCTATGCTAAAATACCGTTACTATATTAATACGGTATGAAATTATGATCGAGGGAGGACATTGTGAAAATAGCTATTCAGTGTGATTCTCCATTATTACAGCGTTCTTTAGAACTTTTTTTAGACGGTTATTTAAGCTCGCTTCGTCAATGTGACCTTTTAATCCGTGATAAAGAGATTCAAGACGATGAGCACATGACGTTTGTCATCGGTGTGAATGAATCGTCTGATTTGATTAAACCGTTTTCAAAAGCGCAACTGCTCCATGCACTAAATCAAAAATTTGATTCTCAAAAACAACTACCGATACTATCACAAGAATTAAGCCTTCCTGCAAGTGAAGAGGGGGTCAGTTTTGAAATATTAGAACGTCACATCGATAAGCTGACACGCGAATATCAAAGCAATATCCTCAAGGCAATACGGGCATTTTATGAAAAGTAATTCAACCATCACTAAAAAAATCATTGCCGGAAAATACAAAGGGAAAACACTAAAGCTTCCCTCCAAAGAAACCACTCGAAGTTCTAAAGGTATTGTTCTCGAATCGTTTTTTAATACATTGCAGTTTGATGTGATCGATTCGGTTTTGGTAGAGGTTTTTTCAGGAAGCGGCTCAATCGGCCTGGAAGCCCTCAGTCGAGGAGCCAAGAAAATTATTTTTATGGAAAAAGATCGTGATGCCATCCGTACATTACGTGAGAATATCGCCCAAACTGACCCTAGAGCGTGTGAGATTATCGAGGGGGACAGTTTTAGTAACATGACCCATGTCAAAAAACGTCTCGCGGCACTCGGAGAGAGTGCTTTTATTTATGTTGATCCCCCTTTTTCAATCCGCGAGGGGATGGAAGAGATATACGATAAAATGATTGAGATGATTGCTTCATTTCCCCTTGAAATGGCGACTTTGATCATTATTGAGCATATGAGTACTCTTGAATTACCTGATTCTATCGGTCATTTTAACCGATTAAAATCCAAACGTTTTGGAAAAACTTCACTCACCTACTACACGTAAGTTATTTTTGGAATAGCCTTTGCTTAATCCTTTTATTATAAAGGATGGGCATGAAAATTTTCGTATTACTTTTTTGCTTACTAGCCATCGCTCAAGCGACACGTATTAGCGAGCTAGCTAATGTCGTCGGCGTACGTGATAACCAAATAATCGGTTACTCACTCGTGGTCGGTTTGAAAAAGACTGGTGACGGTACGACTTCTAAATTCACCCTCCAATCTATCGCGAACATGCTCAAAGCGATGAATATCGATATGAATCCTGTTGATATCAAATCCAAAAATGTTGCTGCGGTTGTTGTCACTGCCAAATTTGCTCCGTTTGCACGACAAGGGGATGCATTTGATGTTACGGTATCCTCGATCGGGGATGCGAAATCATTAGAGGGTGGAACCTTGCTTATGACCCCTCTTAAAGGGGTTGACGGTAAAATCTATGCGTTAGCGCAAGGTGCTATCAGCATCGGCGGTAAAAATGACAAAGGTGCCGGTGTAGAATCGCATCCGACGGTGGGGATGGTGTATGAGGGGGGTATCGTTGAGCGCGAAATTACTCAGGATCTTTATCATCAGTCCAATGCAACCCTTTCCCTAAAAACCTCAAATTTTGCTAATTCCGTAGCGATTCAAAATGTCATTAACGCTAAATACCGTACTACTGTCGCTACTGCTGTCGATCCGAGAACGATTCAATTACAGCTTCCTAAAAACAAATCGATGGTTGAATTTTTAGCCGAAGTACAAAGTCTTAATATCGATTATGCTCAAGAGCAGAAGATCATTATCAATGAGCGCACAGGAACAATAGTTGCCGGTGTGGATGTAGAGGTAAAACCGGTAGTCATTACCCAAGGGGATATGACCATCAAAATATTAGCGCAAGATGAAGTCTCTAAACCTGCCGGAAGTGTTACTATGGATAAAAGTCTTGTGATCGGGTTGAATGAAAATGAGATTTTTACCGAAAAAGGGACGACTACGGTTGCCAATATCGCACGTTCGCTCCAAAAAATGGGGGCGACTCCAAAGCAGATGATTTCTATTCTTCAAGCGATGAAAAGTGCCGGAGCTATCTCGGTTGATTTGGAGGTTATCTAATGGATGTTACCAGTGTCGGATATCAAAAAGCGCTTCCGACGATCGGCAGCAAAGAGGGTGATAAAGCGCTTCGGGAAAAAACGGATCAGTTTGAAGCGATTATTGTAAAAATGATGTTAGATGAAGCGATGAAAGATGAAAAAAATGTTTTTACCAGCACCAATGATCCTGGTGATAAGATTTTTAAATCGATGTATCGTGAAGAGTTATCCAATGCCAGTGCAGGAGGATTTGGATTTTCTCAAATGCTTTTTGACAACCTTAGTCAAAAGGTTGTCAAAGTAGACAAATAAACTAAATTATTAAAGGTTTTTGCCGATATGGTTATATACATCATAAACGGATAATAAGGATTCACCATGATATCAAGTGTGAACAGCTCGCTTATCAAAGCGACATATCAAGAACCAGCAGTAAAAACTAAAGAGCAGGAGAAATCCGCGCAATCTGTTACAAAACAAGGTGACACAAGCCGAATCGAGGAGCTTAAAGCTTCAATCGAAAAAGGTGAATATCGTGTCGATATCGAATCGTTAGCCAAGCGTATAGCGCAAGAGCTGACTTAACAATAGAGGAGTTTATGATGTTGTCTTATCAGTTACAGAGTGCTATTAAAGATCTTGAATCTCTCATATCTTTGTCGCGTGAAGATATTGATGATATCCGAGAAGCGAAGCACAACCCTCAGTTTGATCGTCTTGCGATTAAAGAGGAAAAAATAAAAAGTTTTGAGCAGAAAAAAGCGATGATCGATCGTGAAATTTCAAAACTGATGACACAACATCCTGCGACACCTCTCTCTGAACTCTTAGATATTGAACAACATCAACAACTCGACTCTTTAAAAGAGAACCTTTCACTCCTTCGAGAGGTGAATCAGCAATACGCAAAAATGGTCTTGAGTGTAGGCTCTTTTTATAATGCTCTATTGGAACGGTTAGTTCCGACACAAATGCAAGGGTACCAAAAAGTAGCAATCTCTGAAGCCTCATTTTTGGAAGTGCGGGCATAACATGGCATCAATTTTTAATGCATTACACATCGGGTATAGTGGGCTCAATGCTGCACAAATCGGTATTGATACAACAGGGCATAATATCTCCAATGCTGAAACAGAAGGGTATTCACGACAGCGTGTAGTTACCGCTGCCGCAACACCGATTAGCATTGACCCAGGTCAACGGGGCAATGGAACTCAGATTACCGAAATCGCACGGGTATTTGATAGTTTTGTATTCACTCGTTATGCTAATGCCGCTCAAAACAAAGAAAATTCCGATACATTGAGAAAAAATCTCGAAGAACTTTCAACCTATTTCCCGGAAATCGATAAAGTCGGTATTAAAAATGACATGCAAAACTATTTTGATTCATGGCAATCACTGGCTAACAATCCAAGTAACACTTCGCTCAAAGAATCTTTGGCTCAGACAACACAAACACTGACACAGCATATCCAAGAGACACGTGCACACATTACTGCATTACAATCTTCTTTGAATGATCAGGTCAAAGTCAATGTTGATGAAGTCAATCGAATAGCTGAACAAATATCAAAAATAAATATTGAGATTAACAAAGCTGAAGCAGGGGGGACAAACAACGCCAATGACTTACGCGATAAACGAAGTCAGCTTGAACTTTCATTGTCAAAGCTTGTCGATTCAAAAGTTCTTGTCGGAGAGATTCGAACCAACAATGTCGTTGATAGTAATATTGCTACAAAGCAGGGGAGTTATACGATACAGGTAGGTGGTTTTAACCTTGTCGACGGTGGTTCATTTCATCCTATTGGAATGGATAGTAAATCAAATCCCGGCGGATACTATGATCTGTATTATGAGCGTCAAGATGGGGTTAGATTACCTTATGCTGATCAGATTACCGGGGGAAAAATTGGAGCTCTTTTAGAATTGCGAGGTTCAAAAATCGGTGCTAACGGAGAGTTTGAAAACGGATTCTTACAAGATACTATCAATAATATGGATAATTTTGCAAAAGGGTTGATTGAATCGACGAACAATATTTATGCTCAAAGTGCAACAAAATCGATGCAATCAAATCCACTTAGTTTTTCCAATAATCAGTCATTACTCAGTACTGATGAGAATTTTAAAGCCGGTACATTTGATTTGGTTGTTTATGACATTAATGGAAACGAGGCTATACGACGTACTATTACCATCGATCAAGGTACCTTAATCGATAATTCTCCCACTTCTACGAATAGTATTGTTGCACAAATCAATGCGACTAAGGATGATAATCAAGACGGTAATGCACTCAATGATCTCAATAATATGCTGGGTGCGACATTTAGTACCAATCAAAAAGTATTTTCAATTGATTTAAAAGGGACATATGCCGCACAGGGATATACCTTTGCTATACAAGATAACGGGACAAACTTTGCAGGGGTTACAGGGGTTAGTCGCTTTTACGATGGAACCAATGCAAAAAGTATCTCGTTGAACTCTGAATTGAAAAATGACACAAGTAAGATAAAAGGGAATAAATCACCTGCAAACGGAGATAATCAAACTGCTTTAGACATTGTTCAATCACAATTTAGCGCTGTTACCTTCGGAACCACATTTCATAAGACAACGGATACTCTTTACGGTTATTTTGATAACTTGGTAACCAAAGTAGGAACGAAAACAAACTCTGTTGTTGCCACTAATGATTCACTTACAGCACAATTCAATGCTATCAAGCAAGAGCAAGATTCTATCAGCAAGGTGAGTATGGATGAAGAGATGGCAAATTTGATCCGTTATCAAACATCATACGGTGCATCAGCTAAAGTAATTACCACTATAGATCAAATGATGACGACCCTTTTAGGTATCAAGGTCTAATGCCCTTTTTTAGTATTGCCGCACTGGTCGCGGTGATCTTATTCTCCTTTATCGGACCGTTTTTGTATACGGTTGATCCTCTTTTTTTGGATCCACAAGTCATCTTGATTCCACCCTCAGGTGAACACTGGTTCGGTACAGATCGATTGGGGCGCGACTTATTGGCACGATTAATGGAGGGGGGCAGGTTTCGCTAATTATAGGATTTGCGAGTGCCCTTGTCTCAACATTTATCGGATTACTTTATGGGGCAAGTGCGGCACTTTTGCGCGGTGGATTTGATAAAGTATTTATTATTGTAGTTGATCTTTTTTTAACCTTTCCGACCCTCTTTTTATTACTGACACTTGTGAGTTATGTTAATGCCTCTGTTTGGGTGTTGATTTTGATCATATCGATCACAGGGTGGATGGGGACAGCACGTCTAATCCGCTCAGAGAGTTTTGCGATTGCTTCGAAGCCTTATATCCGTATTTTGCATATCGCTCACGTACATCCCCTAAAAATTATGCTGAAATACTATGCACCATTACTGGCACCGATAGTATTGGTCAGTTTTACATTCGGGGTAGGGGGGGCGATTTTAGCAGAATCGGGTCTCTCATTTTTGGGGCTGGGGATTACTCCGCCGCAGATGAGCTGGGGGAGTATCCTCAGTGGCGGAAAAGAGGTAATTGATATCGCGTGGTGGGTGAGTTTCTTCCCGGGCTTAATGATCTTTATCGTCACCTTTTCACTGATGAATATCTCCAATGCGCTGCAAGCCCGTATGAATCGAAAAGAGATTCGTTAACGAAGTATATGTCCGACAAATTTGGACATATTCCCGAGAATTTTACCGCCACGGCGAAATCCTAAACCGCACGCTTCATAGGCAAAAAAGACACCTGCTTGGTAACAGTTACCTTGAACGTCTTTAGGAAATTCGACATACTCTTGATAGATCGGTTTAAAGTTGCCGTACGGTCCGTCAGTGGCTTCAATAACAGCACCTGTAGCATCGAGAACTCGCACATTTGCACCTTCGCGTCCGAACATCCGTTTCTCGACTTGTTGCACTCCCTTTAAAGGCTCAAACGAGGTTTTCAGTAAGATACAGTGAATCAGGAAATAGATCACACAGAATTTTCATCATCCCTTTGGATTGAAAGAGGAGTGTATAAGCGGGGTTGAGAATAATCGCTTTTTGGTTTTGCATGATGGTGTTGAGCTGTGTGGCTAATTCCGACTCTTCAATCGCGATATCTTCCCACGGATAAAGTTTAAACCAATATTCATAGGGATTCTCATCTTGATCGTAAATCCCCTCATCATCAAACTTAACGCCGCCAAGGGGTTCAAACGCCGTCTCAAATCCTGCGTCGATAGCCATCTGCTGTAGCAACCGAACCGTTTGTTCTTCCTCGATGTTACCGCTTACGGAACTAAAAAGGATTTTCCATCCGTCATACAGTGAGTCAAATTTTTCGGTCTCATCGAAGAGGGTAATAAGGCGGCGAAAGTTATCGCTGATCGCTTCATAAACCGTGTTAAATTGACGCTCTTCATCCATACCGTTGTGTTTCAGCAATGCCCATTGCAAGATAGCGGTTTCAAAAAGTGCTGTCGGGGTGTCAGCGTTGAATTCGATCAGTTTGATCGGGGCTCCGTCAATTCCCCCCGCAAGATCAAAGCGTCCGTAAATATGCCAATGGACATCATTTTCCCAGCTTTTTTTGATAGAATCGATCAGATTGAACGGGATTCCAAGATCAAAAAAGAGGTTATTGTCGATAACGTGCTGTGCTGCGGTTGCATACATATCATACAGCTCGTTAACCGCTTCATAGTAAGCTTCAGCTTCAGCGTTACTGACGATAACTAGCTCATCTGCAACGTATTTGCTTTCGTCTTGGTCTGTATGCCAACCAAACCCGATCTCTTCTAAGACAGCATCATTTATAGGGTTTATTTTTTGTAAGTTAATCATATTCATCCTCCGAAACTGCTGCTGGAAGAGGTGCTTTTAGATGCTGAATTTCCAAAGAAACTTTTTTTCTGACTGTTAGATGTTGAGGAAGAACTTCCTGTGGTTGCCGAACGATGGTAGGCGGAACGGTTGGAAGCATCTTGATTTTTACGAAAATTAGAGTTATTCATGAGGGCATTTCCGATCATGTTACCTAATAGTGCCCCTCCTGCTGCTGCGAGGATAGTTCCACCAAGCCCCATACCTTCACCCTTGGGTTCGGCATTGAGTTCCGATTTCCCCTCCTGCATTTTTTTATACTCTTGATCAGCTAGTGCTTTCATCTCTGCTTCGCTCATAACCCGTTCATGAACCGTTCCGTTCTCATCGGTTGATCGGATAATGGCATGGCTAGCCCCTGTTGTCGGAACTTCTTCAACCACAACGAATTTACCGTCGGGTTGCTGCTCGACAACCAGAAATTTATTTTGAGGTTCTGCCTCTTTTTCTGATCCACTTTGGCACCCGCTGAGGGCACTGAGGACGATTAAACCCATAGTTCCTGTTATGATGTGGTTAGCCGAGGTAAAATGTTTCATAGATTAGACTCCTATCGTAATTGTTTTAAGTGTGTAGTGTTGAGTAAAAAAATTTTAGAGGCACTTTGCTCGTGAAGTCCGCGATAATCTTCAATGACTATATCACTGATTGCACGACAATAAGCACTGTCATAGTTTTTCCCGCTTTCATTGGCTGAGGTGGAAAAAAGCCATCCGAAGGGCTTGATCAGAGCCGCGTGTTCAGGATCACTGACATAGCGAAATGCTTGATTTTTAACGACGAAGGTCGTTTTTTTACTATGTCGAACGCGCTGTTTATGTAGAGCAGGTATACGGATGCTTTTACGCAAAATTTTTAGTTCGGCAAAGACTTTGAGGAAAGGTTTGTCCCCTGAGCGCAGTTTGATCTCAGCAAGACGCACGCCATCTTGAGAGAGAAAACCGACAGTCGTGTCGGTTTGGGCGAGGATGATTTTGTTCATCGCTTATGAGATAAGGTAATCTTGAAGCGCGTGCGGTTCCATCCAACTGTCATCATGCATATGTCCCATCGCTTCGATGGCGGCGCGTGCAGCACTGAGGGTGGTAAAGTACGGTGTCCCCATACGTAATACGATTTGACGAATCTGTTCGGCATCTTTTTTTGATGTTTTGTTATCGGAGGTATTGATCGCTAGAGAAATATCTCCGTTTTTCATAACGTCTTCAATATTAGGACGCCCCTCAGAGATTTTAAGAACTGCTTCACACGGGATACCTGCCTCTTCAATCACTTTTTGAGTACCGCGTGTCGCAATGAGCTTAAACCCTTGGTTGTGCAATCCGCGTGCGATTTCAGGGGCATGAACCTTATCCATCTCGATAAACGAGAGGAAACAGGTTCCCGATGTCGGGATTTTATTCCCTGCTGCGAGCTGACTTTTTGCGAAGCTGACACCGAAATTTTGACTGATTCCCATAACTTCACCGGTTGATTTCATCTCTGGAGAGAGAACCAAATCGGCACCGTAAAGTTTGTTGAACGGGAAAACCGCCTCTTTGATCGCAACGTGCCCTTTTAGACGCGGTTTGAGAAGACCGTCCTCTTCCATGACGATGTTGTAGTTATCGTAGAATTTGAGGGCATTACGGAGCGTATCACCCACCATGACACGGGTAGCAACTTTTGCCAGAGGCATACCGGTCGCTTTGGATACAAACGGAACGGTACGAGATGCACGCGGGTTAACTTCGATCAAATAAACTTCGTTTTGGTAGATTGCATATTGGATGTTAAGCAATCCGATAACTCCGAGACCCAATGCGATTTTTTTCGTTTGTTGCTCAACTTGTTTTTGAAGTTCAGCACTGAGGCTTACCGGTGGGAGTGAACATGCGCTGTCTCCTGAGTGGATACCTGCCTCTTCGATATGCTGCATAACGGAGCCGATGTAGACTTCTGTTCCGTCACTGATCGCATCGACATCCAGCTCAACCGCTTGATCGAGGAATTTATCGACAAGAACCGGAGAGTCATTGCTGACCGATACGGCAACATCCATATAGGTGCGGAGTTCATCTTCATTATAAACGATACGCATTGCACGTCCGCCCAAAACATATGACGGTCGAACGAGTACCGGATACCCGAGTTCTTCAGCAACTTTAAATGCTTGTTCTTTGGTCATTGCGATACCGTTTTCAGGTTGTTTGAGCCCTTGTTCAACAACAAATGCCGAGAATTTCTCGCGGTTCTCCGCCAAATCGATCACTTCAGCGGATGTCCCGGCGATTTTTGCTCCGATTGCGTGGAGTCCGTTAGCGAGTTTAAGCGGTGTTTGTCCTCCGAAATGGACGATAATACCGTCGGGTTGTTCCGCCTCAACGATTGAACGGACGTGTTCGAAATCGATCGGTTCGAAATAGAGGACATCAGAGGTGTCGTAGTCGGTGGAGACGGTTTCAGGGTTACAGTTGACCATGATCGTCTCAATCCCCATCTCTTTGAGAGCGAATGAGGCGTGAACACAGCAGTAGTCAAACTCGATCCCCTGACCGATACGGTTCGGTCCGCCGCCGAGGATCATCACTTTTTTCTTGTCGCTTTGTCGCGGTGCTTGAAGTCCGAGACGGCTGATATTGGTTGTCGAGTAAAGATACGGAGTGAGTGATCCGAACTCTGCCGCACAGGTATCGACTTCATTGTATTCAAACGCGATTGCTAGTGCTTTACGTGCGTTATAGACATCATTTTCTTTTGCACTTCCGCCATTTAGGGTGATAAGACGTGCGATATTTTTATCCGAGAACCCTTCGGTTTTGAGGCGGCGAAGTTGAGGTTCATTGGTGAGTGTTGCTGACGTGATATTTTTTTCTTCAGCAATAATCTCTTCGATTTGGGTCAAGAACCACGGATCGATTTTCGAGAGTTCGAAGATTTCTTCTTTGGAAAGTCCCATACGGAAACCTTGACCGACATAGAGGATACGTTCCGCATTTGGACGGCGAATTTCGTGTTTGACAAATTCGAGATCACCGTCGATAGGATCGAAACCGCTTAAACCTGTCTCAAGCGAGCAGAGGGCTTTTTGAACCGACTCTTTGAACGTTCGTCCGATAGCCATCGCTTCCCCGACCGATTTCATACTGGTGGTGAGAGTTGATTCCGCTTCCGGGAATTTTTCAAACGTAAAGCGGGGAACTTTGGTAACGATGTAATCGATTACCGGCTCAAATGCGGCAGGAGTACCGGTAATGTCGTTGGTGATCTCATCGAGCGTAAATCCGACGGCAAGCAACGTCGCAACTTTAGCGATCGGATAACCGGTTGCTTTGGACGCGAGTGCGGATGAACGAGATACGCGCGGGTTCATTTCGATAACGATCATACGTCCTGTTTCAGGGTTGACAGAGAACTGAACGTTTGATCCTCCCGTATCGACACCGATTTCACGTAATATAGCAAACGATGCGTCACGCATACGTTGATACTCTTTGTCAGTCAATGTCAGGGCAGGGGCAACGGTAATGGAATCTCCCGTATGGACGCCCATCGGATCGAAGTTTTCGATCGAACAGACGATAATACAGTTATCGTTGCGGTCACGGATAACCTCCATCTCGTACTCTTTCCATCCGAGTAATGACTCTTCGATCAAGATTTCGGTAATCGGAGATTCATCAAGACCGCGTTGCGCTAACATTTTAAATTCATCGATGTTGTACGCGACACCGCTTCCGCCCCCTGCGAGGGTATAAGAGGCACGGATGATGATCGGGAATCCGATCGCTTCGGCCGCCGCCATTGCTTCATCCATATTATAGGCGTAGCGAGAGATCGGCAAATCCATTCCGATTTTAACCATACACTCTTTGAACGCTTGGCGGTCTTCCCCTTTTTTAATGGCACTTGGATTGGCACCGAGGAATTCGATCCCCTCCAGCATCCCAAGCTCATGCATTTTCATCGCTGCATTAAGAGCTGTTTGTCCACCCATCGTAGGAAGGATTGCATCAACTTTCTCTTTTTTGATGATTTCAGCGATGATTTCGGGCTTTGATTGGTTCGATGTAGGTGCGATCGGCAAATTCAGGGTCAGTCATAATGGTTGCCGGATTCGAGTTGATCAAAACTACGCGGTAACCAAGCTCTTTGAGCGTCTTGACCGCTTGTGTTCCAGAATAGTCAAATTCACAGGCTTGACCGATGACGATCGGGCCTGATCCGATGAGTAATATCGTTTTGATGTCGTCGCGTTTTGGCATTGAGACCCCTCGTCATAAAAATTTTATTATTATAGACGAGAAGCACTTAAAATCGGATTACAAGGGGTAAAAAGAGGTTATCTAATTTGCGTTATGACGTGAAAATAGGCGGGATTTTTACCGTAAAAATAGGGCTCGATGACGGCGCTTTGATAGCCGCTTGCTTTGGTAATGGAGACAACTTTTCCCACTTTCAAACCTGCCATAAAGATACGATCAAGTCCGGAAGTGAGAACTTCATCTCCAACCGCAATGGAGATCCATGTAGGGATAAATTCAACGATTAATTGACGGCTATTATTTCCCCGTACGATTCCAGGAGCAAGATTTTTCCCACATTAACGGCGTAGGAGCTTTTGACATCGCCGTTTAAAAGCGCTAACGGTTGTCCGTTATTTCCGACAACGATTCCGGCAGCATATCCGCGATATAGAAGCCCATATACTCGTTTGGGATCAAAATGTTCCATTTCAATCCATACTCGGTAAGGATCCCCGAATCGTACATACGATAGTGTGCGTACCAATCTGGTATTAGGGCGTGTCACAAAGCTACTGTTTTGTTCTTGAAGCAACTTTTGGTACTCGTCAGCTACTTGATGAAGGTTTAGGAACTCTTTCTCGTAGTAACGATTTTTTTCCCGTAGATCGATTATGGTTGCTTGTTGATGAAAATGTTCGTCAATAGCATGTTGAATTGTTTCAACTCCGTTAAGATAGGATGATTTCATCAAATGAGTGAGTCGTAACATAGGTGATTGAAGAAGATTAGTAAAGTAGAGCGCTCCACCCACCAAAGCGGCGAGGAGAAGAACAATAGTCAGCGAGCGTTTATTCATTATCGAAGAGTTCGTGGAGTTGGTCGATCTCTTCTAAAGCGCGTCCGGTTCCCCGAGCAACACATAAAAGCGGTTCATCAGCAACATAAACAGGGATTTTGATTGTTTCTGAAATATATTTGTCGAGTTGACGGATAAATGCTCCGCCGCCGGTGAGGATTACACCGTTGTTTACAATATCACCCGCCAAATCCGGAGGCATATTTTCAAGAACGTCACGGAGTGCTTCAAGAATCTCTTTAAGAGGCTCGCGCATTGCTTCACGGGCATCTTCGCTGCTCAGTTCGATAGAGGTTAATAGCCCTTCGACTTGGTCACGACCGTTGATGATCATTTTAAGCTCTTGCGCCAACGGCATAGCGGTACCGATATTAATTTTAATATCTTCTGCGATACGCTCACCGATGAGGAGATTGTATTTGCGTTTGACGTAATCCATAATGGCACGGTCGATTTTATCCCCTGCTACACGGATAGAGTTACACAACACGAGTCCGCCCAGAGAGATAACACCGATTTCGGTTGTCCCCCCTCCGATGTCAACAATGATGTTCCCTTTCGGTTCACGGATATCGATTCCCGCACCGATTGCAGCTGCCATCGGCTCATCGATCAAATACACTTCACGTGCTCCGGCACTCATAGCTGATTCACGAACTGCTTTGCGCTCAACCTGAGTAAGACCGTATGGGATACAGATGATAATACGCGGACTGATAAGGCTACTGCGCCCGTGTGCTTTTTCGATGAACTTACGGATCATTTTTTCGGTCATATCGAAATCGGCGATAACTCCGTCACGCATAGGGCGGATTGCTTTGATATTCCCCGGAGTTTTTCCTACCATCTCTTTTGCTTCACGCCCTACAGCGAGAACTTTTTGTTGACCATATTTTTCAGTTTTTACCGCAACGACAGAGGGTTCATTGATAATAATCCCTTTACCTTTAGAAATAACGAGGGTATTTGCGGTTCCCAAGTCGATAGAGAGATCGTTCGAGAACATTCCGATAAGTTTATTAAATAGCATTGACTCTCCTATGCGCTTTTTTGTTTTGATTTTTTAATGTAGACAGGGGCAACGTTTTCTTCGACTACCTCTTTGGTGATGAGCACTTCATATCCGCAGTATTCTGGAAGTTCATACATCGTTTCGCCCATTGTCTCTTCCATGATCGCCCGAAGACCCCGTGCACCAGTTTTTCGTGCGAGTGCTTTTGCCGCGATGGCATTTAGTGCCTCTTTGTCGAAGGTCAGTTCGACATCATCGATGGCAAAAAGTTTAGTATATTGTTTAACCAGAGAATTTTTAGGCTCAGTCAAAATACGAACCATCTCCTCTTCGGTGATTTTGTTCAACGACGCGATGATCGGTAAACGTCCGATCAGTTCAGGGATAAGGCCGTAACTGACCAAATCATCCGGCTCGACATTTTCGAAACTGTCATCGATATCGGTAGTACTTCGTTTGTCGTGTCCGAAGCCCATGACGTTAGACCCTTTTTTGCGCTCTAAAATTTGTCCGAGACCGTCAAACGCACCGCCGCAGATGAATAGGATTCCTGATGTGTCGATTTGGATAAAATCTTGGTTCGGGTGCTTACGTCCCCCTTTAGGAGGGATATTGACAACAGCACCTTCGATGATTTTTAAAAGTGCCTGCTGTACCCCTTCCCCTGAAACGTCACGGGTGATAGAGCGGTTTTCGCTCATGCGGGAAATTTTGTCGATTTCATCGATAAAAACGATCCCCTGCTGAGCACGCTCAACATCGCCATCAGCCGCTTGGAGAAGTTTGGTAAGAATATTTTCGACATCTTCACCCACATAGCCCGCTTCGGTAAGGCTCGTTGCATCGGCAATCGCAATCGGAACATTTAAAACACGGGCGATGGTTTGCGCCATCAATGTTTTACCGCTTCCGGTCGGTCCGATCAAAAGAACATTCGATTTTGCGATTTCTGTCTCATCTTCGACAAGGGTATGTTTGAAAATACGTTTGTAATGATTGTACACGGCAACGGAGAGAAGTTTACGAGCTCGTTGCTGCCCGATGATGTACTGACCAAAAAGTTATTAAGCTCTTTAGGGGTTAAGAGTTCGGTATGCTTATTCTCTTGGGTAGAAGTGTTTTCGCCCTCCGAATCGCCGAACATGATTTTATAGGCGGAGAAAACACAATTTTTACAAATATAAACATTTGTACCGGCGATAAGCGGGTTATGATCGCTTTCCTGTGCGTCACAGAAACTGCAATGACGATGAATCATGATTGATTCCTTTCATACGGGATACCCCGTTTGGTGTTGACAATAAAGGTACAAAGATTTTTGACCAATTCACTCTTGGTCTCTTCGAGCAAAGCGCTCGCTTGTTCTTGAAGCGGTTTTCCCGATTCGAATAATTCACGATAAGCTGCTCTGAGTGCATCGATATCGCTCCGTTCGACATGTCGGCGTAAACCGTTAAGGTTGAGCCCGCGCAGTACCGCACGGTTCCCTTCTGCCAAACAATAAGGGGGGACATCCTGAGAAAGTGCCGATGCTCCCGCGATCATGGCGTAATCACCGATTTTGACGAACTGATGGACTGGGGTCATTCCGCCGATGACGGCATAGTTACCCATCTCAACATGACCGGCTAATGTCGCCGCATTGGCAAGGATACAGTGATCTCCGATAATGACATCATGCCCAAGATGGACATACCCCATGAAAAGGTTGTCGTTTCCGACAACGGTTTTGCTTCCGCCTCCGGCAGTTCCCGGATTAAAAAGGGTAAATTCTCGAATCTTGTTACGATCACCGATAATAAGTTCAACCTCTTCTCCGGCGTATTTTAAATCTTGCGGAATAGACCCGAGAACGGCATGAGAAAAAATATCATTGTATTCGCCGATAGTCGTGTTACCGTAGATGCAACTGCTTGCAGCTATTTTGGTTCCGCGTCCTATTTTTGCTTTTCCTGAGATAAAGCAAAATGGTCCGATTTCGACATCATCGCCGATGATGGCTCCCTCTTCGATAATGGCGAGTGGAGAGATTAATGCTCATACGACTCCTTACTTGTCCACGATCATAGCTTTGAGTTCGGCTTCGGAGACAAGTGTATCGTCAACATACGCTTTTCCCTCTAACACCCAAATTGATCCTTTGTGTTTTACCACATTCATTCGGTACTCTAAGCGATCTCCTGGACGTACGGGAGCACGAAACTTTGCTCCGTCAATACTCATAAAATAAACGACTTTATGGGCGGCT
Source organism: Sulfurimonadaceae bacterium (assembly GCA_963845295.1). Classification (GTDB taxonomy): domain Bacteria; phylum Campylobacterota; class Campylobacteria; order Campylobacterales; family Sulfurimonadaceae; genus Sulfuricurvum. Next base: position 38,038 of record CAWJRP010000025.1, on the reverse strand, counting down.
TCTTCTTCGGTCATATCCATGCTCTGAAATGCCAAGAATTCCACCTGCTTGTGCCATCCCCTCTAAAATCATAACACCCGGATAGATCGGATGACCCGGGAAATGGCCTTCGAAAATTTGTTCGCCGATGGTAACGTTTTTGAAACCGATTAGCGACTCATTCGGAGTTAGTGAGGTTACACGATCAACCAGAAGAAAAGGAAAACGGTGAGGCAAAATTTTTTGAATTTGAACAACATCTATCATATTTGTAAACACCTTGAGTAAAAAATCCCCCAATTTTACCGTAAAAATTGTTAATCAAGTGATAATAAGTTGGTCTTGGATCGTCTGTTAAATACTAATTTTTGAGGGCATGCTTGACGAGTAAATCGGCTACTTCAAAACTGGCATCCACAAACTCCAATTCCGGTAAATCTCGCATACTTTTTCGCTCTTCGGCACTGTCGATTTTGATAATGACATTGGCCTCTTTATCATAATTTAATACTGCTTCACTGATGAGCCGTCTATTTTGTTCGCTGCTCATCGTGATAATGATCGCTTTTGCCTCTTTGACCATCAAGCGACTCCAAAACGGGAAGTTTGTTTAAGTGCCCGAAGTAAGCCATATAACCCAGTTTTCTGGCATGCAAAACATGTTTTAGGTTGTCGGAGATGATAATAAAGTTTGACCCCTTTGATCTGCAGAGAGGCAGCGACAATTTTCCCAAGCATCGCAAATCCGGCGACGATGATGTGATCTTGTCGCTCGATAGGGGTGATGACGTCCGATTCATAAAACTCTTTTTCAAAATAGGAGGAGAGTTTATAAATATTTCCGATAATAAAAGGGGTGAGAATCATCGAAATAACGCTCACCAAAATCAAAAAACTTGCCATCTCTTCGCTGATGAGTTTTTGTGCTCCTGCAAGAGCAAAAATGGCAAATGAAAACTCCCCGATTTGTGCCAGTGAGAGAGCCGTTTTGGCAGAGGTGTTTTTATCGGAGTTGCGTCGGATGATGGCATAGATGACGACCGCTTTGAAAAGCATCGCAAATATGAAAACAAAGATAATAATATGGATGTTTTCCAAAAAATAGAACATATCGATTTTCGTTCCTACCCCGAAGAAAAAAGCTCCGAGAAGGAGATCTTTATAGCTGGCGATATCCGATTCGACTTTGACGTTATAACGGGTATCGGCGATAATCATCCCCGCAATAAAAGCTCCCAGAGAGTAGGTAAATCCCATACGTATGAGCAAGGAGTGATGCTCCGATGAGGATAGAAAAGACCGAACCCAAAAAGAGCTCTTCAAGCTCCGTTTTAGCCGAAAACTGCAACAGTGCATTAACGATTTTTTCTCCCACCGTAAACATAAACACCACGACAAAAACGGCGGAAATAACCGTTTTTAAAAGGATTTCACCGATCGATGCGCGTGTCGTTGGACAAAAAGGTGATGAGGAGCAAAATCGGGATGACGGCGAGATCTTGAAAGATCAAAATTCCCATCGATTTTTGCCCGTAGGGGGTGTGGATATCTTTAGACTCTTTGAGATAGGTGAGGACGATGGCGGTGGATGAGAGGGAAAACGCCAAAGAGATAATAAGTGATGTATTAAAATTGAGATGAAAAAGAAAAAATGAGAGTAAAAAGATCACTACGACGCTGAACAGCACTTGCAGTGCCCCGTTGGTGAGGAGGATCTCTTTCATCTTTTTGATTTTCTCCAGACTCAGTTCCAGTCCGATGGTAAACATCAAAAAGACGATTCCGAACTCCCCGATGAGGTTGAGTGAAGCGATCCCGTCACCGTTAAATCCGAAGAGATAGCTGATGATCGTCCCGGTGGCGATATAGCCTAAGATATGGGAAACACCGAATCGTTTTAGGATGATGTTGAGTACCGTAGCGATGGCAATCGGTTAAAAAGATTGATAAGTAATAATTTTTCCATAATAGAAATTATAGTGCAAGGTCTGTGCTAAGGGTGGTTAAAAAGTAGGCGGTGGGGAGTTTTTACAAAATTATGAGTTGCTCTTTGGTATCGTCATAGGTTTTGGCTCTCTAAAACTAGGGTGATTTTTGCGGTCGGTATTTCATCTACGACGATGATCGCCGAAGTGTTAAACGGACTTCCCGTAAGCTGAGTACGAAGGGCAATTTCGGTTTCAACAGACGGAGCATTAAACATTAACTCTTTGGTATTTTTGTACGATGATGAGGTGAGAGTGTTGAAGGTATCGAGGGTGATAAAGCGCACCTCTTCGCGGTTGAGAAAAAATTGCCCGTCGATGTCAAAATCGATTTTTCCCTCGGTGGAGGTGCGGTTGATCGTTGAATAGAAGAGGGGATAAGACGGGACGATTTCGGTGCCGACTTTTACCGAAGATCGAATCAGGCGGTAGTTTAAAAACCGTTCTTTGATGATACGGTAGGGGATAGCCTGATCTTCGAGTTCATTGCGGCGGGTGTAGAGTTCTAATCGTTCTTCGATTGAAGCGGGGAGGATTTGGCGGTTGAGCGGGGAGAACATCTCATCCATGAGGCGATGCTGCTGTTCACGTTGCATCGAGAGACCGAAGAGACAGCCGCAATAGTCTTGACGGTAGAGTTGTTGTTCACGGCTAACACGTCCCTGATCGGCAGTTCCGTTATTTTTTCGGTAATCAAACGCGACAAATTTGACACCGTGAGAGGCTTCGAACGCTTCGCCGCTACGGATAAGCTGTTCTTGCGACTTTTTGGGACTGACGAGGAGGGTGGTGGTCATTGTCTGCTCACCCAGTTCGAGCGCTTTGTGGGCACTTACCTCGAAACGGCGGTCGAAACACACTTCGCAGCGAGCCCCCTTTTCGGGTTCGCTCTCTAAACCGCGTACGGCGTCCAGCCAGGTTTCAAAATCATATTCCCCTTCTATCAGCTCAATCCCCAGTTTCTGACAGCTGCGTTCAACGTCTAAAAGGCGGAGTCGGTATTCACTGTAAGGATGGATATTGGGATCATAGAAGAACCCGATGAGTTTTTCATCGGGGAATTCCTGCTGCAGTTTCTCAATAAAGAAATGAGAATCGACGCTGCAGCAGATGTGGACTAACATGAATTAGTCGCGAGAAGCTAAAATCTCTACAGATTCGATGATGTCGCGCATTTGGATGCTATCAAGAACCATCATCGATTCTTTATCGTCCGCTTCGATACCGCCGAATACGGTATGAACACCGTCAAGATGCGGAGTACTTACGAAACAGATGAAGAACTGGCTTCCGCCGGTATTCGGTCCTGCATGCGCCATAGAGAGAGCCCCTTTGACATGCTTGTGTTTATTGAGGGAAGTTTCACATGGAATTGCCCAACCCGGTCCGCCGGTTCCGGTTCCGTGAGGACATCCTCCCTGAGCCATGAATCCAGGGATTACACGGTGAAAGTTAAGACCGTTGTAGTAGCCGTCATTAACAAGAGCTGCGAAGTTGGCAACGGTATTCGGTGTTTCATCATTATAGAGTTTGATCCACATAACCCCTTTGGCTGTGGTCATTTTCGCCCATTGGTAGCTTGCTAGCTCTTCGGCGGTAGGTGTGTACGTTTTAAGTTCTTTTCGTCCGAACATTTTTGTGAATCCTTGAGGGAAGTTTTTGAAATTATAGTGGAACAATCTTAACTATCAAAAAGGAATGGGTTATAATGACTCATTTTAATTTGGGGAACGGACTCAGTGGAATCTTGGCTGCAACGACGATTAGACCGTATCTCTTTACGTGAATTTCATTTTTATACCATTGTTTTTATATTGCTTTTCACGGTCATTTTTTCCTCGTTACTGATTTACGATGAATACAAAGGATTCGCTAAAACCGTCCATCTTGAGGTACAGGTTCAAAACGAAAATAATATTACCCAACCCCCCGCACTGACCCATGCGGCGATCAAGGGGCGGTTAATCAAAATCGTTCTGGAAATTTCAACCCTTGCCTTGATTTTGTTCGGGTTTATCGTGGGAATTTCTAAAATTGCCAACAGTATGATCGCGCGGGACATGGAACGCTTTTTAGAGTTTTTCGAATCGACACGTGAGAAAAGCAGAATTGATTCCAGCCCTCTGAGCTCTATTTCAGCGAGTTTCGCAAAATGGCGGGGTATGCCAATGAGATGGCATTAACGCTTGCAAGAACAAAAAGAGTCGCTTCAACAGCTCAATGCGAGTCTTGGAAGAGCGGGTTAAGCAAAAAACACAGGCATTACAGATTCAAAAATAACGCTCTCGAAGAGGAACAAAAGTTCTCACAAGGGTTGCTCGAATCGCATAAACAGTTTATCCGCTACGCTATTCATGAGACCCATACCCCTTTATCGGTGATTATGGCAAATATCGAGCTTTTTTCAATGAATGAGGGGCGTAATCGCTATTTGGCAAAGATCGAAGCGGCGGTCAAAAATATTTTTAGTATCTATGATGATTTGAGCTATTTGGTGAAAAAAGATCAGATCGATTATCCTCGCGCGCCCTATTGATTTTGGCGAATATGTGAAGAAACGGCTTGAATTTTTCGATGAGGTTGCCCAGTTCTCAAATCTTAAGTTTAACTATAATGAGCCAAAATTTGTATCGTGGGTACAGTTTAATGAAACCAAACTTCAGCGGGTGATTGATAACAATCTCACCAATGCGATCAAATACACCAAAAACGGTGAAGAGATTCGAGTCGGCGTAGAGTGCGATACACAGGCGTGTATGTTTTGGGTTGAGAGTCGCTCTCAAAAAATTCATGACCCGCAAAAGATTTTTGAGGCATACTATCGGGAACGGAAAAAAACAGACGGATTTGGTCTGGGGCTGAGTTTGGTCAAATCTATTTGTGATGAAGACGGTGTTGAAATCAAAATATCTTCGGATAGTGAGCTGACCCGTTTCGAATACTATTTTAAAAAGGGCAGTGTTGAAAATACTTCTTCTTGAAGATGAGCAGATGCTCAGTGAAGCGATCCATGAGTACCTCCTCTCGCTGGGGCATCGCGTCACGTTGTTTTTTAATGGAGAAGAAGCACTGGAAGTGCTCAAAAAAGAGACGTACGATCTGCTCATTTTAGATATTAATGTTCCCGGAATTGACGGATTGGATCTGTTGGAGCAGTTGCATGTGCTCAAAATCCGACCTCCTGCTATCTACATCAGTGCTCTGGTCGATATCGAGGGGATATCTCGCGCATATGATCTGGGGTGCTATGACTATCTGAAAAAACCGTTTCATCTCAAAGAACTTGCCCTGCGGATCGATAAAGTAATGCAAAGTTGCACACTTCCCCAAAGCCATTTGCGATTATCGAAGAGTTACGGATACGACGCTTCAACTTCTACATTGATGTGTGATAACGTAACACAACCCCTAAGTAAACGGCAGCTTCAAATCATCGATCTTTTAGCTCGAAACCGAGGTAGAGTGGTCGATTTTGATCAGTTTCGTAACTACGTATGGGATGAAGAGTACGTGGACAACGCTACGATACGGGCTGAAGTGAGCCGTTTGAAAAAAAGTCTCAAAGAGGACTTTATTCAAAATATTCGTGCATTAGGTTACATGATCGATATTCCGCGTAATCAATAAGTTACTTTTTTACACATCATTCTCTTCATATTTCATTTTATAGCGATAAATTTTTCTAATTTTACAATTGCTACGTTCATGCTACGTTTCGTTTTCATAATGACACTGTTAAAAACTTACAAGGAGCAAGAATGAGACATACAGTAGGTCTTTCACTCTTAGCGTCAGTATTCGTATTGAGCGCAACAGCAGCCGACGATTTGGCAGGAGCCTTTAAAGAAGGAAAAGTAAGCGGGCAAATCCGTGCGTTTTACATTAACCGTGAGATGATCAATAGTGATTATTCACGTGACGGTTTAGCACTGGGTGGAAAACTCGGCTATGAAACAGCTGCACTGAACGGGTTATCTGCCGGAGCGATGTTCTATACAACCAACAAAATAGACAGTGAAAACGGTACTGCTTCTCATAATGACAAAACGCTTTTTGACAGCCAAGATAAAGGGTATACCTATCTCGGTCAAGCGTATTTGAATTATAAAGTTGGAAACACCAATATCAAAGTGGGTCGTCAGGAACTAAATACGCCTCTAGCGGGCAGTGACGATGTACGTATGTTGCCAAATACTTTTGAAGCAGCCGTTGTAACCAATACCGATGTAAAAGATACGACGTTGGTTGCGGCACACGTAACGCAGATATCTTACGGAACGTTTGCGAATGCTTATGCAGGCGGAGCGTTAGCTTTGGCCAGTGGTTATGGCGCTGGATATACATCATTCGGAAATTCATACGACAACGGACATTACCATTCGATGAGTCAGGCGGCACTCGGTACAAGTGTAGAAAATAAAGGTGTGACTGCGGCAGCCGCAATCTACTCAGGTATCCCGGGATTGAAACTCCAACTTTGGGATTATTATGCGCATGATATCCTCAATGCGATCTATGCTGAAGCTAACTACGGCTGGTCGTATTCAAGCGGTGTTGCACCGTATGCAGCGGTACAATATATCCATGAAGGAAACGTAGGTGCTGATTTTGCCGGAAAAGTAAACAGTAATTTTACAGCGGCAAAAGCAGGTGTGAAAGTAGGCAATTTAGATGTTTACGGTGCGGTCTCTCATAACAGTAAAGACTCTGATACAAACAATGCTACTCACGGTGGAACCATTTCTCCATGGGGCGGTATGCCGGCATATACGCAGGCAATGGTTACACGTCACCAGTTTCTTGCCGATACGACAGCATACAAAGCGGCTGGAAGTTATAACCTAAAAGAACTTACCGGTACAAGCACAACCGCAGGTATTTATTATGTTGCTTTTGATATCGGAAACGCAAACGCATATAAAATTGATCAAAGCTGGAGAGCCAGTGAATCAGGATTTGACATTATTAATGATGTTCAATCGGTTAAAGGACTTCAACTTCGCTTCCGTGGAAATTATCAGCGTGAATTTTCACCGCATGATAACCGCAATGAGTACCGTCTTATTGCCAACTACAACTTTTAAAGGAGGTTTATTATGAAACAAGAGATGGTTGATCGTATCAAGAACGATCCAGATTTTATTCATCTTGTCAAAACACGCAGTAAATTTGCGTGGACATTGACGATCGTTATGCTCGTTATTTATTTCGGATTCGTATTGACAATCGCATTTGATCCGTCAATCTTGGGGACTCCGTTATCGGCCGGCTCAGTAACAACGGTTGGAATTCCCGTAGGGGTAGCGGTTATTATCAGCGCCTTTATATTGACAGGAATTTATGTCCGCCGTGCAAACGGTGAGTTTGATGAATTGACCGCAAAAATCAAATCTAAAGCAAAGGGAGAGTGATGAAAGCGTTATTATTAGCTCTTTTCTCCGTCGCTGCATTTGCCGGTGAGGCATTGACCGGTGCGGTTGAGAAACAACCACTTAAATATGTCGGCTATTACCATGTTCTTGATCTTTGTAGGAGCAACATCTGGGGATCACCTATTGGGCGGCAAAACGTACTAAAACGGCAAAAGATTTTTATACTGCCGGCGGTGGAATCACAGGATTCCAAAACGGTATGGCGATTGCCGGAGACTATATGTCTGCAGCATCATTCTTGGGGATTTCAGCCCTTGTTTATGCAAAAGGGTATGATGGATTGATCTACTCAATCGGATTTTTGGTCGGTTGGCCGATTATCTTGTTTATGGTGGCTGAACAGCTCCGTAATCTCGGTAAATATACCTTTGCTGACGTAGCATCGTATCGTTTGCGTCAAACACCGATCCGTACGTTGGCGGCATTCGGGTCGATCTTAACGGTTGTATTGTATTTGATCGCTCAAATGGTAGGGGCTGGAAAATTGATCCAACTTCTTTTCGGTTTGGATTATGAAATTGCCGTTATCCTTGTCGGTGTATTGATGATCCTCTACGTAACATTCGGTGGAATGTTGGCGACGACATGGGTTCAAATCATCAAAGCGTTCTTGTTGCTCTCGGGTGCGACATTTATGGCAATTGCGGTTATGGCTCACTATAACTTCAACTTCGAAACATTGTTCGCGACGGCTGTTAGCATGAAAGACCAGTCTATTATGGCTCCGGGTAAATTGGTCAGTGATCCGATCTCGGCAATCTCACTCGGTATAGCGTTGATGTTCGGTACGGCGGGTCTTCCGCATATCCTTATGCGCTTTTTCACCGTTAGTGATGCTAAAGAGGCACGTAAATCGGTTTTCTATGCGACAGGATTTATCGGCTATTTCTATATCCTGACATTCATCATCGGTTTCGGTGCGATCGTTATGGTATTCCAAAACCCGCAATATCTTGACCTTGCAAAACAAGCAGTTGATGGTGGCTCTCCGATCCTCGGTGGCGATAACATGGCGGCGATTCACTTGAGCCATGCGGTAGGCGGCGACTTCTTTCTCGGATTTATCTCTGCGGTAGCGTTTGCAACGATCCTTGCGGTTGTTTCAGGGCTTACATTGGCAGGGGCTTCTGCGATTTCTCATGACTTGTACGCAAGTGTAATTCGTGCTGGACATGCGGATGGAATGATGGAGATGAAAGTTTCTAAAATCGCTACGGTAGTATTGGGTCTTGTCGCTATCTATTTAGGTATTGCGTTTGAAAAACAAAATATCGCATTCATGGTCGGTTTGGCATTCGCAGTTGCGGCAAGTGCAAACTTTCCGATTTTGTTCCTCTCTATGTATTGGTCAAAACTCACAACGCGCGGTGCATTGATCGGCGGATCTATCGGATTGCTTACTGCAGCGGTTCTTGTAGTACTTGGGCCGACCGTTTGGGTGGACTTCTTAAAACATGAAGAGGCTATTTTCCCATATAAATATCCGGCATTGTTCTCTGTAACAGCTGCTTTTGTAAGTATCTGGTTCTTCTCGATTACCGATAAGAGTGAAAACTCTGAAAAAGAGAAAGAGGCATATGAAGCACAATATATTCGAAGTCAAACGGGTATCGGTGCTGAGGGTGCAGTGGAACATTAACCTATGAGTCTGTTTGACCAAAAAGCACTATTGATATCGATTCATCCTTTTGACCTTCTAGGCGAGAGGATGATCGAGCAACTGATGACCAAGATGGATATCGCTTATTACCCCAAAGAGACGGTTTTGATCGCTCCGAGGGTGAGGGCGGAATCACTCTATATTATCATCAAGGGTATTGTCAACGAGAGTATCGACGGTGAACTCCAAAATGTATATGGGGAGCGTGACAGCTTTGACGCTAACTCCCTAATTTATGGAAATACCCAAAGTACCTTCAGCGTTGCAGAAGATCTCATCTGCTATGAACTCCCCAAAGAATCTTTCCTTAATCTTCTCCAAGATGTTGAACCCTTTCAAACCTACTTCATGCAAGATTTTATTACCAAGCACCAAAACCTCAAAGAACGACAGCACCAAAATGAGCTGACCCCGTTTATGGTTTCCCGTGTCGATGAAATCTATCTCCATACTCCGTGTTTTGTGAATGCAGATATGCCGATTAAAGAGGCGTTAGGTCAAATGTTCAATCAGAATGCTCAAGTGATTTTGGTTCGTGACGGAGAGAGTATGGGGATTGTAACGGATACTAATTTGCGCGAAAAGCTTCTATTGAGTGACAAAAGCCGTAATGATCCGATCGGTGAGATCGCAACATACGGTTTAATCACGATTGAGCGGAGCGATTTTTTGTTCAACGCGCTATTGCTCTTTACCAAATACGGCGTTAAACGTCTTGTTGTAGTTGAAAATGATGAGATCGTTGGAATACTCGAACAGCTTGATTTGTTGAGCCATTTTGCCAATCATACCCATCTCATCGCCGCATCGATCGATCGTGCGGTCAGTATAGACGAACTTCACAATGCACAGCGTTCCCTTACCCATTTGGTAAGGTCGTTGACGACCAAAGGGGTACGGGTTCGTTACGTCTCCAAACTCGTCAGCGAGTTGAATGCCAAGGTATATCGAAAACTATTTGAGATGGTGGTTCCTGTCTCACTTCAAGAGAAGTGTGCCCTGATCGTTATGGGGTCAGAAGGGCGCAGTGAGCAGATTTTGCGTACCGATCAAGATAATGCCCTTATCGTCCGAGACGGTGAAAATTTAGAGAATTTCGAGCCGTATATGATGGAACTCAACGAGTATCTTCTTCAATTGGGATTCCCAAAATGCAGCGGTAATGTAATGGTCTCAAACCCCTACTGGCGTAACAGCGTTTCAGGGTACAAAACCAAAATTGAGCTATGGACTCAAACTCTTAGCGAAGAGGCGCTGATGGGGCTCTCAATTTTCCTCGATGCCCACTGTGTCGCAGGGGATAAAAAACTTTTAGAGGAGTGCCGCACATTCTTGTTTGAGAATTTTGAAGGTCGCAGTGATGTCATGGCGCATTTGGCAAAATCGGCATTGGCTTTTGAAACCCCCTTGAGCCTTATCGGCGGATTCGTTTTAGGACGAGCTGAACACGAGAGCGAGTTTGACATCAAAAAAGGGGGGATCTTCGCCATCGTTCATGGTATCCGAATCCTCTCTTTGGAGCATAAAATCACTTCAACCAATACGACGGAACGGATCAAAGAGCTTAATAACCTCGGCCTTTTTGACAAGCGGTTCGCGAGTGAACTGATCGAAGCGTATGACACACTTTTGAGTATCCGGCTCCGTTTTATCCTCTCTCAACAGCAGGGGTCTAATGAGCAAAATTATGTTAACCCTAAATTGCTCACCAAAGCAGAGCGTGATCTGCTTAAAGACGCATTTAAAATTGTTAATACCTTTAAAAAGTTTTTGACCTACCATTTTCATTTGGGAATGGTGGTTTGATGTTATTACGGCTAATGCGTGCATGGAATCGACGTGGATTAAACGACGAAAACTACGCATGGATGTTTGAACCCTACTACGGAGATGAAGTGGTGGTGTTTGATACCGAAACGACGGGACTTAATACCAAAAAAGATGCGGTCCTCAGTATCGGTGCGGTGAAGGTGAAGGGTGATCGTATCCTCACCTCAGAGAGCTTTGAAGTTTTTCTGAAACCCTCTCACGAAATCAGTGTGGAGAGCATCAAAATTCACCACATTAGACCATGTGATTTGGAACATGCACTTGAACCGCAAGAGGGGGCAAAAAAGTTTCTCGATTTTATCGGAAATCGCCCTTTGGTAGGGTATTATTTAGAGTTTGATATGGCGATGATAAATCGCCTCATCAAACCATGGTTGGGGGTTACTCTTCCTAATCGACAAATTGAAGTTTCAGGGCTCTATTTTGATAAAAAAATAGAGCTGATTCCTCAAGGAAATGTTGATTTGCGCTTTGATACGATCTTGCGGGATTTGAAAATTCCGAGGATGGGTCAGCACAATGCATTAAATGATGCAATTATGACCGCAATGGTCTATGTAAAATTACAACACACTACAAAATTAAACTAAACACAAGGAGCCTTTATAATGAGTGACATCGTAAAACCGACTTTTCAACCGAACCGTGAGTTCGCAAAAAATGCCCGTATTAAAAATATGTGTGAATACCATGATTTGCAAACATGGGCACAAGAGGATTATGAGGGGTTCTGGGGACATTTTGCCAATGAGAAAATCGACTGGTTCAAACCCTATACCCAAGTGCTAGATGAGAGCAACGCACCGTTTTACAAATGGTTCGTGAACGGTAAACTCAATGTCGCGCACCAATGTATCGACCGTCACCTCTCTTCACGTAAAAACAAAGCGGCGATCATTTTTGAAGGGGATCGCGGAGACAAGCAAATCATCACTTACCTTGAACTTTATTACAACGTCAATAAATTTGCAAACCTTCTTAAAAACGAGTTTCATGTCAAAAAAGGGGACCGTGTCGTTATCTATATGCCGATGATCCCGGAAGCGGCGTACGCGATGCTCGCATGTGCCCGTATCGGTGCGATCCACTCGATCGTATTTGGTGGGTTCTCCTCCGAAGCACTCAAAGACCGTATCGAAGATGCGGAAGCGAAATTGGTCATCACCGCTGATGGTGCGTATCGTAAAGACAAACCGTACATGCTCAAACCGGTAGTCGACCAAGCGATCGATGAGAAATCTCCGGTTGAGAAAGTTCTCGTTGTTGAGCGAAATAATGAAGATGTGACGTGGGTAGCGGGACGTGACTATTCGTACAACGAACTCATAAAATCACAATCCAGCATTTGTGAAGCCGAAGAGATGGATGCCGAAGATCCATTGTTCCTCCTCTATACGTCAGGTTCTACCGGAAAACCAAAAGGGGTTCAACACAACTCTGCGGGATATATCCTTTGGGCGCAAATGACGATGGAATGGGTATTTGACGTAAAAGAAAACGACACCTACTGGTGTACGGCAGACGTCGGCTGGATTACCGGACATACCTATATCGTTTACGGACCGCTTGCGATGGGTGCGACGACGGTAATGTTCGAAGGGGTGCCGACTTATCCGGATGCGGGACGTCCGTGGAAAATGGTCGAAGAGTATAAAATTAACCAATTCTACACCGCTCCAACTGCGATCCGCGTATTACATAAAATGGGTGAAGATGAGCCGGCTAAATACGATCTCAGCTCTCTCAAAGTCCTCGGAACCGTCGGTGAACCGATCGACCCTCCGGCATGGAAATGGTACTATGAGGCAGTAGGCGGCGGCAAATGTGCGATCGTAGATACCTACTGGCAAACCGAGACAGGGGGACATATCGTCTCTCCATTGCCGGGTGCGACTCCGATCAAACCTGCGTGTGCGACATTCCCGCTTCCGGGTATCATGGCTGAGATTCTTGATCCTCAAACAGGGGTAAAAGTTCCGGCAGGAGAGGGCGGTTATATGTGTGTAACCCGTCCTTGGCCTTCTATGATTCGCGGTATCTGGGGTGATCCTGAGCGTTTCGTGAAATCGTATTTCGGCGATGTGAAAAAAGACGGTCAGCCGGTATACTTCACGGGTGACGGCGCGATCTACGACGAAGACGGATACATCACGATCACGGGTCGTACCGATGACGTTATCAACGTTTCAGGGTCACCGTATGGGAACGGCTGAAGTTGAAGCGGCATGTAAAAAACACCCAAACGTCGCGGAAGTAGCCGTTGTCGGTAAACCGCATGAGATCAAAGGTGAGGGGATCTTCGCCTACATCGTTCTAAAAAGTGATGACACCGTCGGTGAAGAGATGGAGATGGTCAAAGAGATCAACAAAGTAATCATGAAAGAGATCGGTAACATCGCTATCTGTGATGATATTGTTTTTGTTCCGGGCTTGCCGAAAACTCGTTCAGGCAAAATCATGCGTCGTATTCTTCGCTCAATCGCGAAGGGTGATGCAATCACTCAGGATATTTCGACTCTCGAAGATCCAAGTATCGTTGCTACTATCGAAGCAAAAGTCAAAGGGTAAGTTTTACCCTCTCTCCCGTCATCCCGCACTTGATGCGGGATCTCTCTCTAATCAAATTTAACTATTTTCTTCTGACATGTTATAATACTCAATCGATAGAGGAGTCATAGAATGCAATCATTAACAATTAATTTTCAAAATCCGCAAATATTTGATAAGTTTTTATGGCTATTAGACCATTTTAAAAAAGATGGTGTAGAAGTCGTTTCCAAAGACGATATTGATGATTTAAAGGCATTGTCAAAAACACGTGAAGAAGAGAGTATCCCTTTTGAGGAATATTTAAAAGATGCGCATTGAGATTCGTAAAAGCGCGATCAAAGACCTCCAAAAAATAAACGAACCTTTTAAAAGTAAACTTCACGAAAAAATAATCTCTCTCAAAAATTTCCCCGATGTTTCCAATATTAAAAAACTAACCAATTTTGAACCTGCGTATCGTATGCGAGTAGGGGATTATCGGGTTTTATTTGATGTTGTTGAGGATACAATTTTTATCGGTCGTGTATTGCATCGACAAGAGAGTTATGAATAAAAATTTGATAAGGAACTCGTTGTGTCAGTTAAAAAATTATTTATTCTATTGATTGGTTCATTTTTACTTTTAGAATTATCTATTCTGATAACAAATTTTTATTTTCTTCATTGGGAATTAAAAGAACGCAAAGTTGATGCTTCAATAATTACGTTGATTTTAATTTTAATTGTACATAAATTTAGGGAAAAGAATAGGCATAAATTGGAAGGACAAGATTATTATTCGATATTTGCATTATTTTTGATATTTGTTTTAATCTTTAAAGCACTTTTGCATTTTGATATATCATACTACAATCAATCAGAAACTTTGTATGTGCGGTTTAACGAAATTTTTTATGATAAGTTTTGGTTGTATATATTAAGTATCGGCGGAAATATATGGGTTGGTATTTGGTTAGGAAATGGAAATGTTGATAGATTTTGGAAAAAAACCAAAACTAAAATATATTCTTCAACTAATGAAGAACTGGTAAATAAAATTCATAAAGTTTTTTCTGAATATCAAATTGAATCCTCGGTGGAAAAAAACAATATGGCTTCTTTTGATTTAATGATTGATAAAGATCAAGATCGAATCAAGGCTACACAGTTAGTTGATTCAGTCATTAATAAGTAAAAGAAATTTAATGGCTGCTACGCAGTTTAAAATTCTTTATTTCTGCACGGTTGCACTATACCCTGTCTTTGCAACGGCATCCTGCATCATCCGAAGTGTAACCTTCTCATCCGTTATGACCATCGCGCTTTCATTTTTGAAATTAACTTTCGCTTCTTGCACACCAGAAACATCCATCAGCGCTTTTTTAACTGCCAGTGTGCACGCGATACAGTGCATCCCTCCGATATGGAGCTTCCACTCTTGTCCGTACGCCAGAGAAGCTAATAGCAGCAATCCTATGACTATTCTCCCCATATCAACCCCTCATAATACGGATAGAAGAGGGCGGCAAGGCTAAAGAGAAACAATCCCCAAAAAAGGATCAGGAGAATTTTGGACATGAGACTCGGTTCACAGTCGCATTCAATCTTTTTTTTGATCACCATCTGATAAAACCCGATACTCAGCATGACAACCGCCGCAGAGGTAAAAATCCATCGGTAAGGCTCTAACGCGGCGACATTGATGATTCCTGCAAAGGAGATCCCGAACACCATAAAGAGAGTCGGAATAATACAGCATGAGGCAGATAAGAAGAGCCGTGATAAGTGCTCCTGAGAGGACATAGACGGCACTGCGCCGCTCCTGCTCCATCAGGGCATCCAAAGGATTTTCCTCTTCGGGACGCTCGACATAACCGTTTCCTTTGGTAATGACGAGGCGTGTCGCTCCATCAGATAGAGTCTCTTCACTAAAGGTGCAGTGCTGTGAGAGGGCGAACCGCTTGCAGTTTTCCCGTCCGCTGAGGGTGTTAACCTCTACCGTGAGGATCGCATCTGAGGGGAGTGCATCGAGAGCCTTTTTCGTCTCCAGTACGGGACGGGGGCAATCCATGTCACGGCAGTCGAGAATCATTGTGTCACTTGTTTGGAGCGGATCGTATAGCGATAGGATGCAGGATCAAAAGGGTCGAGATATTCGCCGTCTACTTCGCCGTACGGATAGCCGAACGAGTCGAGAACTCCCTGAGTATTGGCAGGATAGAGATCAAAGTCGCGCGCATGGTTAAACGCCATCCAGTTGTTTTCCCAAAAGCCGAAGAATTTATCGGCGAGCTCGCGGGCGCGGGGAGAAGTTTTCTCAATATTCTCTTTCAGTACCAGTTTCGTGATGTCGGCGGGATCGCACGGTATCCACCCCATGTTCGGGATAAAAAACTCTACCTTGCAGTGCTGAGATTTGGTAATATCCTCACCCGCTCCGAAGGCAGGAGAGAGACGTGAAGCACCGACTCGTATCCCCAACACTTCCCGTGCAGGGATATGCGAGGCGCGCATCAGTGCGACACAGAGAGCCGACATATCGAGGCACTTGCCCCCCATTCGACCATCCCGTTCGAGTTGAGAGAGCATCGCGTTGGGGCTCCCGACACCGCATCCGTGGACACTCTCGTCACGGTAGCCGTTGGCAATAATCCAGTCGTAGATTTTACGGGCTTTTTTGAGGGGATCTTTTTCCGATCCTACGATGCTTTTGGCCGTTTTAGCAACGGCTCCATCGGTCGGGATATGGGCTGAGGGGGCTAAAAACGTCTTTGGCTCTCTCTACTTCATCCGGAGAAATACGTTTGGGGCGGAAATCGCATTGACGATCTCTCAACGCTACACTCATCGATAGTTCACATGTTTTACTCACGGCACTTTTGTCCCAATGGGCATAAAAGGTACGGGCACCGTAACGGTTGTGATCGCTCTCGTAATGGGTATCTCCATCGCATGAGTCTCCAAGTTCAATAATACGCTGAAATCCGTTGATATCAGAGGGGAGGGGAATCCACAGGGCGCACTCTTTATCCTTATGGAGTGAGAGATCAAAGCTCCAGCGGATATCATAGAGGGCAAGCCCATCTTTGAGCTCGGAAGTCGAAGAGGCGGTGAGAAAAGAGGGGGTAAGGCAAATCGCGCTTGCGAGAGCTGTTTTGGTCATAAATTCGCGTCTGTGCATGGTGTTATCCTACAATAATATCGGTATCGGTTTTGGCGACGACCTGTGCGACAATAGCCGCAGGTATCCCCTCGTTCAGACACCGCTCTTCAATTTTTCGAGCATTTTCAGGAGTTGCCGCGATCAAAAGTCCCCCTGATGTCTGCGCATCAAAAAGGATCATCTCCATATCAGCTCCGATATTTCGTGTGAAGTGTACTTTGGATTCGAGATACTCTTTGTTCGCATAGCTTCCCGCAGGGATGATCCCCATCGATGCCATCGGCAGTGCTTCGGGGAAATACGGGACGGCACTTGCGTCCACTTCGATCGTTTTGGCTCCTCCGCCCATTTCCGCCAAATGGCCCAAAAATCCGAATCCCGTCACATCGGTGCAGGCATGAGCATCAAACTCTCGTGCAATGAGTGAGGCTTTGTAGTTGAGGGTGCGCATCGTCTCCGCTACTTTAATAACGGCAGGTTCGTCCAAAAGATCGGCTTTGATGGCGGTGATCAAAATCCCTAATCCCAGAGGTTTGGTGAGAACGATCAGATCCCCCTCCTGCACCGTATTGTTACGGAGGATTTTGTCAGGGTGAACGAATCCGGTACACGATAGCCCGTAAAGCATCTCGGGGGTTTCGATCGTATGCCCGCCGACGATCACCGCTCCGCACTCCTGCGCTTTGCTCTGCCCGCCGCGAAGAATCTCGGTTAACACTTCGGTAGGGTGGTTTTTGCCGTCAAATCCAACGAGATTGAGGGCTGTTTTGGCATCGCCACCCATCGCAAATACGTCGCTCAGAGAGTTGGCCGCCGCGATTTGTCCGTAGATAAAGGGATCATCCACCACAGGGGTGATAAAATCGACCGTCTGCACCATCGCAAGGATCTCAGTTAATGCGGTAAACCCCCGCATCCTCATTCCCCTCAAATCCGACGAGCAGATCTTTGTGAAACGATTTCAGATGACAGGTGACATTCTCCAGCGATCCGGGGGAGAGTTTGGCGGCACATCCCGAAGCACGGACAAACTTTGTCAGTTTAGCGCTGTTGTTCATCTTGAATTCCCTCTGAGAATTTCGAGTGTTTTGGATGGATTGTCGTTGTGAACAATCATGTCGGGTTTGATGGTTACTTTGTAGACTTTATCATAATATTGTGTCAACAATATTTCCGAAACACCGGCAAGATCACCGTTTTCAAATGCGGCGATGCTGGAAGCTTTATCATCGCGGCTGATGTAGGGTGAGATTCGTCTCCATCCGCTCCATAAAAAAACTCTCATCCATCGTGTCGTACATCCGCATAATCCGCTCTACACGCTGCTCTATGGGTGCTGTGATCTCGACTCGGAATCCTGATTCCATTTGGTGGTACAAAGTGGAGGGGAGCATGATTTTTCCGATCCGTTTGCTCTCGGCTTCGACAAACGCAGCTTTGTCTCGGTTTTAATGCCGAAAGGCATGGACGAGCCGATTTTGGAACTCTTTTTGGCTCGGTTGTGCACCGTTGACATCGCCGAATACCGAACCGTAGTGGTTCGCCATTTTCTCAAGATCGATCACATTCTCCAGTTCATTCAGGAGGTCGCTTTTACCGCATCCCGTATTGCCGGAGAGGGTTATAAAGTTTACCGGGGGGAGATGCTCTAAATAGTCGGTCACAAATGTCCGGTACGATTTATATCCTCCGATCACACGGTCGATCCGGTATCCGATGTTGGATAAAATCGTTCCCAGAGAGGAAGAACGCATACCGCCACGGGCACAGTAGATGGCGACTCTTGAATTGGGAGTAAAGGCGGGATAAATATCGTGAATATGACGAGCCGCATTGAGGCAGACATACGAAGCCCCCTTGACCCGTGCTTCAAAAGGGGATATCTGTTTGTAAATCGTACCGATTTCGTGATGTTCTTCGTCATTCAGTGCGTAAAAATTTTTCGCAAAGGGGATATGGGACTCACCGTATTCATGCGGACTTCGCGCATCGATGATGAGGTCATAGGTGTTAATGGATTCTAAAAAGGTTTCAATAGGTATGGTTTGTATCATTCGTAATTTTACCATTTATCGGCTAATAGCTCCATTATAAGCCCCACTATGCCATAATCACACACTTACAAGGGAGTTCTCATGGCCGCAGGTTCAACGATCTACAAAGCACAACTCAGTATTGCCGATATGGATCGCAACTACTACGAGACCCATGAGATCACGATAGCCCAGCACCCCTCCGAGACCGATCAGCGTCTCATGATCCGTCTCGTCGCTTTTGCCCTAAATGCCTCTGATAGACTCGTCATTACCAAAGGGATCGGGGGAGATGACGAACCCGAACTATGGGAGAAAAACTACGCAGGTGAAATCGAGCTGTGGATCGATTTGGGGCAGATGGATGAGAAGCGGCTCCGTAAAGCATGCGGACGAAGTGAGAAGGTGATCGTCTATACTTATAACTATAAAAGCGCCGTCGCATGGTGGAAACAATACGGCGCGACGTTTGCGCGTTTTAAAAATCTTCGTGTACTCCATTTGCATGCAGAGGGGATAGAGAATCTTTGTGAGCGTTCGATGCGTCTGCAATGCAACATCAGTGACGGTGAACTCAGCTTCCACAGTGATCGAGGAGATGTTACGATAACGCAGGAAATATGGGAATAACTATCCCTTTATTTTTAAATCCGTTACCTTTAGCTATACTTACTCCCACTATAATCTCCCTTTGATGGATAAAACTATGAAACGAAAAATCGGAAAATTTAAAAGCTCTATCGCAACTCTCGAACTTCAAGATCGCGTATTACGTGAAAATACCCTTATTCTGGCGGAACCAGGATCAGGAAAAACACACCTTGCCAATAAAATCCGTGAATTTGTTATCGACAGCGGTATTGCGACCCTTTATCTTGATTTCTCCAATCCTACTCCGGATGAGGTAGAGGAGAAGTTTAAAAAAGGGTCAGATTTTCACTATATGTGTTTTGATGAGAGTGACGAGTTCAATGCCGCTTTGGATGTGGCGATTGCTGAGCGTCAAAACATTTATATGGCGGTAAGCCCTTCGTTTTTTGCAAGCAAACGGGATATCAAAAGCAAGCTTTCTCAGATGATGCAAAAACGGGAACTTTTGGATAATTACTACTACATCATGCAGGAAATTTCGAGTTTGGAAGGGTTCTATACCAAATTCGAAGACTTTATGTTCTATATTTTCGACCTTGTCAACCTCAAAAAATTTGGACTCACCTTTTTGGCACAGCCGCATGAGATGTTTGAAAATCCGCGTATCAAACTGCTCTTTTCATTCCTCTTTGTGGGTCGCTGCTCTAACGCTTATTATTACAACACAACAGTACTGCGCTCGATGGAAGTGAATACGTTCTTGTATCAGCATCGTGTCGATAACCGCTCACTCCTCTTTAACAACATCCAAAGCGATATCGTATTTATTGACGAATAAACCGAGTTGATCGGTTTTTTCGTCGTTGAAGATAGAGGCTAAACCCGCTATAATTTCATAATTTTTTACATTTTTTAGAGGAGCATACCGTATGGGAAGAGCGTTTGAATATCGCAAAGCGGCAAAAATGAAGCGCTGGGGAAATATGTCGAGAATATTTCCAAAACTGGGCAAAATCATTACGATGGCAGCCAAAGAGGGTGGGGAAGACCCCGATATGAACCCGAAACTCCGCAGTGCAATTTTGACCGCTAAAGCGCAGAATATGCCCAAAGACAATATCGATGCCGCGATCAAACGTGCTTCCGGTAAAGATGCTATTTCATTGGCAGAGATGAATATCGAGGGGAAAGGGCCGCACGGAGCACTTTTTTTCGTCGAATGTGCTACCGATAATAATGCACGTACCATTTCCAATGTCCGTACCATTTTCGGTCGTGCTAAAGGGGAAACTCTTAACAACGGCTCACTCGAATTTATGTTCAGCCGCAAAGCGGTATTCCGATTCCCTAAGCCAGCTATGGATCTCGAAGAGCTTGAATTCGCTCTCATTGATGCAGGGATTGAAAGTATCGAAGAAGAAGAGGGTGAAGTGAGTGTTTACGGTGAATACACCGCATTCGGAGCCTTGTCCGCTGAGTTAGAAAAAATGGGGATTACCCCTGACAGTGCCGCATTGGAACGTATCGCAAACTCTCCGGTAGAGTTTAGTGATGAGCAGATGGCGGATATCGAAAAACTGATCGATAAACTCGAAGAGGACGATGACGTCCAAGCCGTTTATACGAATATCGGCTAAAAAAAGAATCTTATTTCTCTCCTTCGGGAGATTCTTTTCCCTTTTCTTCCTCATCCGTTTTTGAATAATGTATCTTTGCATCCAACAGCAGCGTTTTGGCAAAATGGGCTTTGGTTCCAGAAGGAAAATGGGGATCTTGGAGGAGTACAGACATTTTATCACTTCCGTTTCTCTGTATCAAGCGACGAAGAGTCCCCTCTCCCATCGCATAAGCAAAATCGACTAAATACCAACTTCCAAACTCTTTTTTTAAATATTTGATATATCGTATGGCTGCATCGGTAGAGCGATTGATATTGAGTCGTTCATCGTTCTTTTTGGTAACGGTGAGACCGAAATTACGCCCGCTTTGTTTGCTGAATTGCCATAATCCCGCTGTACCGTAACCATGTATCGTCGGATTGAATTTAGATTCGGCATAAGGGATCAGAGAGAAAAAGAGGGGGACCCCCTCATCGGTAAATTTGGCTTCGATGCGTCCATATTCTTCTGTCGTTGCATGATAGCGTTTGTATAAAGGGGAGATGGTACCGCGATAGTGATCAAGAGTGTTGTCCAATACATTTGTATCGAGGAGAGATTCTTCGCTTTGAAGCGATTGGAGTGAAAGATTGATCGCTTCTACGTCACTTCGGCCGAAGAGAGTTATAGAATAAAGTAATAAGAACCATACAAGTGGATGCAGCATCTTTTCCCTTTTTACATTAGCTAAGCATTGTAGCATGCTGATGCTAATTAGGCAAATTTAATCATTAAAAAGGGTTGTTATATAATTTAATTCGCTATATGGTATATTCGTTTCACAATGTAGATTCAAAAAGAAGGTAGTTTAAAATGCAGGGTGAGAGAAAAAAAATTATTCGGTTTGCTTTGGATTACGATATAGAGGATGTTAATACGTATGCCGGCTACAAAGGTGATTTAATCGTTAAAATTTCTACCAAAGATATAAAGGTAGCTGGTAATATCCTAGAATTCGCACGCAGTCTGAATATTCTTGACGTCGTTGTCAAACAAAACATGGATCTTATTATGTATGAGATTTATTGTGTTACGGAAGATAAAAATGTATATCATTTAAAAACGGAGGAGATCTTTAATGAAGTCCATTCGGACCATGCCCGTAAAGATCCATGGGACGGAAAGCGGATCAAATAATCGACGGTAACGTTAGATGAGTTTGGTTCCCGTCAAAAATAGGTAATCTTTCCCCGTAACACTCACCCGAAATTTCTTTTGCTGTAAATATTTTTTGCAGTAGTAGAGGTCTTTGACGAGGATCGACATCTCCGAATAGGGATAGTTCGGTGCTTTGGCACCGTAGATCATCTCCCCTCCCATCCACCGACAGTTGGGGAAACCGAGAATCATTGCACCATTAGGGGTGAGATACTCTTGCACCAGTGAAGCGAAGAGAGGTTTGAACTCCAGTGTGCTACTTTGCAATGTTCCGATCGTGATGATGAGATCAAACCGCCCTAAATCCAAAGCGGAAAGATCGTTAATATCATGGACGTAAAAGGTCGCATTTCCCTCATCGAACCGTTCTTTCGCGACGCTGATAGCGCTTTGGGAATGGTCGATTCCGATGAGGGAGAGGTTCATATATTCATTATGAGGGAGTATATGGCGGATGAGGTCGAATTCATCTCCCGTATTGATCCCCAGATTGAGTATCCGCTTTTTTTCTCCTACCTTGACACTGCGCAGTGCACGCAGATAGGGGCTCAAAAATGCGGGTTCTTCATTCTTGTGGATTGATGAAAATCTCGATGCCGTTCCGTATTTTTCCTCAATGGCATCACTGCGGTGAAATGAGTCGCTGAGGTCAAGTTTTTCATACGTCAGTATTATCGTGTGTTCACTATGAAGCTTCGGGGTAAGAAGACGGCAAAAGAGAAGCTCTCCCAGATCAGACCAGGCTTTGAAGCTGCGGTAAATATAATCGGTTTCGTCAACGGTAATAATCTCCCCGGCGTAGTGTCCCCGACCGATATCGGGATTGAGTACTTCGAGGGTGATGGCATCACTCTCTTTGAGTGCTTCTTGAGCCCATGATAGGAGAGCGTTGAGGGGTTCGGAGGTAAATTTTTTCATGTTATAACCTCATTGCATCATAAAAAGATTGTTGCTGAGATCGCACGCTTCGATAAATAGCCCTTTGAGCTCACGGTCAAAGGTCATGACATAGATATCGCTGTTTTTGAGGTGCTGTTGTCTGAAATTATCCAACAAAATACCGTCCGCTACATTTTTTCCGTGATCGCATTTGGTAAAGTTGAACGATTTAAGGGTTTTACCGTAATCGTAGAGATTGGCTTCCCACTCGTCTTTAAAAAGATAGAGAGAGTCGGGGTTGGCGGCGATATAGATATGGTGATCGGGAATCTCATATTTGTCGATCAAATCGTTGAAAATCGGACCGATATTGGAAAAATTTTCGATGTCCCAAAACAGATAGGTGTCGGAGGTAGAACTCTTTTTCTCTTTGTTGATGAGGGTAAGACGTTTGGCGATATTGAAATGGTTATGAGCGATATCGTTGATCAGTTCGATACTGTTTTTGAGTTTGAGTGCATCTTCGGTATTAAATCGGAGCACTTTTCCCAGGTCGATATAGAGTTCTAAATCTTCCAACTCTTGACGCGCTCCCCCTTTTTGATAAAAGCCCAATGCTCGTAGTTTTCCGGGAGAAAAAAGGAGGGAAATCTTAATGGGTCGGCGCGAGGCGAACGCTTTGGTGATGATCGCATAGACTCTGGAAGCCTCTTGCGTCTGCGGCAGCTCAATCGAACCGTACTCTTTGCCGTAAATAATGATTTTTTGCATTCATAACCTTTTGTCCCAATCAAATGCCATTTTACCCTCTCGAGCTTAGTTAATCGCATATAAAAAAAGTTATTTTTGACGTGATAGAATCACGCCACTGATAATGATCAGCACTCCCCCTATAAGAACAGTGATATCAGGCAACAGATCACCCAGCATTATTCCAAACAAGGTCGCAAACAGCACTACGGAGTAGCTGATAGTGCTGACAACCCCCGCCTTGGCGTAAAAATAGGCACGGGTCATATAGATCTGACCGACTGCCGCTACAACCCCCATGAGAACGATCCAAACCCAATCGATTCCGCTGGGCATAGTAAAAGGGCTAAGGGCAAAGGCAAAATACTCAGAGGTGACGTATTGGGCAATGAGCATTAAAACGGCGGGGATAACGATTCCGGCAATCATAAACGAAAGGACGACGCTGCGCGAATCATAATAGGCTTTTAGGCTTCGAACACTGGTGTATGCCAATGCCGATAAAAATCCGGTCAATATCCCCATGACATGGAGATAATCAAACTCCATTTTACTCAAGATTATAACCCCTGAAAACCCGATGATAATGGCGAAAACTGCACTGAATCGTAATTTCTCATTGAGGAGAAAAAAGGCGAGAACAGCGGTAAAGATCGGTTCGGTTTTAGCAAAAACAATAGCATGGGAAAGGGATGTGGCACCGATCGTATAAAAAAAGGTGAGGAGGGCAACGGTGCCGATAACACCGCGAAATATGAGGGTAAAAGGGCGCCCCCCGACATTACGGATCGGGGTGTGAAACAGCGTGGCGGCAATGGCGATAAGACCGATACTGTTTCGCCAAAAGGTCACTTCAACCGATCCCATAGAGGCAGAGAGGAGCTTGGCAAACGCCATGGTCAATGCGAATAAAAAGGAGGCAATGAGCATATAAAATATGCCTCGCCTCGTATCGGAGAGGTTCGTCATCCGTTCTCTATCTCTGAAGCGTAATCGGTGATACTCTGGGTGGCTTGCATCATCTTAATTACGCTATTTTATCGGGAAGCATCGTGAAATGTGAGAGCCAATAGTCTCTTTTTTTAGGGGTCAGGTGTACTTGTGTGAGATTGGGAACAACCTCTTTGCGCTTCGCTTTTTTGAGTAAAATGCGCAGTTCCGTATCGATGCCGAATAGGTCGCAGTAGGTGAATACCCCTGACGTAAAAGCTTTCGGATCGGTTTTGAGGAGTTTTTTTAGTTGTACATGATAGGTCGTTCGTAAAATATCTCCGAGCCTTCCATGCCGTTGCGGCAGATTGATAAAGTCGGAAAACTCCTCTTTAATGGACGGTACATCACCTCTAATGGCATATTGTTCTGCTTGTGAGAGCTTTTCTTGCCATTGCGTATTGAGTTCTTCACCCCAGGGGAGCAGTAAAAGCTCAGGATGGGTATCGATCAGATGATAAGCGGAACGTAAATGGTCGTTAACAATTTCATGATTTAAGTTTTTTGCCAATGAATAAAGTGTTTTGAGCTGCAGATATTCGGATTCATATTGAACCACATCTTTTAATTCATCCAAAAGCAGTTCTACCTGTTCAAATGAGCGCTCTTTAAGCGCTTGGGTGATGGCGCTTGCGATCTCTCCGGTCTCTTTGATAAAGTTAATATAGGAAGGAAATTTTCGAAGGAACGGAAAACTCTGCGTAAGATTTTTGAGTTGATAGTAATTTTTTGTTTGAATCGCTTTGGAATAGCTTATGAGAACATCGAAATTTTGGATGAGCAGCAGGATGAATGGGCGCTTGGAACTGACGGTTGCAAACATACTAAGCTCTTCGTGGCTTTCTTTCTCTTTTTTAAGCAACATCAGTTTTTGGGCTTTTGTAAATTTCTCTGTCCAAAGCTGTTCCGCATGATGGTAAACGCTCGTCTCTTGTAAAAGGGGATACTGCTCTGCATAGCCGTAGAAAGCCGATAGTTTTTTTTGCTCAAAAAGGGCGGTAAAACGGTCCATGAAAGAGTACGCTTTAAACACTTCTGTGATCTCTTTTGTCTTTGTGGCTTGGAAAGGTTCCAAAATGTGTTTGGCTTCTTCGGTCATTTTGTTTTTCAAATACTCTTTTGCTTTTTTCATGTGTTCGGCATAAACCGTTTCAAGCGTTTGATAAAGATCACAATGCAGCAATAGCGGCTCTTCCATGCAGCAAAGATAGGCAGCTGCATACTCTTGTTCTTTAATCAACGTTTCAAGGTGTTCAAACGGCTGAAGATCGAATTTTAGAAACTCTTTGTTTTGATTTCCGGCCAAGAGATAATCATTAATAGGAGACAATGCGGAGAGAGGAGAATCAAGTTCCAGATAGCGCTCTTGAATGATTTTAAACGTATCGCCGTTGATGAGGGTGACATAAGGCAACTCAGAAGCCGCTAGGATATAAGGCTTAGGTCCTATTCGGAACAGATATCGGATGTTTTTATGGGAGGTTCCGAGGCGCTGGTTGGGCAGTTTCCCGTTTCGATCGATTTTAATAAGGGTCCCTTCTTGGTTTCCCGTAATCAATGAATCGTTATAAAGCAAAAGAACCGTATTTTTCATATAACTCGGGCTATAGCGTTTCGTAAAATTTTGAGTGCGATAGTCCGTTACGACAATACTGCCGCCGTAACCTGATGAGGCTAACATCATACCATCAAAGGTTAATGCCGAGACGTAATTTGTTTTGGGTTTTGAAAATATGGTGTTGTACTCGGGAAAAGAGTGGAGTCTGGCAATGAGGGTATTGGAGTTGCTACGCCACAACAATACGCGCCCTTGATCGGTTCCGCAGATGCAATAAAGTCCGTCTGGAGAGAATGCGATGATCGTTGGGGATTGCTGATCGAGATCAAACTGGATGAGTATTTTTTTTTCATCCAAGTCTATAAGGTTTAGAGAATGCCCCTTATCGCTTCCGAATAGAAGACGATTGTGATGAGGATCAAAAGCACAATAGAGAGTATCATTTTCAAAAATGTTGGGACGAAAAATTTTAGTTGACTCTCCAGTAGAGAGATCGTGGACATAAATGGTGTTGTCTTGAGTTACAAGCCCCACCTTTGGGTATGTTAGCGGCTGTATTAAAACTATCGGCGAATCAAACTGCGCTAAACATGTTTTTTGAGGCATTTCCCGAACCCTTATGCAACAATTCTAATAAAGTATAACATGTTTTGATGCAAAGAGGGAGAACCGGGGCGGAAGTATAAAAATTATCTTCCGTAATACGATACGATAGTCGCTTTGCCCAATGAGTGGGCATTGAGCATAAAGCCGACCAAAGCGGGGGAAGATTTGGGATCCAAATCGAGATGATCGACATTGAGAGCATGGACGGTGAACATATAGCGATGAGGATGGTCTCCTTTGGGCGGGCACGCTCCCCCAAATCCCGCTTTGCCATAATCGGTGATACTCTGGGTGGCCTGTATCATCTGTTTTTTGGCTACATCGCCGAAACCCGATGGAAGCGACAGGGTAGAAGAAGGGATATTAAAGACGACCCAGTGCCACCAACCGCTCCCCGTCGGGGCATCGGGATCGTACACCGTTACGGCAAAGCTTTTGGTTCCTTTCGGAACATCACTCCAGTGCAGTTCGGGAGAGATATTCGCTCCGTCACATCCGAATCCCGCGAATTCCTGAGTCTTGGTGAGCTGACCAGAGAGATCGTTGCTGTGAAGGGTAAAATTACCGGCAAAGAGAGAAGTGCCCGCTGCAAAAACAAGAGCAGAAATCGTTGGAATTAAGCGCATGTTGACTCCTTGAAATTATTGTTACTATTGTAGCATTTTTAATTAACTGGGGTTAATCCGAAATGCTCTTGTGCCGCAAAGGTGTAATCGACGGTTGTTTCGGTGACGGCACCGTTTTCGATGAGTTTGAGCGTATCGTTGAGGAGAATTTTTCGTCCCGTGGGTGTCTGCATAACTGCCAGCTTTTTTTGGGTGAAGATCGTGTCGGGATGTGTTGCATTAAAATAGTTGGCAAGGCTAAATTCGATCCACTCCTGCGGCAGGAGAGCAAAGCCGTATTGAGGTATCCATTCGTCGTTGACCAATGAACGGAGAACATATTCGCCATCTATCAGCTCCAGACGAAAACGATCACCGTTTTGTTCCGCTTCAATCTTGCTTTTTACGTTTAAAGGCTCTCGCAGCCCGTATCCTCCGAATCCCGCATCGCAAAGGTAGTGTTTACCCTCTATAGCGACAATCACGACCATATGAGTTTTGGGACGGCGCGAGGGGTAGAACATCGGACGCGCTCCTGCAAAATACCACTCGAATCCGATGGCGGTGAGTGCCATAGCAAAGAGCCCGTTGACTTCGTAGCAATAGCCCCCGCGTCTATCCGTGACGATTTTGGTATAGATATCCTCTGGGATCAGCGAGGGGATCCGTCCGGCTTGCACTTCGGTATTTTCAAACGGAACCGATTGGAGCTGATGGCTCATCAGTGCGGTGAGAGTTGCTAGGTTGGGACTGACACTGCCGCTGTAGCCGATACGGTTTAGGTAATCGGGGAGGGAGAAATTGGATGCGGTCATAGTAGAGCCTTTAAATCGAGTGATGACGGGTAAATCATGATATTATTCTATCACAATGATACGGCTGATTTTTTACGTATCTAATAAGTGAGATGAAACAAAGTATGGACGAGTCAAAAAACACAACAAAATATATAGTATGGATGATTATCGCGATGCTCTTTTGGGGGTTTGCATGGACGGCAGGGAAGGTTGCGGCGGAGCATTCCAACGCGCATGTTGCCGCTTTTTGGCGTTATGCTATCTCGTTTATCACTATTATCCCTGTTATTTGGTATCTCAAAACGCCGCTGAAAACAGATCGGATCGGATTTATATATATGGCGATTGCGGGAGCGTTGACATCTCTTTTTAACTACCTTTTCTTTGCGGGACTTTTTCACGGTCAGGCGGGGTATGGCGGTACGATGGTCACCGCACTCGCCCCGATCATTACCTATATTCTCTCTATCTCTTTTTTAGGAACGAAGGTCACATCCAGGCAAGTCGGGGCACTCGTCATCGGCATCCTCGGTGCGTTGATACTGCTTCGTGTACCCTTTGAGGGTTTTGCGTTCTTGAATCTAGATAGCTCCTATTTTCTCGGATGTGCTGTGGTATGGGCATTGGTAACGGTTATTTCGCAAAAAGCGGCAAAACGGGCACATTTGATGTTTTATACCTTTGTCGTTTTCGGTATTACAGCCTTTTTAAACATGCTTTTCGCTCTGCCGTATCATCCTTTCGATTTCGGTGCGTATGATGAGACATTTTGGATTACGATTACATTGATAGGGATACTCCCCGGGACATTCAGTACGGCTCTTTATTTTGTTTCAGCGGGGAAAGTTGGGGCGCATCGGACAGGTGTATATATGTTTATCGTCCCTGTCGGGGCGATTCTTTCGAGCTGGGTAGTTTACGGTGAGGGATTGGCACTTTCGACACTCATCGGATGTGTGTTGGCATTTGTGGCGGTATTATTGTTTAATATGAGAAAAGCGTAAGGAGTTACGTGAGTATTTATGCTTTGCAATCTCCAGCAGGCGGGTTTTTGGATGAAGATCTAGATCATTTTAATAAAGTTTTTGATGATTGGTGCGTACAGTTTGATAATTTTGAGGATGCTGCCACCATTGCGAGTACATTGGATAAGAAAAGATATTCTGAGGTCGTCGAAATCACTCCTCTGAGCTATCCTAAGTATTTTTTTCATAATTTACAGGGGATAATACACGCGACACGCGAAGTAGAGGGAAATATTGTCTGTATTGTGGAACCTTTTATGGGATCGAATTTTCGTATCGCGGTTTGTAATTTGGAGACAAAAGCGGTGAAACTGACGGCAACAAAGTATAAAAATACGATGAGCGTCGAAGGTGCATTTGCGCACTTTACGATCAGAGATGAAAAGGATTATGAATTTTAGGTCAAGATTGAATGCTTGAGCCTATTTTTTGATAGGTAAATTTAGAGTGAAAAATTTTGCAGCGTATGAGAAGCGTCGGAGGAAAAAAACCAGATTGCTTCAAAGAGGATAAATTGAATCGTTAAAATAATCCAGAAAGTATTACGGTATTTTTTTGATTTGTGACGAAATATTTTTTGGGCGAAAACAGCTCCGACACTTCCCCCGAAAAAAGCAAGATTCAAAAGCGTTTTTTCACTAACCCGTCGACGGTTGGCACGCGCTAAATATTTATCGTATCCGAATACAAAGAATGTAATGAGATTAAAAATTAAAAAAAGAAGAACGAAAATTTTCATTGTCAGGGATTATAGCATATAAGGATTGTCGATTGTAGGAATGTCATTTGCTTCTCAAAGGGATACCCCTGAGGAGAGACGATGCGATCCGTTTACAGTTCTTACAACAATAGCACCACCACCGCTACCACCACCAATTCTTATCAACAAGACAAAGATCAATTGAATAGCTTTATGGAGAAGATGAAAACAGCGATTGACAAAGGTGATTTCGACACCGCCCAGTCGTTATTTGAAGAAGCCAATAAATTGGTAGAATCGTCCAATACCAAAAGAAGAAGCACCAAGATAAGCCAACAGCAAACGGAGCTCAAAAGCCAGTTAGAGACGTTGTCAGGTTCTCTTGAGAACAAAGATAAAGGGTCGGCTTCGGATACGATTGCAAAAATCAAAGATGAGCTTAAAAACAATAAAAATCTTGTCTTGAAAACGCACAACCCTTCAGACGTGGTTGCCGAGATGCGATCGCAATTTTTATTA
This sequence comes from Sulfurimonadaceae bacterium, assembly GCA_963845295.1. Classification (GTDB taxonomy): domain Bacteria; phylum Campylobacterota; class Campylobacteria; order Campylobacterales; family Sulfurimonadaceae; genus Sulfuricurvum. The sequence goes on along the minus strand of CAWJRP010000025.1, from coordinate 7,591 downwards.
TCGGTATACGCGTAGAAAGCTATTGAAAATTGACCCTTCGGGGTTCACGTGTTCATGAGCTGTCATTGTTCAAAAATGCCCCCGATGTGAAACCCAAAACAAGTGAGAGGTTATAGGTATCACCTGACACCTCTATCGCTCCGTTTCATCGTCACTGTGTAGCTGAGTATGAGATCACCGAATTTAGTCCGACGATGACGAGCCATGAATTGTCATTTTTACAAGTATAGGGATAGAAAATAGGGGAGATGATATGAATCTAAAAAAACTCAAAGAAGCCGAGGCAAGTTTTTTCACCTTTTACCCCAAAGGATTCGAAGACGAAGGGTTACTTCCGATCATCAAACGGCACAATACGGCAAAAATAGGTGAAAGTGTGCAGGAGATGTTTGCACCTGAGAAATTTTCGCGTACCGAAGAGATAGGTGAGGGCTTTGCTAAAATCGTCTCCAAGTCCTCTCTTATATCGCTTTTTGAAAAACCAAAAGTCCGTGATATGGTAAAACAGATGAGTATGGAACAGCAAGATATGTTTGCCATAGGATTATATGAACTTTTACATGCAAATAAAGAGAAAGGGTTTGGAATACTAGTTGATGTATTGTCGACCTATAAGCTCGCGAAATGGTCGATTGTAACTCTCATCCCGTATTACTACGCGAGGGATAAAGCGTTTTTTATCAAACCGACTACGACAAAAGATATCATTAAATTTTTCGAGATCGAGGGGCTGACGTACAAACCCCGCCCGACATACGAATTTTATGAGAGATACACAAAGATGCTCGAAGAGATGAAATCACACATTTCTCCTCTGATCGGTGAGGATAATGCCGGATTTACAGGTTTTTTAATGATGGCGATGAAATAAAGATTGTGGTGCCGTTTATGAAAGAGGAGTAATATGCTACCTATAATCATAGGAGTACATATGTTTAAACGTATCATTATATTTGCTTCGGCTTCCCTTTTTTTATCAACACTTTCTGCATCATCGCTTCCCGATATCAAAATGCCGGATACAGGTTTGCCGTTTCAAACAATCGAGGGATATCAAGACTATCGGATCGTTGCAACTCACTGGCGTACTGACAAAAAGGAACTTCGTTATGTTCTTGCTAATCCGATTGCCTATGATGCTATTAAAGCAAAAAAGCTCCCAATGCCGGAGGGGAGTATCATGGTCAAGATCGGATGGAGCGTTAATCCGATGAGTACCTATCCCGATGCACTTGAAGCTGATAAACTTCAGCGGATTGAATACATGGTAAAAGATTCCAAACATTTCGATCAAAACGGTGATCACTGGGGTTATGCGCGATTTGTTAAAAAGGGAGACACTTATGTACCCTATGCGAACGGTTCAGCGGAATGTATCGCTTGTCACGCCTCTGTAGCTCCAAACGATTATCTGTTTAGTTCGTTTCAGTTAACGTTTTAAGATCGCTGTTGTTGAAAGAATAACTAAGATTGACAGCATATAATATAGCCCTAAAATGCTTACAAAATAAAGGATATTAATGGCTCACATTGCATTACCCGAATTTGAAGAGATGTCTCCCGCAATTCAGGAAAAAGCTCGCCCGATTTTAGAAAAAACGGGGAAACTCGGCGAGATTTTCAAACTATTGGCGTTGGATGAAAATATCTATGTCGCAACGGACGGGATGGTTCAGGGATTCTTGCTCAATCAAACGCATCTCTCTTACGATATCAAAGAGTCGATCGCACTGTTGATCTCAAAAGAGAACGGCTGTAAAATGTGTGTCGATGTCCATAAAGGGATTGCCAAGATGCTCGGGTTATCAGAGCAGCGAATCGAAGAGGTACTAGAGGGGGTTGATGCTATTTCCGCCAGCGATGCCGAAAAGGCGCTTTTGAACTTTTGTATCAAAGCGTCCAAAAAAGATAACTATAAAATCCTCAAAGAGGAGATTGATGCGCTTAAAGAGTTGGGTTATACCGATATTCAAATCGTCGAAGCGGTCGCTATCACCGGATATTTCAACTATATCAATACCCTCTCTAACGTTTTCGCGCTAGGACAATAATGTCTATCTCTTTTCCTATTGTATTGTTTGAGAATGTTGATTTGAGCTATGAATTTACCCTCGTTTTAAAAAAAATAACGCTTCTAATTGAGCAGGGGGAACATTGCGTTATCTTAGGTGCTAATGGTTCAGGGAAATCGACTCTTATAAAACTGATTAATTGCGAACTTTATCCCTCGTATAAAGAGGAGCCGTTTAAACGGGAAATACTGGGCAACGAGCGATGGGTCGTTACTGAATTACGTAAAAATTTAGGGGTTGTGACGAACGATCTGCATACCCGTTTTGCATTTGAGAGCGGATATCTCAGCGGTTTTGAGACGGTACTGAGCGGTTTTAACGGAACGATCGGATTGTTCGATCATTTGGAAGTAACAACTGAGCAGATCGAAGCGGCAGAACGTGCCATGATGCGATTGGAAATTGAGCATTTGCGAGATAAGCGTTTGAGTGAGATGTCGACGGGGGAGCTTCGAAAATGCATTGTGGCACGGGCGTTGGTACATCCGGTCAAAGCGATATTATTGGATGAGCCGACGGTAGGACTGGATATCAAAGCGCAGCTCGATTTTATCGAGATGATGCGCTCTCTTGCCCGTAGCGATACGACGGTGATTTTGGTCACCCATCATATCGAAGAGGTATTTGAGGAGATCAAAACGGCTGTTCTCATCAAAGAGGGGACAATCTACGCATCGGGTCAAAAAGATGAGGTACTAAGCAGTACGAATCTCTCTGAAGTTTTTAATACCCCTCTCGAAGTGCAAAAGCTGCAAGGGCATTATTCGATACATCCCATGATAGAAAGGTATGAGTATGAATCCCTCTAAAGTGATCCGAAAAAATGTCTCTAAACTCACCGACCTTCCCAATATCGGCAAAACGGTTGCCGCCGATCTTGCACGTGTTGGCATTATTTCTCCCGACCAGCTCAGAGGAGAAGACCCGTATGATCTGTATGTACGGTTTTGCAAAGCGTTCGGAGAGAAGCAAGACCCGTGCATGCTGGATGTTCTGATGTCGATTACCGATTTTATGAACGGCGGTGACGCTAGAGTCTGGTGGGACTATACCGCCCAGCGGAAACGAATATACGGAGATAAAATACAAGTCATAGATTAGTAATCTACTTTTTATTTTAAAATTACTCAATATTATTCATAATTGTATAAATCTGTTTATGGGACAATGGTCTCACCATCTTAGATGAGGAGTACGTTATGGATCTGTTTTCCCCTATAAAAATTGATAATTACCTTTTGCAAAATCGTATCTTTATGGCGCCGATGACACGGTGCCGAAGTTCGGAGGGAAATATCCCTAATGATATGATGGCGCGCTATTATGCCCAAAGAGCCTCCGCAGGTCTTATCATCACCGAAGCGACACAGATTTCGACACGGGGGATCGGCTATCCGCATACTCCTGGTATTCATACTCCCGAACAGGTAGAGGGGTGGAAAAAAGTGACCAAAGCGGTACACCAGTGCGGGGGGCGAATCTTTTTACAGCTTTGGCATGTCGGGAGAATCTCCCATCCCGCGTTTCATAACGGAGAACTCCCCGTCGCCCCTTCCGCCATCAAGCCAGAAGGGAGCATCTACACCCCTGATGGGATGAAAGAGTTTGTGACGCCGCATGCGCTCACGATCAACGAGATTGCAAACGTCGTTCAGGACTATGTCAGGGGGGCTAAGAATGCGATCGAAGCGGGATTTGACGGGGTGGAAATCCACGGGGCCAACGGCTATCTGATCGATCAGTTTTTACGAGACGGTACCAATCACAGAGAAGATGCCTACGGAGGTTCCATAGATAATCGCTCACGGTTTCTTTTGGAGATCGTGAGGGGGATTATCGCTGCCATCGGTTCGGACAAAACGGGGATAAGACTCTCTCCAAGCGGAACATTTAATGATATGAAAGATTCCGATCCTACGAACCACTTCTCTTATATTTGTGAAATACTGAATGAGTTCGATCTCGCTTATTTGCATATCGTCGATGCACTGGAGGGAGATATCCGTCACGGGGCGAATGTCGTAGACCTGAGTGTTTTGCGAGAAGCGTATAAAGGTGTCTTGATAGCCAACGGCGGCTATACGCAAGAGAGGGGAAATATGGCAATTCAAAGTGGATTGGCAGATGCGGTGGCATTTGGAGCGCTCTTTTTGGCCAACCCCGATCTCCCCGAACGGTTTGCGAAAAATGCCCGTTAAATACCCCGAATCCCGATACCTTTTACACCCAAGGTGAAGAGGGGTATTTGGATTATCCTACGATGTAGATTCTTTTTTGAAAATCAGATTTTTCAAACTTCGCTCTTCCTCTATTTCGGGGAAGCTCTCCAAATTTTTCAATCTTTCAATGTAACGAAATTCAGGTGCATTGTCACGGAAAAGTTTTTTTATAAATTCGCTATCCAGTTCAGGAGCGTTGAGCGCCGAGAGGACGATACACTCTTCTGCGGCAAACTCATGAAGCCGTCGTATAATCTTTTCATAATCGCTTGTCGCGGCGAATGAGCCTTTTTGAAAGCTGGGGGGATCGATGATGATCAGATCATAGGGACCGCTTTTGCGGATGCGGCTCCATGATTTGAGGATGTTATAGGGCATAAATTCCACATTCTTGGTATCGAGTTTGTTGAGTCTATGGTTCTCTCTTCCCGTGGTGAGGACGTTTTTATTCATATCGACATTGACTACCGACTTTGCACCCGCTGTGATCGCAACAACCGAAAATGAGCAGGTGTATGAGAAGAGATTTAAAACCTTTTTCTCTTTGGAATGTTCACGGACAAATTCCCGTCCTATTTTCATGTCGGGAAAAAATCCGATATTTTGAGCATTTAGGAAGTTGATGTGGTATTTGAGACCGTTTTCACTTGCATGGGTCTCGCTCGGCAGTTTTCCTGCGATGAGGGTTGAGGGGGAAGAGGGGAGATAGCGCTGCTGGAGTACCAATGCCTCCCATTTCGCTTCACTCGTATAAAAATCATGCAGCATCGAGATAATGGCTTCTTCCTCATCAGAGCCATCAAACAGCACGGCAAACAGCACTTTATCGACACTGTCCACAGTGAGAAACCGATACTCGCCATACGTATTTCCCCGTCCGTGAAACAAACGGGTGTATTCTTCTGTGGCAGTGCTGGAATTAGAGATTAATAGCTCCCGTAAATCGCCTAACGTCATGCGCATCAGGCTGTCAGGTCGAGTAAATTACCCCGTCGCTCTTGATTCAGAGTCATAGCTGAAGGATTGAGTGCAAGATACTCCTGTAGAAATGTAAGGGCTTTTTGTTTCTCTTGAGAATTGGGTGGATTTAATTTTGTCAGGTCGTTTGAGAGTGATGTACCAGAGAGAGGAACTCCGTTGCTGTCGTTATAAATACCCGCAGCGCGCATAAATCCGACCGTTACGATCCCTTTGGCGGCTTGGTAGTTTTCGGCGTTGATTAGGGTGTTATAAAGTCGCCGTTCAGAGGGGTTTAGCTCTTGGGAAATCATACTGTAATCGTTTTTAATCTGATCGACTTCTCCCGATTGAGAGCTCTCTTTAACTGATGGGGGAGGTGAAGAGGTGGAGGTGCCAAAAGGGTTTGAGAACGGAAAAGAACCGTTTGTTTGAACCTGCATTTGTACCCCCTATAAATATATTTCTAAGGAGTACTAGCAAAAAACAGTCCAAATTTTATACAAACTATTTTAATTAGTCATATTTCGGTTCTGTTTTAGAGGTATAAAAGAGACTGATATAAGACCATGATAACGATAAAATAAAAAATTGTGTAATACGATTGAAAAAATAGAAAATACTTTAATAATTTAAGTTTGGAAATATCAGTATGAATAAAATGAATAGGGTCGAACTATTTGTAAAAATAGCGCTGTTTTTACTTTTAGTATTAAGTCTCATCGTCTTTGATGAGCGACAAAAAGCATCAACTAAACGAAATTTATCATAATGCAGACAACATTAAAACAGAGCTTGAAAACAATATCCAAAATGGTATTGATGCCGTTAAATACCTGAATGCCTCGGCACAACTGGTTATCGACAATAAGGAAAATATGCGATTAAAGTTCGCTCCTTTGGTTAAAGAATATAATTTCAAAGGCAATTACACGGCAGATCATGCTTTTGATAAAAATATCGCTAATGAGGATAAAGCCAATATATCGGGATACGGCGGATTAAAAAAAGATCGTTCAACCCTCCAAGAGATGGAGATGAGTTTATATCTTATACGATACTTTAAACTGATAAAAGAACAAAACAAAGATCTTGCCTGGGTTTATTACTACTCAAATAAAGACTTTATGACACTCTATCCGTTTGTAGAGTCAAAAGATTTTGCTTTATTGCCGGAATATAAAAACAAACCGTTGTTTCAATATGCAACACCAAAAATGAACCCGAATAAAGAGCTGTTTTTCACCCCTTTGTATGTAGATAACGGCGGTCTGGGGTTGATGGTAACGCTTGGAATGCCTTTGTATGATAAAGAGAGATTTCTCGGTATTACGGAAATTGATATAACCCTTGCGTCGCAAAGTACGATGCTAAAAAGATTGGATCACTTAGGTTACCACAGTGCCATAATCAACAAAGAAAACGAAGTGATCGCCGTTAATAATATCGCCGATCCGAATACAAAAGAGATTATTAAAATCGATAGTTTGTTAGGTAGTAAAATAACAACGCTACACGACACCCGAGGGGAAGTTTCATTTATTGACGGTAAATACGTCTACTCTAAAACGTTTGCCAATGCCCCTTGGAAATTTATCTACTATGAAGATGCCTCAGAGGTACTACTAAGATCTCTTTTTTATACTATCCCTCTGTTTATGATAATGGGATTTATTTTTTATCTCGGAAAATGGTACAGCCGCACGCATCAACTGAGTGTAGAATTAAAAGAAGAGATAATGCATAGTGAAATTCAAGAAGCGCAGTTGATAGAGCAAAATCGCTTCCTTGAATCGCTATTGAACGCCATTCCGGTGCCGATTTTTTTTAAGGATAAAGAGACCCGATACAAAGGATTTAACAAAGCCTTCGAAAAATTTTACGGCAAAAATAAAGAGGAGCTGATCGGAAAAGGGGTTTTTGACCTCTTTTCCCGTGAACAGGCACAGGTATTTTTCGACGCGGATGCGGAACTATTTCGCAATGGCGGCACCCAGATATACGAAACACAGTTGCAGGATGCACGGGGTGTAGATCATACTGTGATGTTTCACAAAGCGCTCTACCTTGATGAAACCGGGGCTGCGATTGGTCAAATCGGCACCATTTTAGACATCACCGAGCGAAAACGTACCGAAGAACACTTAGAAAAAACCAAAGTAAAATTAGCGGCCGTCATCTCCACGATCCCCGATCTGATCTGGGTCAAAGACGGCTCAGGTGTTTATATGATGTGTAATTCCTCATTCGAGAACTTTTTCGGTGCATCATGCGGTGAGATAATCGGTAAAACCGATTATGACTTTATCACCAAAGAACAGGCCGATTTTTTCCGCCAAAAAG
>CAWJRP010000024.1:0-57992 GCA_963845295.1 Sulfurimonadaceae bacterium | reverse complement strand
GTTGGCGTATGCCCTCTCATCACTGGGGGCATTTTTAAAAGAGCATGCCGATGCGATTATCGATGAGCCGAAAAAACTCAAAACCCTCGTGATGCTGATCGAGCATTTGGGGACCGATCTCACCTCATGGCGCGAACATATCTTCGGCTTGCAGGATACGGCCGATATCCACTATCTGGACAGTTCGTTTTTCAGCTCGTGCATGCAGATAGAGCAGATTATCGGGAACAAGGAGGTTGCACCAACGATGACGACGATGACGGCATGGAATTTTTTTAAAAAATACATTCAAGGAGGAAAATAATGGGGAAAAGAGTAATTATCGTAGATGATTCAAGAGCAGTTATCGCAACGGCGGAGTTAGCATTGGAGGGTTTGATCGATAGCGGGGTGATCGAGTTTAAATCGTATCTCAATCCGTTGGAGCTGTTGGGGCATTACAAAGCGGTGCTGAGAATTTTGATCTCCTCATCAGTGATGTCAACATGCCGGAGATGAACGGATTGGATTTAGCCCGTTCTATCAAAAGTGATGATCGTTATAAAACCAAACCGATCATTATCCTCACGACCGAGAGTTCGGAAGAGCTAAAAATGAAGGGCAAAGAGATCGGGGTAACGGGATGGATGGTCAAACCGTTTAACGATGAAAAACTGGTCAAATCGATAAAAATGATTTTAGGAGTCTAAAAATGGAGCAAAACACAACCCAATCCAGACGTGAACGGTATCTGACGTTTTTTCTGGGTGAGGAGCAATACGGTATCGCGATCGATCGGATCAAAGAGATCATCGCGATTATGAAGGTGACCTATGTCCCTAAAACCCCTGAGTACATGAGAGGGGTGATCAACCTGCGCGGCTCGATCATCCCTGTCGTCGATACGCGGCTGAGATTTGGGATGGAAGAGCGCGAGGCGGATATGCACACGGCGATCATCATCGTCGAAGTGGATAAAGTGAACGTCGGTTTTATCGTCGACCGTGTCGAAGAAGTGGCGAGTATCGACAGCACCCATCTGGGAGCAGCACCGAAATTCGGCAGCGGTGTCGATACCGACTTTATCTGCTCGATGGCACAGATCGAAGAGAACGTCGTAATGATACTCGATGTTTTGAAACTTTTCGAAGCGGATGAATTGATGAATTTAGAACAAATTGCACAAATAAGTGAGGGTGAATAAGATGAAGTGGCTAGAAAATATGGTGTTACAAAGCAAGCTAATGATGCTTGCGGGATTTATGATGGCGGCATTGATGCTTCTTGGGTATATGTCATACAAAAATTTGACACAATGGGACGAATCAGTTAATGCTCTTGGAAACGACACTCTCCCTTGTATCGTGGGCATTATGGATATGCGTGTCGGGATCAACCAAATCGTTATCCAGCAAAACCGTGTGCGCGGATTGCAAGGGGACTCAGGGATGGGATCTAAACTGCAAGATGCGTTAGATCGTATGAACAAAGGATTCGAGCGATATGAAAAAGGGGCGAAAGTATACGGTTCGCTTCCAAGAGAATCGGATGAAGCGGCAGAGTGGAAAAATTTTGAAGAAAATTTCGCTAAATGGAAAGATTTGAGTTTGAAATTTCAAGCCAATACCCTTGTCCCTCTTTCGACGAATACCAATCCGGCGATGGAAGAGGCATATTTCAATCAGATGAAAACGTTTATCGAAGCGAGCCGTGCTCCCCGCACGGCAGCATTGGAATCGATGGATAAAATTGCTCAAATGAATGTAGATGGCGGAGATGAGACGGTAAAAGCCTCACAAGCAGTAACCTCTTCGGCTATGGTGTTTTCTATGAGCGTTGTCGCGATTTCGATCGCGGTTGCAACATTATTAGCTATCTTGATCATCCGCTCGGTTACCCGCGCAATCACCGCGAGTGTCACCTCTATTCGTGATGGCGCAATGCAGATCACGTCGGCATCCGATCAAGTAGCGTCATCATCCGTCGTCATTGGCACAAGGGGCAAGTCGAGCAGGCAAGCAGTGTCGAAGAAGTAAGCGCGACTCTCGAAGAGTCCACCGCGATCAACACACAAAACGTCGATAACGCACGTCAAGCCGATATTTTGGCGAAAAACTCAAACGATTCGGCAAAAGCGGGATATGAAAAGGGTGAACAGCTCTCTCACTCTATGCACGCGATTACCGAATCAGCGGCAAAAATCAGCGGTATTATCAAAACCATCGATCAAATCGCATTCCAAACGAACCTTTTGGCTCTCAATGCAGCCGTTGAAGCGGCGCGCGCCGGTGAACACGGTCTAGGATTTGCCGTAGTTGCGGATGAAGTTCGTAATCTTGGCTCAACGTGCAGCATCTGCTGCCAAAGAGACTTCGGATATTATCGAAGAGGTTGTAGGTCAGATCAAAGAGGGTAATGAGATCGCCCATGCAACCCACACAGCGTTCCAAGATATCGTAGAACAGTCTAAAAAAGTATCCGATTTGATCGGTGAAATCGCGACTGCCGGTAAAGAGCAATCTGAGGGTATGGGTCAGATCAATCAGGCAATGGGTCAAGTTGATCAAGTAACCCAACAAGTAGCGGCTAACTCAGAAGAGGCGGCAGCAGCAGCAGAAGAGCTAAATGCTCAAGCAACCTCGATGATGGAGACCGTCCGTATCCTCGCAGCAATGGTAGGGATGGCAAGTGATGCACCCGTACATGCTATGAAAAAAATGAATTTACACCATTTAGATCCAAAACCAGCCATTAGCAACCGTAAACCGGTTCAGCCGATGCGTAAATCCATTCCATCAAAAGCGGATGAAGTGTTTCCACTCAGTGAAAACGATCTGAAAGAGTTCTAAGATGCAGTTCGACGGTGATGTCCTCACCATAGGGTTGGATATGTCGATGGAAGAGGTTCGGGAGTTCGAGCAATTTGTTCGTCCCCGTTTGGAATATTTGGAATCTATTGAGGTAGAGGAGGGGAGCTTGCTACAAAGCAGTGCCCTTTTAGCCCTGTTGGTAAGTATTAAACGGACACGTCGCGATCTGAATATCCCGTTTTTAGAACGTGGATTGATCGCTTCGGGGACGTATGGAACACTGCATTGGATATATCATGACTAAACAAGAACAAGTCAAAGCGATTTTTATCGAAGAGGCGGGGGAGATTATCGAGAAACTCGATGTCGATATCATCCGTTTCGAAGAGGAATCATCTAATTTCGATCTGTTAAACGAAATTTTTCGTGGCGTACATACCTTGAAGGGGAATGCCAATGCATTCGGCTTTACCCGTCTTGGTGAGTTCGTGCATCACTTCGAAGATGTCCTCGATTATTACCGAAGCAGTAAGGATTTTATCGAAACCCATAATCTCGAACTGATCGTTAACAGTGTCGATGTTATCAAAGAGGTGATGGTATGCGAACTCGATGTGCTTCCTGAACTCCCTGATGCATATGAGGGTTGCCTTGAGAAAATCAAAGCATTGATGAGCGCTAAAAAGGGTGGTGGCGCTGTGGCACCGATCCCAGAAATCCCGGTAGAATTGCATGATTTGGCTGCTGAATTCGCCCTCAGTACGGCTGAATCGGCAGAGAGTCTCATTGGCGAAAGTATCAAAAAACATCAAACAATGCAGAGTGAGGGGCTGAATCTTTATCGAATCGATCTTACCCTCGATAGTGACTGTTACAAACGGGGATTTGATCATATTCTCTTTTTGAAACTGCTGGGGGAGAAAGCTGTTGTGCTGGAGAGTTTTTTCGATGCGGAAGCTATTTTACCCCTTGATCAGTTCAGCTGTGATACTAATTACATTCCAAAAATGGGGATTGTACTTCTCACCAATCAGTCACGTAGTGAAGTAGAAGAGAATTTCGAGTACCTCTTCGATCATGAATATCGTGTAACTCTGATCCCCGTAGCGGTTATTGAAGAAGCAAAAATCGAGGATCGACGCAAAGAGGATCGAAGAGAGCCTAGAGCCGCAACGGATACCTCTTCTTTGAGCAGTGGCGCCAAATCGACCATCCGTATCGATACGTTCAAACTCGACGAACTGTTTGACTCAGTCGGTGAGCTGGTCATCGCCCAGAACTTTATCGCCCAGAACGAGAAGATCCGCTCCATCGAAGATGAATCGATCAGCCGAGCCATCGAGACCCTCTCCAAGATCACCAAACGGATTCAAGACCGCGTTATGAGCCTCCGGATGGTCGCGATCCGCGATACGTTTGACAAGATGAAACGGGTTGTTCGTGATACCTCTAAAAAGACGGGGAAAGAACTCCATCTAAACGTCTTGGGTGAAGAGACCGAGATTGATAAAACCATGATCGACTCACTATCTGATCCATTGATCCATATTATCCGTAACGCCATTGACCACGGTCTTGAAGCGGATGCGGATGAACGTGTGGCTGCAGGTAAAAAAGTAGAAGGGGTCATAACCCTTCGCGCCTTTCATAAAAGCGGCAGTATCGTTATCAGCGTCAGCGATGACGGACGCGGTATCAATAAAGAGAAAGTACTCCAAAAAGCGATTGAGCGCGGAGTGATCAGCGGAGATGAGAATCTAACCGATAGCCAAATCTTCGGTCTCATCATGCAGCCGGGTTTCTCAACCGCCGATACGATCAGCGACCTATCAGGTCGAGGCGTCGGACTCGATGTCGTCAAAACCTCCATCGAAAAACTGCGCGGGAAGATCGAGATCGAATCCAAAGAGGGGGAGGGGACAACATTCTCTATGGTTCTCCCTCTGACATTAGCAATTATCGACGGTATGCTCGTCCAGGCAGCGGGAGAAATCTATATTATCCCGACGCTGAGTGTCGTCGAATCGTTCCGACCTGAGCAGGATATCGTCCATGCTCTCAAAGAGAAAGGGGAGTTTGTCAGCTTACGCGGACAACATCTTCCTATCATACGTCTCAGTGATATCTTCAGCCTCCCAACTGAGCGGATCGAACCGTGGGATGGGATACTCGTGTGTGTCGAGACCGAAGCGGGACGTATCGCCATTATGGTCGATGAACTCGTAGGACGTCAGCAGGTTGTTATCAAACCTCTGGGTAAATCTTTGGCAAAACTCAAAGAGATCTCAGGGGGAGCGATCCTCGGAAGCGGTGATATCGCATTGATTCTCAATGTTGATGAGCTGAGACCTATTTATGAAGCTGTACATGGTTGAGATTCAACTGAAGCACGAGGAGTTTAATCTCTTTCGTAAATACATTTACGACAAAGTGGGAATATCTCTTTCGGAGCAAAAAACAACCCTTGTCAAAGGGCGGTTGAATAAACGTCTTAATCAATTGGGACTTAAATCATTTCGTGACTATTACGATTATTTGGTTAGCGATGAAAGCGGTGATGAACTCTCATTTTTTGTCAGTGCCATATCCACCAATGTTACCTCTTTTTTCCGAGAAGCGGCGCAGTGGAAATGGCTAGAGAGCTATTTGCCATCCCTCATAGCCTCTAAAAAAGAGAAGAAACTCCGTATCTGGTCGGCAGGGTGTTCGAGCGGTGAAGAGCCCTATACGATTTTGATGTTCTTACAACTCCATCTAAAAGACTTTGATAAATGGGATATCAAGATATTAGCCACCGATATCTCATCAAAAGTGCTCACCCACGCCATACGGGGTGCGTATGAACCAAAAACGGTAGAGGGACTCTCAAATGAGATCATAGCGCGAGCATTCGAGAAGAAAAAGACGGAGGATGGTCGATACCAAATCCATGCTGCTTTGAGAGAGAAGATATTGTTTCGTAAATACAATCTGGTCACTGATCCGTTTTTTTTCAAAAATCGTTTTGACATGATTTTTTGCCGTAACGTTATGATTTACTTTGACGAACCGACGCGCCACGATCTGATCGGACGCTTTACAACGCTGTTACCCAAAGGTGCCCCACTGTTTTTAGGAAGTTCTGAATCGCTAACAAGCCACCGAGACACTTTAAAACTCATTGGCTCCTCCATTTATCAACGATTATAAGGAAATAGAGTGGAACAAACCACGCACGTCAGTGCTCCCCAAAGAGAAGCCAAATTTAATATAAACGAACTTTTTTTCTCCATAACCGATCTTGAGAGTACAATCTTATCGGGAAATGAAGTGTTTATCCGTATCAGCGGATACACCAAAGAAGAAGCAATCGGACAATATCATAACATCGTCCGACATCCCGATATGTCACGAATCTTTTTTAAAGTTATTTGGGAGACGATAAAAGGCTCTCAACCCATCGCAGGATATGTTAAAAATCGGACAAAAACGGGTGAATACTACTGGGTATTCGCTGCCCTTTTTCCTCTGGGTGATCGGTATGTATCGATACGGATTAAACCGACATCGAAATTTTTCACTATAGCTCAGGAGATGTATCCATTATTTTTAGACGCTGAGACGCGCGGGGGGATGGAGGAGAGCGGTAAACTCGTTCCCGTTATTTTAAATCAGCTCGGGTATGAAGATTATAACCATTTTATGTCCGATGCACTATTGGAGGAACTTCAAGAACGTAAGAAACTGCTCTCTTTTGAATCAATTGAATCAATGTCAGAGTTTGATCGCTCACATTCCCCCCTTTCTCAACGCTTAAAAACGGTACACGGCTACACTCGGGAGTTGATGGAGAAATACGACGGGTGGTTTGAAAAAATTGATATGTTTAAGGATGTAAAGTCGGTTTTTGAAGAGAAAAGTCTCATTTTGCGTCAGGTTGCCCGTGAGGTAGTTTTTCTTTCACTGAATGCGTCAGTATCGTCGTACAAGATCGAAAACGGAGGGGAAACCTTCGGTATTTTAGCCCGAGATGTTCGTAGCAATGCAAAAGAGAACGAAGAGTTGATCACCTCAATCGATTGTTTGGTGCAAGAATTTTCAGAATCGCTTAACACCCTTATTTTCTCTGTTTCAGGGGTACGGCTCCAGAGTGAAATGTTGTCCTATTTTATCCAAGAGTTATTGTGTGAAAACTGTAATAACAATCAAGATGAAATCGAAAATAATATGGATACTTTGATCCTGCTCGTTAGCGAATATGCCCATAAAACCGATACGCTTCAGATCAAAATCGAACAACAGATTCGTGAAGTGCTCAAAAACCTCGATCAGCTTGAACAGCAGATGATGTATTTAGGCTACATACAGGTTTACGGAATTATCGAAGCGGCAAGCAATAATGATGAGAGTGTAAATTTTGAGGGGATATTCTCTCAGCTCAAAACGCTGATACAACAAACTTCACTCGAACTCGGAGCATTGCAAAAACTCGGTGGGAATTTTTACACTGAAAATCGACGGCTGATGGAGCAATCCGTAACGATAAAACAGATATTGAACGGCTTGCATCATGAGATAGAGTCAATCAAACAAATGGAGAGGTAACAAAATATGGAAGGGTCAAAAGAGTACGAAGAGGTAGAATTTTTAAGTAAAAAAATTTTAGACCTGAACAAACAACTGATCGAAAGTGAAAAAAGCAAATCACGTTTTTTATCATTGGTTACCCATGAACTCAATAACCCTATGACGGCTCTTTTAGGACTGATACCCCATCTTAAACCCACGATAGACGACGCTCATAAAAAGACGTTTGATTTTATCCATCAAGAGGCGCTTAATCTCAATTTTTCTGTTCAAAATCTAGTTGCTGCGGCAGAGATAGAGAGTGGCAGTATTGATACAACGTTTGCTTCGGTTGATATAGGAGACGTTTTGCAAGAGGCAATAGATGATTTATATTACCTTATCCTAGATCGAAATATTGTTATCAGTGTATATAATAGCATCGAATCTACGGTGGTATGTGATCCTAAAAAACTTCATCTTATTTTAAAAAATCTTATCTCAAATGCTTGTCAGCACGGTTTACGTAACGGAATGGTCGATATCTCAATCGCAAATGCATCCTCCGCCCTTGTCATTTCGGTGAGTAATCAGGGAAATGGTCCGAAAGTGGAGTTTAAACCGCTGGTGTTTACCCGCTTTGCAGAGGGAGTAGGGTGTGAGCACGGTTTCGGCATAGGGTTGAGTATTGTCAGAGAACTATCCGAGTTTTTGGACGGGAGTATTGATTATACGGTCAATGAAGAATGGGTCACTTTTACCGTGACAGTCCCCTTATTGCTTAGCTGTGATTTAAATGTCTGCGGTTCAAATGAGTTTTTATTTGAATCGTTTGAGGGAGCAGTGGAACTCTAATGATACACGGAACCTCCACCTTCATCCATGTGGGTCAAATCCATGTCGATCAAACTCCTCATGCTATTTCCACCGTATTAGGTTCTTGTGTAGCGGTCTGTTTGTATGACAGTAAGCTCGGCATCGGAGGAATGAATCACTATCTACTTCCGTTTTGGAACGGGAACGGATTACAAACGCCAAAATTCGGCAATATATCGATACCTAAAATGATTGAGCAGATGATGGCGAAAGGATCAACTTCCCAAACACTGGAGGCTAAAATCTTCGGCGGAGCGATGATGCATCTCGGAGCCTCTGAGGCGATGATGATCGGTGAGAAAAATATACTCGTAGCACGTGAAATCTTAAAAGAGTACCGTATTTCGATTGTCGCCGAAGATATCGGCGGACAAAACGGTCGAAAAATTCAGTTTGATTTGGAGCGGGGGAAAGTATTAATGAAATATGCTTCTTGATGGGTCTGAAGTGCCAATGAGAGGGCAATTATTTATACGTTATGAGGATCGAAACTTTACTGCAGATTAGAAAAAGCTGTTTATGAAATCAAAGATTTTTGAACAAGAAACTTTGGATACCATTTCATAAAAACTGGGAGCTGCTTTATAATGGTTCTGAATCAGAGTGGCGATATAAAAAATAATATTTTTACGGCGATCAAGAAAAAAATCGGCAATATAAATATGCAACTTGAATTGACACCAAACGGCAGGGCAAGGCTCACGATTGCATCGCATCGGATAGTTAAAGATTTCGTCAACCAAAGAGATGCTCTGCAATGGCTTATCCATACGTATAATGTGAAACATTTGAAAAATGTCCTTGAAACTTCACATCACAAAGAAGTTGTTAAAACACAAGAGGCAACAAAACGGCAAGTCATAGACGATGCCGCCCGTGAGATATTTGAAGAAATTGAAAATTTGGATTATTTTAGTGGCGAAATGTTTCGAAATATTGTAAAAGAATTTAACCTATTAAAACTAGAAAGCGGTTTTAGTGACGACGAAATAGGTTATGTTTACCGTATGGTTTTAGAATTATTGCAAAAATTGTTAGATCAGACATCAAATCATAGACGATATGATGTCTATAAAAAATATTTTGAACAGCTTAAATTCAAAGGATATCGGCAAGCTTAGCTCTAAATTTTGAATACCTCCGATAACAATCTGTAAAAATCACTCTCTTCATATTTTATAAAGTAATAACTCCACTATTGATAATTAAACCGAATAATAACAATTGCTTAGTCACATTTCGGTCATAATCATGTATGATAGTAGACTCATTTGTGTCAAACCTGTGATATGATTAAATATTGACATTAAAATAGCATTTAAGACAATTTACTTTTTTCAAAAGGAGATGTATGAAAGCTGTCATTATGGCTGGGGGATTTGGTACACGGATTCAACCGCTTACCAATTCTATCCCTAAACCTATGCTCCCTATTATGAACCGTCCAATGATGGAGCATACAATTCTAAGTTTGCGTGACTTAGGAATAACAGAGTTTATTGTTCTGCTCTATTTTAAACCCGACATAATCAAGGAACATTTTAAAGATGGAAGTAAATGGGGGATTAAAATCACCTATGTTACCCCTGATGATGATTATGGGACTGCGGGTGCGGTCAAAAAAGCTCAAGAATTCATCGGGGATGAAAACTTTATTATCATCAGCGGTGATTTAGTCACTGATTTTGATTTTCAAGCTATTTTTGATTACCACAAATCCAAAAATTCAAAACTCACCATTACCCTTACTTCCGTCGAGAACCCTCTTGAATTTGGGGTAGTTATTGCCAATGCCGAGGGGAAAATCGAAAAATTTCTTGAAAAACCGAGCTGGGGTGAAGTATTTAGTGATACGATCAATACCGGTATTTACATTATCGAACCTGAAATACTGGATTACATTCCCAATAATGAAAATTTTGATTTTGCGAAAGATCTGTTTCCACTGTTGATGCGCCAAGGGATCGATCTGATGGCAGGATATGCGCAAGGGTACTGGCGTGATGTCGGAAACCCGGAGAGTTATCGGGATGTTTATGATGACATACTGAGTGGAAAAATAAAATTTGAACTTGGTGGCGAAGTGATCAAATACCCTGATGGTGTATTGATCTGCGAAGAGGATAATCTGATTGATGAGAATATCGAAGTGGTTGGAATCGTTGTAATCGGAAACAACGTAACGATCAAAAAAGGGGCAAAACTCAATAATGTCGTTATCGGAGATAACGTTATCATCGGATCATCGACAAAAATATCCAACAGTGTCATCTGGGACAATGTTGATATAGGAAAAAATGCAAAGCTTGACGGGTGTGTTATCTGTAACAACAATTATATCGGTAAGAATGTTACGGCTAAATCGGGATTGATTCTAGCTGAGGGGTGTGAAATCGGGGAATTGGTGATTGTTGAAAAAGATGTCACCATCTGGCCGGATAAAGTGATCGAGAATGCGGCTATCGTCAGCCGAAGCGTTATTTTGGGGAGCAAATATAAAAACTCCATTTTTGAAAACGGATTGGTCATCGGAAAGTCCAATGTGGAGCTCTCCTGTGAAATGGCGACGAAGCTCGCCGAAGCGTTCGGCGCTCAACTGCCGGTCGGTTCTATGGTTCTTGTTTCCCGTGACAATGCTAAAAGTTCACGCATGTTAAAGAGGGCATTTTTAGGAGGATTGCTCTCATCAGGGATGGATGTTATCGATTTCGGCGCAGTTCCATCAGCCGTAATGCGGTGCAGTTTATCGTATCATGATGTCTATTCAGGTGGAATCCATATCAATCAAAAGCTTGATGATCCGACCAGTACAGTCATTACTTTTTACAACCACGAAGCCCTTCGGATCAACAATGATACTGCGAAAAAGGTCGAAAAAGCATTTTTTAAAGAGACCTTTCGACGGGTTGATTACACCCGTATCGGACAGATATATATCTCCGATCATAGTAAAGAGTACATCGGATATAAAAAAGGGATGGAGGAACTGCTCCAATCTCATATGTTTAAATGTCTTAATTGTCGAATTGCCGTTGATATGATGCACGGGATGGCATCTGAAGTATTCCCGGATATTCTCAATGATATGGGGGTAGATCATATTATGTTCAATGCCCATCCGGATAATCAGCGTCTCGATAATATTAATACATTAATTAAATCTTCATATGAAGATATGAGTGCCGTCATTAAAGCTATGGGACTGGATGCGGGATTTATGATCTATCCGCATGGGCAACGGCTCGATATATTATGCAATAATGGAATTTTGTTGAGTAAACAAGCGGCACTGTTTGTCGTCCTCACTCTACTCAATATGGAAGCAAAAACTCAAAATATTGTTAAGAGAATATTTCTACCGACATGGGCTGCCGATTTTGTTCAGTTTGACTATTTAGAGATTGAACGGGGACAATACGCGAATTTCAAACGAGATAAGATGAAGCAGTATGATTTAGTGACAACGGGGGAAGGTAACTTTGCTTTTACCGAGTTTTCTACCCATCGTGACTCCATGTACGCAACGCTAAAAATTTTGGAGATGATCGTTTACAGTCGAGTAAAACTTTCCGAACTGATCGCATCGCTTCCCCCTTTTTACTATCATACCTTTCAAGTCCCTTGTTCTCAGGCGAATAAAGGGAAAATGATGCGGATGTTCCTCCAAGATTCTAAAGGTAAAAAATCCTCAACACTTGATGGGGTAAAAATATGGCTAAAACAGCAGGATTGGATTTTAATGATTCCCGACCAATACAGCGATCATTTAAACCTTTATATTCAAGCTGAGTCGACCGAAGTAGGTGAACACATTCTAGAAGTTTATACGGCTAAAATTGAGGAATGGATCCAATCATAATGGCAACCGAACCCCTAACTCTTTCATTTTTTTGGCATATGCATCAGCCCGATTATCGAGGCTCTGATGGAGTAATGGGGATGCCGTGGGTTTTTTTACATGCCATCAAAGATTATTATGAAATGCCGTGGCTTTTGAGCAGGTATTCGACGATCAAAGCGACCTTTAACCTTACGGCTACCCTTATGGAACAGCTGGAGCTTTATCGCTACCCCAGCAAAAATGACTATTTCCTCTCCCTATGGGAACAACACCCCTCATCACTCAGTTCTCAAGAACGAGAATGGGTGATTAAGATTTGCAAATCGACCCAATTTCAGACTATGGTAAGACCCCTCAAACGCTATGAATGTTTATATGCACAAAACAGTTACAGTGATGATGAGCTGGTTGATTTAGAGGTTCTGTTTATTTTGGCATGGTGCGGAAATTATCTCCGAGCTGAAAACAAGGTTGTCAAAGAGCTTTTGTATCGTGTAAAGGAATACGATCAAAGTGATAAAAATGCTCTACTGAGTACACTATCCGCATTTATCCAGACGATTATCCCTTTTTATGCATCATTGCAAAAGGAGGGGAGAATTTCGGTCTCCACTACCCCTTATTTTCACCCGATATTGCCACTGTTAATCAACATGGAAAATGCTGTTATTGCTAATCCCCATACTTTAATACCCGCAAGAACCATATCGCTTCAGGAAGATGCCCTAAAACACATCGAGCGCTCTATTGCTTTGTATGAAAAAAATTTCAACTGTAAGCCGAGCGGTTTTTGGCCTGCAGAAGGGGCGGTTGATCCTAAAAGTGTAGAATATTATCGCGAACATGGCGTAAAATGGATTGCAACTGATGAGGCGATTTTATTTCATTCTCTGGAGAGTGAAGATCGTCATAATCTTTATAAAACATACGATTATGAGGGGATGACGATTGGATTTCGTGATCACGGGCTCAGTGATCTGATAGGATTTACCTATCGTTATAAGGGAGCTGAAGATGCAGCGAATCATTTTCTGCGATCATTGGAAGCTATTCATCTGGAGAATGATGAACCAACGGTTTTTGTTATTGTAGATGGAGAGAATGCATGGGAATTTTATGAGAATAACGGGTTTGATTTTTTTAGTGCCCTTTATAAGCGTTTAGAAGAGACACCATGGTGCGAATGTGTGAGCATGGACGAGATCGCACGACGAAAAAAACATACACCGTTAACGTCGCTTCATCCGGGAAGCTGGATACACGGTACTTTTGATACATGGTCGGGGCATCCGCAAAAAAACCGTGCATGGGAACTGATTTATCAGACAAAACGAGATGTTGATAACTTTCAAGGGATTGTATCAAACGATGTTATACGAAAGATTGAGGATCATTTTTTAGCTTCAGAGTGCAGTGACTGGTTTTGGTGGTACGGTGATGATCATGTTACCGATTTTGCGAGCGAGTTTGATACCCTTTTTCGGGGGCATCTGATTGCAATCTATGATATTTTAGGAGTCCCTCCACCTGCTAATCTTTTTACTCCGATAGTGACAATGAATAGTTCCGCACCGTTTTGGGTTAAACCCTCCGCTCCGCTCACCCCGAGTATTGACGGTAAATACTCCTCATTTTTTGAATGGCTCGGGTGCGGAAGTATGGATGAGAAAAAGCTTTATTCCACAATGGATCGGGTTCGCGGACCAATCGAAACCTTCTATTACGGGCATGACAAGAGAGCAATATACGTTGCATTTGCGGGTGTTTTGAGCAGGGTGAATCGACGAGGGTTGAAGCTGCAGGTGATGCTTGAAGAGAGCGGTGAGCGGTTTGAATACGATTTGGAAACGCTCACGTGTGGAAAAAATGACATAGTGGCGATCGATGAGCGGATCGAAATCGCACTGTCGCGATCGCATTTCAAAGAGATGAGACTCTTTCATCTACGCTTCGAACTACTCAGCGGGAACAAAATACTCCAAACAATGCCGGGCAACGGTGCACTGTGTGTCGATTTGAACGAGCATTATGCCGCCAACTGGTTTGTTTAGTAAAAAGGGATAGTAATGTCTAAAACTGCACTTTTATTCGGAATACACATGCATCAGCCGGTGGATAACTTCGACTGGGTGATTGAACATGCTATAGCGGTATGTTACAAGCCATTTTTTGAGGTGATGAGCCGCTATCCCTCGTTTCATTTCAGTGTCCATTGCAGCGGATGGTTGATGGAGCAGATAGAACTCCGTGACCCTAAACTGTATAAACAGATTCAAAAGCTCTCCAAAGCGGGAAGTATTGAGTTTTTCAGTGCGGGATATTATGAACCGATTTTGAGTGTTATTCCCTCATGTGATCGCGTAGCGCAAATCGAGAGGCTTAATACGTCGATACAAAGCCGATTTAAACAGACCCCTAAAGGGCTATGGCTTACCGAGCGGGTATGGGAATCCGCTCTTATCCCTGATCTGGTAGAGGGCACTATTGAGTACACGGTGATGGATGATTATCACTTTCAATGTGCAGGGTTTGATGAAGCGATATTAGACGGCTATTACCTCAGCGAAGAGGGTGGAGAACAAATCGCTCTCTTTCCGATTAGTAAAAAACTCCGTTATGCTCTGCCGTTTATGAGTGTCGAGAAAGCATTGGACGCCATCAAAAGTTATACGAGAGAGAAAAATTCTGCCGCCATTATCTTCGATGATGCCGAAAAATTCGGTATGTGGCCGGGAACTCATACGTGGGTTTATGAAAAAGGGTGGTTGGAGAAGTTTGTCGAAGCGGTTTTGGCTGATGATAGAATCGAAACGCGTCATTTCGGCGAATATTATCGAGCCGAAAAACCGCGCGGGATCGCCTATCTCCCCAATGTTTCCTATTATGAGATGGGGGAGTGGAGTTTGAGAGCCGATGATGCCCACGCGCTGGAACGGTTCAAGCAGGAGATGGGATTTGATCGTTATGAACGCGAGGGGGTAAAGTTTCTCAAGGGGGGGATTTGGAAGAACTTTTTTGTCAAATACCCTGAAAGCAACCGTATCCATAAGCGGATGTTGGAGCTCTCGGCAGAACGAGAGAGGATTAATCGTGAGGATTTCGACAATGCCCTCTACAAACTCCAAACCAACGATTCACTCTGGCATGGGGTATTCGGCGGTCTTTATCTCCCCAATCTGCGAGATACGTCGTATCGCTACCTCATAGAGTGCGAAAATATCCGATACGGGTTACAGAACAGTATAGAACCCTATAACAATGAGCTTGACGGATATGAGAAGATCAAGATGGTTACCCCTGAGCTGATTTGGCGCTTTGACAGCGGTTGTGGAGGTCAGCTGGTGGAATGGGATATCAGAGATCGTTGTTTCAATTATCAAAATACACTCACACGCAGAAAAGAGGCCTATCATCAACGTTTATTAGAGCCTATTTGCAATGAGGGGGTATGCGAAGAAGAGACCCCGGCGGAGGATGGAATTGATACGATCCATACGGCGATGGCAGAGATAGATGATAGCCTGCGTGATGCGATCATTTATGACTGGTATCTCAAAAATTCGTTTATTGATCATATCAGCGATGATAGTTTTGATGTGAGCCGCTTTCGCCATTGTAATTTCACTGAATACGGTGATTTTACCAATCAGCCTTTTGAAACACAGTTTGATCAAGAGAAGATTACTTTTTCACGTCAAGGCGGTCTCTATTTCCCTGAAAAATCAGAAGCCTTACTGAAAAAAGTTTACACATTGAAACCAAACGGTGTCGATTTTGAAATATCATTTTCCTGCGAGAGAGAGGGAAAACTGCTCTATTGTTTAGAGCACAACTTCCATTTTTCCAATGCAGATGAGGTTCGGATAAACGGTATGGTTGTTTTGGATGAAGGTGCGATAGAGTCGTGTGAGAGACTAGAGCTAAGAGACAGTGTTTTAGGTAAAATGATAACATTGAATCTTGATCAGCCGTGTTCTTTGAGCTATTTTAAACTCAAAACACTCTCTCAGAGCGAACAGGGATTTGATTTAACCGTACAGGGGATCAGTTTGGCGATGAGCATCCGTTTTGAGCGTGCATTTACCCTTAAGGGTTCATTGGAGATAACTAATGTCTGAAATACGGTACGATCGGCTTCATGATGTTCATGTCATCATCGCACCCGAGCGGCTTCGTCATCCGGATTCGATTGAATCTTTGGACAAGATTGTCCCTGAGCCGTATTTGCCTGAACCATGCCCTTTTTGTGAGGGGAACGAGTCTATGACTCCTCCTGAGATTTATGCCATTCGCAAAGAGGGGAGTTTTCCCAATGATAAAGGGTGGCAGACCCGTGTCGTTCCCAATCTCTTTAAAGCGGTGCAAATCGAAACTCCGCCGAATCACCATTATGGGCTGTTTGAACATTGGGAAGGGTTTGGTGCCCATGAGGTGATAATTGATACCCCGGAGCATAAGTCAACGATGTGTGAGTGGAGTGAAGAGGATGCAATTTCTTGGCTTAAAACACTGAGTCAGCGGGTAGGGGATTTACGGAAAGATCATCGTATAACGTATATGTCACTCTTTAAAAATGAGGGGAAAAACGCAGGTGCGACTATGAGCCATTGCCATACACAGCTTATAGCCTTGCCGTTGGTTCCTAAATCTTTTAATGAGTTGTACCGTCGTTCCTATGAGTATTATCATACAAACGGGCATGCGCTGATGGAATCAATCCTCTCCCATGAAGAGGAGACACAAAGTCGAATTATTGAGACAGTAGGTAAATTCACCTCTTTTTGCCCCTTTGCAAGCGGTTATCCGTTTGAAGTGATGATCAGTTCGATCACACAGACGGGTGAAATCGATACATTAAGTTCTGAGGAGGTAGAGAGTATTGCTACACTGCTTATATCAACGTTTAAACGGTTAAAACGACAATTGGGGGGATTCAATTTTAATCTTTGGATATCGACCCCTTCTTTGAATGACGGTATCGACTCTTCAAGTATATGCCGTTTTACGATTCGTATCATGCCCAGACTTTATCGACACGGGGGATTCGAGAATACGACGGGTATCCTCATCAATCCGGTTTCGCCGGAGTTAGCGGCAAAATTATTACGGGAGAGCAACCATGAATAAAGAGCGTCTGTTGTTCGCATCAAGCGAAGTTTACCCATTTGTAAAAACCGGAGGATTGGCGGATGTTTCCCATTCGCTTCCAAGAGCGTTGAATGAAACGTACCAAATCAGTGTAATTTTGCCCCTTTACAGTACGATTGATCGTAAGGGCTTTAAAATAAAGAAGATTGAGTCGTTTGACGTAGTGATGGGGGGCATCTCGTACGAGATTGAACTCTATGCGACCCGTCATGAAGAGGTAGAATATCGCTTTGTTTATTCGCCGTTGTTGTGTGATCGAGAATTTCTATACGGTCCTCCTGAGGCTGGATATGAGGATAATGCGCTGCGTTTCGGACTCTTTTCTTATGCTATTACCGAAATACTACGACGCGAACAATACCCGATTGTCCATCTCAACGATTGGCAGTGCGCATTGGTCGCATTGTTGGTCAAAGAAGAGCCTTCCATTACGACAAAAATCCTCTATACAATTCATAATCTCGCATACCAAGGGGTATTTGAGCCATCCGTACTCTCTCAAATAGGTATAGATGAGTGTTACTACACGATGGATGCGTTGGAGTTTTATAACCAAGTAAATTTTATGAAAGCGGGGATTGCCTACGCTGATACGATTACGACGGTGAGTCCAACCTATGCCAAAGAGATTTTGACTCCCGAATTCGGATGCGGATTAGAGGGATTTTTGGCGGTTCATAAACGCAAACTTCATGGGATACTAAACGGGATCGATTCGGAACACTTTTCACCTACCAATGATAAAGCGCTTGTTGAATGTTACAGCAATGCCAAAGGGAAAAAAGCTTCCAAAATTGATCTTTTAAAAGCTCTAGGACTCAAAGGAACCACGAAACCGCTCTTTGTTTTTATCGGCCGTTTCACCCACCAAAAGGGGATCGATTTATTGGTCGAAACACTCCCTAAAATGGCAGAGTTGGAGTGCAATATTGCTTTGCTCGGTGAGGGTGAAGAAGGCTATATTGATTCTCTAAGAGCGATTAGTGAGCAATATGGTAATATCGTCCTCAGTTCGGGCTACGATGAAACACTGTCACACCGTATGTATGCCGCGGCAGATTTTTTACTGATGCCGTCATTGTTCGAGCCGTGCGGACTTAACCAAATGATAGCTTACGCTTACGGCGCCGTTCCGGTTGTGAGTCGTGTCGGTGGACTGGTCGATACGGTCAAAAAATTTGAATCGTTTGAGGTGGAGAGCAAATCAGGATTCGGAGTAGTATTTAGTTCCCCTACTGCACGTTCACTTCTCTCCGCGCTCAAAAAATCGTGTGAGCTCTATAGCGATAAAAAACTCTTTGAATTGATGGTCAATCACAATATGAAGTGCGATTACTCTTGGGCTGAGAGTGCCAAAGAGTACATTAAAATCTATAAACGACTCATCAAGTGAAAAAACTCTTCATCGATATCGGCGGAACCCATCTACGCAGTGAGATTGAGGGTGATGGCGATATCGTTTGTGGTAGTATTGATTCTGATTCGATTGGTCTGTTCGCTTTCATCGAACAACAAATTGTCCTTCATCCTCAAATCGGATTTATCGGCATTTCGTATGCGGGTCAGGTCAATAATGGGGTTATTATTTCCGCTCCCAATATTAATATTGATGAATATAATATTGCATCATTAGTACAGTCGCGCTATGGTATCCCTTTGGTTATCGACAATGATCTCAACTGTGCCCTGCGTGCCGAAGCGGCGTATTGGAAATCAGAACAAATCGCCGCTCTTTACGTTGGAACCGGGATCGGAGCGGCGGTAATCGATCAGGGGAGATTGATACAGGGGTATACAAATATAGCGTTCGAGATGGGGCATATCCCCTATAAACCCTCACCGTTGCTGTGCGGATGCGGGCGTAGCAACTGCCTTGAACTTTATGCATCCGGTTCTGGGATGGCTAAATGGCTGGCATATTACGGGAGCAGTGCGCTTCCTGTTCTAGCCGAGTTAAAAAGTTCAATTAATGATGCTTCGGTGGCGGAAGAGTTCGAAGAGGCATTTCTTCATGCTGCCGGGGTATTAGTGACGCTCGGAAATCCCGAAGTTTTGGTTTTAGGGGGAGGGGTAATAGAGCAGAACTCCTATTTAGCTACACTGTTAAACGATAAGCTTAAAAATTATGCTCTCTCACCTGCATTGCAAGCTCTTCGGATCGAGACAAGTGTGTTAGAGAATGCTCCGTTAATGGGTGCGAAATTATTGGAGAACCAATGGATAAATTAAAGATATTAATGGCCGCTTCGGAGGTTGTTCCCTTCGCCAAAAGCGGCGGGCTAGCCGATGTCACCGGAGCATTGCCTAAGGCTCTTCGTGCACTCGGACATGACATACGCATAGTTATGCCGCGCTATTACATCGTCGATCGAGAGAAATACACTCTTAAACTCATGGACGGAGGGCTTGGTGTCCCTATGGGTGACATGGGGGAAGTATGGGCAGGTGTCTATGAGGGACAATTGCCCGGAACCGATATCCCTGTCTATTTTATCGACCATGAGGGGTTTTTCGGACGGGGGGGATTGTACGAAGAGAACGGCTATAGCTACCTCGATAATGACATCCGTTTCATATTTTTCTCCCGTGCAGTGATGCAGCTGGCCAAAAAACTCCGTTTTCATCCGGATGTGATCCACGCAAACGATTGGCATACTGCCGCCATTCCAATGATGCTTAATATCAACTATCCTTATGATAGTGATTTTGCTTATACAGGATCGCTTTTAACAATCCACAACCTGCAGCATCAGGGGCGGTTTTATAAAGGGGCGATGGATCTGCTGGATATCGGATGGGATCATTTTAATGCCGATGAAGTCGAAGAGTATGACGGCATCAATCTCCTCAAAGGGGGAATCGTCCACGCCGATGCTATCAGTACGGTGAGCCGTAAATACGCCCAAGAGATACGGACTTCCGAGTTTGGATGGGGGATGGAAAATCTCATTAATATGTATTCTTTCAAACTACACGGCATCCTCAACGGTGTCGATTATGATGAGTGGAGTCCTGCCATTGATCCGTTTATCACCCAGACATTCGATTTGGATTCAATGGAAGGGAAATCAGTGTGCAAAAAAGCTCTTCAACACACGTTCGGTCTCCCTGAACGTGATGATGTCCCAGTAATCGGATTGGTGGGGAGATTGGTTGAGCAAAAGGGGGTTGAACTGATCCTCCATGCGATTCATCCCCTGATGCATATGGAGATACAGATTGTCCTTCTCGGTGCAGGGGAGAAGTGGGCGGAACATTTTTTCAGCGATATTGCCGGACACTATCCTGACAAATTCCGCTGTTATATCGGATATCGTAACGACCTGGCACATCAGATTGAAGCGGGGAGTGATCTATTCTTGATGCCATCACTCTTCGAGCCGTGCGGATTGAACCAAATCTATTCCCTTCGCTATGGAACGCTTCCTATCGTACGTGCAACGGGAGGACTTGATGATACGATCGAAAACTACCATAACGACAGCAAGCACGGTACCGGATTTAAATTTTATGACGCTACACCGAATGCCCTGATCAATACCGTCGGTTGGGCAGTTCATACGTGGTACAATGATCAAGATGGGTTTAAACAGATGCAGCATAATGCTATGGAAAGCCGATTTGACTGGTATCATGCCGCCAAAGAGTATGAAGCACTCTATTATCAGATTAGAGCAGGGAGAAGAGGAGAATGACGATTATTCAACATAACCCTATAACGTATGAGGTCTCACTATTGAGTGAACTGGATATCTATCTGTTTAAACAAGGGACACATACGAAACTCTATGAAAAACTCGGTTCCCATCCTATGGAGTATAATGGGATTAAGGGAGTCTATTTTGCCGTGTGGGCACCCAATGCTGCCTATGTAAGTGTACGTGGTGATTTCAACCATTATCATACCGAGTCTCATCCGCTGAAACTAAGAGACGATGATTCGGGTATATGGGAAGGGTTTATTGCGGAGGTAGAGCAGGGGCTCACCTATAAATATCACATTGTTTCCAAATTTCATAATATCGTCCATGACAAAAGTGATCCGTTCGGTTTTTATGCTGAAGAGCCTCCCAAATCGGCATCGCGTGTATGGAGCTTGGAAGATTACGGATGGAGTGATGAAACATGGATGGAGTCACGCTATAAGAACAATGCTCATGATGCTCCTATCAGCGTCTATGAGATGCATGTAGGATCATGGAGACGTAAAGTCGAAGAGGATAACCGGTTTCTCACTTATAGAGAGCTTGCCGTGGAACTGGTAGCCTACCTCAAAGAGATGAACTATACCCATGTCGAGTTTATGCCCCTCACCGAGTATCCGTTTTTCGGCTCATGGGGATATCAGGTGGTGGGATATTTTGCCGCTACCGCACGATTCGGAACCCCTCAGGATTTGATGTATCTGATCGATACGCTGCATCAAAACGGTATCGGAATCATTATGGACTGGGTACCGTCCCACTTCGCGGTCGATATGCATGGACTGATAAACTTTGACGGAACGGCACTCTATGAACATGAAGATCCCCGTCAGGGGTATCATCCGGAGTGGGGGAGTATTATCTTCAACTACGGACGTAACGAAGTACAGTCGTTTTTGATCAGCTCAGCAATGTTTTGGTTGGATAAATATCATATCGACGGTATCCGTGTCGATGCGGTTGCGTCGATGCTTTATCTAAATTATGCCCGTAAAGAGGGGGAGTGGATCCCTAACAAATACGGTGGGGATATTAATCTCGAAGCCGTAGAGTTCTTGAAAAAACTCAACATCAGCCTTTATGGTGAATTCTCCGATATTCTGATGATTGCCGAAGAATCAACCGCCTATCCGATGGTGACCCGTCCGGTAGATGTTGGTGGTCTTGGATTCGGGTTTAAATGGAATATGGGTTGGATGCACGACTCCCTGAAATATATGAGTTATGACCCGCTCTTTCGTCAGCACCACCACCATCAACTTACGTTTAGTATGTGGTATGGATTTGATGAAAACTTCATGCTTCCGCTGAGTCACGATGAGGTCGTTCATATGAAAGGCTCTCTCATCAACAAAATGCCAGGTGACGTTAATCAGAAGTTCGCAAATTTACGTGCATTGTACGCATACATGATGGCACATCCCGGAAAAAAACTACTCTTTATGGGTTGTGAGATTGCTCAATTTGCCGAATGGAGTTTTGAGCGCTCTCTGGATTGGCATTTGCTCGATTTTCCACTCCATCTGGGTTTGCAAAAGATGCTCTCGGATTTGAACGCTTTGTATTCAAAAGAGAAAGCATTACATCTGTATGATGAGAAGAGGGAAGGGTTTGAGTGGATTGATGATCGTGATTACAGCCGAAACTGTATCAGTTTTATTCGTAAAAGCGACAAATTACTGGAAAATATCTATGTCGTGTGTAATTTTTCCGATGAAACGAGGATGAATTTTCCGATAGGGGTTCCTTATGAGGGTGACTATGTTGAGATTTTCAACTCACAATCTCACTATTATGAGGGGTGGAATATCGGAAATAGCGGACCGCTTCGTTCGGTGGTGGGGGAGATGCACGGTAGAGCTTATACCCTTAACCTGACACTTCCTCCGCTTGGAGTACTATATCTCAAACAAATCGTTAAGGATTAGTAGGTAAAATAATGAAAGATATGAAAAAAGGGAGGCAGCTATGATTTTGCACGATTACGAATTTGATTCAAAATATACTAAAAGCATTGCCTATTTTTCGATGGAGTTTGCTATCCATCAGGGGCTTAAAACCTATTCAGGCGGATTAGGATTCTTGTCCGGTTCACATATGCGAAGCGCCTATGATCTGCGTCAGAATGTTGTCGGTGTCGGGATATTGTGGAGTTTTGGATATTACGATCAGACGCGCAGTGCTGATCGTACTCTGAAAGCTGAATTTGTCCGGAAGCACTACTATTTTCTCAAAGATCTCGGGGTACAGGCAAAAGTAACTATCCACTCACAGGATGTTTACGTAAAAGCATTTTATTTATCTCCCGATGTTTTTGGTTCTGCCCCGCTGATTCTTCTCTCTACCGATATCCCCGAAAATGATTTTTTAGCCCGTACGATTACCCATAAACTTTATGATGCCAATGAAGAGACCCGAATTTCACAAGAGATTGTTTTGGGGATCGGGGGGGTAAAAGTACTCGAAGCACTCAAGCAGACAATCGATATTTATCATATGAATGAGGGGCATGCATTACCGCTGGTATTTGAGCTTTACGATAAATATCGTGATATGGGTGAAGTGAAAAAACGGGTTGTTTTTACTACCCACACTCCTGAAGATGCGGGAAACGAGCAGCATAATATCGAATTGCTTCATAAATTCGGATTTTTTAACGGATTGGATATCGATACGGTCCGCTCCATTATGAAGATGGAAAATGATCAAAACTTTAATCTCACCGTGGGGGCATTGCGTTCCGCAAAAATTACCAACGGTGTCTCCAAGTTTCACGGAGAGGTAGCGAACCGTATGTGGCAAGATTGTGAGGGACGTTCCGAAATTATTCATGTTACTAACGCACAGAATCGCCGTTTCTGGACCGATAAAGATTTGCTTGCTGCGTTGGATGATCACGAAGATTATCAGATCATCAGTCGTAAGAAACATCTCAAGCGGGAGCTGTTTACTATCGTCGCCGATCAGACCGGGAAAGTGTTTAATCCTGATGTGTTGACAATCGTTTGGGCACGCCGGTTTGCGGAGTACAAACGTCCTGGTCTTATCAAACACGATTTTGCTCGATTTAAAAAACTCCTTGAACGGAAAGAGAAACGGGTTCAGATTATTTGGGCGGGAAAACCGTATCCGTTTGATACCAATGCGATCAATGTTTTCAACGAACTTATCCACATCAGTCACGATTATCCTAATATGGCCGTATTGGTCGGATATGAACTCGATCTTTCCCGAATGCTAAAAAAAGGGTCAGATTTGTGGCTCAATACTCCACGTGTATCTCGAGAAGCGAGCGGAACGAGCGGTATGACAGCGAGTATGAACGGTTCTATCCACTTTTCCACGGATGATGGATGGCATCCCGAATTTGCAAAGCACACGGTCAACTGCTTTACGATCCCTCCTATTGATCATAATAAGCCGATTGAGCTTCAAGATGCCGAAGACAATAAAAATATGATGGATATGCTCGAAAATGAGATTATCCCGATGTATTATGATAAACAGGATCATTGGACACAAATTATGAAAAGTGCGATGAGCGATGTTATTCCCGCATTCGATTCAGGTCGTATGGCGCATGAATATTATGTGAAGATGTACAAGCACTAGACTGCTTGCACCTACTTCCACTGAAAACTTTGGTTGTAGAGCAATTTGTTTTTGCGAAAGACCAAATCCATTTGTTTTAAAATCGTGGTTAGAATTTTTATAGTTTCGACTGCATAATCACCTTTATTTAACATGACACATTCTGCTTTATGGGCAAAAACGACATCTGAAATTTCAGCACGGCTCGGGATATTGGTTTTCATTTTATTTTCGAGTACCTGAGTTGCTAATATAACAGGCATATGCGCAGCAGTACAAAGGTCAAGTATCTCTTCTTGCAGATAGGCTAGGTTTTCAAAACCGATTTCGATGGCTAAATCTCCCCGTGCGATCATAATACCTGAATTGCCGTATTCGGTCAGTGTTTTGAGGATGGATGGAAGATTTTCGACCCCTTTTTTCGTTTCAATTTTGGCAACAATAGCGATTTCGCCTTTTTTCCCCAAGCGATCCAGATGCTCGATTAGATCAAGGATATCATCCGGTGTTTGGGCGAAGGAAATTCCTATAATATCAGCATATTCGCAGATATAGGGCAGTACCTCTTTATCGTGATCACAGATGGCATGTATTGAAATATCACTGTTTGGAAAATTGATCCCTTTTTCGTCTTTAAGTTTAGAACCTGCTTCATTATGGGTTAACACGGTACAAACGATATCGTTGAGGAGAATTTCATCGATAACCAATTCGATTTTTCCATCATCGACAAAGACTTTATCTCCGACATTCACCAAGCTTCCCACCTTTTCTAACGTGCACCCTATGACAGCCTCATAATGTCTTGTTTCCTTCTTGGATATCGATGATTCAGTGGAGTGGATCAATACTTTATCACCATAAAACAGTTTGATTTTTTTCGGTTTACCCGATTTTTTAAATTTCTGGAGTGATGTACGAATTTTAGGGCCTGCAAGATCAACATATATTTTTAAAACTTTATCATTAGACGATGCATTTTTGATCTGATCCGCCATGTTTTCCCATACCTCTGGATTATCATGTGCCGTATTGATTCGAAAAAGATGTACACCCTCACGAGCTAAATCACTAAACCAATGCTCATCATAAGCTGAAGGGACTGTGATCATAATTTTGGTCTTATCGCTGGAGGATGAAAAGATTTCACTGTTTTTGTCCATAATCGCATGAGATTTTTCATAGCTTAAAGAGGATGGAGGAATATGGGTATCTTTTTTGAGTGCAAGTGAGAGCATCTTTATGGCTACATTGACGCTTGCTTCAATATGAGCTTGTGAACGACCGAAGGAAGAGAGGCCTACTTTGGTCAGATCATCTTGTAACGTTGAAAAATCGTATTTTCGAAGATTAAGGTAGTGTTGCATATTAAGTAATGAAAGACTTTTTTCGCTCTGATTAATGTCAAAGAGTATTTTTTCTTTCAAATCGAGTAATCGTTCAAGCAATTCGGACAAAAAAATTACTTCGATTGAGGATGATTGTTTTGTATTATTTTTTTTCATACACAATAATACGCAAAATTTGTTATATTTATGTGTAAATATAGGATTATAAATCGTTTTTTGTGTAACATTGAGGTAATGACTTTTTGAGATCATAAAAGTAAAAGTGCTCTAAGAATTAAGGAGCCGGAACTCTAAAATAAAGGGGAAACAATGATCAGCAATATAGTGACGATGGGCGGGGTGAAAAGCCTCAGAGATATCGATGTAACAGGCAAAAAGGTATTGATTCGTGTCGATTTTAACGTCCCGATGGACGGACAGTTTAATATTTCCGATGATAGCCGCATCCGTGCAGCACTTCCGACCATCAACTATTGTATCGATCATAATGCCTGTTCCATTACCCTTGTGAGCCATTTGGGACAACCAAAGGGTGGATATGATGAGCGTTTCAGCCTCCGCCATATTCAAAAACGTCTTGAGAGGCTGCTGGAGAAAAAAATAGAGTTTATCGACGATCTCGAAACACTTAAAAAAGAAAATTCCCAATGCTCGATTGAGCGGATCTTTTTACTCGAAAATATCCGTTTTTTTGAGGGGGAGAAAAAGAATGATCCCGCTTTTTGTAAAGAATTAGCCGATCTGTGTGACATTTACGTTAACGATGCATTCGGAACCTCTCACCGTAAAGACGCATCGACCTATGGGATCGCAGATTTTGCCAAAATCAAAGTAGCCGGATTCTTGATGATGCGAGAGATCGAAGCGTTTACCAAAGCACTCGAAAAACCGATCCGACCTATCGCTCTCGTCGTCGGTGGTTCTAAAGTCTCTTCCAAAATCACGCTCCTCACCTCGGTAATGCCGAAAATCGATAAACTGATTATCGGCGGTGCGATGAGCAACACTTTCTTAAAAGCACTCGGTTACGATATGAAAGCCTCATTGGTTGAGGATGATTTTGTCGAAGTGGCAAAAGAGGTTCTAAGTGAAGCCAAAGCCAAAGGGGTAAAAGTTTATCTTCCTGTCGATGTCGTCTCTACCGATTCGATCGAACATCCGGTTGATATCAAAATTACACCGATACAAGATGTATTGGAAGGATTCCATGCCGTCGATATCGGTCCCGCAACGCTCAAACTTTTTTCCGAAGCGATCGAACTTTCCAACACGATCATCTGGAATGGGCCGATGGGAATATACGAGATAAGCCAATTTTCCAAAGGGACCTTTAAACTTGCTTCATTCATTGCTGAGAGTTATGCGTTTAGCATTGTCGGTGGTGGCGATACAGCCGATGCGGTAGAGAAAGCGGGTGAAAAAGACAAGTTCAGCTTTATCTCCACCGGTGGTGGAGCGAGTCTGGAGTTATTGGAGGGAAAAGTTCTCCCGGGATTTGAGAAACTCGATCGAAAATAGAGTAAATTGAAGCAACTGCAGGGCTAAGAACACAATGGTAATTTTTTATATTCGTAGTGAAGATCATTTTAATCAGATTCTTTTGAGTGATATCAAAGAACCCCTAGATCAGATGAGTATTTTATGGGTTGATCTCTTTAAGCCATCTGTGGAAGAGATTGATCAGATTGAACAAAAGTTTGATATTAAATTACCGACAAAGCACGAACGTGAAGAGATAGAACTCAGCTCACGCTATTGGGAAGATAACCGAAGTATTAAGATCAACTCTTATTTCTTTGTCTCTTTCTTCTTTGTCGAAAATGCTCAATCTCACTACAATGAGAGTGTGAGCTTCGTATTACATGACAATATTTTATTTACCGTTCGCGATAGTGAACTCCAAACCTTTGAGATGATGAGTAAGATGCTTCTATCACACCCGAAAGAGCTTCTTTCCGGGTATGATATTTTTATGCAAATTTTCGATATACGTATCGATCGAGATGCCGACTTGCTGGAATATGCCTCACGGGAGTGTGATGACATACGTAAAAAGCTTTTGTGGGAATCGGATGGGCACTCTATCGACTTATTGAGGAATATTTCCACATTGCAGGAGTTTACCCAAAAAGTTCGTCAATCGGTTTTTGATAAGCGGCGGATTTTGACCGCATTGGTAAAATCTCCCAAACTCTCCCAGCCCATAAAACAAGATATTTCGATTATGATGAAAGACCTTAATTCATTGGTTGAGTTTATTACGATTGATGGCAATACCCTCGATAATCTACAAAACCTCTTTTTGGCACAAACGAACATTGAACAAAACAAGATTATTAAACTCTTCACGGTAGCTAGTGTTGTTTTAATGCCGCCGACATTGATTGCCAGTATTTATGGGATGAATTTTCATTTTATGCCGGAGCTTGATTGGTATTTCGGGTATCCGCTCTCAATAGGGATGATGGTGATCGCGGGTGTAATCCCGCTCATCTATTTTCGCAATCGAGGTTGGCTGTAATCTACTAAAACATCTCTAACATTGTTTCGATGTCAAGAACTCTTTGACATAGATCGCAATTTGTCGTTCTTCGTCGGTCGGGATGACGAGTAGGGCAACCGTACTCGCATCGCTGTGTATCTGTGTTTCGTTGGAACGGTTTTTTGCTTTATCCAACCGGATACCTATATGCTCCAACCCTTCACACACCATCTCATGAATCAGCGCAGAGTGTTCCCCGATACCGCCTGTAAAGACGATTCCATCCACGCCGTGCAATACGCTCATGTATGCACCGAGCTGTTTACGCAGGCGATAAGCGAACATATCGATCGCCAATGCGGCATTTTCATCCCCTCGCTCTTTTGCCTCGATAACACTGCGCAGATCATTGCTCCCCGCAATGGCTAAAAGACCGCTTTTTTTGTTGAGCATCGTATCCACCTCTTCGACACTGAGCCCTTTTTGATGCATTAAATACCCGATGATAGAGGGGTCGATACTCCCGCTTCGCGTCCCCATCATCAGCCCTTCCAGCGGTGTCATCCCC
Source organism: Sulfurimonadaceae bacterium (assembly GCA_963845295.1). Classification (GTDB taxonomy): domain Bacteria; phylum Campylobacterota; class Campylobacteria; order Campylobacterales; family Sulfurimonadaceae; genus Sulfuricurvum. Next base: position 29,099 of record CAWJRP010000024.1, on the reverse strand, counting down.
ATGGAGGTATCGACACTGATCCCTTTTTCGATGGCACAGGCACTTACTCCGTTTCCGATATGAAAGGTGATGAGATTGATCTCTTCGAGCGGCTTTTGTAGAACTATGGCAGCTTGGGTACTGACGTAATGGTGTGATGTTCCGTGAAAACCGTAGCGGCGGACATGATAGGTCTCGTACAGATCATGCGGCAAAGGATAGCGATAGGCGTATGGAGCCATACTTTGATGAAATGCTGTATCAAATACGGCAAAATTAGGAACATCGGGTGCGATGGCACGGGCGGCAATAATCCCCTCGATATTGGCAGGGTTATGGAGCGGTGCGAGGGGGATGAGGGCAGCAATCTCATGGATAAGATCATCATCGATTAACGCGGGTTCATGAAACCGTTCACCTCCGTGGACAACACGATGTCCTATCGCATCGATCTGGGTAATATCGATACCATGATTTTGGAGTTGCTCGCGCATTATCTCAAACCCCTCGTGATGATCTCGAAGCTCCTCTATCAGTCCATGATCAATAAACTCTAACGTAGCAGATTTAAACACGCTGTATTTGATGGAGGAACTTCCGGCATTGATGACGAGGATACTCATACTCTCTCACTTTGCGCTTGGATGGCGGTGATGAGAACGGTATTGACGATGTCGGCAATCTCACATCCGCGACTGAGATCATTGACCGGTTTTTTGAGTCCTTGTAACACGGGACCGATAGCAATCGCACCGGATGAGCGTTGTACCGCTTTGTAGGTGTTGTTTCCGGTGTTGAGATCGGGGAAGATAAAGATCGTTGCCTGACCTGCTACAGCAGAGTTCGGCAATTTGATTTTAGCGACGTCAGGATCGATCGCGGCGTCGTATTGGATCGGCCCTTCGATCAGGAGTTCAGGATGACGCTCTTTAACGATACGGGTCGCTTCACGCACTTTATCCACATCATCACCATGACCTGAATCTCCGGTTGAGTAGGAGAGCATCGCGATACGCGGTTCGATTCCGAAAGTTTTGGCACTTAAAGCCGAGGCGATGGCAATCTCGGCAAGTTCTTCGGCTTTAGGATCTTGATTGACGGCGCAGTCGGCATACACGAGCACTTTGGTATCCAAACACATAAAAAAGAGGCTGGAAACCAATGAGATAGATGGGATGGTTTTAATGATCTGCAACGCCGGAAGAATCGTATCTTGAGTTGTGTGGATAGCACCGGAAACCATACCGTCGGCATCGCCATTATAGACCATCATCGTTGCAAAATAGGTATCGTGCGTCATCGCCTCCCCAGCGGTATGAAAACTGAGCCCTTTATGAGAACGCATTTTGTAAAACTGATCGACATACTGTTCCATCAAAGGTGATGTATCCGGATCAACGATCGTCGCTTTGGAAATATCGAGTCCCAATGTATTGGCTTGGTGTTGGATTGTTTTCGGATCACCGAGTAAAATCAGATCGACCGCGTCACGACGTAACAAAATTTCGGCAGAACGCAAAATACGCTCGTCATTGCTCTCAGGGAGGACGATCCGTTTTCGTGATGATCGTGCACGCTGGTAGAGGCTGTATTCAAACATAGCAGGGGTGATTATATCACTGTGGATTGTGCGAATACGCTCTTGGAGAAGATCCGCATCGATGGCATTCATAAATTCACCCATTGCGAGGGCAATTTTACGCTTTTGATCCGGTCGAAAGGTAGGGGATATGGTATCTATCAGAAGAGAGCTTTGATAGGTATCGTTTTGTGTGATTAAAATAGGGATGGTTAAAAAATCAATCCCGTTGATCAGCTGAAGAAAATTATCCGGCGGCGTAAGTCCACCGGTGAGCAAGATAGCTGCGATGGATGGGAACTCTTTGGAATAGTTGGCGTAAAGAACGGTCAATATAATATCGAGACGATCACCGGGGACGATGATGAGATCGTTGTTTTCTATCCGGCTTAAGAGGTGTTCAATATTCATAGCGGCAATTTTCGGATGGCGAATCATCCGATCAAAATATTTTCCGTCACCTGATACAACTTGGCAGAGTAATGATTCTTTTACCTCCGCTACACTGATGAGATCGAGTTCATCAATCTCATGCATAAAAAAAGTGGGGATGCTCTGATCACATCCGCATCCCTTCAGATCTTGATAATTTTTTTGATCGAGTCGGTTGAGAAACAGGGCAACGTGTTCAACATGCTCGTTTTTCAGCGAAACACGTTCCAAATCGATCTCATGGGTGAGCTGTTCGTAGGTTTTAAATTTAGCGTTGATAACACTGATGTAAGGGGCTTGAAGGTTTTTAGCGATGATATGGTTGAAATTATAGGGGAGTGTTTTTGAAAATGAGGCTTGATCCAACCCTTGAATCAGGACAAAATCGTATTGTGACTCCAACTCTTGATACTGTTCGATCAGACGTTCGATGATAAAAGACTCTTTCCCCTCTGAGAGGAGAGCCTCTACCTCATCCAATCCAAAGGCGTAGCAGCTTCGCGGAGCTTGGGTGAGATTGAAATGTTCAAGAATAAAACCGATATCACTGTCGACGACCGAAGTATCGGTAATGACGGGACGAAAAAAAGCGAGTTTATCTACACGACTTTTGAGCAGTTCCATAATCCCCATCGAAATGATGAGCGATCCTGAGTTGGGTTCTAATGAGGCGATATAGAGATTTTTGACACCCACGGCAATTCTCCTCAATCTTGATAGCTATATTATAATACATTTAACCCGCTTGACTACTAATTCAAAATATACTTCTTTTTACACTTTACGAGGACTCCCCATGCCATTTGCACAACTTTCTCTTTTATCTCCTATTCAACGTGCACTAAGCGAGAGCGGCTATAGCGAGCCAACCCCTATTCAGAGCAAAGTAATACCGCTGGTGTTGGAACGCCGCGATATCCTCGCTCAGGCACAGACGGGGAGCGGTAAGAGTGCGAGCTTCGTATTGCCGATTTTACACCTTTGGTCGTCAGCTCGTGGAGAGGGAAAAGGGAAGATCAAAGCACTCATTCTCACTCCGACACGGGAGTTGACACTGCAGATAGCACAGACGTTTGAGACAATGGGAAAATATTTGCCGATCAAGCCTAAGGTGGTGAGTCTTATCGGTGGTGAGGGGATCGGCGATCAGCTCTATGCCATCCAGCAAGGGTGTGATATTCTTGTCGCTACGTCGGGACGGTTTCTCGATGTATTGAGAAAAAAACAGATGAATCTATCCCATTTGGAATTTTTTGTCCTCGATGAAGCGGACAAGATGCTCGATCTCGGATTTGCCGAAGAGTTGGAACTGATCTTAGAGTCCATCCCATCAAAACGTCAAAATCTTCTCTTCTCCGCAACCTATCCGCCGAAGATGGAGATGATCGCCGCTAAAATCACCCAAAACCCGATTCACATCTCCATAGAGGCTCAAACGCCCACCGTTGAGTCCATCCATCAGCGTGTTATCGAGGTAAATCCTGAAAACCGCGGACCACTGCTCCGTCACCTCCTCACCACTGAGAAATGGGAGCAGGTGTTGGTTTTTATGGCGAACAAAAGAGCCTCCGACAACATCGCCGCGAAATTTCGCAAATACGGTTTTTCTGCCGATTCGTTTAACGGCGACCTCCTCCAAGAGGATCGTACTTATGTGTTAGAGCAGTTTAAAGCGAAAAAAATCCGTATCCTTTTCGCTACCGATATCGCCGCGCGCGGGTTGGATATCGACGACATCACCTGTGTTATCAATTTTGACCTTCCCCGCTCTCCTGCGGATTATATCCACCGCATCGGACGGACGGGACGTGCGGGCAAATCGGGTTTGGCTATATCCTTTATCGGATTCGATGAGCGAGATCACTTTGCACTGATCGAAAAGCGCTCGAAGATCAGATTGCCGCGTGAACAGATTGAAGGGTTTGAACTGATCGGAACACCACCGCCGAAAGTAAAAGGACCCGAACCGGTCAAGGGAAAAGGGAAGAGCAAAAAAGACAAAGCCCGTGAACTCGCCGCCAAAAACGGACAAAACTCAGGAAACAAATGAAGACTCTTATCGATTTACTAGCTCAAAAAACAGGGCTCACTACCAAAACCATTACCAATATCCTGAAACTTCTCGAAGAGGGCTCAACCATCCCTTTTATCGCCCGCTATCGCAAAGAGATGACAGACGGTGCTACCGATGAGCAGTTGAGAGAGTTTGAGAGCATATACAGCTATTCGAAAAAACTGCTGGAACGAAAAGAGGAAGTTTCACGACTGATTAGTGAGCGCTCCGAGTTGAGCAGTGATCTGCATGCACGTCTGAACGCCGCTTCGACATTACAAGAGGTTGAAGATATCTATCGCCCTTTTAAAGAGAAAAAAAATACCCGCGCCAGTGTCGCAATCGCTGCAGGGTTGGAACCGCTGGCCGATCTGCTGGAGCGGGCTCAGCTGGAACTAGGCGAATTTACCAAAAGAGCCGAAAGTTTTGTCAAAGGGACTATTGCCTCACGCGAAGATGCGATCAAGGGTGCTCAGGATATTGTGGCGGAGCGATACAGTGATGACCCGCGTGAGCGTGATTACTGGCGGCGTCAGATACTGGAGTATTCCTCCTTTGAGATCAAAGCGGCCAAAGGGATGAGTGAGGAGGGGTTATTCGCCAAGCTTGCCGGAAAAAGTGAGAAAATAGCTTCCATACCATCGCATCGTTATCTCGCGATCATGCGCGGGGTGAGTGAAAAAGAGCTGAGCGTTAAAATTTCTCTCGATATGGAGCGGGTGGAAAATACGATTGCCCGCTATCGCATCCCTAAAAATGCCAAAAGCTCTCAGAGCTTGCTGTTGGCAAGCTATCTCGACGGGTTTAAACGGTTGTTATTCCCCTCGTTGGAGCGGGAAGTCCATACGATGATCAAAGAAAAATCGGACATACAGGCGATTAATACCTTCGGCAAAAACCTCTCACAGCTTTTGGGTTCCCCTCCCGTCACCAAGCGTGCCATTTTGGGAGCCGATCCGGCGTATCGGACAGGGTGCAAACTCGCCGTGGTGGATGAGAACGGTATGTATTTGGATCATGCCGTAATTTATCCCACACCGCCCGTGAACGACTATGAGAAGAGTGCAAACGTTGTGAAACAGCTGTGTAAACGCTACGGAATCAATGCCGTTGCTATCGGTAACGGAACGGCGTCGCGAGAGACGCAGGAGTTTTTTGCGAGGATGAACCGTGAGGAAGGGCTGAATCTCGCCTATACCGTCGTCTCCGAAGCGGGGGCATCGGTCTATTCCGCCTCCAAAATTGCTCAAGAAGAGTATCCGCAGCTTGATGTGACGATTCGCGGAGCGATCTCGATTGCACAGCGCCTGCGCGATCCTATGGCGGCACTGGTGAAGATCGATCCCAAATCGTTAGGTGTCGGGCAGTATCAGCACGATGTAGATCAAAAGCTACTGGAGAAGAAACTGGGTGATGTCACCGAAGATTTGGTTAACCGTATCGGAGTTGATCCAAACAGTGCTTCGGTGTCGCTTCTCTCATACGTTGCGGGGGTGGGGACAAAAGTAGCCCGTGCCATTGTAGAATATCGTGAGAAAAGCGGAGCGTTTACATCCAAACAAGAACTGCTGAAAGTCAAAGGACTTGGGGCAAAAGCGTACGAGCAGTGCGCAGGGTTCTTTCGGATTCGGGAGGGGAAAAGCGTATTGGATAACACGGGTGTCCACCCCGAGAGCTATGAGGCGGCGAACACGCTTTTAAAACGTTATGATCTCTCCTCTATCACCAAAGATATGCTCCCCTCGATCGCACAGGAATTGGGAGTGGGGGAAGCGACCCTCGGCGATATCATCGCAGAGCTACGAAAACCGGGGTTTGATCCCCGCGAGAGTTTACCGCCGATCATGTTTCGTTCAGACCTCACCGATATTAAAGAGCTCCGAGAGGGCTCTATCGTCTCTGGGGTTGTACGCAACATCGCCGATTTCGGGGCGTTTGTCGATATCGGACTGAAAAATGACGGGCTTATCCATATCTCGCAGATGTCGGAGAAGCGGATCTCCCATCCGCTTGAAGTGCTCAGTGTTAATCAGCAACTATCTTCTATCCGTGTCGTCGAAGTAGATATTGCCAAAGGGAAAGTGGGACTGAGTTTAAAAGAATCACTATAGTTTTTTTTAATCGATAGGGCGTTAGAATAAAGCAAATAAGTAGGGGGTGGGTAATGGCATCCATAGCGTGGCTCTCACACAAACTCGAAGATGGGCGAATAGCGTGTGAAGCATGTTCTCAGCACTGCAAACTCTCCGAAGGGGAGTACGGTATTTGTGGTATCCGCAAAGTTGAAAACGGAGAGCTTTATCTCCTAACCTACGGACTTGCGGCTGCGGTAAATGTTGACCCCATCGAGAAAAAACCGATGTTTCATTTTTTGCCGGGGTCGAGTGTATTCTCATTCGGAACGGTTGGGTGTAATTTTTCCTGCAAATTTTGTCAAAATGCAGATATCTCCCAATACCCCAAAGAACATCATCATGAGATCACAGGTCGTCCTCTATCACCGAAAGATGCCGTAGCGTTAGCGCTCGAATACGGTTGTGAAAGCATTGCATATACCTACAATGAGCCGGTTGTTTTTTTCGAATATACGTATGATACTGCCAAACTCGCCCACGAAGCGGGGTTGAAAAATATTTACGTCACAAGTGGTTATGAGACCCATAAAGCGATCGATACGATTGAGCCGTATCTGGATGGGATGAATATTGATATTAAAGGATATAGTCAATCTTTTTATAAAGATATCTGCGGAGGATCGCTTAAACCCGTGCTCGATACCATTGAATATGCCCATAAAAAAGGGATATGGATCGAGACGACGACTCTCCTGATTCCTGGGCTTAACGATTCTGATGAAGAGATACGCTCGATTGCCGAATTTCAAGCCTCACTCGATCCCTCTATGCCATGGCATATCAGCGCCTTTCATCCGATGTACAAAATGATGGATATTCCCAGAACACCTGCATCCACCCTTAGACGTGCGTATGAAATCGGCAAAGAAGCCGGACTGAAATATGTTTATGTCGGAAATATTGACGATGAGTCGCGTGAATCGACCTATTGCCCATCATGTCATAAACTGGTGATCGATCGTCACGGCCATATCGGACAGCATGTGACGAATCATTTGAATAATTTAAACCATTGCCCATATTGCGACACTATGATTGAAGGGGTATGGCATTAATATCAGCTCTTCTGCAGCCAAAGGTTATCGATTGAACGAAGTATCAACAGCCATATTCCGCAGAGGATAAAGAGTGACCCTGCAGCAACGATCGGCGACGATGTGATCGAGGCAAACCCAAGCAGATTATGAAAAAACGGTATAAACAGTACGGATAGAAGGAGTAAACTTACCCCGCCGAACATGTAGGCTATCCATGGGTTCGCCCCATCCATACCACGAGAAATATTACTGTTGGTTAGAACCAAGAGAAATATGGTCGGTACCAGAGCACTAAAGAGGCTGATTCGAATCTCACCGATACTCCATCCCATATTGTTTAGTATTGTATATCCGGCCAGCAAGAGGAGGGCAATACCTGAACCCTGAGCCATAGCAAACCCAATATGTTTTGTCGTAAAAGGGCTGCTGTTCAGATGTCGTGGAGGACAACGCATAATATTTGCCGAAGCCGTTTCAGCTTCGAAAACAATCGCACATGCCGGATCAATCAATAATTGGAGCAGAACAATATGGACGGGTTGCAGTATTACCGGCCAGTGCAGCAAAGCCGGAATCAGTGTCAAAACAATGATAGGGAGATGTACGGCAAATACAAAGCGCGTTGCCTTGGTGATATTGTTATATATATTTCTCCCTTGCCGGATTGCGGCGACTATACTTGCAAAACTGTCATTCAATAAGACAATAGCGGCTGCTTCACGTGCCACGTCGGTTCCACGCTCACCCATGGCGATTCCAACATCTGCCGCTTTTAGTGCGGGCGCGTCGTTGACCCCGTCTCCGGTCATCCCGACAACATTTCCATTTTGCTGCAATAATCGGACAAGATAAAGTTTTTGTTCTGGCTGCATACGGGCACAGATATCCGTTACTTTTAGTCGCAAGAGCAAATCATTATCACTCAATTGTGACATTTCATCGCCGGTGATAACGTTAGCACTTTCGGACAGTCCTACTTCCTTGGCTATTGCACGCGCTGTGGCCGGATGATCCCCCGTGAGCATAAGGATTCGGATACCGGCACTTCGGCACTCAGCTATGGCATCAGGAATCTCCGGTCGCGGGGGATCAATAAATCCGATCAGCCCCAGAAAAGTAAAGTCAAAATCATGTTGAGTTTTGGGCCATATAGGTTCGCTATCACTGGAGAGTAATTCACCCTTTGCCACACCCAATACCCGTAAACCTCGTGAAGCCATCGCTTCGACCTGAGATTGAATTTCAAGCCGTCTCATTTCTGAAAGATGGCACAAATCGGTGATGGCTTCAGGGGAACCTTTGGTCGCTAGGAGATGTAATGAGGGGTCGATATCGGAGTAAATTCGTGTCATTGCCATGATATCGGGAGAAAGATCATACTGGAACTCCGGAGAACACTGATCGTGCAAGTGCTCCGTTCCTCCCAAACGTTGATGCCCGAACGATTGGATCGCTTTTTCCATAGGATCATAAGGGTCAGCGGGTGTAGCGAGCATGGCAAACTCGACCAACGGGTGATACGCTTCGGGCAATCCGATCTCTTGGGTTGCTACAAAGGTTTCATCATCCGCAGATAATTCGGCAATTTCCATCCGATTCAGGGTTAATGTTCCGGTTTTATCCACGGCAAGAACGGTAATCGCCCCCAATGTTTCTACGGCGGTTACACGACGGGTAAGTACTTTTATTTTCGTAATGCGCCAGGCACCGAGTGCTAAAAATACCGTAAGGATTACGGGGATCTCTTCGGGAAGTGTTGCCATCGCCAGAGCAATCCCCGAGAGAAGACTCTCCAACAACGAGAGATGATTTAATCCCCAATTGATAAGAACGAGAACGCTTGCCACGGTTATAGCGATCAGACTTAGATTGCGGATGAGTGTATGGGATGCTTTTTGCAGAGCGGATACGCTCTCTTCGGTCACCCTCAGCGACTGACCGATATGTCCCACCGCCGTATCAATCCCCACCGCTTGAACTCTCGCAATGCCTACCCCTTTAGTAACAACGGTACTGGCAAACAGCTCTTCGTCCAATGCCTTGTTTACCGGTACCGACTCCCCGCTTAAGAGGGATTCATCGACGGATATCTGCCCCTCTATGAGACGTGCATCGGCTGCGATACGATCCCCTTCATGCAAAATCATCAAATCATCAACGACTACATCGCGTCCCGGTATACGGATCTCTTCTCCGTCTCGAATCACCAATGCGCGCGGGGCGGAAAGGTCGCGTAACGACTCCAGTGCACGCTGTGTTTTGTGTTCTTGAAACAGCGTCATTCCGATAACCGCAAAAACAAACGTCAATAAAAAGAGCGCTTCAGCCTTATCCCCTAGCGCCAAATAAATCGTCCCTGCCACCAGCAGCATCAAAAACATTGGCTCTTTGATCACATCTATTAAAATACGAGAGAATTTTTTCGGTTCGGTTTCGGGCAATACATTGGAACCGTATTGAGCACGTTTAAAGGCAATATCATTACTGCTTAGTCCGGTCAATACTGCTTTTTTATTCATTAGAATCCAATACACTAGATTTATTGAAAAGGGTGAATCTTATGCTCTGTCAATGATATCAGAATAATAAAAAATTTTGATAAAATAAAGGTCAATCGTTTTCAAAAATAACTGATACCTGTAGGTGTTACGGATGAAAATCACAACGCTATCTGAACTATTTTTTGCTTACGGCTCTTCGGAACAAGGGCTGAGTGATGATGAAGTAAAACGAAGAGAGCTTCAGTACGGACTCAACTCTCTTCCCAAAATTCCTACCGCTCCATGGTATTTTAAATTTGCTGCCCAATTTACCCATTTTTTTGCCGTTTTACTGTGGATTTCCGCTGCAATCAGTTTTGTGATTGCACATATTGATCCCGCTTCCAACATGCTCCCGATTGGATGGGCAATCGTTATCGTTATTGTTTTAAACGGAGGATTCGGTTTTTATCAGGAATATCGAACCGAAAAAAGTTTAGAAGCGCTGAGAAATATGCTTCCGCTCAAAGTGAGCGTGCGTCGACAAGGGACAGAGATGGTGATCGTTGCAGAAGATCTAGTCCCGGGTGACATCGTTATCTTGCATGAGGGGGACAAGGTTCCCGCCGATATGTATCTGATACATGCGCTTGATATATGGGTTAATGAGAGCTCTTTGAGCGGTGAGAGTGAGCTTGTCTCTGCCGATGCGATAGGGAGCGATAATCCTAAGAATATCCTCTATTCAGGGACGTATGTGGTTAAGGGGGAAGCTCGCGGTTTGGTCTTTGCGACGGGCAAAGAGAGCCGATATGGAACGATTGCCGAATTGACACAGCGGGTGGAGCCAGGGGAGAGCCATCTGAACAAAGAGATAGTTCATATCTCTAAAGTTATTGCATTAACCTCAACGGTGATAGCGGGAAGCCTGATTGCTCTTTCTGGATTGGGAGAGAATGAAATTTGGAAAACCTTTTTGTTTGCCCTCGGTGTGCTGGTCGCGCTGATTCCTGAGGGGCTGTTGCCGACGGTGACTCTGGCATTGGCATTCGGTGCTCAGCGGATGGCATCAAAGGGGTTTTTGGTCAACGGACTCTCTGTTATCGAGAATCTGGGGGCGGTTACGGTGATCGCTACGGATAAAACAGGAACCATCACTCAAAATAAGATGGAGGTAGCCGCATGGGATGAGGAGACTACCGCTGATCCCTCATCAGCGCTTCTTGATGCGGCATTGTTGTGCAATTTCTCAGACGGAACGAACGGCGATCCGGTAGAGCAGGCTCTTTATACATTTGTACAGCGTTACACGGATGTTGAGGCGATGCGTAATAAGCGACCAATGGTGAGTGAGTATTTATTTGATTACCATCTCAAGCGGATGTCTACTGTACACACAACAGAGGATGGCTTTTCGATTTTTTGCAAAGGGGCACCGGAGGTGATCTTGGAGCTGTGCCATAACGTCATCACGCCAGAGGGGGTTAAAGAGATCAGTGATGAAGAACATCGAAAACTGATAGAGAAACATGATGCTTTAGCATCTCACGGGTATCGGGTTATTGGCTTTGCTTCGCGTTTTTCTGCAACGGCTCCCTCGTCGCGTGAGGAGGCGGAAAAAGGGCTCACTTTTATCGGGTTTATCGCGATGGTCGATCCGCTGCGCGATGATATTGTCCAATCCGTTGCGTTGTGTCATAAAGCAGGTATTAGGATTATCATGGTTACGGGAGATCACCCTCTGACGGCAGGATCGATAGGGGTCAGTGCCGGAATCATCAAATCGATCAGCGAAGTGACGAGTGGTGAACATTTAGATACTCTCCCGCGTTCGGCACTTAGACGGCTGTTGCGCCACAACCACGTTTTCGCACGGGTTTCACCGGAACAAAAACTAGCTCTGGTTACTATTCTCAAAGAGATGGGGGAAACAGTCGCGGTAACGGGAGATGGAGTCAACGATGCTCCGGCACTCAAACGAGCCGATGTCGGTATCGCTATGGGTTCAGGCACCGATGTCGCCAAACAATCTGCCGATGCCGTGTTGATGGATGATCATTTTGCCACTATCGTCAAAGGGATCGAAGAGGGGAGAAGTGTATATGAAAACATCCGCCGCTTTATCACCTATATGCTCTCCAGCAACCTTCCTGAAGCGGTACCGTATGTTGCCTTTTTTGCATTCGCTCTTCCGTTGGCACTTCCTGTCCCTCTGGTATTAGCAATCGATTTGGGGACGGATATTATCCCGGGGATGGCACTGGGGGCGGAACTCCCTCATGTGGGATTGATGAATAAACCTCCCCGAAGTACCAAAGAGCATATTTTGACGAAAGAGGTCTATTTTAGAGCCTTCGGATTTTTGGGGCTTCTCAGCGGCGTGATGTCGATGGGGCTGTTTTGGTTTTATCTCAGTGCACACGGCTGGAGAGGCGAATCGCTGTCATGGAGTGATCCGCTCTATCTCCAAGCAACTACCCTGACTTTTGCGGCGATCATCTTTGCACAGATCGGTAACGGGCTTTCATGCCGCAGCCAAAGAGAATCGCTCTTTAGGATCGGCCTGTGGAGTAACCGCTATTACATAGCCGGTGTCGGGGTGCAGTTGGGAGTATTGGCTCTGTTGGTTTTCGTAACACCGCTAGGCAAGATATTCGGTACCGCACCGTTTGATCCGATCTATTGGTGGGCTGTTGTTGCGGTTACTTTTATCGTAGTGGCAGCTGAAGAGGGACGTAAAAAAATAATGGGCTATTTTGAACGGTTAAAAAAATAGATTCTCACTATTTATTCGACAATCAGCGGCACAAACATAAATCCTGGAAGTTCCTTGGACTTGATGGTTCCATCGTACTTTTTGGCAAAGCGCCAAATACTGTTTTCGATGGGTATGACGAGGATTCCCTCCGGTTTGAGTTGATCGAATAACTCACTCGGCATTTCAGATGCGCTGGCTGAAACCAGTATACGATCATACATTTCACCCGGTTTTCCGATAGTTGAGGGATCGGTTAGCGTGATAAAGGCATTCTCTATTTTTGCATGGTGCAAGTTTTTATTTCCGTATTCAACCAATGACTGGACGATTTCAACCCCTTCTACAACCCCTTTATCTCCTACAGCTGCAGACAAAAGTGCCGTCGTCCATCCTGATCCCGAACCGATATCCAGTATCTTATCTCCGATCTGGGGTTGAAGAAGTTCTAACATGATCGCAACGGTGTAAGGCTGAGATATGGTTTGTGCCCGTCCTATCGGTAAAGGGCGATCATCATACGCATACCTATAAAATGCTTCAGGGACAAAAAGGATGCGGTCGCATCTTCGAAACGCATTGATAAGCGAAGCGGAACGGAGAACTCCTCTCGCAATCAGATGATCGACAAGCTGATCGTTATTTTTCATCATAGATATGTACTTTATTCGCCTACCACGGTGCGGGCTGTTGGATTGGCCTTCAACCGTTCGATAGGGATAGCCTTTCCGGTTTTTTCACAAATACCGTACGTTCCGTGGCTGATACGCCATAGCGCGGCATCTATTTCTGTAATTTGTCCCTCAAGCTGCTGCAGAAGCAGCTGATCGGTACCGTTTTCGATCTCAAGTTCCGCCATATCTTCGATATCACCGATTTCATCATCATTGACGATACTTAAAATTTCGGCATGAATGTGGTCGATGTTTTGTTTGATTTTTCTTTTTTCCGCATTTAGGATGGCTTCGAAATCTTTGAGAGTAAGTTTTTCATGTGAACTCATGATATCCCCCTTATTATAGAAAAATTAATTAATAGATGATAACGCAAAAAAAGTAAAAACGTGTGGAAACATTGCGCTACACCTCTGATGTAAAACAGATATTTTTGAGATTCTTTTTTGACTTCGTATCGGTGATTTGGATACACTAGAGGACTTAATAGCGCGGAACACACTAATGAAACAAATGATGCAGATTTATCGTGAAAACAGAGAAGCGGTAGAGGGGTTTTTACTCACTACCATCACCGACAATCCCGAACATGATTTTGACGATGAAAAAGTACGAAAGTTTTTTAAACGGCTTCCGTGTCTGAGTGATATGTATATGATGGATGCTTTAGGAGAACAGATAACCCCGACATGGCGCAGAAATGATCATGACATGTCGCTAAAAGGGTCAGACCGCTCGTACTTCATTAACCGTATCCAGTTTGACGGCAAAGGCAATTACATCTCCAGCCCCTACATCTGTGCCAACAGCGGCAAGCCGAAAGTCTCGGTCGCCCGTAAATACGAGGATGGACGGATAGCGGTTTTTGATCTTGATGTAGTCGCGGTTCTGAGCAAAATGCACCTTATCGACAGTAACCGCCTCATCTCCAAACTCTCAGTTTCGGTTTACGCACTGCTAGGGGGCGGGCTGGTATTATTGGCACTCTTCCTCGGTATCTACGGATTGATTGGATTTGTGAAAGCGGTACTCTATTTCGGAGATGAAACACTTCATTATGTTTTCAAATCCATTATCGGCATTACCCTCGCGATTGCGATTTTTGATTTATCCAAAACGATTTTGGAGCAGGAGGTATTCTACCGCTCATTGACTCCCGAAGAGGGGACTGAATACAAAACCCTGACCAAATTTTTGACATCGATCATCATCGCCCTCTCAATCGAATCGCTGATGGTGGTGTTTAAAGTCGCGATCGACGATATACGCAACATGAACTACGCGTTTTATCTCATCAGCGGCGTCGGAATTTTGATCATCTCTATGGCGGTACTTAACTTTGTCAGCCGTAAAAAACACGAAGGGCATGAGTAATTGCTCGAAATATCCAGCAATGTTTCCATCCCTGATGGAGAGATAGAGATTACCGCTATCCGCTCGCAGGGGGCAGGGGGGCAAAATGTCAACAAGGTCTCTACGGCTATTCACCTCCGTTTCGACATCAACGCCTCATCCCTTCCCGATTTCTACAAAGAACGGCTCCTGGAAATTACCGATCACCGTATAACGAAAGACGGGATCATCAACATCAAATCCCAAGAGTCACGCTCGCAGGAAGAGAACAAAGAAGCGGCGTTGGAGAGGCTTAGAGAACTCATTAAAAGCGTCACGGTCGTCCAAAAAAAACGCAAAGCGACCAAACCGACCCGCAACTCGCAGAAACGGCGGATGGACAGTAAAACGAAGCACGGAAATATTAAGAAGATGCGGGGAAAAGTAGAAAAAGGGGAAGGGTGATTCCCTTCCCGTTGAACTGTAAATTAATCTTTAAAATGAGAGAGTAAATCTTCTACAGGACATTTGACAAGATCGGCGGCTATATTTTTAGTGAGCGCTTTTTGTGCTCGATCCGAGAGGGCTGACGTCAGCTCTTTATGGTGTTTGGCAGGAAATGCGAGATAAGCGGACAGGGGTTGCGCCGTCGCTAACACTTTAGAGATATCCTCCGCAATTTTACGCACCAAACGTTGTTCACTTTCATGTTCAGCACCCAAATCATCACCGCTTTCGTGACCGAATCTTCCTCGCCCATCACTGAGTGTTTCAGACGTAGTCTCTCGACCCTCTATATAGTTCAAATCGTTCTGAAGTTCCAAGTGATAACGGTTCGTTGCCGTAATCATCTGTACTTTATAACTTTTGAGTTCACCCATATCTGCCACAATAATTATTTTGCCGTTATGTTCCATCGGACTATCCTTTTTGTTGCTAAAAGTTGAAAACCAATATTTTTCATGATACTCTTTAAATCATAAAAAAAAGATTATGGTATTGATGTAGAATTACTTTATAATAGCAATACCTAACAAAGAATGGAAATTTACAATGGATCAGCAAATAGCCTATTTGAATCAGTTTTATATGAAAGCGATCGATTTTTTAGCTAACTACAGTTTTCAGATCATCGGTGCTCTTATCATCGTCACCATCGGATGGTTTTTATCGAAATACGTATTTAACGTATTGATGAAGTTTTTCGGACAACACGATTTTGATCCAACACTCGGAAAATTTGCCGCCAACGGTATCCGTATTTTGATATTTGGTGCGATGCTGGTGGTTGCGATCGGTAAGCTCGGTATCTCTATTGCTCCGTTTATCGCGGCCGTCGGTGCGGTCTTCTTGACGGCAGGATTGGCGATACAAGGGAGCGTTGCCAACTACGCCGCAGGGATATCCCTTATCATTACCCGACCGTTTAAAATCGGTGACACGATTTTGATCAACAAAGTCTACGGTGAAGTTGAAGAGATACGCCTCGCCTACACGACGCTCCGTACCGAAGATGAAGAGTTGATCACCGTTCCGAATAAGCATATGATCGGAGAGGTGATCGTCAATTCGTTCAAATACCGTGTCGTCGAATCGAGTGTCGGTATCTCCTATGACACTAATGCTGAAGAAGCGATTGAGCTTATCAGAGGGGTTATAGAAGGGTTCGAAAATGTCTCAACCGAAACGAAAGCGATCATCGGAATAGAGAAGTTCGGTGATAGTGCCGTTGAGATCGGAATCCGCTATTGGGTGCCTACCCGTAACTATTTCAAGACGCAGTATGAGGTGAATTTAGCGATCTATAAAGAGCTGAAGAGTTCAAAAATCACTATCCCTTATCCACAGAGAGAGATTCGAATAATGAGTGAGGTACAAAAATGAGTGAACGTTTCAACCAAGCCGCGCAGGAGTGGGACAAAGGCGATCTCCGTCAAAACATCGCCCATAGCGTATTTCAAACGATTAACAGCCGTATAGCGCTGTTAAATACGATGGATATTATGGATTTCGGTGCGGGGACGGGACTTCTCAGTTTTAAAATCGCTCCGATGGTTAAAAACGTCGTAGGGGTTGATCTCTCCGAAAAAATGTTAGAGCAGCTGGAGAGTAAAAACACAAAGACTTTGCAAGTAGAAGCAATCTATGCAAATATATGTGAAACACCACTTGAGCGTCAGTTTCACGGGATTGTCAGCTCGATGGCGATGCACCATGTTGCAGATACGGCAGAGCTTTTTAGAGCGTTTCACAACCATCTCAAACGTGACGGATTTATCGCAATCGCCGATCTCGAAGCGGAAGACGGGACATTTCACTCTCACGGCAATGACGGGGTGCATCATTTCGGGTTTGATCGGGATACTCTTCGTGAAACGATTGAAAAAGCGGGATTTGCAAATGTCCGTTTCCATCATGCCTATACGGTTGAAAAAGAGGAAAATAATTATCCCATTTTCCTTGTAACAGCGCAAAAAAGTGGCAATTAGTATAGTTTAATAATAACAATTTTAGTTAATAGGTGCTAGATTGATATAAAATTGTTAGTTTAGGTTTTATAATGCAGATTCCTGAAAAATTTCTTGTGAATGAAAGAATATTCACTTTTTTACTGATTGCATTCGGTTTTTTTGGATTGAGTGTTATGGCAATGCAGTATAAAAACCAAATAAACGATTATAAAAAAGCTATCTTAGAAAATGCGCATGTTCATATTTCCAGTCTTATGGATGTTAAAGCATGGAATGATTTTTACGATGGTGTATATGTTAAAAAACGGTCGGAAATTTACAAAGAACCTTTGATAAAGAGTGATTCTATTGCCTGTGATGATAATCAAACGCTTATCCGCATCAACCATTCACAGATGCTTCGTCAACTCTCCGCGCGGAATCGGAGCGAAATGTACAGTTTCAGAGTCAGCAGCCTTCATCCGAAAAATACCCTGAATAAAGCTAATAATTTCGAAGTGCGGGCATTACACTATTTGGAACGAAACCCCGAAGTAGCGGCCTATTATCAATTTGACGGCCGGAGCAAACAGCTTTATTTTCTTGAACCACTGAAAATTACTGAAAAATGTTTGGAGTGTCATACCAATGAAAAAGTCGGTGGAATACTAGGAGGGATCACGATCATTCATGATGCCGGTTTTTTCTATGAACAACGCAGTTTGCTTATAAAAGAGAGTGTAACCGTTGCAGCGGTATTTCTAAGTATGCTTTTTTTTGTTCAAAAAATGTATTGTTTGCTGTTACGGCATAACCGGGATTTGATCCAATTGAACGAAACACTGGAAGATAAAGTCGAAAATCGGACAAGAGAACTTGATGAAAAAAATAATTATTTACAGGCTGTTCTTGACAGCAGTCCTGATATTATAATTATTACTGACGGCGAACATCTGCTAAGCGCTAACGGCAGCTTTTTTATCTTTTTTCATTATGATACGTTGGAGTCGTTTCTTAAAGAACACGATTGTATTTGCGATTATTTCGAAAAGGTCGATGAACTGGAATATTTGAATGATAAAAAAATTGAAGGGAAGTTATGGCCGTTTTACCTTCTTGATCATCAGGAAATCAAACACAAAGTCCAAATGAGTGTAGATGATGAGAGATACTTTTTTTCGATCAATGCACGTGCTCTTGAAGGATCAGATCATAAAGTATTGGTGGAATTATCGGATATTACCGAGGTTGAACTTCAGAAAAAAAGTTTTGAAAAATTGGCCAAAATTGATGCATTGACGGGAATAATAAACCGGTTTCAATTCGATGTTCTCTACACACATGCGCTGAACAATGCAAAACGGTATCGAGAGTCGCTCTCTTTGATTATGTTTGACATCGATTTCTTCAAATCAATAAATGATCGATACGGACACGATATCGGTGATATCACACTGCAGCATGTAGCAAAGACGATAGGGCAACGTCTCCGTTCCGCCGATATTTTTGCACGATGGGGAGGGGAAGAGTTTATGATTCTTCTACCGAAACATGATTTTGATGATGCCATGAAATTGGCGGAAGATTTAAGAGAAGCAATCGAGAATGAAGTTTTTGAAGCTGTAGGGCACATAACTATTAGTTTCGGTGTTGCTATATTGCAGCCGGATGATGATGATGAAGTATCTTTACTGAAACGTGCCGATAACGCATTGTATATGGCCAAAGAAAATGGGCGTAATTGCGTCAGATTTTGTTCTTAAACGTATTGCTCGCACACTTAATGCATTAGTTGGATACTTCAGCTTTAGGAGTATCCTATGGTTAGCCGCTCAAAAATAAAAGAACTGATGAACGAAAGCGCCTGCTCTCACAGCAAAGACAAAAAGCCAGGAGAGGGGTGCGATAAGCCAAAACCGGGACTTGCCGCCGGAGGATGTGCATTCGACGGCGCTCAAATCTCTCTTTTCCCTTATTCTGATGCCGTACATCTTGTCCACGGACCGCAAACGTGTTTAGGTGCATCATGGGAGACCCGTGAGACAAAAACGTCGTACACCGGACGCGATCATACGCAAATGGGCTTTACGACAGGGATCAATACCAACGATGTCATCTTCGGCGGTGATAAGCGGCTTGCAGAGTCGATTGGCTACATTATGGAGCATTATAAACCCGAAGCGATTTTCGTCTATTCGACCTGTGTAACGGCACTTGTGGGTGATGACATCGATATGACTTGCTCCCTTGCGAGTAAAAAGCACGGTGTTCCTATCGTTCCCGTTCATGCGGCAGGATTTGTCGGGAGCAAAAACCTCGGCTCACGCCTTGCGGGTGAAGCGGTTTTGGAGCATCTGATCGGTACTAAAGAGCCGGAATTTACAACCCCCTATGATATCAACCTGATCGGTGATTACAACGTCACCGGGGACATGTGGCAGTATCTCCCTATCTTCGAGAAGATCGGCATCCGGATACTTAGTTCCATGAGCGGTGACGGTCGGGTTGGGGATATACGAACAGCTCATCGGGCGAAACTTAACGTTATCGTCTGTGCCAAATCGCTTATTACCCTGACAAGAAAGATGCAAGAACAGTACGGTATCCCGTGGATTTCGGTCTCGTTTTACGGCAAACGCGATACCACTTTTGCGATTCGTGAAATCGTCAATGCTTTGGGGGATCCTGAGCTCATCGCACGAGCTGAAGCGGTGATTGCCGAAGAAGAGGCGGCGTTGGAAGCGAAAATTGCCCCGTATAAAGCCCTCTTTGCGGGGAAAAAAGCAGTTCTTAACACCGGCGGTAATAAAGCGTGGTCTATAGCATCGGGATTGCAGGATTTGGGGATCGAAGTGGTTGCCACCAGCGTGGCCAAATCGACGCAGGACGATATCGATAAAGCACGGGAATATCTGGGAGAAAACGGGGTTTTGATGAGAAAACCCGCCTCCGAGCAGGGGAAAATTATCGACTCTACGGGTGCTCATATTCTCCTCGCGGGAGGGCGGAGCCTCTACACCGCGATCAAGAAAAAAATCTCGTTTATCGACGTCAATCAGGAGAAAAAAACGAGCTACGGCGGATACGGCGGATTACTCAATCTTGCAGAAGATTTGAAATACGCATTCCGTAATCCGGTATTTGCCAATGTCGGCCGCGCGGCACCGTGGGAAAACGGGGATTAGTGCGTTGTAACGATAAACTCTTTTAATTCATTGAGAATGAGAGGTTTGGAGTAGTAGTATCCTTGAATTTCGTGGCATCCTTCCTCTTGCAAGAACGAGAGCTGAGCAAGGGTTTCAACCCCTTCAGCTGTGATTGAAAGACCAAAGCTATTTGCGAGTGCAATAATTGCACGGGTAATAGCGATACTTTCACTTGAAACAGGGAGATCGTCGATAAACGATTTGTCAATTTTCAACCGTGTAACAAAAAGTTTTTGCAGATATGACATTGATGAATAACCTGTGCCGAAATCATCAATGGCAATATTGATATTAAGATCACGGAGTGTACGTAAAATTGATAGAGCATGATCGGCATCGGTCGCTAAATAGCTCTCCGTCAGTTCAATTTCAAGCCATTTCGGGTCAATCTGTGTTTTATGCAAAACATCCCTTAGCGTATCCATGAAGTCATCACTTTGTAATTGAAGAGAAGAGACATTGATTCCTATATGTTCTAATAGATTTCCCTCATTACGAAGATGCATAAAAGCACTGCAAGCCTGATGGAGTACCCACGCGCCGAGTTCGATGATAATACCGGTTTCTTCAGCTATAGGGATAAATTGATCCGGGCCAATCATCCGACCAAGCTCACTGCTGTTCCATCGAAGCAATGCCTCAACGGCTACAATTTTTCCGGTTGTTGCCGAAACTTTTGGCTGATAGACGAGAAAAAATTCATCTTTTTTGTCCATTGCAGATTTAAGTGCACTAATAAGTATATTTTTTTCTTCAATTCGATCCGCCAGATTTTGTGTGAAAAAACTGTAGCGGTTGCGGCCTCTATCTTTAGAAAGGTACATGGCCATGTCGGCATTTTTGATCAGCGCTTGAATATTCTGTCCATCCTGAGGATAGAGTGCTATCCCGATACTCGCCGTAATACGAATTTCATGGTCTTGGCATAAGAATGGTGCATTAAAGCTCATCAGAATATTTTCAATGATCGGTTCAATTTCGGCTTTATCTTTGAACTTTTCAATTAAAATATTAAATTCGTCTCCGCCGATCCGTGCCAGTGTGTCAGCATCTCGAATGGTCTGTTGAAGGCGAAGCGCTACTTGTTGAAGAAGTATGTCTCCTATTTCGTGCCCTAAGGTATCGTTGACTTGCTTAAATTGATCCAGATCAAGAAATATGACCCCTAAAGAATAATTTGTTTCTTGTGCATGGTTAATACCGTTTTTAAGAAGCGTGTACAAAAGTCTTCTGTTCGGCAAATTAGTTAGAGGATCGGTATCAGAGAGGTATTTGAGCTGCTTTTGGGTTGTGATCAAGGCGCTCTCACGCTCATTAATGGTTGAAGCAAGACGTTGAACACTGCGGGATATCGCTTCGAGTTCATCACCCGTATGGATGATAGCCGAATCGGAATAATCCTGTCGTTCAATTTTTTCGATCTGATACATAAGAGATTGAAGCGGCTGAGCAACGCCTTTGTTGAATAACATTTTTAATATCAATACCGTTAAAAGGGTAATGAAAAGGATCAAGCTAATAAAAGTGATACGGTTTTCATTGAGTAATGTTTGTAGAAGCGATTTGTCAAGCTTAGCGATGATATAGACCGTTCCGTTGAGTGTTTTTATCGAAAAGAGACCAATAAAATGGTTGTTTTTTTCATAGATAGTAGTTTTATTAGTATTTGAAGAAGTAGTTAGTATATCGGGACGTAATGATTGTGAGGATACTTCGATACCTAAGTCCTTTGAAAGGGAGAAAAAATAGGGTTTGGAGAAATAATGGGACATTTCTATATGAGCAATCTCATTTTTATCTTCTCTATCAAAAAGGCTTTGATGCGATTTTACAACCAAATCATCTCCGACACGATGGTAGGTAATGACACCGTTGTTTTGCAAAAGATCTTTTTTTGAATAGGTTGCGATATGTTTATAAGGGAGCAGCCAATGGGGTTTGAAAGGGTGTTGGGTATATTCCAACTCATTTTCGTAGCGGCTGTAAAAGGCCGGTTTCCCCTTATTATACGAAGTATAAGTGAGATAATACCCTTTGGATGTTTTAGTGACACAAGCTACCAGTTCTCCGTATGCATCATACAGCGCGATATCGTTGTTAAGAGAGAGTTTTACACGATTTAAAAGCTCTTCAACAATATGTTTCTTTTCTTCATCAAGCAATGCCTCATTGTAATCGGTTTTATCCTGATACGCATTTATTAGCTCAATGGATGCAAGTAGTGCTTCGTCATCTTTGATAAATGCAATCCCTTCTTTCAGTTCATTCTCGGTTTTAAAAAGATCGAGATTAAAACGATGATAGGTATAGTCAATCCGTTCTTGAGTTGTTTTGGTAAAATTGTCTCGGAGAAAATAGTCAAAATACAGCCCCATTATGACCGATAAAATGATGATGGCTGCTATCAGGATGAATGCAAGTTTTCCCCTCAGTTTCAAGGAGCGGTAGAGTGCTAAAATCATCAGAAAATCGGCTTTTCAAGATCAACATTTGCTTTGGTGATCAGTTTGACGGGAATAACAATGTGCTTTGGAACGTGTTCGCCTTTAAATATTTTTACGGCAGTCTCTACGCTCTTTTTCCCGCCTAACGGAAAAAGTACCGAACCAGTCTGTTTCCCGTTGCGGATCGCTTCGCGTGCTTCAGAGGTATAGTCACACCCTACGGTTATGATACTTGATGGATCTATGTTATGATGTTTCATCGCGGAGCGGGCACCGCTGAGCATACTGTCACTTTCGGAAAATATAGCATCAACTTTTTCACCGGATGCAATCAGTTTTTCCATTTCGACGATGGCATCTTTACGCAGATAGTTTCCGGTTCGTTTGATAACACTGATCTCTTTGTATTTTCCGATTTCATCCATAAAACCCTTGGAACGGAGTTGCGTGACATCCGCTGTTTGTATCCCTTCGAATAAAAGTACTTTCCCTTTTCCGTTAAGCCGCTTTGCGACATATTGTGCACCGATCGCTCCAATATTGATGTTGTCAGAGTTTATGAACGTCGTGTAATCACTCCCCTGAATCCCTCGATCGAGAATAATAATAGGAAGCCCGCTTTTGTAGGCTTTAGATATGATCGGGATAACCGCTTTTTCATCATTTGTTCCGACAATGATCAGGTCGGCTTTAGATTCCATGAACCCCTTTATCTGACGAATTAGCAGCGATGTCTGTCCTTTGGCATCAGAATAGACAAATTTAATATCAGGATGTTTGGCTACCGCATTGCGGACTTCGTATACCTGTGCTTTACGAAAATCGTTACCGAGGGTATCTTGGGCAAAAGCAATGGTTTTGACTTCAGCCTTTAAAGGAAGAGACATTAATGAAATCGTGAAAAGCGATACTATAAAACTTTTATTGAATGTAAACATAACGTTTTCCCTCTCTGTCTAATAGTGTAAACGAAAATGGCTTTACCACCAATATTCGAGCTGAATCCCGATGTTGTCACCGTGTGTTTGATTGGCATAGTAGCTTGTCCCCACTTGGCCTAATGCACTGTCCGACCAGTCGGCATAGGTATAATAGAGTCGGATAACCGGACGTTTCCATATCCCTTTATCGAGTGCCCCTTCAAGTGCCACTGTTGATTTGTTGAGAGTATAGATTTTATCCGCAGTATTATCTTTTATACGGTCAATTCCCTCTTCCAATACCAATCTGCCGTTTTTGTGAAAAAACCAGTAAGGACGTATCCCTGCTGAAATCCATGTTTGATCGGTTGCCGAAAAAGCGATCTCACGCCGTTTTTCATAGACGAAGTTGCTCATTAATCCCCACGTCTCATTTTCGAACGCATTGTTGTTGATAAATCGCCAATTCTTTGACTCTTCGATGGTATTAGCAGTTGTGAGTATATTATCGATTAACCCTTCCTGCATATAAGGGGAGCCGCTTCCGGCACTTTTAGCGACCCCTTTTCCATAAAAAATCCCGCTGATATTTCCCCCCTCCATTCCGAAGAGCTCTTTTGTGAGTTGGGTATCTTTATAGAGAAGTCCTGCCGCATACCCGGGAGATAAATTGATTTGCTGTCCGGTATTGAATGTTTTTGAATGGACTTCCATCCGGTTGGCAAAAAGAGTCCATTCGCCACGAGAAACAGCTTTGCTCAGTCGAAGATCATGACTGTCGAAATGAACTTTTTCATCTCCGACCACGGTAGGGGGATTGAGCCGATCAAAAATGTAACTGTAGGAGAGTTTATATCCGTTAATATCAAGATTGCGAAATCCCGCTCCGTCTCCGCTCATATTTAAAAAGAAGAAATCATTGATATGACTGTCGTAACGATCATAAAAGCGTCTTCCAGCCCAAAAGGATACACTGTTGTCAAATACGCCGCTTAGTTCACTGTATAGTTCATCAAGTCGAAGGTATTTGATCTCTTGATTGTTAGGACCTGTAAAGATAGGGCGGATTTGATTATGAAGTGTCATACCGTTGTCAAATCGGATCGTGTCGTATAACCCCAATTCGATCCAGGTTTCACATTCGTTTCCCAATCGGTATTTACTCCCCGCACCGGGGGCTTTGAAACAGATATTGTCTTTTCCATCCTGCAAAGATGTTTGTAGCCGCAGATAACCTGTTGTTCCTACAGAATTATCAATTCCCCAGAGTGAAATAGATGTAAAAACTGCGGTAACTAATACGATACGTGTAATCATCTGCACACCCCATGAAAGTTAATATCAAATCCGGGTAGAACTGATTATTATAGAACTGAAAGGGACAAATAAAACTTAAAAAATTTTAATCTAACAGAATCCGCATTTACCTAGATCGGCAAAGCGGCATGGCAGGGTGAGTGGTTATTTAATAAAGTTTTTGCTCAAAGTTTGATTGAGCCCTTTTAATGCGTCATCTAGACTAAAGTCTGATTTATAAACATCATGGATAGAGTAGCTTTGCAACGGTTTGGCTCCGCAGAACTGGAAAAGTTTGTGCAGAGCGATATTCGCCTCATCGAGACTCATCCCCTCAAAAAATCCCTCAGGATTGTCAAATTCGCTCTCTGGGCAGTTATAGGTAAAACTGAGCATATAGTGCTTCTCTTTCATCAACCCGCCGCTTCCATAGTTTCCACCGCTTGCGCGTCCGTCGTTGGCGAACGTGACGGTGCCGTTTCCGCCGGAGAACACTTCATCGACGTATTTTTTTGCCAGCCACGGCAGTCCCATCCAATACACCGGTGATTGGACGAAGAATAGATCTGCCCATTTGAACTTTTCGAGCTCTTCAGCGACATCGTATCCTTCTTCGATAGTCGTCTCTTTCACGTCATACCCCAGTGAGGTAAAAAAAGTTCTGGCTTCATTCACGAGATCGCGGGTAAGGTTTCCGTTAGCGAATCCTTCGTATTTTTGGTGGAGGTTGAGGAGGAGAACGTGTTTCATGGTATTTTCCCTACGTGTAGTATATAGGATGGATTGTACTCCGATAGTGTAAATGAATGATAAGAGATATTATTTAGGTTTATCGTATCATTTTTGAGGTGATTCGTCATAATCGTATCAATTTATGATATGATTATCGTATGAAAACGTATCAAAAATGGATTTGGCAGAGCGATAGCTGGCCGCACTTCACCTACAGACTCCCTGAGACGACACAGGTGTATCACCGTTTCGGGCAACTGATGATGGTGGAATCACTTTTACAAAATACTCTGAGTGAGCAGATGATTGTCAGTGCTTACGAAGATGAGGCGATAGCGACGTCGCTTATCGAGGGGGAAGTTTTACAGCGCTCATCGGTTCGCGCTTCAGTCCACAAAGCTCTTTCACTCCGAAATTCCGATGAATTTCATGCTACCGTCCAAACCGATGCTTTGGTGGAGGTTCTGATCGATGCGAAAAAAGGGGAGGGAACGCTGAGTTCAGAACGGCTGTTCCGATGGCATAAAGCCCTTTTCCCGACAGGGCAATCGGGATTAAGAACGATTCGAACGGGTGCATATCGTGATGATTGTGATGGAGAGATGAAAATCGTCTCAGGGCCGTGGGAAAAAGAGAAGGTTCACTATATCGCACCGCCCGCCCACATGATCGAAGCAGAGATGAACCGCTTTTTGTTGTGGCTCAATACCGAAGAATCGCTTGATCCTCTTATAAAAGCTTCAATTGCTCATTTGTGGTTTTTGCTTATTCACCCTTTTGATGATGGAAACGGACGGTTAGGACGCGCGATCAGTGATTTTGTCCTCTCTCGCTCACCTTCGATCCCCTCAACCCTCTTTAGCACCGCTTCGGAGATCAACCGACGAAGAAAGGAATATTACATTCAGCTCGATAGCGTTTGTATTCGCTTTGATGGTGACATCACTGCGTGGGTCTCGTGGTTTATTCAGATGCTCGATTCGGCATTAGCCGATGCTCTCACGAGAGTCGAAGCCGTCAAGTTTAAGAGCCGCTTTTGGGAGAATGTCCGTGACATCAGTCTCAATGAACGTCAGCGTAAAGTGTTGACGAAGATGCTCGATGTTCTCCCCGAAGCGTTTGAGGGGGGGATGAAAACCGCCAAATACGCTTCGATCGCCAAAACTTCGAAACCGACCGCCGCACGTGATTTGAAAGAGCTGTGCGACTATGGGATTTTAGAGAGTCATGGAAGCGGTAGAGGGGTTTATTATACGGTGAGGGAAAAATAAAATATTGCAAAATGTAATATTTATTTGAAGTAAATAATTTTATATGCTATAGTAAAAAAAAATGGAGGAGAATAATTATGGGTATAGAAGCAATGTATGGTGTTGAATTTGTTTCAAGTATGAATATTGGTGGGTATGGTGTACTTGTTTTGGAAACAGGACGTGTTTTAGGCGGAGATTCATCTTTTGTATTTGTAGGTGATTATGAAATAGAAAATCATATTGTTAAAGCAAATGTTAAATGTACAAATGATCGGAATGCTTTAACATCAGTATTTGGTGATTTAAAAGAGTTCAATTTAAAATTAGAAGGTAAATTTGAAGAAAAAGAGTTTATTTTAAATGGATATTTAGTTGAAAACCCTTCAATGCAAATCAGTGTTAAATTAACCCGACGAGCTGAATTGCCGTAAGAAATACCTCTTCTCGCACACTTCTTGCAACACTCCTTTTAACAAGGAGTTGCCATGGAATTCTCCCTCTCTCGTCATGAGCATAAACCGCTTCAAGTCAACCCGATCAAACACTCCCAGCCGATGGGCGCAACCCTCGCATATCTGGGGGTAAAAGATTGTATGCCGCTGATGCACAGCGCACAAGGGTGTGCTTCGTATACCAAGGTATTTTTTACCCGCCATTTCAATGAACCGATCGCGATCAACAACACCTCCGTGAGTGATATCACCGCCGTACTCGACGGCGGAGACTATTCGATTTTGATGGCGATTGAAAATATCCAGAACAAAGAGAAAAATCTCAAACCGTCCATGATCGGTCTGCATACGACGGGACTGACCGAGACCAAAGGGGATGATGTACGCGGTGTTGGGATGCACATCGAGATCCCCTATGTGTTTGTCAATACACCCGATTATGAGGGGGGGATGGAGAGCGGATGGGCGCTTACCGTCACGGCGATGATCGAACAGCTCACCGTTTCCGCAACAGAAACCAAACCCAATAAGCTCGTTTTTTTGCCGCATCTGAGTATGCAGCCGATCGAGGTGGAAAAGATCAAATCATTTTGTGAAGATTTCGGGTTTGAGACCTATGCGCTCCCCGATCTCTCCACCTCGCTTGACGGATATTGGGAAGCGGGGCAGGGAAAACTTGCCAACGGCGGGATTACAGTCGATCAGATACGTGATTTGGGGACATCGTCGGTGGTGGTCTCCATCGGTGCGTCGATGAAAAAATCGGCTTTGGCTCTCCAAAAAAAGAACCCTGCGATGATGCATCTTCATTTTGATCATCTGATGGGATTGGACGGGTGCGACAATTTTGTAGCAGAGCTTATGAAAATCCGACAACATGATCCGAAACCGCTGATTAAGCGGTGGCGTGCACGTCTCCAAGATGCGATGCTCGATTCTCATTTTCTCATCGGAAGTTCTCATTTCGTCATTACGGGTGAACCGGATATGCTCAGCGGAATGTGTTCATTGATCCGAAGTGTCGGCGGAACGATCGCTGCAGCGGTATCTACGACGTTTAGCGATGTACTTCATACGATAGAAGCCGAGAATGTATTTGTCGGCGATTTGGAAGATGCACGTCGATTTTTCCCTGAGGCGGATATGGTGATCAGTAATTTTCATGCAGAACGAATCTTGCATACTATTGAGAATACGGCTCTCGTGATTCGAGGATTTCCCAATTATGAAGAGTTAGGGAATCAGCTCAAAAACGATCAACTGTATGAGGGAAGCACTTACTTTTTATTTGAAATAGCAAATGCATTGAGATTTAAACATGCACATTGAGCAAAGCCCAATGCGCTACGCTGACCGCTGAGGCACTAAAGCTAACCGCTAAAGCGGTAGAAAAAGGGGTAAAACATGAACACTAAAATCACAGTAGAGGGGAATGGGACAATGAATAGCGCTTTGAGAGTTGCATTTGCAACGAAAGATATGGAAGAGATCAATGCCCACTTCGGCGGAGCAAAAGAGTTTGTCGTCTATAACGTCTCTAAAGAGGGATATGAAGTATCCGAAGTGATCAAAACGGATACATCAGAGCTCGAAGATGATGATAAAACTGATTTTCGTATTCGTGCTCTTAAAGGGGTCAATATCATGTATTGCGAAAGTATCGGCGGAACCGCGGCGGCAAAAGTGATCCGTTCCGGTATCCATCCGATGAAAGTGAATGAACCGACACCGATCGAAGATATTCTCAAAACTTTAGTGCAAATGATCAACGGAAATCCTCCGCCGTGGATTAAAAACATCATACATATGGAAACCGAACACGATGTTCGACAAGACCGATGGGCAGAGGGAGAATAAATGGAAGCAGAAAAACAATTAAGTGAGTTTGGT
>CAWJRP010000023.1:0-178495 GCA_963845295.1 Sulfurimonadaceae bacterium | reverse complement strand
AGCGAATTTCGACGACGAAGCTATGGGTCGGATGCTGCGGTGATAGCTGGAGCCTCCTGAACTGATTGCTCAGAAGAGCTTGTGATCCACCGTTGACATATTGAACGCCTGGTTACGTCTACCGTTCTCCGCGCGTGACTGTGATGACCGACCAGATCCCGTTGGATCTGCAATCGAGGACTTCACGGGCCGCCGCTAAGTCACTGTATCGGCGCGAGGGAGTGGGACGTCTCGCCAGCCACCGCTGTCCAGCAGAGCCTCGATGGCGACAACGGCGTCGAAGACGTCAACATGGCGAACGTAGAGCGGGCCGAAGCCAAAGCGCATGACATCGGGGGCGCGGAAATCGCCGATGACGCCGCACGCGATGAGCGCCTGCATGATCTGGAAGCCATTCTCGTGGGTGATGGAGACGTGGTTGCCCCGCCGTGCGCCGTCTCGCGAGACGGAAAGGCCGCAGCCGCGCTGCGCGAGCCGCTCGTCATAGAGCCGGATCATCAGATCGCCCAGCGAACGCCCCTTCAGCTGGACCTGCGCCATCGAGATGTTTTCGAATGCATCCAGCGCGGCGTCCAGCGCTGCCAACGAGAGCATCTGTGGCGTCGAGCAGAGCATGGCCCGTACACCCTCGGCACGGGCGAAATCATGGTCGAACCGAAAGGGCGCGGCGTGGGCGAACCAGCCGGTGAGCGGCTGGTCGATCTCAGGCAGATGCCGCTCGGCGACGTAGACATGGGAGGGTGCGCCAGGACCGCCATTCAGGAACTTGTAGCCGCAGCCGACCGCGAAGTCGGCCCCGTCCGCATCCAGATGCAGTTCTACATGTTGGTGGTTAAACCATCATCCCATATTGAGCTATTTAGTGATTTTCTTGTTGATGTAGTACCGGTCGGTTTTGAAGAGATCGACGATGGGTTTATTATCCGCAGTGAAGAAGACTTAGAGACGGTCATGTGGGGAATCGAGCAATTCACCGAAGCGTTGCAACGTGCACTAGGTGAAGTTGTTGACGTTGAGATGGTTCTCACAAAAGAGAAGAATGATGATTGGATCGCGCAGTATCAGCAAGGTATTACCCCCATTGAAATTGCTCCGTTTTATATCCACCCTACATGGGAAGAACCAAAAGAGGGGATGCTTAACATCGCTATTGATCCCGCATTAGCGTTCGGAACCGGACATCATCCTACTACCGCGTCATGTCTTCGAGGTGTTGCCAAGTATGTCAATGCCGGTGATGAAGTGATGGACGTTGGATGCGGAAGCGGCATTTTAGCGATTGCGGCGATTAAAAAAGGTGCCATTGTCGATGCGTGCGATACCGATCCTCTTTCAGTTGAAAATGCACTGGTCAATGCCGAGCAAAACCAGATCAGCTACCGCCGTTTATGGGAAGGCCCGATCAATGAGACCAATGAAAAATACGATGTCATTATTGCTAATATTGTTGCTGAT
Source organism: Sulfurimonadaceae bacterium (assembly GCA_963845295.1). Lineage (GTDB taxonomy): Bacteria > Campylobacterota > Campylobacteria > Campylobacterales > Sulfurimonadaceae > Sulfuricurvum. The sequence continues at coordinate 177,040 of CAWJRP010000023.1, read as the reverse complement.
GTTTTGGTATTCATCGCAAGCGATCTTAAAAAACGGTTACGCGAGGGGGGAGTCTTGATCCTCTCAGGAATTATGGATAAATATGAAGATAAAGTTCTTCGTGCGTATAAAAATTTTGAATTGACAGAACGTCTAGTCGAAAACGAATGGGTAACTCTGGTAGTGACGCTAAAAGGAAATAGTTAATATGGCTAATAACGACTCGAATCAAAATCCGACACCGGATAAAAACGGCAATTTTTTTAATAAAAATCCACTAATCACTTTCGCCCTTTTTTCGATTGTCGTTATTATCCTTTTTAAAGCGGTAATCGGTGATGAAAATGAATTGTCAGGTAAACTCGGCGGACAAAATGTAACCCGTACCCAAGAGATCAGCTATGCCGATCTTAAACGTCTGATCCAGGACAAACAAGTTGAAAAAGTTTCTATCGGACAAACCTATATTCGAGCAATCGGTACGGATGGCAACGGAAAAGTTGCCTACACGACTCGTATCGTCGGACCGGATACGACTCTTATCCCTTTGTTGGATGAAAAAAAGATTAACTACGTCGGCTTTTCAGAGAGCAACTGGTTTACCGAAATGTTCGGATGGCTTTTTCCGTTCTTGATTATCATTGCAATATGGATGTTTTTTGCAGGCCGTATGCAAAAAAGTATGGGTAGTGGAATTTTGGGGATGGGTAATTCTAAAAAGCTTGTTAACTCAGAAAAACCGAAGACAAAATTTGATGATGTAGCGGGAGCCCAAGAGGCTAAAGAAGAGGTGCATGAAATTGTAGACTTCTTGAAATTTCCCGATCGTTACGTTGAACTGGGCGCAAAAATCCCAAAAGGGGTCTTGCTTGTCGGTAGTCCGGGAACGGGTAAAACTCTCCTTGCAAAAGCGGTAGCGGGCGAGGCGGAAGTTCCGTTTTTCTCCGTATCGGGGTCAAGTTTTATCGAAATGTTCGTTGGGGTCGGTGCCGCACGGGTACGTGATTTGTTCGAACAGGCAAAAAAAGACGCCCCTTCCATTATTTTTATCGACGAGATCGATGCTATCGGTAAAAGTCGTGCAGCTGGTGGTATGATGGGTGGAAATGATGAGCGTGAGCAAACCCTCAATCAGCTCCTTGCCGAAATGGACGGGTTTGGAACCGATACACCGATTATTATTTTAGCGGCAACCAACCGCCCTGAAATTCTCGATCCTGCATTACTTCGTCCGGGTCGATTTGACCGACAGGTATTGGTGGATAAACCCGATTATCAAGGGCGTATCGATATCCTTAATGTCCATGTCAAAGGGGTTAAACAAGACGCTGATGTCGATCTTGAAGAGATAGCCCGTCTTACTGCAGGTCTTGCTGGGGCAGATTTGGCGAATATCGTTAATGAAGCGGCACTATTAGCCGGACGCAAAAGTCAAAAAACGGTTCGACAAACGGATATGCGCGAAGCGGTAGAACGAGCTATTGCAGGTCTTTCGAAGAAGAGCCGTCGTATTGATGAAAAAGAGAAACGCATTGTCGCTTTTCATGAGAGTGGTCATGCCTTGTTAGCGGAAACGACTAAAGGGGCTAAAAAAGTTTCCAAAGTCTCTATCGTCCCTCGTGGTCTTGCGGCATTGGGCTATACCCTTAATACCCCTGAAGAGAACAAATACTTAATGCAACGTCATGAACTATGGGCGGAAGTAGATGTTTTACTCGGTGGTCGTGCGGCAGAAGAGGTCTTTATCGGCGAAATCTCTACCGGTGCTGCAAACGATTTGGAACGTTCGACCGACATTATCAAGGCGATGGTACAAATGTACGGCATGAGTGATGTTGCAGGTTTGATGGTACTTGAAAAACAGCGCAGTACCTTCCTTGGCGGAGGAATGACACAAGGGCGTGAGTACAGTGATAAGATGGCAGAGGATATGGATGCTTTTATCAAAAAATCACTGCAAGAGCGCTATGATGAGGTAAAAGTCCGATTGGAAGAGTATCGCGAAGCTATCGAGAAAATTGTTGAACTCTTGTATGCCAAAGAGAATATTTCAGGAGATCAAGTTCGTGAAATTATCGAAGCCTATGAGATTGAAAAGAATATTCCAACAAAGCTTGAACCACGCAAAGAGACCCCTTCGAGTAAAAGTAAAACAGTCGTAATCGACGAATAAAAGGAGTACGTAATGAGTGTACAGAATGATACCTTTATCCTCTCAAGCCGAGGATGGCTAACTTCAGGCGTTATCGGCGCTCTTTTTTTATTCTTTACGATGACAGGACTGCACTTTTTTCAATTTATTTTCGGTGCGTTGTTACTCGCAGTAGTAGCGATTTTTCGTAACCCTGAGCGCAATACTGCACAAACGGAGTCCGATGCCATTATCAGTAGTGTTGACGGGATTGTCCTCTCGGTAGAAGAGACGATGGTTGATGAACAAAAGATGTCAAAAGTAACTATTATGAATTCGCTTTGGGATGTTTCGATGCTTCGAGCCCCATTTGATTGTGAAGTAGAAGGGTTTAAAATTCGTCACGGAGCTTCGTTACCTCTTTATAATCCTCTTTCCGACACATTGAACGAAAAAGCGGTTATTTCGTTCCGCTCTAAAAAAGGGGATGAAATTTATATCGAGCATTTGAGTGAACAAAGCTGTTTTGCTATCGGAATTGAATTGGAAAAAAGTCAAAAATTCAAAGAGGGGGGACGGTACGGCTTTTTAGCAAAAGGGCGCAGTATTATTTACCTTCCTCATAATACACGGGTATCGGTGAATGCCGGAGCAAGTGTCCGTGCAGGTGAGAGTGTTATCGGATATCTAAACGCCGCTTAATCCGATGCGCCAATCTCCTCCTCCTATCGCCTATCTTCTCCCCAACCTTTTTACAGCAGCCTCTATTTTTACCGGATTTTATGCTATTGCATTAGCGTTAGAGCATTCATTTGAATCTGCAGCTTGGTTTATTTTCCTGGCGCTTATTTTTGACGGTCTTGATGGACGTGTCGCACGTATGACGAATACGGCGAGCCACTTTGGAGTAGAGTTTGATTCGTTGGCCGATATCGTCGCTTTCGGAGTTGCCCCCGCGCTGCTTTTGTATTTATATGTCGGTGACTCTTATGGGCGGATCGGTATTGTTGTGAGTGCTCTCTTTATTATTTTCGGTGCGGTGCGTCTTGCTCGCTTTAACGTTACGACATCACGGATTGAACCGAGTGTTTTTATCGGTCTTCCGATCCCTACTGCTGCTATTATGATCTCCATTGCAATATTATTATTAGAGCGTTATGAAAATCTTGCCTCTTATAAAGTATTTATTCTCCCCCTTGCCCTTATATTGGCCATATTAATGGTGAGTAATATACGCTATCCGAGTTTTAAAAAAATGAATTTTAAAACTTTTCACTTTATCCGGTTTCTTATCGGGTTGATTGTCATTTCGATGGGGGTTTTTATTTACCCTATTGAAGGGATGGCAATTCTCGCGGCAGGGTATTTACTCTATGGACCTCTACGAGCCTCTTTTTATCTGCTTCGACGTCTCATTCAAAGAGGGTGATATTTTTGAGGCTCGGAAGCTAGCTTTTGGGTATCGATTTCAAAATCAAAATTCTGTGATTTAAATCCGGTATTTCCCATTTTTTCGAATTGAATGACTGCGGCAGGGTTGTTACGGCTTTGCATATATAAAAGCCCAAGTGCATAGCGGGTATCTAAATAAGACAGATTTTGTAATTTTGAGAGTTCTAACAGGGCAATCGCATTTTCATAATGTTCTGCTCCGATAGAGGCAGATGCACCCATAAACAGTGTCTTCTCATCCCTAATTTTAAAGTTGTCGATAAGCTGATTATAGAGTGTATACGATTTTTCAAAATCTTGATTATAGAAATACGCTTGCGCCAATGCTCCGATAATATCGGCAGTATGATCTGTTGTTGTTTGCAACTGTGTTTCGAGCCGCTCAATAAATGGGGTCAACTGCCCCGTCATAGCAGACATTAATATCATTTTATCGCGTGTTATTTGAGGTCCGTAATAGAGATCATCATAATGAAATGATTGCTTTTTGAGATAATTGATAGCTGCGCCGGCAAATGCTTTAGATTTGTCATCACCGAACTGGGTTTCAATGAGCATCAAATGAGGCAAAATATCATTCGGCTGAAGGGCAACTAAACGTTTTGCATATTTGCGAGCATCCTCTTTTTGCCCCATTTCTGATGCGATAGCGGTGTCAAGTGCTAGGTAAAAAGGGCGCTCTTTGTAATTGTTATCCAACCATTTTGAAGCACTTGGTATATTATTTTTGCTAATGTCATAGAGAGTTCGATAGAGGGCAAACTCTTCCTTGTCTGGTTCTTGAAGAAGATTGTCTTTGAGAATTGAGGAAAGTTTCGTAGAATCTTTTCCGATCATATCACCACACATAATGGCAAAAAGTCCCGACATATAGTTGTTGGCATCAAGATGATAAGAGCGCAAAAAATGGTTATACGCATTAGGCATATCTCCTAATTGAGCATACGTTAACGCAAGATTGTAGTGCAATATAGCGTGTTGAGGGTTACGTTTCAGCAAAGCCAACAGCTGTTGATTCGCATCTCGAAGACGAAATTTGAGCGCTTTTTGAACTGCAAGTGCAATACCGTAATCGACGCTTGAAGCACTTGTACTGGTTTGCAGATACTCTTTTGCACTCTCGATATCATCGATATAAATATTGGCATTCCCTTTACGGATATAGTTAATAGTCTGATCGGCATTAAAAATTTTGTAGGGGGCAAAATATAAGATGCTTTGATAGATTTTTTGTCGATTATCTTCTTTATGTTCACGATAAAGGCGTTGAAGAATATCCGGGTCATAAAGAGAAGGTTTTAAAAAAACGTGAATGGGATAGGGGGTATAAACTTGATCAGCATTCAGATCGGTTGCCTCTTTGATTTGTCTTGATGCATCACCGTGCTGACCTGATTTGAGATTAACAAAGGCGAGAGCGAGTTTCTCTTGAATAGGGGTCTCATTTTGCATAATGGCGTCATTCAAATATCTTTTAGCTTTATCTAAATCACCGAGATTGGCATAAAGGAGCCCGAGGGAGAAAGCGTCATTTTCTTGGGGGGTATTTTCCAGTGCACTGATAGCGTCCGTGAAGCTTCCAAAGAGTGAGCTTATTTTTGCACGCAGTTTATTTTGTGTTGGTTGGTACTCGTCAGTAGTAGGATGCTTTAGTGCACTGAGGGCTTCGAGATAATTCCCTTTGTAATAGTTTATCAGTGAGTAATAGTACGAATACATCGGTGAATTACTCTCTTGCGGGAGATACGATTGCGCCATATTGATGTAATAATTAAAATCTTTTTCACGTTTTAGGTTGAGACAACATGCTGCTGCATTGATTGCGCTAACGCATCGGTTTTGACTATTGGCAATAGAGCGTTTAAAATTGTTGAGAGCTTGCTCGTATTCCCCTTCTTTGAGTTGGACGACACCTAGATTGTATTGGCTGATCGCTTCAGAGTAAAGGGCAATCTTCTCGTATAGCTTAAGGGCTTCGTTGGCATTACCGTTTGCGTAGAGGTAGTTGGCTCTCTCGATCATATTTTCGAGTTGACTGGGTTCGATAATCTCATCTTCTGATTTTTTTTCTTGTGCAACCGGTTCTTCGATCGGGATAGCGACTTGTTTGGAGTCTCCTGATAAGAAAAATACTAATCCCCCTCCCATGGCCGAGAGGAGAAGTAATGCACTTGCCCCAATAATAATGAGCTTCTTGTTTTTTAAAAGACTTGGTTTATTATCGGAGGGTACTTCATCTGAACCAGCTTGTTTGACGACGCCTGCGGCATCGGACTCTTCAATGATGATTATCTCTTCTTGATCTTCAGCCATGGGCTCTCTTTAACCTTTTAGAGGTATTTTTGCAATACGGCAGGAATAACGATGCTGCCGTCTTCTTGCTGGAAATTTTCCATAATAGCTATCATCGTCCGTCCCACCGCTAAACTTGAACCGTTTAGGGTGTGGGCGAGGATATTTTTTCCCTCTTCTTTGTAGCGGATCTTCGCACGACGGGCTTGGAAGTCCCGTGTATTGGAGACGGAGCTGATCTCACGGTAGGTGTTTTGACCCGGAAGCCATACTTCAAGATCTACCGTACGTGCCGCACCGAATCCCAAATCACCTGTACAGAGGGTGACGAGGCGGTGAGGCAGACCGAGGGCAGCTAGAAGATCAGATGCACACGCAACCATCTCTTCAAACACTGCGTCGCTTTGATCAGCGCGAGTGATCGAGACGAGTTCGACTTTGTGAAACTGGTGCTGACGGATCATACCGCGTACGTCGCGTCCGCCACTTCCCGCCTCTTTACGGAAACATGAGGTGTATCCCGTCATTTTGATCGGCAAATCCCCACCGTTTAGGATTTCGTCTTGGTAGAGATTGGTGAGAGGCACTTCCGCTGTCGGGATGAGATAGAGCTCTTCCTCTTCGACTTTGAACAAATCATCTTCAAACTTCGGAAGCTGACCTGTCCCCTCTAGCGCACGACGGTTGACGAGCATCGGAACGCTAAACTCTTCGAAACCGCGTTCACGGTTGAAATCAAGCATAAAATTGATGAGGGCGCGCTCTAGCCGTGCACCCATTCCGCCCACGACACTGAAACGGCTTTTGGCGAGTTTGACACCGCGCTCAAAATCGATCCAGTTGTTTTGCTCTGCGAGTTCCCAGTGCTCTTTAGGGGTGAATGTGAATGTCGGAGGGGTGAGGACTTTGCGGATTTCGATGTTGTCGTTTTCATCTTCACCATCGGGTACGTCTGCATCGGGGATATTCGGGACACGCATGATGATCGCATCGAGGGCTTCTTCGGCGGAGCGTTGTGTATCGAGGAGATCATTGAGGGTCGCTTTGTTCGCATCGACTTCGATCTTCAACTCGTCGGTACTTTTTCCCTCTTTTTTGTATTGACCGAAAAGGCGGCTGAGTTCGTTTTGTTTAGCTTGCAATGTCTCGTAGGCAAGTTTGGCGATTTTGAGGGTTTCGTTGGCGATTTTGAGTTCGTTTATTACGGAAGCATCCACTTTTTTGCGCATAAGCGCTGTTGCGGTTTCGTCAAAATTTTTCTGGAGAAGTTTTACATCGATCATAAAGGGTCATTCCTGCAATTATATAGTGATCGATTATAGCCAAAAGAGGCTGAAATTAGCTCAAATTTATTCTGTGACTACCTCCGTTCGCCCTGAGCTTGTCGAAGGGTGAGTTCATGGTTCGACAAGCTCACCACGAACGGAATATTGCCTATGTAATAATGGACGAATTTGCTGTAAACTATCTATCACAAAATACAAAGTTAATGAGTTAAAAAATGGAAGAAAAACAAGCTATTTGGCATCGTGATTTATTAAATAGACAAAGTGAAGGCAAATTTCTTTCCGAATATCTTTTAAAGCGTTATGCAAACACTCCAAATAAGCCTTTTGTATTAAATATCAATGCTGAATGGGGATTTGGAAAAACCTACTTTTTAAAAAATATTTCTGAAGACCTTAAATCACAACAACATCCTGTTATCTATTTTGATGCGTGGCAAAATGATTATTCAGATCAACCGCTTTTAGCCTTTATCTCAGAAATGAATACTTCATTAAAGCCTTTTCTGAGCAAAACTACTAAAGGAAAAAAACTATTCGATAATGCATGGAATACATCAAAAAAAGCTTCTAATTCCTATGCTTGTAAAAACACTTACTGGAATGACATACAATCACTTTAATGAAGAACTTGAGAAAACAAATGATGAAGATAAAGTAGAAATGTCTAATGATGATTCAACAAAAAATGAAGTTGAATCGGTACTTTCAAAATTAGCCGAATCAGCATTGGCAGATCATGAAACTGTTCGAAAAAGTATCAGTACATTTAAAGAAAATATGGGAAAACTATTAAAATTTATCGATCAAGACATCCCGTCAAAAAATTTACCTATGTTTGTTTTTATTGATGAATTAGATCGATGTCGTCCTAGTTATGCGATTGAATTACTCGAAAATATCAAACATATCTTTGATATTCCCGGAATAGTGTTTGTCATTGCAACCGATTCCAAACAACTTTCACATTCTATCAATGCAGTTTATGGGCAAAATTTTGCATCCGAACGCTATTTAAAGCGTTTTTTCGATCAAGAATATAATCTGATAAAACCCGATAATTATGCATTCGCACAGAGCCTTTTTGAGCTTCATGGTATTACTAAAAATGAAAAATTATTCTCCCCTTTGGAACAAGAAGTTTATATAGACAAAGATATCAATGTTGAACTTTTTACCCTCTATGCCAGTTTTTTTAAATTGGGTTTAAGAGATCAGGAACAGGTAGCAACGGTTTTATCTGCTATTGTATTGACATGGCAAACGACGGATTCTATACACTTAGGTTATTTGCTATTCCTGATTATGTTAAAACAACGTTCTGATAGTTATTTTTATATGTATGTTGATAATGATAAAAAAGGGTCATTTATTAACACTCATGTAGATCAATTCGACATTGATACATCTATTCAATATCAATCAAATACAATTGATTATGAGTTTAGACAGAGCAATGCACAAGCAAAATCGCATTTTATATTAACGGATTTAATAGGTTTTTATATAAATCTTTTGGATAAAAATATAGACAATTTATATGACATGAATAGACAACCATATAGGGTTAAATCAAATATAATTCAAAAATTACAATCATCATTGCCAGCCTCATATTCAAGCCAAAATCCGCCACCTGCACATAATTTAAATATGTATTTCAGTCTTGTTCTGCAAGCAGGACAGTTTTCATAAAGAATATAAATTTAATTAGCTCAAAATTGCCTTGGCTAACTCAAACTGATTGGCAGTCATAATATGAATTTTCGGATGGAGCGCTTTAAGCTCTTCAAAAAGGTTTTTGCTCAGCTCAAATCCGACACGGTACTCTTCCTCCGGGCTGATAAGCGAAGCGGCTTCGAGCGCTTCTACCCATGTGCTCGGTACAAATATCCCCGGAACATTCTCGTCCAAAAATAGTGCGGTGCGCAGTTTTGTAATCGGGAAATAGCCTAAAACGAGAACACAATTAGCATTGTTTTCGCGGTTGGCTTCCGCCATCATATCGAGCAGTTTACGGGCGTTTTCGAGATCATAGACGGGTTGGGAGATAATGCCGATCGCTCCGTGCGCCACTTTTTTAGTCATTTTCTTTTGTAAGGTCGCGGCACTTTTGGCATAGGCGTCGATAACGGCAAACGGATAAATCTCTTGTACGGGAGCGAGGAGTTTTTGCTCTGCCATATCGGTGCCGCCATTTAAGGTGGTGATGATGTCGAGGAGGAGTTTGCTGTTCCCCTCGAATACCCCTTTCGCATGGGGCTGATCGGAGTAGTGGGCGCTGTCGCCCGTGAGGGCGAGGATTGCTCGAACATTCGATTCGTTGGCACCGAGGAGATCGGATTGCAATGCGATACGGTTACGGTCGCGCATACTCATCGTTGCCAGTGTCGGAAGATTGAAACGATCTTGGAGTTTCATTGCCGCGAAGAGGGCGTTGTATTTGAGTTTAGCCAGAGGATTATCGGTGGTACTGAATCCATCCACTAGTTTATCAAGACCCAGCGCGGCGATTTTCTCAATCGTCGGGGCAAATTGGGCTGAACGTGAGGGGGTTGTCTCTAGGGTGATATAGGTGCTGTTCCGTAGTTTATGGATAAAGGTTTCGAACAAAAGGTGCCTTTGGATATAATTGCGTCATTATAACAAAATGTGGGAAATCTATTTTGATAAAATTAGCGGTATTTGATTTTGACTCAACGTTGATGGATGGCGAAACCATCGATTTTTTTGCCGAAGCACTAGGGATCGGTGAGCAAGTCTCCGCTATCACGGAGCGGGCGATGAACGGTGAACTCGATTTTTTTGAGTCTTTGCAACAGCGGGTTACTCTTTTAAAAGGGCTTGAGTTCGGTTTAGTGGAAGAGATTTGCCAAAACCTCCCCTATATGCCCGGAGCAATAGAGACGATTGCGGCATTGAAAGAGCGAGGGATCAAAGTGGTCTGCTTCAGCGGCGGATTTAGAACGGCGACCTCGTATGCGAAAGATATCCTCGGATACGATGCCGATTTTTCCAATGTATTGCACGCTAAAGAGGGTAAACTTACCGGACTCGTCGGCGGAGATATGATGTTCGATTTCTCCAAAGGAGACATGCTTAAACGTCTGCAAGGGCTGTTCGGTGTTAGCGAAGAGGAGACGATGGTAGTCGGTGATGGAGCGAACGATCGATCAATGTTTGCTCATGCCGGAACTCGCGTCGCATTTTGCGCTAAAGAGATTCTCAAAAAAGAGGCGAATGTATATCGTAGATACGAAAGATCTCACACAAATTATTACAAAGGTATTTTCATAATGTTAGAAAATTCATTATGGTTGCGTTACAACCCTACTAAAACAATTCGCGAAGTATTGGCACGTCTGTATGAGTGCAGTGCAGTGGATATCGGAGATGATGAACGTGCCTTGTATGCATCACTTGAAACGTCATCTCACCAAAAAAGAGTTTCGGATTGTGATGATGAATGAAGGGGGACTCTCAGTCGATGAGATCGGTGCTGAAGTGAGTCTCAGTGGAGATGAATTAAAAAAAGCGCAATACAAAGCGTACCGTAAAATTCGTCAGGATAAAATCCGTTTGGAAGTTCGTGCGGGTCAACAAAAAGAAGTGGTTGATACAGAAACTGAAGCTGAATAAAGTGTGAGAATTTGATACATTTTTGATAAAAAAACAAAAAGAGTGTCAATTTAAGATTCTGTTAAACCTCTGTTTATCCTTTATCCGTTATCATATCAGATGTACCAAGACACCTCTACTATTTTTTCGAAAATGTTGAAGGTGTCTTACAACGTAATATTTTGAAGGAGAATGATATGAAAAAGTCAACATCACTTTTTCTTGCAGCAGTAGTTGCTGTAGGAATGATCAGTACAACAGTATCAGCTGATGACAAAAAAGGTCAAAAAGCATACTTGAAAACATGTAAAAACTGCCATGGTAACGGTACCAAAGGTGCAGCGATGCATACACAAGACGAGTGGGATGACCTATTTGCAAACGGTGGCGCTAGCATCATCAAAAAACACGCCGGTACTAAAGCTGAGCCATTTTTTAATGGTGATGGATTCAAAGGTAATGCACAAGACTTAAGAGATTTCTTGTTCATGTACGGTTCAGATTCAGGAAATGTCCCTTCTTGCGGCTAATTCCATAATACCCCTTTTGGGGTATCTTCCCCACTTTTTCCCCAAAACTACTCCCTCTATCTAGACATATTAGAATTACTTTAAACACTCAATGCAATATTATCTTTAAACATCCTATACCTCCGTTAGGCTACAATAAAGCCGACTTAAAGGGATTAAGAGATGAAAATAGTAATATGCGGAATCAGTGGATTTGTCGGTAGTGCGTTAAAGGGTTTTTTTGAAGAACGAGGAGATACCGTTAGCGGGTTAAGTGTCCGAAGCGATAGTTCGATAGAAAAGATTACTCAAGCACTCAATGATTGTGATACTTTGATCAATCTCTCAGGTGCAAATATCTTAGGACGTTGGACTAAAAGCTATAAAGAACTTTTACGTCAAAGCCGTCTTGAAACAACTGCAAAATTGGTTGAAGCACTCTCTTTATGCAAGGAACCTCCCCATACTTTTTTAAACGCTTCTGCTGTAGGAGTATACGATGCAGATCATCAGCATGATGAATACTCGTCCCATTTCGGAGATGACTTTTTGAGCCGATTGGTTCAAGATTGGGAACATGCGGCATGTCGTGCCCAATCTGAACTTACCCGTGTATGTACGATGCGTTTTGGAGTGGTTTATGGCAAAGGGGGTGGGGCTATGACTAAAATGCTCCCTCCGTTTAAAATGGGACTTGGCGGAAAGATGGGAGACGGATTTCAAATGATCTCGTGGATCCATTTGGATGATTTGGTTCGTGCAGCGGCTTTTTTAATAGAGCATCAAGAGATACAAGGGGTAGTCAATTTAACGTCTCCCGAACCAATCAGCAATTTAGAGCAGACTAAAGCGATGGGGCGAATTTTAGACCGTCCCGCTTTTTTCGCTCTTCCTGCATGGCTGGTAAAACTCGCTTTTGGAGAAGGCTCAATTGTTATGCTCGAATCCAAAGAGGTTTACCCCCACATTTTGCAAAAAGGGGGATTTGAATTTCACTACCCTACATTTGACAGTGCGATGGGAGAAATTGCTCACGGGCAAGGGTGAGCAGCTCTTCATCTAACTCATAAGGATTTAGTGCTACTTCATCAATCGTCTTAAAGTTAAAATGGCTTTTGTTGTAGCAGATAATCGAGTGATTTTTCCCCTCCATCAGAGCATCGATCGCATAGGTTACGAACTTATAGGCCATGAGCCGATCATAAACGCTCGGATTGCCTCCCCGCTGAATATGACCTAAGACAGAGACACGTGATTCAAACCCGAGCTCATCTTCGAACCACTGAGCCACTTCCGCACTGTTGAGTGCTTCGGAGACAACGGCGATAAAATAGTCACGTCCTTTTAGCACTTGAGATTTAAAACATCCGGTATACGCATGAAAATCGATCGGTATTTCAGGGATAAGGCACATCTCTGCCCCTGAGGTAATAGCGGAAATGAGGGCTAAATATCCGCAGTTTCGTCCCATCGTTTCGATAACGAATGCACGGTGGAATGAGGATGCGGTATCGCGTATCTGATCGATGGCATCTTTGATCACCCCCAATGCCGTATCAACCCCCAAACAATAATCGGTACCGTTAATGTCGTTATCGATCGTCGAGGGGATTCCGCAAAAAGCAACTCCGGTTTCGTGATAAAACCGCTCCATCCCCCGAAAACTTCCATCGCCGCCCAACACAATTAGACGATCAATGCCGTGAGCTTTAAGATTCTCAGCGGCGATAGCACGAAAGGCGGGATCCATAAACCGCTTGGAGCGGGCGGAGCCGATTTTAGTTCCTCCTCGGGTAATGATCCCCGCGACATCACGGTAATCGGCAGGGGTAATAAGATTGTCGATTAACCCCTCATAACCGTTACGGACAAAATAGGGTTGAAGATTACGGTCAAATGCGTATTCAACAAAACGTTTGAGGGCAGGGTTCATCCCGGACACATCCCCCCCTGAGCAGAGGATAGCAATTTTTTGGTTCATTTTATCTCCTTTGTTAAAGTCATTAGCCATTTAATGCATTGGCGGTTGAGTTCGATTTGTGCCAGTTTAAGTGCTTCGACCCCTCCTGGTGCATCCATTGTCTGTGCGGGTGAAGTGATAATAAAGCGCTTTGATGTAAGAGATTTCCGTGTGTGATTATCGATAAGACGGTAGGTAATATCGATATATCCCTCACTTGCATCTTTGGAAAATCGCTGATAGAAAGCATCCAAGTCCGATTCAAGTACCATATCACTCTGAGCAAGAGAAGTGGAGGGGGAGACCGTGGTAAAGAGGGCGTTCTCATAGAGAGATTTTAGAAGTGAACGTTGTATAAGAACGGATGGTGTATCGCTCCAGCGGCTGTAGAGATAAGAGCCTGTTTCGCCGCTATCTTTGAAATAAACAATGTTTTTACCGCTGAGGGAAGCAATCGACTTACTGGGTGCGATACTGAGGCTTTTGAGAAAAAACGGCGGTTTGTCTGATTTTTCCGATGGCGGAGAAAGAAGGGTATATTCGTTTACCGAAGGGCCGGTCGAAGTACATCCGCTTAGCAATAACAGGGTGAGGATTAAAAGGGGGTAATATCGCATTTGTTATTCTCCTGGTCCAGGCTTAGGGGTAGATTTTTTAAACAGTAGATCAGAGGGGCTCTCCCGTAATGAGCGTAGTGTCATCTCCATCTCAGTGGTAAGGGTACGTGTCTGCTCCAAAAGCGTATTCAGATCACCGGTTGTGGCTCGGATATCATAATCTCCCCGATCTATATTTGTCTCAAGCTTTTTGATTAGCAGATGGCTCTCTTTGGAGGTTGCCTCAAGCGATTCGAGAGTTGTCGACATTTTGGTCTGAACGAGGGTGTTGAAGTTCCCCGATGCGGTTTTGATACTCCCCGCTGCATCCCCCATCTCGCTGAGAGATTTGGAGGCGTTTCGCTCTAGTGTAATACTCTGAGTCAGCAAGGTTTTAATTTCTCCTTGATAGCCGTCTATTTGGGCAGTTAAAGAGCGTAGATGTTCCAACGATTGGGTAACATTTTCGACATTTTGATCACTGAAGAGACGATCAGCACGATCTAGGGTTACAGAGAGTTTGGAAGCGACGTTGCTGAGCGATTCATCCAACCGTGTAATCAACGAAGGACTTGAGGAGATAATGGGGATAGAATCATTGTTACTATAAAGAAGGGGAGCATGACGGGAGCCTCCGGCTATTTCGATAAAAGCAAGCCCTGTAATTCCGTAAAACTTGAGAATGGCATTGGAATCGGTTTTGATAGGGGTCTCTTTTTTGATTTTCAAGGTCAATTCAACCTCTTCACTGTTATGGGGATTGATCTGCATCGATTCGACTTTTCCGACATCAACACCGTGAAATTTAACGGCAGCTTCGGGGGCAAGTCCGGAGACTGATTCGGTGATAAAGACTTTATAACGGCGGTATTGAGCTTCGTCTTGATTGTATTTTCCCAGCCAAAAAGCGAAAGAAACGAGGGAAATACTAAAGAGGATGACAAAGATCCCTACAGCAGTATAGTTAACACGTGATTCCATACGATCCCTTTTGAAAGAAATAATCGACAATCGGATGATTGATTCTTAGAACCTCTTCGAGACTTCCCTCCGCAATCACCCTCTTTTCACCCAATAACGCAAATCGATCCACTATACGATGAATTGTATCCAAATCGTGTGTTACCATGACTATCGTGAGCCCTAACAGATCGCGTAATTGCTGAATTAGAGCATCAAATTGTCGTGAGCTTAGAGGATCAAGACCCGAAGTAGGCTCATCTAAAAAGAGGAGTTTCGGATCAAGCGCAAGGGCGCGGGCGAGGGCGGCACGTTTAATCATTCCTCCGCTAAGCTCGGATAGGTAAAGATGTTTTGCGTGGGGAGGAAGCCCTACTAGATTGATTTTAAGTTGAACCAATTCTTCAATCAGTTTGGGAGATAGATCGGTGTATTCTTTGTAGAGTAGGGCGATGTTTTCTCCTACCGTGAGAGAGGAATAAAGAGCGCCCGATTGAAACAGTACCCCCCATGAACGGCGAAGCCCGGCCGCTTCAAGCGGTGTAATGGTTGATAGATCGTGTCCTAAAAGATTGATAGTTCCGCTTTTTGGGTGTTCTAGAAGGATCATTTCTCGCATCAGAGTTGATTTCCCCGATCCGCTTCCTCCCAATATGGCGTAAATTTCATTTTGATGTACGGTACAGCTGACACGATCATGGATTAGATTTTCCCCTAGGATAGTGGTCACATCGCGAACCTCGATAATAGAAGGGTTCATAGTTTCAGCTCCGTTAGGAGGATGGAGAAAAGGGCATCGCACGCAATAACCAAAAAGATCGAGTTGACGACACTTTTGGTTGTATAGAGCCCGATACTTTCGGTATTCATTGAGACTTGGAATCCACGATAGGTAGCTACAAATGCGATCAAAAAGGCAAAAAATGGCCCTTTTATGATCCCGATGAGGTAGTGTTTAAGGGCAAGTGCTCCTTGCAGACGATGGATAAATTCGGTAAAACTGAGATGTGATTGGGTTGCCGCGATGACCATCCCCCCGAAAATCCCTATCACATCGGCGAAGAAAATCAGCAGAGGCATAACGATCATTAGTGCTATGACCCTCGGCCAAACCAAAAAGATAAAAGGATCAAACCCCATCGTTCTCATCGCGTCAATCTCTTGAGTCATTTTCATCGCACCGATTTGGGCGGTAAATGCCGAGCCGCTTCGTCCCGCAACAACGATAGCGGTGATAAGCGGGGCAAGTTCTCGGGTTAGTGAGATACCGATCATATCGACGATAAAGATATCGGCTCCGAATTTTTGGAGCTGAACGACACTCTGATACGCTACGACCACACCGATCAAAAATGCACTGATAGCTATAATAGGAAGTGCCCGCGCTCCCGTCTCTAAAATATGAACGCCGATGGAACGATAACGGATGAGAGAAGGGTGTTGCAGTGTATAGAATAGCAAAACAAACGCTTCACCTAAAAAGGCTAAAAAGGTAAAAATACCTAAAAAACTGTGATGCGTTTCTCTCCCTATCCGATAGAGCCATGATGGAGAATCTGGTAGCGGTATGTCATGAAGTGGCGTTGAATAAAGGAGACGAAAAAGATGAGAGTGCTCTTTATTTTCTTTAATTGTTTCACATCGAAGCCCCTGTCGCTCAAAATTACGGTTAATCAGTTGCCATAGGGCCACTCCGGCGGAATCGATATTTGATATTGCCCCCATATCCCATATAACGCTTGATTGGGGCTGGAGCATCTCGAGTTGGTAGGTTACTTCGCTGAGGTGCTCGATCGTCCATGCACCGCTACATATTATTTGTGTTTGGTGGGTGTCATTAATGACGATCAGGGACGCGGGTGTTACACTTTGCATCTTTTATTATAACGCAATTTGTTATTCTGTAATACTTTTTTTCAAGTGGTATGGTGTTTGCTTTTTAACGTTTAGATATACAAATTTTTATGAAGGATTTTCTTTGATATTAAAACGATTAACTTTGAGCATGCTAACCCTCTCCATCACCCTCTTCGGACAAATCGATAAGCATGAATTGAACAGTATGAAAATAGAAGCATTGCTGGTAAAAGATATGAATTCCAAAAAGATGCTTTATTCCAAAGAACCCTCCAAAGAGCTTCATCCTGCGAGTTTGACGAAAGTGATGACAGCTTTGCTTGCCATCGAGCATGGAAATCTGAATCAGCCGATAACGATCACACGGGAGATGATTAAAGTCGAACCGACAATTGCGGGGTATAAACGGGGCGAAGTGATCGCTTTGAATGATCTAATCAAAGCGGCGATGATAAAATCAGATAATGATGCGGCTAAAGCGATTGCTATTAGTGTCGGGGGAGATGAAAAACATTTTGTCGAGATGATGAATACCAAAGCAAAAAAAATCGGGATGAATCACACCCATTTTATGAACCCTTGCGGGTATGATGACAAAAAACATTATTCGACCCCCGAAGATCTTATGAAACTGACCGAATATGCGATTAAAAACAAAAAGTTCAACGAGATCAGCCGTCTTAATGAATACACCTATTACTCTCTCGATAAACATCGGAAATTTACTGCCTACACTCACAATCGTCTCCTGAATCGTTATCAATATGCCGTCGGGGTAAAAACAGGCTATACCGCTAAAGCGGGACCGTGTCTCATCGCACGTGCTAAAAAAGACGGTCGTGACTGTATTATCGTTATGATGAATGCCAAAGGGGATCGTTGGAAGACGGCTAAAAATATTTTTGAGCAGGTTTTAAGCAGTTAAATACCTATCGTGTTCCGTCATTCCCGACCTGATCGGGAATCCAGCTTTTTAAAAAACTTTCATATATATCTTTTTTCTCTTTAAGCTTCATCGCCGCATGAGCGGGTGATGTGGATGGGAGAAGAACTTTCTCTACTTCCAAATTTTTAAAATATTTTTGAAACAGATCATAGCTCTTTTTCCCCGTAAAACCGATGGCTTGGATATTCGGATACTCTTCTAATAGTTTTTCAAAATCATTGGGGATACAGTTTTTGAGATTCGTATCGCTCGAATTGCTCCGCTCGCAGCTTCCGATGACGTCCCACAACCCGATTCCCGTTTCGAGACAAAACACTTTTTTGGCATCATTGGTTTCTAAACGGACGTTAAAAATTTCTTCTATGATCGGCCAAAATGCGTTGCGCGGATGGGCGTAGTAAAAGGCCTGCTCGAATGAGGCGATACTGGGAAAACTTCCGAGGAATAAAATACGGGTATTGTGGTCGAGAATAGGTGGGAAGGGGTGGATATAAGATTGCATACAATAATTTTACCTTACTTTACCTTCCCCTAAACCACCATTTGCTACAATTCCACCATTAATTTATGGGCATACGACCCAATCAAAGGAACTGCATGAAGCGTGCATTGCTCAGTGTCAGCGATAAAAGCAACATCGTTGAATTCGCCAAATCTCTGATCGGTTTGGATTATCAGATCATCTCTACGGGCGGAACGTATAAAATGCTCAAAGATGCAGGGTGTAAGTGCCATCGAGATCGATGAGGTGACTAAATTTCCTGAGTGTTTCGAGGGGCGTGTTAAAACCCTAAACCCGTACATCCACGGCGGTATCTTGCACCGACGCGACAAACAATCACACCTCGACCAAGCGGTAGAACTCGGTGTTGAAGCGATCGATTTGGTGTGTGTCAACCTCTATCCGTTCAAAGCGACGATCGAGAAAACCGACGATTTCGAAGAGATTATCGAAAACATCGACATCGGCGGTCCTGCGATGGTTCGTTCTGCGGCGAAAAACTTTGATAGTGTTATTATTCTTACCGATCCATCAGATTATTCACTCGTTCTTAACGCAATCTCTAACGGAGAGAACACGGTTGAGTTCCGTCGTGATTTGATGATCAAAGCGTACGAGCACACGGCGGCATACGACAGCATGATCGCCAACTACATGAACAAACGGTTCAACAACGGTATGGGCTCTAAACAGTTCATTGTCGGGAACAAAGTAATGGATACCCGTTACGGCGAAAACCCGCACCAAAAGGGTGGATTGTATGAGTTTGATACGTTTTTCAGCCAAAACTTTAAAACCCTCAAAGGGGAAGCAAGCTTTAACAACCTCACCGACATCAGCGGTGCGGTGAAAATTGCGGCGGCATTCGGAGATGAGAATGCGATCTGTATCGTCAAACACGGTAATCCGTGCGGGTTCGCGATCCGTGAAAACCTCCTCGATGCCTACACCGAAGCGCTCAAATGTGATCCGATCTCTGCGTTCGGAGGTGTCGTAGCCGTGAACGGTGTCGTGACGAAAGCGTTGGCGGAAAAAATGAACGAGATGTTCCTCGAAGTGATCATCGCAGGGCGAATCGATGACGAAGCGCGCGCCGTGTTTGAGCCGAAAAAACGTCTTAAACTTTTCGAATACGGAGCTGAGCGTATTACCCTCAGCAACGACGCAATCGATTTCAAACATATCGACGGCGGATTTGTATTCCAAGACGCGGATAAAGTAACTTCCGAAGAGGTAGCGAATGCGAAACTGGTGACCAAACATGTTGCCGATGCGGCGGCGATGAAAGATGCGGAGATCGCCTACAAAGTGGCGTCACTGACCAAATCAAACTGTGTCGTTTACGTCAAAGATGCGGCAATGGTAGCAGTCGGTATGGGGATGACCTCTCGTGTCGATGCAGCGCGTTGTGCTCTTCGTAAAGCCGAAGAGATGGGTCTGGATGTGAGCGGTTCGGCGTTAGCGTCTGAAGCGTTCTTTCCGTTCCGTGACTCTATCGATGCGGCAGCGGGTGCGGGTGTTAAAACCGTTATCCAACCGGGCGGTTCGGTACGTGATGAGGAAGTCATCGCGGCAGCGGATGAGCACGGTATGGCACTCTACTTTACAGGTATTCGTCACTTTTTACACTAAAAACCTTTGCGCCGATCCGGCGCAACTTGTTAACCTCTCTAAAACCCTAAACTACGAACTCCTCTTTTTAACCTTGATTGACATTGACTCAAACTTAGTGCTATAATTTTTACAAAATAACTAATAATGATTGTAACAGGATTGAAAAATGTCTAAAAGTTTATACACTACTCTCGAAATAGCTCCCGGTGCGAGCGAAGCAGAGATTAAAAAAGCGTACCGTAAACTCGCCCGTCAGTATCACCCCGATGTGAATAAAGATCCTGCTGCCGAAGAGAAATTCAAAGAGATTAATGCGGCGTACGAAGTCCTCAGCGATAAAGAGAAACGTGCTAAATATGATCAGTACGGGGATTCGATGTTTGGCGGTCAAAATTTCCATGATTTTGCGCGCGGTCAGGGTGGAAATGTCGATTTGGATGAAATCCTACGCAGTATGTTCGGCGGCGGAGGTGCTGGCGGATTTGGCGGGGGCGGTTTTGGCGGCTTTGGCGGCGGAGGATTTGGAGGGGGCGGCTTCGGCGGGATGAACCTCGATATCGACGCCAATGTGACGGTGCCGTTTGCCGTAGCGGTATTGGGTGGAAAACACTCGATCAGCCTTTCGGGTGAGAGTTTCGATATCAAAATTCCCGCAGGGATCAAAAGCGGTGAAAAACTTCGTGTTCGCGGTAAAGGGAAACGCGCCGGTAATCAAGTCGGTGATTTGTATCTCCGTATCGATGTCGCTGCCAATCCTGAGTATGAACGCGAAGGGGATAATCTCGTTAAAACGTTTAATGTCCCTTTGTATGCGGCACTGTTCGGCGGTAAAGTGGCTATTCAAACGTTGGATAAAGAGGTGACTCTAAAAGTGCCTGAAAATACTAAAAATGGCCAGCGTTTCCGTCTCAAAGAGATGGGGGTAATGAACCGTAAGAGCAATGTTCGCGGCGATTTGTATCTGAGGGCGAATATTGTTTTGCCTCCTGTCGAGAAACTTGATTCTGATTTAGTCGAACATGATGAAAAAATCACTGCCGCAGGAGTAGGAGATGCACCATTTTGACGAACCGGTTTATATGATCAGCATTGTTGCGAAGATTTTAGATATCCATCCTCAGACCCTTCGTCAATATGAGCGGGAAAACCTAATCGCCCCTTCGCGTTCAGATGGGCGTATCCGCCTCTACTCTCAGCGTGATATTGAAAAGATCAAAATGATTCTTCGTCTTACTCGTGAAGTAGGGGTAAACCTTGCCGGAGTTGATGTGGTGATTCGTCTCAAAGATAAAATGGAAGCGATGGAGCAAGAATTGATAGAGCTGCGCTCAGAAATCGCACGGATGCGAAGTTCAAGCGGTGTTCCCCCTGAAAAATCGCTCGTGACCAAACGGAGTATTTATGAAATGGTCATTTTCGATGACGATATCCTCAAATAATGGCAACTAGTCCGAGCATTCATGAGAGTTGGAAAGAGGCACTTCATTCTGAATTCGCCCATCCTTATATGGAAGAGCTCAAAGCTTTTTTAGTCGAAGAGAAAAAAAACTATACTATTTTCCCTCAGGGGAGTAATATCTTCAATGCTTTCAATTCCACCCCTTTTGAGAGTGTCAAAGTCGTGATTTTGGGACAAGATCCCTATCACGGAGCAGGGCAGGCTCACGGTTTATCCTTTTCGGTTCAACAAGGTATTTCCCTCCCACCGTCCCTGCAAAATATTTTTAAAGAGCTGGTGAGTGACATAGGATGCGAGTATCCTAAAAGCGGTGATTTGAGCCATTGGGCTCGTGAGGGGGTACTGCTTCTCAACACCCTACTCACTGTCCGCTCCGGCGAGCCGTTTTCGCATAAAGAGCGTGGATGGGAACGATTTACCGATCAGGTAATTCGAACCCTTAGTGGACAGAGGGAGCATATTGTTTTCATCCTTTGGGGTGCTCCGGCAGGTAAAAAGGCTTCTTTGATCGACGGCAAGAAGCATCTGATTCTCAAAGCGCCCCATCCCTCACCCCTCTCATCGTATCGGGGATTTTTCGGCTCAAAACCTTTTAGCCAGAGTAATGAATATCTCAAGATGCAGAAGATCGATCCGATAGAGTGGTGTTTGTAAGCTTTTTAAGGGCTTTGGTCTGTTTACGCAAAAGCTCATTTAATGAGGATGATGGGTGGCTTTGAGAGAGCTTTTCGAGCCATTCGACTTGATTGAGTGCATCTTGAACGGCTCCGAGGTTATTTTGCATTTGTTTGCAGTGCTGAATCAGCTTCCCGCTTGCGTGGATATCGGAACTGTCCAGGAATTCAAAACCATATCGCGCATCTTTGAATCCGATCCGCAGACGATGAAGTGTTTTGGGTTTGGCATCCTTTTTAAGCGACTTATGGGTTGTGATACAGTGCTGATAGTGTGTTAAAACGCGTTGAATCAGAATTTCCGGGATGAAAGAGGGGTTAGTGTGAGAAATCACATCATAGTACTCATCCAGCAATGTAGAAACCTCCCCTGCAAACTCAGAAGTTATGAGTGTCGTAACGGTATCTTTACGTATTTTGGAGAGCTGTTTGAGCAATTTCTGGTACTCTGCGGATGAGATTGAATCCCATCAGTACATCCAGTTCACGGATCGGATTGGTCGCTTTTATCGCTGCTTTAAGAGGCGGGGGAAACGGTATTGAATCATCTAAAAAGAGTTTGACCAACGAACGTGTCTGGCGCAGTGCAACCCGAAATTCGTGAAGATGCTCCCCTTTTTTGCTGCGGACAAACGTATGAAGCATAATACGGGCATGATAAATCTGATAGTGCAGATAACGAGTTAAAGTAATAGCTTCCATTCGGTTATTATAGCCACATTAGATTACAGTCTAAGCAGAGCATACACGGGTAGATGATCAGAATACCCCTCTCCTAAATGATGCTTCGGATAGCGACGGCTTTGCTGCCAGCGATACACTTTTCCTTTATAAAAGAGATAATCGGGATCATAACGCCCAAAGCTACCCACGTACGTACTCGATTCCCTTTCCATCTGCTAAAGCCTGAGGTATGATGATATTATCCAACCCTTCCCCTTTTCCTCTGAACTGATGGCTCCACCGTTTCTCCTCATCCAGTTCATACCAGAGATTATATAAAGTGCCTGTAGAGGTTTTAAGCGATGCGTAGGTGATGGGATTTTCTTCATCATCGATGGTATGGAGGATGTGATTGATCCCGGTGATCCCCTCCGTATCGTTGAGCTTGCGGCTTTTTAAAAAGGTTTTGTACTCTTCAAAATGGGAGTTGAAATCACCGAGTAGGATAAACGGTTCATTTTCCGGGAGCTCTTTGAGCCGTAAAAGAAGTCGCTTGGCACAGGCAATTCGTTCACTCTCCGGTCCGCTTTTGGATTTCCAGTGGTTGACGAAAACACGGAGTGCCGTTCCGTCGATATTGATTTTGGCTTCGAGGATATCACGGTATTTGCCGCTGTAATTGACGGGGTGTTTGAGGGCACTTTGGATCGGATAACGGCTGAGAAGTGCAACATTAACCGCAGAGTTTCGTGTTTTGGCAAAAGCGTAATAGGGATAATAGAGCCCTTGGCGGTTGATTTCGGCTTTAAGGTCTTTGAGGGCACTCTCAGACTCGATCTCCTGCAAACCGATAATATCGGCACCGATTCCACGAATCACCTGAGCTGTATGGCTCAGTTTTGTCCGGTACATCTCTTCCGTTCCATCCCCAGTCACCGTTCGGGATATACTCTTCGTACTCTGTTCCATCACGGTTCATATCGAAAAGATTTTCGACGTTGTAGCTCGCAATTTTCACTTCGACCCCTCCTACCAATGAGATCATAAACATCAACAGGAACAGAAAACGCATTTACTCGATTCCGCTCAGCCTGAGGAGATTTTTGGATTCGCATTCTCGTCCCATCATTTCAACAAAAAGCTCCTGCATACTTTGAGATTCCCCCTTTGCCAAGGACGACCTCTTTGTATTTACGGGCAAGTTCACTTCCGAATACCCCCTCATCGACGATGGCGTAATAAGCATCGGCACTGAGTACTTCCGCCCATTTGTAACTGTAGTACCCCGCGCTGTATCCGCCGCTGAAGATATGGCCGAAGCCGTTTTGAAATTTGTTATAAGCGGGTGGCTTGATAAGTGCCGTTTTGCGCTCGGATCGATGTCTAAGAGAGTTTGAATCTCATCACCTTGATAGAGTTTTGAGTGGAGTTCGAAATCAAAAAGGGAAAATTCGAGTTGGCGAAGCATAAACATACCGCTTTGGAAGTTTTTCGCACGGATCAGTTTGTCAATCATCTCATCGCTGAGAATCTCTCCGCTCTCATAATGCTTTGCAAAGAGTTTCAGCACTTTGGGCTCATAGGCGAAGTTTTCCAAAAACTGCGACGGAAATTCGACCGCATCCCATTCGACGCCGTTGACTCCGCTCACTCCGTGCTCTTTTACTTTACTTAGAAGATGGTGGATCGTGTGTCCCATTTCGTGAAAGAGGGTGACGACATCATCGTGTCGCAGAAGTGACGGCGATGTTTCGGAAGAGGGGGGAAAGTTACAGACGACAAAAGCGCTGGAGAGATGGGTACATCCCTCTGTATCTTCGCAGTGGGTTTGGAAATTGTGCATCCATGCACCGCCCCGTTTATCTTTGCGGGCTTCGAGATCAAAATAGACCCGTGCGGTCAGTTTTTCATCCTCATAGATATCATAAACGCTCGCTTTTGTCATTCCATAACTCAATATTTTGGCGCACGAAACGGATGCCGAAAAGTTCGTTTAAAAAGGTAAACATCCCTTCCATGACACTGTGTTGTTCGAAGTAAGGACGGTACTCTTCTTCGTCGATATCGTATTGGGCTTTTTTGAGGATTTCGCCGTAAAATGCGGTGTCATAGCTTTGCAGATCGATGTCCAGGAGCGATCGCACGCAGTTCTTCGAGCTCTTTTATCCCTTGGTGTCGGGAAGCATCGATAAGTTCATATAAAAATTTCAAAACACTTGCCGTATTCGGTGCCATTTTGGACGCGAGAGAGTATTCGGCGTAGTTCTCAAATCCGAGAAGCTTTGCACTCTCTTGGCGAAGTGCCATCAACTCATCGATAATTGCTTCGTTTTGAGGTGCACGAGTCGTATATGCTTTATAGAGTTCTTCTCGAATAACACGGTTTTGACCATAGGTCATATAGGCGATATAAGAGGGCATTTGGAGGGTAAAGCGGTATTTGGTGACTCCCTCATCAATAAAACGGGCATTTTCCAAATCACTTTCCGGTATCCCCGTCACATCGGCTGCATCGGTGATGATTTTTTCATACGCGTTGGTCGCATCGAGGAGGTTTTGAGAAAAGTCGTTGGTGAGGGTGCTCTTACGGAGATTGATCTCAGCTAACCGTTCTTTGGATGCATCATCCAGATGGGCACCGGCAAGTTCGAAGTGGAGAATATTAAGATCGAAAATACGGCGTTGTTCGGTGTTAAGGGAATCGTATTCATTTTGCTTAATCGCTTTAAACGCTTCATAAATATCGAGATTTTGTCCGATAAATGTCGAATAATCGGTCAGAATCGGGAGAGCATCTGCGTAGACTTTTTGAGACTCTTCAGAGTTTTTTACCGCATTGATATGAGACAATGGGGTAAATAACAGCTCCAAATCCTCTTCCATCAGATCAAACGGACGGACAAAATTGGCATAGGTTTTGTCGGGTATGGTGAGTAAGTTATCTATGGTTTTGTGGTTAATCTCGATAAGTGTATTAAGATCAGCGATAAAAGTCTCTAAATTAAGTTTAAATTCGGCAAACGGGTTCATTTTTTCTCCTAATAGTGATGATATTGTAGTCAAGAGTTTCAAAAACTATTCTAATGATAACTATTTAGGAAAAAGTGTTTTTTTTGGATTATAATTGTACGAGATACCAGCGCAATTATCCTATACGTACTAAGAGGAGATTCCAGTATGAGCAAAGCAGATACTATCACTGTAGACGGCAATGAAGCCGTTGCCCTCGTCGCCCACAAAATCAATGAAGTGATCGCCATCTATCCAATAACCCCATCCTCTCCGATGGGTGAGTTTAGCGATCTGTACAGCTCCAAGGGGCAAAAAAATATTTTCGGCACTGTCCCCGAAGTGTATGAGATGCAAAGTGAAGGGGGTGCCAGCGGTGCGGTTCACGGTGCGCTGCAAGCGGGTTCGCTTACGACGACGTTTACGGCATCTCAAGGGCTGCTTTTAATGATTCCGAACATGTACAAGATTGCGGGGGAACTCACCTCGACGGTTTTTCATGTCGCCGCACGCTCACTGGCGGCTCAGGGGCTCTCTATCTTCGGCGATCATCAAGACGTCATGGGGGTTCGGCAGACCGGTTTTGCTCTGATGGCTTCGAATTCGGTTCAAGAGGCTCATGATTTTGCCCTTATTTCGCAAGCCGCAACTCTCCGCTCCCGTATCCCGTTTCTCCATTTTTTCGACGGATTTCGAACGTCCCATGAGGTGAGCCGGATCGAAAAACTGGGCGAAGACATTTTGAAAAAAATGATTGATACGGAGTTGGTTGCAGCACACCGGGCTCGAGGGCTGAGTCCCGATCATCCGGTATTGCGCGGAACGGCACAAAATCCCGACGTCTATTTTCAGGGGCGTGAGAGTGTCAACCGCTATTATCAGGCATTGCCAGAGATACTTCAAGGGGAGATGGATAAGTTTGCCACTCTAAGCGGACGTTCTTATCATTTGTTCGATTACGTCGGTGCACCGGATGCTATACACGTTATTGTTCTAATGGGTTCAGGTGCGGAAGCGGTGGAAGAGAGTGTCAATTATCTTGTGGAACAAGGTAAAAACGTGGGGATGATCAAAGTGCGGCTTGCATTGCCGTTTGCCTCAGATGCGTTTATCGAGGCATTACCCGACACGGTTCAATCGATTGCGGTACTGGATCGCACCAAAGAACCTGGAAGCCTCGGTGAACCTCTCTATCACGATGTTCTGACGGCACTTTTTGAAAGACAAGAGACCCTTCCTTTTACAATGCCTCGTATTATCGGCGGGCGGTACGGTCTCTCTTCCAAAGAGTTTACCCCTGCAATGATTTTTTCGATTTATGAGGAACTATCGAAACCGTTAATGAAAAATCATTTTACGATCGGAATTGATGATGATGTCACTTTCACATCGCTCGAATATGATCATGATTTAATTCTTAAAAATCCCGATCAGTTTCAAGCGCTCTTTTACGGGTTGGGTTCGGATGGAACGGTGGGGGCGAACAAAAATACGATCAAAATCATCGGAACTGAAACGGATCACTATGCACAGGGATATTTCGTCTACGACTCGAAAAAATCGGGTTCGATGACGACGTCGCATCTGCGGTTCGGAACGAAACCTATTAAATCGAGCTATCTGATCCAAAAAGCCGATTTTGTGGCGGTCCATCAGGCGGTATTTTTAGAAAAACTCGATCTTCTCGACATTGCCAAAGAGAGGGGGATATTTTTGCTCAACTCTCCTTATCCGAAAGATGAGGTATGGAACCGACTCCCGAGAGTGACGCAGGAGAAAATCATTCAGAAGAAGCTCAAATTCTATGCGATCGATGCGTACAAAGTGGCGCAAGCCTCCAACATGGGTCGGCGGATCAATACGGTGATGCAGACCTGCTTCTTCGCCATCAGCGGGATACTCAGCAAAGAGGAGGCAATGGCTAAGATCAAAGGCTCCATCCAAAAAACCTACGGTTCCAAAGGGGATGTGATCGTACAGATGAACTACGCTGCTGTCGATGCGACGTTGGAAAATCTGTACGAAATCGATGTCCCATCCTCCGTCAACTCATCGCTCGAACTGCAGCCTACCCTAAAAGGGGATATGAGCTCTTTTGCCCGTGAAGTAATCGGAAAAATTACCGCATTTAAAGGGGATGATTTACGTGTTTCTCAGATACCCGATGACGGCACCTGGCCGACGGGGACGACGCAGTATGAGAAACGCAATATCGCTCAGGAAGTTCCGGTGTGGGACATGGATACCTGTATCCAGTGTAATAAATGTGTTTCGGCGTGTCCTCACTCGGTGATCCGTTCAAGCGTGTTTGATACCTCGTATTTGAGTGGAGCACCGGATGGATTCACCGCTAAAGCGGCAAAGGGGAAAGGTTTCGGAGAGAATGAGGTATTTGCTATCTCGGTTGCGGTTGAGGATTGTACCGGATGTGCTCTGTGCGTCGAAGTGTGTCCGGCGAAAAACAAATCCCAAACCTCTCTCAAAGCGATCAATATGATGCCGCAGCTCCCGCTGCGCGAGGCGGGGATAAAGCAGTGGGATTTTTTCCTTTCACTGCCTCCGATGGACCGAGAGAAACTCGATCATGCCAATCTCAAAGAGTCGCAATTTTTGGAGCCGTTGTTTGAGTTTAGCGGTGCTTGTCCGGGTTGCGGAGAGACACCGTATGTGAAACTCGCTTCGCAGCTGTTCGGGGATCGTATGGTAATCGCCAATGCTACGGGGTGCAGTTCGATTTACGGCGGCAATCTTCCAACCACGCCGTGGAAAAAGAACGATGAGGGGCGAGGTCCCGCATGGTCGAATTCGCTTTTTGAGGACAATGCCGAATTCGGTTTGGGCTTTCGCCTCTCCATCGATGCGCAGAATGATCGTGCCAGAGGGTTGCTTGAAGAGCTAAAACCACAGCTAGATACAGCACTCGTTGATGAGATTCTCAGTGCCGAGCAGCATGAAGAACCGCAAATCAATGCTCAGCGCAAACGGGTTGAGACGTTGAAACAATCGCTACATTCTCTCGATAATGATCACGCCAAAACGCTGATCGAACTTGCCGATTATTTGGTCAAAAAATCGGTCTGGATCATGGGAGGAGACGGCTGGGCGTACGATATCGGGTATGGCGGATTGGATCATGTTCTTGCCAGCGGTAAAAATGTTAATATCCTTGTCCTTGATACACAGGTCTATTCCAATACCGGAGGGCAGCAGTCTAAAGCGACCTTTACCGGTGCGGTGGCAAAATTTGCCGCAGGGGGGAAAGCGGGGTTGCCTAAAGATCTCGCAGCGATGGCAATCGCTTATGAAAATGTCTATGTCGCCAAAGTTGCTATGGGAGCCAACGACACCGCAACCATCAAAGCATTTATCGAAGCGGAGCGGTATGACGGTCCTTCCATTATCATCGCCTATTCGCACTGTGTAGCGCACGGGTACGATCTGAAATACGGATTTGATCAGCAAAAACGGGCCGTAGATAGCGGTCTGTGGCCGATTTTCAGATTCAATCCCGATAAGATCAAAGCGGGTGAAAACCCGATGAGTTTGGATTACAAAGGGCCAAAAATCGATGTCAAAGATTTTATGTACCGAGAAACAAGGTTCAAAATGGTCGAGAAGATGAATACCGTCTCCGCAACAGCATATTTGGAAACGGCAGCCCATACGGCACACACGCTCTATGCACGTTACAAAAATTTGCATGAGTATTATCAACCCGCACAGGAGGAAGAATAATGGATCTCTCAACATCTATATTGGGGCTGAAACTTAAAAATCCACTGATCGCCAGCGCATCACCGCTCACAGCATCGCTGGAGAGTATTAAACGGCTTGAAGATAACGGTATTGCTGCTGTTATCATGCATTCCCTTTTTGAAGAGGAGATTAACCATGAGATAGGTCAGATTGACCATTTCCTCTATATTAACAGCAATTCAAATGCTGAGGGGATCACCTATCTCCCCAGTGAAGTTGATTTTGAGAATCTTCAAGCCGATCATTATCTCGAAGAGATTCGGCGTATTAAAGAGGGTGTTCATATTCCGGTTATCGCCTCTTTAAACGGTGTTTCATTGGGTGGATGGATCAAATATGCCAAAAAACTCGAAGAAGCAGGTGCCGATGCACTGGAGCTTAATATCACTTATATCCCTACTTCTATGGAGTTGGAAGGCTATAAGGTTGAGCAAATGTATATCGATACGGTAGCGACACTCTCAGAGCAGATCAATATCCCTCTGAACGTCAAAATGAATTCCTACTTCTCCAATCCCGCCAATATGGCAAAACGGTTTGTTGATGCGGGAGCCAAAGGGCTAACCCTTTTTGATAACCCCACATTGGTCGATGTCGATTTGGAACTCCTTACCCCTTTGCAGAGAGCCAATATTACGTCATCAGGACGGTTGAGTGAAACGCTTAGATGGTGTGCCATTTTGTATAAAAAACTCCCTTGTTCCCTCTGTGCCAATACGGGGATTCATAGCGGTGAAGATGTTCTCAAAGCAATTATGAGCGGAGCTGATGCCACTGCGCTTGCTTCGGTATTATTGATCAAAGGGGAGGGGGAGATCAAACAGATACTGAGCGATATGAGTGAGTGGATGGAGAAACACGAGTACGAATCGATAACGCAGATGAAAGGCTCTATCTCACTGTCTCATACCGATAACCCCTCAGCATATGAGCGAAACTCCTATATGTATGCGTTACAACATTACCGCCGATAACTCTTCCTTGAGGTATAATTGCCCATATTAAAAAGGGTTATCCTAATGAGTACGAAAATTAAATTATTACTCCGTTATATTTTTGTCGGGGCACTTTCGCTGTTCCCCTTGATTTTGGTGATTGTTGTTGTCAATTATCTGAAAAATTTGGGGATCAGCGCTTATCTCTCGCTACATGATTATACCGATTCGTTTGAATTGACCTTGGCCTTGATGGCAGGGGTTATTGCCGTTTTCGCGATACTCGGATTCTCGATCGAGAAATACGGGCGCTCAATATTTGTTTCGATGATCGATAGCACCTTTGAGAAAATTCCCGCTATCCGCTCCGTTTATTCGGTCTCGAAAAAACTTGCTGCGATGCTCAGCGGCGGGGAAGACGGGACGAAAAAAGAGGTGGTGTTGGTTGAGTATCCCAAAGAGGGGCTATGGGTTCCCGCCTATCTGCTCAACCGTCATGAAAATATCTGTGTCGTATTTATCCCCACCTCGCCGAATCCTACGAGCGGATATACGGTTTTGGTGGATGAATCATTGATTAAAAAAACGACCTTAACCTTGCAGGAAGCTTCGTCGTTCATCATCAGTATGGGAGCCGATTTCCCCCAAAAAGAGGAAGTTTCACGACTTATTCAAACTCATCAAACTTCGGTTCAGGGGCATTAAACCGCTCTCTAAGAAGCTTTTGATAACGGGGGGCGTGATCGAAAAGTTTACGTAACGCCCATGTACCGTGTGTTTCACTGAGCGATGAATCGACGATAATGTAAGAGAAATAAACGGTGTTTTCATTGATCGAAAATTGTAAACGTTCCAAACTGCTATTTTCACTTAGCAGATAATCATACAACGCTTCAATATTTTCCTGCGGAATACGGCAAAGTGCCGAATCGGCGATCACAATACCGTTATCGTAGTAGTTGATATCGATTCGGGTAGTTCCCAACTCAAAACGCCAGCTTCGCTGGCTTCGGCGTGATAGTGTTACGTTGATTTTCAGAGTGGTCAAAATCTTCTCGATCAGTGCCACGACTCCCGAGGGTTTATACCCCTCACGTCTACGTTTGGCAACTTCAAGTTTCGTACCGCATAAGGGACAGTAATCGTTTTGGATATTGGATTCGATTATCAGATTTTTACAGGAACCGCATCGGATAACATCTTCAGTGTTTAAGAGCTTAAATTGATCAAGTGCTTCTTTGAGGGTGTAAGAGGGGAGGGCAAATCCCAGATTGTTGGAGTTTTGGATGATAAAGGTGTTGACACCGATCACTTCCGCCGAATCATTGAGCAGCGGTCCTCCGCTGTTTCCGGGATTGATAGCGGCATCGAACTGGATATATTCGACCTCACCTTGTAATCGTGATGCTTTGGAGACAATTCCCTCCGTTGTGGAGTAGTTAAGACCGTAGGGGTGACCGATAGCGATAACACTGTCCCCGTCGATCACGGGGGATTCGGAAAGAATCAGCGGATTTTTGTGCTCTATTGGAAGGGGTGAACGGATAAAGGCCAGATCGAATGCCGGATCGTCATAGATCACGGTACCTATCGTCTTTGGGAGAGTTTTGGTACTGATCAGAACCTCTTTAAGTCCGCTGACGACATGGGAGTTGGTGATGATGAGCCCATCGATCAAAAATCCGCTTCCGCTTCCGTAGGGATTGGTGATTTGGACAATACTCTCTATCGTTTGTTCGACCATTTTTTGGGTGGCGGTATTCATCCTTACGCCTCCGTATAATCAAGATTTTTGATTTGAAGATAAAAGCTTTGGCTGAAATGATCCAAATCGGTGTAATTAAGATGCTCGGAAAAATCACTTAACCCTTTATACCGATTCATGTAAGGTTCTATCGATTCACGAACACGTTGGCTGATCAGAGTTTCATTAAAGACTTTGGTGAGCGGATCGTACAATATTCTTTCCCCTGAGGCTTTGAAAAAATCGGAGGTGTAGACTTCGACATGCAGATGCAGAAGCGAGCGCAGCGAGGGATGTAGACCGTAATTGTAAAGGAGATAGAGTGAGATATAGCGGTATATAACACTGATCACATAATTTGAATGGTTATTTTTGTACCATCGTACTTTTCCCAGTGACTCTTCGATAAAAGCGGAAATTTCATCGTGCATCGCTTGTTCATACGGGGAAAAGGTATAGGCAGACTCGTAAAACTGTGTCGAAAAAGATTCGATATCCATCGCGCTGAGTTCACTGAGATATTGTTCCAAATCGGCATTTTTATCTTCGGTGAGCTTTTCATCGTCCATAAAATAGCCGTTTATTTTTTC
Source organism: Sulfurimonadaceae bacterium (assembly GCA_963845295.1). GTDB lineage: Bacteria > Campylobacterota > Campylobacteria > Campylobacterales > Sulfurimonadaceae > Sulfuricurvum. The sequence continues at coordinate 144,508 of CAWJRP010000023.1, read as the reverse complement.
ACTGATATTTTTGGCCATTTTTTTATGGGGGAGGAGGAGATAATCGATTTGAAGGAGGAGGGCGAGGTAGCTAAACGAAGTCATTCCCGTGTTGTCGTTGGATAAAAGACCGATCAAACTTTGCTTGGTTTCTTTGATCCATCGGTGCATAAACGCATAATCGAGTTCGATGTTTTCCTGCGGTAGATGGAGAAGATGCTCTGTTTCTAAAAGGGCTGATTCATCAAATTCACCCGCGATAAACTCTTTTTCAAAATCGGCATTCAGGGCGATTTCACGGAGAGGGTAAAATATTTTTTGGGGGGTAATGGTCGCGTTATCAAGTCGTATAGAGAGTTTTACGGCACCGTTTTCCTCACTGAAACGACAGTAGGTGAGTTGAAAATCACGCTCTAAAAAATGGCGCTTGATGGCAACATGCAGTTTGGCACTAAGAGCAATATCGGCATGTGCTTCAAGCGATGTTTGAGTTACGGTTCCTTTGATGAGGGCAGAGCCTTGTATGAGGCTAAAATTGAGAGTTTCATCAAAGCGATCAATATTCAGATGCGATGATGGATAGTTGCTTCCTTGATGGATGAGGGAAGATAAGAAATATTCATAACCGCTTAAAATATCGCCGTCTATAAAAGCCTTTGATGAATGGTCAAAAAGCTCTTTTTCCTCTTTGTTGGGCAAGGCGTGTATTCCTCGTCCGTAACGCGGAGCTCTGTGCATAGGAGGGGGATTAAACCAAGATTTGAACGTATCGAATAATCTCACGCACTTTTCCTTTAGCCATTATGAAGCTTAGTGTAATCAAAGCAACCTTAAAGCGACAATAAAGTATAATACGCGTAATTTTAAGGGCACATCAAAGATGCTTTGTAGGGAGTTGTATGGGCTATAAGCGCGTTTTGGTAAAATTCTCGGGTGAGGCATTGGCCGGCGAAAACGGTCACGGTATCGATACAAAAATCTTAAAATTTATTGCGGGTGAAATTAAAACCCTTGTAGATGCGGGGATTGAAGTGGGTATCGTTATCGGCGGTGGCAACATTATCCGTGGTGTTACGGCTGCAGCAGACGGTATTATCCGTCGTACATCGGGTGATTACATGGGGATGTTAGCCACTGTAATCAATGCGATTGCGATGCAGGAAGCGTGTGAGCACGAAGGGATGCTGGTTCGTGTTCAAAGTGCGATCAAAATGGAACAAATTGCGGAAGCGTTTATCGTTCGCCGTGCAACTCGCCATTTAGAACGCGGTCGTGTAGTTGTTTTTGCTGCAGGTACCGGAAATCCGTTTTTTACAACTGATACGGCTGCAACGCTTCGGGCGATAGAAATCGGTGCGGAAGTGATCATCAAAGCGACCAAAGTAGACGGTGTCTATACGAAAGACCCTAAGAAATTTTCGGATGCGGTCAAACTTCCTACCCTCGGGTACGAAGAAGCATTGCGAGACAACATCAAAGTGATGGATGATACCTCTATCGCCTTGGCAAAAGAGAACAAATTACCGATCATCGTGTGTGACATGTTCACTCCGGGTAATCTTCTCGAAATCATTCAGGGCAATTTAACAAGTTGCTCTATCGTAAAATAAATCTCGAACTAAGGAAAAACCATGAGACTCGAACAACTAACTGCAAAAGCACTTGAAACTGCTAATATCGACCGTTACCAATTGGCAATCGCTGTTGCAAAACGCTCAGAAGAGCTTCTTAACGGAGCGACGACTAAACTCAATATTGATGTAAAAAAAGCTAAAACGGCTGATATCGCTTTGATGGAGATTGCCGAGGGGCATATCACGATCAAAGGTTTCGTTGCCAAAGACTAATTTACTAGCAAAGCAGCATCATTGAACACAATCGACATAGAAAATGTAACACTAATCAATGATGTGGAAGGTGCTATAGAGCACCTTTATAAACATATCCCCTCCTCTGATGCCATTCGCAATGCACTCTCTTTTTCACAGCAAGCTCACCAGAACCAATTTCGCAAAAGCGGAGAACCCTACATCGTCCATCCCATCTTAGTCGCATCGATCGTTGCGAATCTTACCGGTGATGAGGCGATGGTGATTGCCGCATTGCTTCATGATGTGGTAGAAGATACCCATATCGGAATTGATGAGATCGCACGTGATTACGGCAGTGATGTTGCCCATCTAGTCGAGGGGTTGACGAAGATCGATACGATCCGTGATGCGCAGCTGATCCCTTCACACTCGGATGAGAAACTGGTCGTTTCCGCCCTCTCATTTCGTAAGATGCTGGTAGCTTCGATCGAAGACGTTCGGGTACTGGTGGTCAAACTGTGTGATCGTCTTCATAATATGATTACACTTGGCGCTTTGGCACCCGCCAAACAACATCGTATCGCCGAAGAGACTCTGGTCGTTTATGCCCCTATTGCAAGTCGTTTGGGAATCTCATTTCTTAAAAATCTTTTGGAAGATTTGAGTTTTCAATATCTCTTTAGCGAAGAGAAACAAGCGATTGATATGTATATGGAAGAGAACTTCCGATCTATCAATGCACGATTGAATGATTTTTGCGAGAAATTGACCAAAATGATGCTTGAAAACGGATTTAATGAGGATGATTTCGAGATTCTCAGTCGAGTCAAACATCACTATTCTATTTATCTCAAAATGCAGCGAAAAGGGATCAGTATCGATGAGATTCTTGATCTTTTAGCAGTACGGATTCTGGTCAAAAAACCGATCGATTGTTACCGTGTATTAGGGTTGGTTCATCTGAATTTTCAGCCACTCTCTTCACGGTTTAAAGACTATATTTCGATCCCAAAAGAGAACGGATATCAAACGCTTCATACCGCAGTTTTTGATTCAACGGCAATTTTCGAAGTGCAAATCCGTACCTATGAGATGCATGGGACGGCTGAGCTTGGGGTTGCTGCGCATTGGAAATATAAAAGCGGCGGGAATAACCCGATCAGTCTTGATTGGCTCCATAATCTTCAATACCAAAATGAATCGGTTGAAGCGTTTTATGAACTGATCAAAAATGACCTCTTTAGTGAAGATATCAGTGTCTTTTCGCCGAAAGGGAAACCTTTCACCCTTCCTCGCGGTGCAGTGGCTCTTGATTTTGCGTACGCTGTTCATACCGAGATAGGCGACAGCGCCGAGGGGTGTTTGATCAACAAAGAAAAAGCTTCACTTTTGAGTGAGCTACACAACGGCGATATCGTTAAAATTACGACGGCGTCTAAAAAAATAAACCGCTGCAGTTGGATTGATGCAGTCAAAACATCCCGTGCCAAAGCGAGTATGCGGGCAAACTGCAACCAGCGTATCCGTGCCATTGATACTGAAACGGGGATCAATATTTTGAGTACGATATTTAATATGGATCCTCTTAAAATCGATGAGCTTTTTACTCAAACCCATACCGAAGATCAGCGTCACCGCGTCCCGAGCGAACTCGATTTGCTCAAAGAGGTAGTGAACCGTTTTACCCAAGAACTTGGTGAAAATAACCGATTTAGCGCATTTCTCTCTCGAAACCGTTTCCGACTGAAACCGTATGTGTTTGCTTCATTGGAAGTGTATGCCAATAACAGTGTCGGGGATGCCGTATTTGATTATTGCTGTCATCCTAAAACCGGAGATGAAATCGTTGCATTTTTGCAAGATGGGAAAGCTCATATTCACCATAAAATGTGTAAAAATGCTTCAGGAATGATTGATCGCAGAGAATCGATGGTGTTTGTCCGCTGGAGAGCACAGCACTATTTTCGCTACCATCTCATCATCAGCATGCAAAGTGCCCAAGGCTCACTCGCCGATTTGCTCACTTATATGGCAAAAATGGGTGCCGATATCAACTCTATTGAGCTGGGAAAAGAGAAATCAGAACATACGCAGTATTGTGAAATGGAGTTTCAAACCCTGGAGGCAGACATCAATCGCCTCCGCTCCAAGTTGGAGAAAAAAGGGAAAATCATACAATTTTTTCGGACGGATGATGCGTACCGAAGCCAAGGATAAAACATGATACAAACAGCATTACGAGAAATTAGACGCGGCACTGCCGAAATTATCGACGAAGCACGCCTTGAAACCCTTTTAAAAAACTATTTTGAAAAAGGGGAGACCTATACGGTAAAAGCGGGATTTGATCCCACCGCTCCCGATTTGCATTTGGGACATACGGTGTTGCTTCAAAAATTGGCAGCTTTCCAAAGATTCGGAGGGCATATCCAGTTTTTGATCGGGGATTTCACCGCGCAGATCGGAGATCCTACGGGGAAAAGTGAAACCCGTAAAAAACTCCTCCCCGCGCAGATTCAAGAAAACGCGCAAAGCTATAAAACTCAAGTATTTAAAATCCTTGATCCTGAAAAAACGACGGTTGTTTTTAATGCCGACTGGATCAATCCTCTTGGAGCGGCGGGGATGTTAGAACTCACTACTACCTATAACGTTGCACGGATGCTGGAGCGGGACGATTTTGATAAACGTCATAAGGCGGGAATATCGATCTCTATCAGCGAATTTTTATATCCGTTGCTCCAAGGGTACGACAGCGTTCATCTGCGTAGCGATATCGAGATCGGCGGAACGGATCAAAAATTCAATCTTCTCATGGGACGTCATCTACAGCGTGTGTATGAGATCGGTAAAGAACAATCGGTCCTTATGATGCCTATCTTAGAAGGGCTTGACGGCGTACAAAAAATGTCCAAATCATTAGGCAATTACATCGCCGTTGCCGATGAGCCAAATGAAATGTTTGGGAAAATTCTCAGTATCAGCGATACTCTAATGTGGCGTTATTACGAACTTCTAAGTAGCCAAAGTCTTGATGAAATTGAAGCACTTAAAATCGGCGTTGAAAACGGAACACTCCATCCGAAAAAAGTAAAAGAGGCTCTTGCTCTTGAAATTACGTCACGGTTTCATTCAGAGGAAGCGGCAGTCAATGCACAAGCCGAGTTTGAACGGGTTCATGCACAGAGTGAAATTCCGAGCGAAATGGATGAATTTTCATTAGAAGGGCCGATTTGGGTAGCAAAAGCGCTTGTTGATTGCGGTTTGAGCCCATCAACTTCGCAAGCCCGTCGGGAGATTAAGCAAGGCTCTGTTAAAATCGACCAAAATAAACTAAACGATGAGCAGTATCAACTTGAAGCGGGTGAGTACATCCTTCAAGTCGGAAAACGAAAATTTGCACGATTAAAGGTGATTCTATGAGCTTCAAACCACTTCAAATTGGCAAATACACCATAAAAAGCCCTATTGTACAAGGTGGAATGGGTGTTGGAATCAGTTGGGATAAATTAGCCGGAACGGTCTCATTAGAGGGGGGGCTTGGAGTAATCAGTGCGGTTGGAACGGGATATTATGAAAATAAAATGCATGCCAATAAATTGGTAGCAAACCGTCCGCTCGATGCAGAGAACTTCTACTCGAAAAAAGGGCTTACCGCTATCGTGCACAATGCTCGTAAAATTTGCGGTGATGCCCCATTAGCCTGTAATATTTTATACGCTATCAATGATTACGGAAGAGTAGTACAGGATGCGTGTGAAGCGGGGGTAGATATCATTATTACGGGTGCGGGATTACCGACAAATATGCCTGAATTTACGGCCGATTATCCCGATGTTGCATTGGTACCGATCGTCTCCTCACCCAAAGCACTTTCAATTATCTGCAAGCGTTGGCAAAAACGGTACAACCGTCTTCCCGATGCGGTAGTGCTTGAGGGACCACTGAGCGGTGGTCACCAAGGGTTCACCTATGAGCAATGTGCGATGGAAGAGTATCAACTAGAGAATCTCGTTATCCCTGTTGTGGAAGAGGCGGCATTGTGGGGGAATATTCCTGTTATCGCAGCCGGTGGGATCTGGGATAAGAGTGATATCGATGCCATGATGGCAATGGGTGCAAGTGGCGTACAAATGGGAACTCGTTTTATCGGAACCAATGAATGTGATGCCCATGAAAACTTCAAAAAGGTTCTTATCGATGCCAAAGCGGAAGATATTACCCTGATGAAATCTCCGGTAGGATATCCTGCACGCGGTGTTCGCACCCATTTACGTGATTTGATCGACACGCGAACCGGTCCATCTATTAAATGTATCTCCAACTGTGTCGCTCCGTGTAATCGCGGTGTTGAAGCCAAAGAAGTAGGATTTTGTATTGCCGATCGTCTCAGCGATGCCTATGCAGGGGATGTGGAATTGGGTCTTTTCTTCTCGGGAAGCAACGGTTATCGAATCGATAAAATTATTTCCGTCAAAGAGTTGATGGAAAAATTAACCCAAGGGGAGTAATTTTTCGCGTGCTGATTCGTATTTTCTTTATTGCCATATTAAGTATAACAACTTTGATGGGACTTAGCCTGTCTGAGCGAGTGGAATCAGCGAAAAAAGCGTTAGAGAGTAGTGATGAAATTGAGCAGTTTCGAGGCTATAATGAATATAAAACTCTCTATTTACGGGCTATGTTGGATAAAAACAGTTCATTAGCTGCAGATTCCCTTGAAGGGATTGTTGTTGGAGGGGAGAAGCTCGGTATCGATGTTAAGAAGTATCAAGTCGATTTAGCTAAATCAAAAGCAAATAGACAAAAATCAACAGATGGCTCTCTCCCCTCGGTTGTTTATGACAAGACGTTCAAGCCAGCCTTGGTAGCGGATAAATTTAATACTCCTGCACCTGAAAAAATGATCAAGGTTGAGCAACCGACTGCACGCAATGATGAGATAACGTTGAGTATGCGTCATCGGCTTTTAAATGCGCAATGGAAAGATAATGGATTAGAGCTCCTTTTTGACACACCGATTCAATCGTCTGAAATCAGGATGTCAAAAATTATTGAGGCGGATAAAAAACGATTTCGATATATTATTGATATAGACTCTTCTACCCTCTCAAAAAGCCAAACATTAGAGCATCAAAATATTAATCGTATTCAGATCGCTCAATATAATGCAAAAACTCTCCGTATGGTGTTAGAACACGATCATCCGATCTCCATTAAAACAACCCCTAAAGCATCTTCTCTTTATATTGATTTATCGCTTGAACCACCTAAGACTACTGCCCCTCTTGCATCCACTCCGGTTACAAAACCTGAGATCCAAGTGCCTCCGTTAATCGCAGCACTCCCTCCTCTTATCACGGTAACTCCGCGAGATCGAAGTAAAAAAGTTATTGTTATCGATCCGGGACACGGTGGAAAAGATAGCGGTGCACTCGGCAATGGATTGATGGAGAAAGACATTGTCTTGCAAATAGGATCTCAGCTTGCTGATAAGCTTCGTGAGCAGGGGTATACGGTCTATATGACACGAAGCAACGATACCTTTATTGAACTCAAAGATCGTACAAAATTTGCAAATGATAAAGAGGCGGATCTTTTCATCTCTGTTCATGCAAACTCTATCCCGAAAACATCCGATCCTTTAGCTGCACAGGGGTTAGAAACTTACTTTTTATCTCCGACACGGAGTGAACGCGCTATGCGTGTTGCGGCACTTGAAAACTCCGAAGATATGGGTGAAATGGGTGCATACGGTAAACTTAGTTTTTTGAGCTTTTTGAATAAAGAGAAAATCATTGCATCTAATAAGTTAGGGATTGATTTACAAAAAGGGATATTAGGCAATCTGCGTAAACAATTTCCGAATGTTCATGATAATGGTGTAAAAGAAGCTCCATTTTGGGTTCTTGTCGGGGCACAAATGCCTGCTGTTCTTGTAGAAGTTGGATATATCAGTCATCCTGATGAGTCATCACGTATTTCTGATGATAAATACCAGCGATGGATGGTGGAGGGGTTGGTGGACGGTGTCGCCCACTATTTTGCGAACAACAGTTAGATTTTACTTTTCTCGTAGAAATAGTTGGTTGCTTCGACGAACCCTTCAACGCTTCCGCAGTCGAATCGTTTCCCTTTGAACTTATAGGCTAAAACCATCCCTTTTTGCGCTTGTATCATGAGTGCATCGGTGATTTGGATCTCACCCCCTTTACCGGCAGGGGTATTTTCAATAATGCCGAATATATCAGGGGTGAGGATATAACGCCCGATGATGGCAAGATTACTTGGAGCGACGGAAGGATCAGGTTTCTCGACCATATTGGAGATCATATAAACTCCCTTTTCGATCTCTTTCCCCTCTATAATTCCATAACGGTTGGTTTGGCTTGGATCAATCTCTTCGATCGCTACAATAGAACATTTGTATTTATTAAAGAGCTCTACCATTTGAGAAAGAACACTGTCTCCATTACCGTCGCATAGATCGTCTGCCAAAATGACGGCAAACGGTTCATTTCCGATCAATGTCTCACCGGTCAGGATAGCATGACCCAACCCTTTCATCTCATTTTGACGAGTGTAGGAGAAGGTACATTGATCAATAAGGGAGCGAATTTCGGTGAGGTAATGTTCTTTATCAGAACCTTTGATCTGGTGCTCGAGTTCGTAGCTGACATCAAAATGATCTTCCAATGCTCGTTTACCCCGTCCTGTGACGATTGCCATCGTATGCATTCCCGCTTCCACCGCCTCTTCAACACCGTATTGGATAAGAGGTTTTGTGAGAACAGGGAGCATCTCTTTAGGCATCGCTTTGGTTGCAGGTAAAAAACGGGTACCGTATCCGGCAGCAGGAAAAAGACACTTTTTGATCATTGAGACTCCTTGATTGTGAATGCTATTTTATCACAATAGTGCAGATGAAAGGAGAGTTAGGAAATTAAATATTTTCTAATAAACACACAGATGAAGGGTTCTCTCGAAGATAGAGACGCGCTTCATCTGTGATAGGGCGATTAGTAGCGTATATTCGACTGCAAGAACGCCCTTTAAATATTGGATTATGATCTATATAGACACTGCATTCAGCAATAAACAGCTTTAGATCGACCTTTTTAACTTCTTTGATCGTTGTCTCGCATCGTATCACTATCAACTCTTTTTCTTTGATTCCAATCAGATCAATCCCCTCCGCTTTGTAAGATTCTGTAATGTTGTATCCGTTTGTTTTAAAATATTGGGCAACTTTATTACGGTAATTATCAGTAGATTTGCCCTCTTCGGGTGTAGGAGTGTTGAGCGAAGGAGCCTCTGTTTTAAGAAGCGATTGTGTCTCTTTTAAAAATTGCTCACGCTGTTGATTTTCTTTTTCCTCTATTTCTTGTTTTTTACGGGAAATTATCTTTACAACCCAATAGCCCATAGCCGTGATTAAAACAAAAGTTAGAATGTTTACCATGACCGTACCTAAATTTTTTAGATATATTATATAGAATTTGTAGAGCAAAAAAACGATGTAAAATAAATTATTCTTATCCGTTTACTTTTCTGGCTTATACTGTTTATACCCAATTAAAGGGGCTTCACTCTCCTGCACCTTACGTTTAGCTCTTTCTTTCTCGTCAATTGAAAGAGCATTTTTAATTTTCATTTGATAGTGCTTTTCAACTTAAATTGTTATCCTTTTAAGCTATTTGATTATGAGTAAATTTCTTCTTCATTCGTACAACATGAAATATCCACATTGCGATCATAGTTATAAGCAGTAAACCAAACTGCTTCACTTGAGCACCCCCTGTATGAGCACTATAAGTTAGACCGATTAAAAAGAAGATAATTAAGACATAAAGACGTGAAAATAATTTAGCTGTTTTCATAAAAAGTGCTTTCAATAGAAATAAAAATTTTATATCGGTAAATACGCAAGATTTTTTAAACGTTAAAGTAGAAAATAAAGTGCGTTTAGAAATCGAGCCGAAGTCCACAGTAGAATGCCTCATTGTAGGTAACATTGTGACTGTTAACAGGATGACTTATAAGATCGGGGTCAATATTACGATATCCCACTTCAATGTGTCTATTATGGATTACTTCTGCATCAAGGAAAGCACGAACCTCCAGGTATTTATCACCGTCAAGAAATGTCAAGTCTGAAGGGGCATAATACAAAGCTCCGTCAACATGCAAAGGAAACGGAGTTGAAAATGGTAATTTCATATTCGCTTCTAATCCTAAAGGGATGGCGGAATAACGCGCACCGTCAAATTTGGTATATACCCCTTTAATCCCAAGTCCTAAAGACAAACCCTCAACACTCTCCACCGGACGCATGAGCATAAATGATACTTCTTTAAATTGACTGATATTTTCGATTTTATCGCTGTTTTTCTCACTACCATTTAAGATCCGTGCTCCAGCGTAAGCTCCCTCTAATGGAACCCCCATTTTTGACAGATCAAAAAGAACTTGTCCTTCAATTTCTCTGTCGTTAAAATTGAACTCTGCTTGATGTGCTGCAAACGCAGAAGTACTGATCAAAGCACCAAAAATAATTTTTTTTATCATAATATTTCCTTGTATCTATAAGTACGTGTATTTGTGATACAAATACTTTTGCTTCCAGGTAAATTCGATCCAAAGAACGATTTAGCATCATGATTTAATGTTTTAGCAAACCCCATTCAGCTTGGAAGGTATTCCTGCATCACGTCGAAATTATTCCATAATAAAGATAATAGGCTATATATAGAAAATTTTGGCGTAATGAAAAAAACGAGTGGATGAATACAATGTAATCAAGCTCTTACTCCTTAAGTTAAGCTCTTTCTTTCTCGTCAATTGGAAGAGCATTTTTGATCCTATTCCGTAATTTTTATATTTCTATAATTCATTGAAGATGTCAATTCCTTCTTGACACTTTTTACCTATAATTTGCGCATAATATTATAAGTAGGAGATTCGTTTGTACCCAATAAATCCAAAAGAACAAGCCGCTAAATTATCAGTAATATCAAATACGGCTCTCGTAGTTGGAAAGCTTACTGTCGGTGTCGCCATAGGTTCCGTAGGGGTTATTTCGGAGGGGATACACTCTTCACTCGATCTTTTAGCTGCCATCATCGCTTTTTTCGCAGTACGACAAGCATCACATCCTGCGGATGAAAAACATCGTTACGGACACGGTAAGATTGAAAACCTTTCAGGAACACTTGAAGCGGTTCTCATTCTTATTGCCGCATTTTGGATTGCTCTTGAAGCGGTTCAAAAACTTCTACATCCCCATTCTGTTGATGCTGTCGGTTGGGGTGTTGGGATTATGGCCGTGTCAGCGCTCGTCAACTTCTTTATTTCTCGTCACCTTATGAAAGTGGGCATAGAGACTGATTCTATTGCCCTTAAAGCCGATGCGATGCATCTTCGAACCGATGTTTTAGCTTCGTTAGGCGTCATGGGCGGTTTAGCAGGAATCTATTTTACCGGATGGCAATGGCTTGACCCTGTTGCAGCATTTTTGGTAGCCGGCTTAATCGTTCATGCCGCATGGGAACTTTTGCATGAATCTTTTGCTCCGTTGTTGGATGCAAGCTTGCCCATTGAAGAAGAAAATCAAATTATTGAAAAAATTGAGAATCATCAAGAACATTTTATTGATTTTCACAGTTTCAGAACGCGAAAAGCAGGTTCTGAACGTCATATTGATTTTCATCTGACGGTTTGTAAATATCATACTATTGACCATGCACATACTCTTGCAGATAAAATTGAAGATGATATTGAAACATTGTTCAATGAAACTCATATTCTTATTCATCACGAGCCATGTAATGAGGTCTGTGAAGGGTGTCAAAAAACATGTAAAACTGAGATGAAAGTTTAATCAACATAACCAATTAGGAGCAAAAATGAAATGTCCAGTATGTATAAGTGAATCGTTGACTATGACAGAGCGAAGTGGAATTGAAATAGATTATTGCCCAAAGTGCCGAGGGATTTGGCTTGATCGTGGAGAGCTTGATAAAATTATTGAACGTTCCGAAAACCAAATAGCAAATCAAACTATGCCCCGTACTTTATACGGGAATGAGCGTTCAAATCATCATAATGACAACCATGACCGAAAAGAGTATTCTCATCAAAAACATCATAAAAAAGAGTCGTTTTGGGGTCAATTATTCGATTAATAAATCTCAGTACAATATAGTTTAATTTTACACTATATCAAAATTAAAAACCAAAAACCAAACGTACCCCAAATTCATCGGTTTTCCCCCATAGTTTAAAAATTGTCGTTTTGCTAATTGGTGTAACAAAATATGCTTCAAAATCAGATTTGCTTTTCATTCCAGTATAAACCAAAGGCTCTACAAAATCAATTCCAATATGGGTTGCACCAGTCCAATATCCAATCCCTGTTAAAGCCTCGACGCCTGCTGTCTTCTCGATTGGATAAGCAGTTGCTTGTCCCATTGCATACCACAACAATGAAGATGTCCCATAAGAAACTCCTGATGCAATTTGAGCTAAAGGTTGTAATGAACCATCTTTCAACGAACGATTAGCCCCTGCGTAAACCTTCCATGATGGTGGATGATAAAAATCAAACCGTTTTGTGAATGATTCGATATTAAACAGTGTTAATGATTGAAGAGATGTCTTATTATTAGTGTGACGGGCTTCAAGTCCTAAAAATTCTAAAGTTCCATCACCTAATTCTGAATACCTTTCGTGAATACGATTAAAAAGTATTGGACGTATATTTAAGTCTATACCATCAACTCCATTTGATTGAAGATAGCCTAGCTCAACTTTGGAACTTCCATGTCGTATAGGTTCTCCAATATAACGTTCAGTAGGCGGTGTATATGGGATTTCTTTTACCTCTTCAAAATCACCTTTTCCTTGATGAAACCGTTTGAATAAAATGTCATAATATCCATTAACAAGATACCCAAGCTTATCTTTCGTTTCTAGCGACAAATTACTCTCTGCTAATTCTTTTTTTTTATTTTCACTATTTCTCCATGTTGAGAAAAAATCTTTCTCACTAGAATTAAATGTTTCATATAGACCATGCAGGCTGTCAATTAATGGAGGTTGTGTATCGACCTGAGTTACAAGTCCTGCTTTTTTCATTGCATTGATAGTTTCATAGGGGATAACAGCATTGGGAAATTTGTCCCTTAGTTTTAAACCAGGTCGTGCTACTTCTAAAAACCAAAGCATTTCATAGGCACAATTTTCAGTAAAAAACTTGTAATTGATATTAATATCATAAAGTTCATACGCATGCCAGAGCATATTTTCAATTTCGTCCTGGGATAGATTGAGACGATATTCACTTAGACTTCGTTGTTCAACTATGTTGTAGCCCTCATGTAGTTTAAAATAGGGCTCCGCCACAAATTTTCCATTGAAACCTCCACCAATTCCTTTAACCGCTAAATCTATAAACCCAATTTTTTGAGGAACTTCTGCCGCAAAACTGAGTGTTTGAGAAAAAAAACGGTTGTTAGGTCTGTGAATAGTGATAAAGGTGTGCCCAAAATAAGACATTGGAGAACCTAGATAAGAGGATGCAAACGACATACTTGCATATTCTCCACGTGAATCGCTTAAAAATTCTTGTAGATTTGTACAATGTTCAAAAGAGAGGTTGAGGTCAAGTTGTTGATTTAAAAAACGGTATCGAGCAGGAAATCGACAGAGCATTTCATTTTTATTAGCACCATGAAGTTGCTTAATTGCGCTATCTAATTCTTCTTGAGGTGAAAAAGGGTTGGATAGAAAAAATTTAGGGTCATTGACATCACTTTTATTATCATCTTTGACATGCAAGAGTGCATGCCATTGTGCTGATTCAGCCAATGATTGTGCATTAGCATTGTTGATTATAAAAGAAATAACAAGGAGAATTAAAAAGAATATTTTCAATGGTATTCTACAACCGCTTTTGCAAATTTGTAGGTATCTTGATTTGTATTTGCAAGCATACGCAATACTGTAAAGTCCATTTTTGGATTTTGTTTTTGTGTTATGAGACTTTCAACATAATCTCCTCGACCTAATTCAATTTCATGAATAAGGCGAGAATGATTCAGAAGAATAAAACTCATTATTGATGACTCAGCATCAGATTGATATTTCTTAGAAGATTGTACATTTTCAGAACCTGATAATAGATTCATTAATATAGCTGTAATTACTACGCTTCTAAGAATTATTTTCATTAGTCTTTTTTCTTTAGTTCTGAAAAGTAGTTGTTTGGAGCATAGTTCCAAGCAGCACCAGTAATCAAATCTGTCGTGCTTAAATCCCAAAAGATATTAAGAAGTGCTACACCATTATATGAAGTTGTCATTGGCATAGAGAAAGTTTCATACCCTTCTTTTTTAAAAGAGACAGTTTTTTCTCCTTTGGCTTTTCCGAGAGAAACAGTACAAGGAGTAGTACAAGAAGCAACACCATCAATCATAACTGTTGCTCCTTCTGGATTACTATTGAATGTAACATTTTGGTTAGATCCTGAGATAATAGATGCACTACCAAATGCCATGCTTGAGGCAACTAGTAGTCCAAGTAAAACTTTTTGTGTCATGTGAATACCTTGAGTATTGTTATTTGTTTTTTTTTACAAAAAAACATCGGTAAAATAATAGCTAAATTCTTTAAGAAATACATCTTAGTATTGGATTTAAGTTGTATAGAATAAAGACACATGGGTATGTATCTTTATTTTGAAATAGACACGTCGCTTGAATCTATTTTAAGTCTTGATAACTCTTCAAGTAATAATTTGATATTTTCTTTACCTGATCCTTCGTTTGCAAGTCTAAGTCTTTTAATGGCTACGAATGAATCGCTTACAGTTGCAATGTATGAAGAAGTAATATTTTTATTTAACAACTCCTTATTTGTAATCGAATCAATTAAGGTATATGTTACATACATTTTAACTTCGAAATCTAAACCAAATAAAGGTTCACTAACATGAGTTATATTTATATTTAATTTATATCTACCATTCTCTGAGTATAGTCCCTCGCCCACAAGGCTACTCTTGACAGCACCGTTAAACTCAGAATTACCAATTTGAGAAGTCCACAGAGGGTTTGTTTCATGTCCTCCAGCCATATTTCCAGTTGTGATGGCTCCCTTTAAATTTGGGCTATATTGTTGAGAAGTAGTAGGTTTATATGCCATATTTTCCATTGTTGCTTTAGAGGCACATCCAGTAAATAGCATTGTAATACTCATAGCTAGTGGCAAAAGAATCATTTTTAACATTGTATACCTTTTCATGTTGTTGGATGGTAAATAATATCATGTTTATATAAAATTTTCAAATCCCATGAAACAATGGGGACAGGCTACTTTAATTCCCCTATCAATCCGCGAATCATCTCATCCAACTCTTTTTCCGTGATATTTTCCAAATCACTTTTATCGTAAATGTAAATGAGATAGATATTCGATTCGATCACCTGCAACAGCGTGATAAGACGGTATCCCGCACTTTTCCCTTTGTTCTTATCACTGTTGGCAATTCGAGCTTTATATATCCCATCGCCTAGAGAAATGCCTAGATCATCAACTGATTCTAAAGAGTGTAAAAATTTGTTGACATCGCTATCGATTAGGCGAAACCGTTTTTTGAGTTGCTTTTTGGAGTGTTGATAGGCAGATGATTCGAAGACCGAAAATGCCGTGATATTCATGATTTGAGGTTTACAGTGATTCCAGTGGGGGTTACGCGTCCATGTTTTACATCATCGAGACTTTCTAAAAGCGCTTTTTTATGTTTCTCAAGTTCATTGGCACGTTTTTCTTCGAGGGTTTCAATTTTGAGTGCATTTTTAGGGAAGAGTTCCAGAAGGGCATACAGTTTTTCTGCATAGCGATCATTTACACGTATGGTCAATGTTTGCATCATTTTTTCCTTCATCTAAGTCTGTTTATTATAACAACAATTTGTGCAAATTAAAACTGATTTTTGTAGATTAAAATGTGAAAGTGATTAATTTGATGTGGTGGCGGACGAGGAGAGATTCGAACTCTCGGTACCGTTGCCAGTACGTCTCCTTAGCAGGGAGGTGGATTCAGCCGCTTTCCTACTCGTCCAGTGTTATTAAGAGGGCGTAATTATAAGCAGGTGTAGATAACAAGCACCTTAAAAAGGTGCCTATTATCTCAAATTGCGGGAGAGTTTTGAGGATTTGAGATAACTTGATCCAAAAGAGCTTGTAATTGCAACGCAAGAGCTTCATTTGTTGCTTTTGCCTCGGCAATTTTTTCTTTAAGTTTTACAACCAGCTCAATTTTGTCCATAAATTTCATGTAAACTCCTTGCAGGTATTTGCAAAAATAAAGCAAGGAATATTCCAATTTATAATAGGGCTAGAATTTTTTCGACCACTTCGGCAGGATTAGAGGCTTTGTAGATGGGACGCCCAACAACAATAAAGTTCACTTTTTCTTGGTGAGCCGTCTCTATGGTTGCAACTCGCTCCTGATCACCGGCATCTTCACCGAATGGGCGGATTCCCGGGGTGAGAGTTATGAAATCACCCGAAGTGAGCGATTTGATCGAGGCACTCTCATAGGCACTGCATACAACCCCATCAAGTCCAGCCGCGTGAGCATCTTGAGCAAATTGATCCGCTTTGGTAGCAATGGTTTTTTCATAGACATGGCTAAATTCTCCCTCATCGAAGGAGGTGAGGGCGGTTACGGCGAGAACAAGAGGGCGATTCTCATACGGAGCAAGACGCTTCATCACTTCAGACATCGCTTTTCGACCTGCGGAAGCGTGGACATTGAACATATCGACCCCCAACCCCATAATCGATTCAGCCGCATCGGCCATAGTATTGGGAATATCATAAAGTTTGAGATCAAGGAATATTTTGAATTCAGGGTTGATCGTTTTGATCGCATCGATAAACGGCTTACCGTCTCGGATATAGGAGCGAAGCCCCACTTTTAGCCAGATAGGGTAGTGTTTTAGGTTTTCAACGAGTGCTAAATTTTCTTCTTGAGTCGGGAGATCGAGAGCGACGCAGAGTTGCATGATAAGCCTTTAGATAATTATGGCAAAAGTATAGCTAAGAGAAGTTTTGAAAGGGTTGAGAACGATCTGGTGCATTAAGGATTAAAAAAAACGTCCATTTTAGATATGATTAATATTCCATTGATAAAAATAGTTTACAATGGCTACAGATTAACTCTAAAAGGATTACAAATGAAGCAAGGTTTTATTACAACCGTTTTATGCGGATTATTAATGAGTGCAAGTGTTGCATCTGCAGCAGTATATAAAGTTGATCCCGCACATACAAGTGTAGGGTTTAGCGTAAAACATATGATGATTAGTACGGTGAGTGGAAAATTTGGTGAATTTACTGGGACATACGATTTGGAAAAAGGGATATTCAAATCACTTAGCGGTCAAATTAAAACGGCTTCAGTGGATACTGGAATCTCAAAACGTGATGACCATTTACGAAGTGCCGATTTCTTTGATGCGGTAAATTTTCCGGATATTACTTTTACAATGACCAGCGCTACAAAAACAAAAATGACTGGGGATCTGACTATTCGAGGTGTAACGAAAAAGGTTGTATTAAGTATCGATATGGGCGGCGTTGTCGAAGATCCGTGGGGTAATCAACGCTCTGGCTTCGTGTTAAACGGTAAAGTTAATCGTAAAGATTACGGTTTGAACTGGAACAAAGCGATTGAAGCGGGCGGCGTGGTTGTCGGCGATGAAGTAAAACTAGTTGTAGAAGTCGAAGGGATCGCGGAGTAAACTTTGGAAAATTCTGCCTCGAATGAGGCAAGCTTTAGTGCCATAGCGGCGAGCGTAGCTGGACGGGGCTTTGCTCCGGCAGCGTTTACAAAATTTTAGTGAATCCGTCCCGTTTGGGGCGGAATCCGCTTAGATCATTGATAGAAAGTCCTCTTTGTTTTCCCCATACTAAAACACTTTGGCATTTATACATTTTGGCATAATCGCATAAATAATCAACCATCTCACCACTCAGATGCTCACACCCCTCATGTGAAGCAAAATCATCCACGATCAAATGTCGTCCCAACTCTAAATTTTCTCGTATACTCACCCCTGCATAGATCTGTAACTCTCCTCGCTGATAGGCACCGATAGGACGATAGTCTTTGGGATATTGAGACGTGATGAATGCATCGAATTGATCAGATGTGAGATCGGGGTAAAGGGTTGTGAGAAGGGCAAATCCCTCAACCAGTTCGGATGCGGAGAGTTCTCGAAATTGCAATTAGTTTCCTAACGCGCTGAGTTGAGCGTCGATTTTAGCAATTTTATCTTCGGCATCGGCAAGTCCGTTACGATTTTCAGTAATAACGGCTTCAGGAGCATTCGCTACAAAACGTTCATTACTGAGCATTCCGCGCAGTTTATCTGATTCTTTTTGGAGCTTTTCACGCTGTTTGGTGAGACGCTCTATAATCGGACTTAAATCAATCGCATCGGTCGGAAGATAGACCTCAACAGCATCACCGATGTCGCTGATTGCATTGTCGATTTTAGAATCGGTAAAATGGAGGGTTTCCACTTTTGCCAGACGAGTTATAAACGGTGCCATCATGGCTTGATCGCCGCCGCATTTGAGATAGGCGAGATCAATTTTTTGGTTCCCCAAATCAACAAGAGTTTTCGCACGACGAATGGTAACGATAGCATCCATGATGATCGCGAATTCCGCTTCGATGGCATCATCTGTTTGGATATTTTCAGGATAAGACATTACCATGATAGAGTTACCCTCTTCAAGCGTGGTTCCTGAGAGTTCATGATAAAGGTATTCGGTGATGAACGGCATAAACGGATGGAGGAGTTTCATTGACTCTTTGAAGATACTTCCCAGCTCATTGACGCTCTCTTTGGATGCTTTACCCAACTCGATACCCCAATCACAAAACTCGTTCCACAAGAAGCGATAGAGTACCGTTGCCGCATCGTTAAAACGGTATTCATCCAAGAACGCTCTCGTCTCTGCCGTAGCACGATGAAAACGGCTGAGCATATAACGACCCAACGGGGTAGTAATCTTCTTGGTCAGCCAAATCTTTGAATGTCGGAACATTCATTTGCAAGAAATTTAGAAGCGTTGAAAAGCTTGTTGGTAAAGTTACGGCTTTGCTCCAAACGATCGTTACTGAGACGGATATCGCGCCCCTGTACGGCAAGAACAGCGAGGGTAAAGCGAAGGGCATCAGCACTGTATTTTTCAACCATATCGAGTGGGTCGATGACGTTTCCTTTGGATTTGGACATTTTTTGACCGTGTTCATCACGCACCAATGCGTGAAGGTAGATATGATTAAACGGTAGCTCGCCCGTGAAACTCTCCCCCATCATCATCATGCGCGCAACCCAGAAGAAAAGGATGTCAAATCCTGTAATGAGAAGTGTGTTCGGATAAAAACGGGCCATATCTTCACTTTGGAAGAGTTGATCACCTGCCGTATCACCGTTGCCCCAACCGAGGGTTGAGAACGGCCACAGGGCTGAACTGAACCAGGTATCGAGAACGTCAGGGTCTTGGGCAAAAGATTTGCTTGAACAATGGGGACATGATGAAGGGGATTCCTCTAAACTTGCCCATTCATGGTCGCAATCATCGCAGTAAAAAACTGGGATACGGTGTCCCCACCACAGTTGACGTGAGATACACCAGTCACGCAGGTCACCCATCCAAGCATTGTAGCTATTGATCCAGTGCGGTGGAAAGAATTGGGTTAGCCCTTCATTGGTTTTATCGATTGAGCCGCGTGCCACTTCACTTGCGGACGAACCACTGTTTTGAGATATAGGGCTCTACGATATTTTTACAGCGGTAACAGTGACCTACTTGGTGAGTATGCTCTTCGATTTTTTCGATAAATCCAGCCTCTTCGAGACGTTTGACGATTACTGCGCGTGCTTCGAGACGCTCTAACCCTTCAAACTCGCCTGCGTGGTGATTTAAAATCCCTTTTTCATCGAATACGGTGATGAATTCAAGGTCATGTCGTTTACCCACTTCGTAGTCGTTGGTATCATGGGCAGGAGTTACTTTAACGACACCCGTTCCGAAATCACGATCAACATGGCTATCGGCGATGATTTTGATGTCGCGGTTGATGAGGGGGAGGGTGACACTTTTGCCGAGGAAGTGGAGGTAGCGCTCATCATCAGGGTGTACCATGATCGCCGTATCGCCGAAATAGGTTTCAGGACGGGTTGTTGCAACAACAATGTGACCGCTGCCGTCACTGAATGGATAGCGCATATGGTAGAAGTTTCCTTGATGCTCTTCGTGCTCCACTTCGATATCGCTCAATGCTCCATCATGGGTACACCAGTTAACCATGTAGTTGCCGCGAACGATGAGGTTTTGGTTGTAGAGATGTACGAATGCCTCTTTGACAGAAGATTTCAGCCCCTCATCCATTGTAAAGCGTTCACGGCTCCATGCCGGAGAAACACCGAGTTTTCGCAGCTGTCCAACCATGATTCCGCCGCTCTCTTCTTTCCATGCCCAAACCCGCTCTAAAAACGCTTCGCGACCAAGTTCCTCTTTGGTTTTTCCCTCAGCAAGGAGCTGTTTTTCCACGACGTTTTGAGTCGCAATCCCCGCATGATCGGTTCCCGGTTGCCAGAGTGTCATGTAGCCGTCCATCCGTTTGTAGCGAACGATGATATCTTGGAGGGTAAATGTGAGAGAGTGTCCGATATGAAGCCGTCCGGTAACGTTCGGTGGAGGCATCATGATGGCAAAATGTTTATTTGGTTTTGCGATGGAGTGATTTCCGTCGATTTCAAAATAGCCACGATTTTCCCAGATAGGATAGTAGTTCTCTTCAATATTCTTGGGATCGTAATGGGTAGCTGACATAACATGACCTTGGTAACAGAAAATATCGCGAATTATACCAAAATTCAGAGGAACACAATTTGCTTTACTTTTATTAATGATTAATCTAAAAGGATAGTAATGCAATATCAAGTAAAATCGACGATATTAGGATTCGAGAACGTTGAGTGTGTTGAGTTGTCTCAGATTGATGAATTGTTTTCAACACTTAGAAGTTGTGATGGAAGTAATATCAGTTTTACTTTGGTCAACCCTTATTTATTACGCGAATACTCTTTTGATCTATCGACATCAATCAGAGTTTTGCTTGATATCAATGAAAATTCAAACGTCCTTGTATATAATGTCGTTGTAGTTCAAAATCCGCTCGATGAGTCATGTATTAATTTCCTTGCTCCATTCATTTTTAATCAAGACAACGCGACCATGGCTCAAGCGGTATTAGATGAAAACGATCATCCCGGTTTCGGTTTAGCTGAGCCGATCAAAAAATTTAAGTCATAATTAGCTTCTAAGTCAGAGGCTTCAAGGAGCCTCTTGCCACTTTCGCGCCTCAACGATCAGCAGCATACAGCTGCCACTGCTCCGTATGGACGTAATCTTATTATTGCTTCTGCCGGTACCGGTAAAACTTCGACTATTGTAGGCCGTATTGCTTATCTCCTTTCACAAAATGTCAACCCAGAAGAAATTTTACTTTTAACTTTTACCAATAAAGCGGCTGCAGAGATGGTGGAGAGGGTAGCGGCATTTTTCGGTCGGGAGATTGCCTCTAAAATCGATGCGGGTACATTTCATGCCGTGAGTTATCGATGGCTTAAACGCAAAGAGGGAAAGGTTGTTCTCAAGCAGCCACGTGAACTTAAAACACTCTTTCGCAGTGTTTATGAGAAACGGACATTCAGCCATATCGACTGCGCTACATCGGCATACGGTGCCAACTATCTTTATGATGTCTATTCGTTTTATCAAAATACTGAATTGAGTAGCAATTTTGAAGAGTGGATTTTGACTCGTCAGGATGAACATGCGCTCTATGCCGCCATATATGCCGATATCATCGACGAGTTTGAAGCACTTAAAAAAGAGTACGGGTTTGTAAACTTTAATGATTTGCTTTTGCATATGCGTGATTTGGCACTAGAGAGCGATTTGGGGTACAAAGAGGTATTGATTGATGAATATCAAGATACGAATGCTCTTCAGGGAACATTGATCAATGCTATGCGTCCCCCCTCTCTTTTTTGCGTTGGGGATTATGATCAGAGTATTTACGCTTTTAACGGTGCCGATATCTCAATCATCGGTTCTTTTACAACCAATTTCCCCGATGCCACGGTTTATACCCTCAATAAAAACTACCGCTCAACCATTCCCATCCTCTCATTAGCCAATACGGTTATCGCTTACAATGAACGAATCTATCCAAAAGCTTTGGAAGTGACCCGTGAACACGAAGCACAAAGCCCTTCATTGCTTATTTATGATGAACTGTTCGATCAGTATCACGGGATTGCTCAAAAAATTGGGGATTCTTCAACCAATCGTGAAGAGATAGCGGTCATTTTCCGAAATAACGCTTCGGCTGACGGGATTGAAGCGACGCTTCGCGAGATGGGAATAGCGTGTCGCAGACGCGGCGGAACCAGCTTTTTTGACTCCAAAGAGATAAAAGCCCTTTTGGATATTTATACTTTGTTGGTCAATGAGTCTGATATGATGGCATTTATCCATCTGTTTGATTATGCCAAAGGGGTAGGGAGCGCCATAGCCAAAGAGCTCTTTGTAGCCTTACAAAAACTGGGAAACGGATCGTTTGTTCGAGGGTTGTATTCTCCTGATTCACAGATTAGCAACCCGTTTGAAAAGCGTCGTTTGAATCATCAGCTTGGACTTTTTGATGATTATGCGGAGCTTGGAAGTGCAGGGAGATTTGCAAAGCTTGGATTTGATCCCAATTTTATGGGTAATCCGATTTTAAAGCACTCGAAACTTTCCAAAGATTCTGCTACTTTTTTGCACGATTTATTTACGCTGTTTCGTCAATTGCGGGACATTAAAGAGCCAAAGGTTGCCGTTCAAAAAATAGCACTTTCGGCTTTGTATGGACATGTGATTGAGCACCTCTCTCATCGTCGTGCCATGACAGAGAACGGTTCGATAGATGAGAGAGTTAAGTCTGAATCTCAAGAGCGAATTCGCCGAAAATGTACCATTTTATTTGAGCTTTCCCGTCCCTATAAGGATCATGAACGGTTTCTAAACGCGATGGTTTTAGGTTCTCAGGATTTGACGCAGGGTGA
Organism: Sulfurimonadaceae bacterium; assembly: GCA_963845295.1. Lineage (GTDB taxonomy): Bacteria > Campylobacterota > Campylobacteria > Campylobacterales > Sulfurimonadaceae > Sulfuricurvum. The sequence continues at coordinate 121,519 of CAWJRP010000023.1, read as the reverse complement.
GGGGGTACATTTACTCAGTATTCACGCCTCTAAAGGATTAGAGTATCAAGAAGTTTATGTTATTGATTTGATGGATGGACGGTTTCCTAACCGTAAACTGATGTCTCGAAGCGGCAGTATTGAAGAGGAGAGACGACTTTTTTATGTTTCGGTAACACGAGCAAAAGATCGTCTCTTTTTAAGTTATGCGAAGTTTGATAAAATCAAAAAAACCAACTTCGTCCCTTCCCAATTTTTATTTGAGGCGGGATTAATTCCTAAAGACGAAATGTATGCCGCTTTAGTTGCTAAAGGGTCAAACGAAGAGGTTTAATTCTCCTTATGCAGGGCGACCGTTAACGGCAGCCCCCATGTTCCACATCGGCAAGAAAATACCTAAAGCCAACAAAACAACCATACAGGCAATAAGCAAGAGCATAATGGGCTCAATCGCTTCGGAAAGACCATCAATGATCGCATCAAATCGCATTTTATAGTATTCCATAACTTTTTGCATCATAGCATCGAGCTGACCGCTTGTTTCTCCGGCCGAGACCATTTGAATAATCATATTTTCAAACAATCCGGTCTCTTTTAGCCCATTATGAAGAGTTCCCCCTTTTTCAACGGTTTGACGTACGGTTAAAAGTTTTTCTTGGAGAGGGAGAGAGTCAATCATCGCAATCGATGTCTCTAATGCTTCCGCAATCGGAATACCGGCACGAACCAACTCTGAAAACACGAGAGTAAATCGGTTTAATGTGGCAAACATAATAATATTTTTGATGAGATACATTTTGAGCAGGGATTGGTGCCATTTATACCGAAATTCACGATTATGATTGAGCGTATATTTAAATACAAATATAAATATAAATATAGCTGCAACGACGTATAAACCATAGGTATTAAATAGATGTTCTAAAAAGAGCAAAATTTTAGTCGGGAGGGGAAGCTCGGCATGAAGTTGTTCAAATATTGCTTTAAATTGGGGAACTACGTAGGATATAAGGACGGTAAAGGCGATTGCCATCGCAATCATAACATTTCGAGGGTAGGCCATTGCTTTTTTGAATTTGATTATATTCCGACGAATCTCTTCGAGCATATCACCGAGTTTATGAAGAGCTTCTGCCATGTTACCGGTTTTTTCTCCGAGCTCAATCATGGCTAAGGAGAGGGTTCCGAGCTCATAGCTGAATTTATGGGCTGATTGGGAAAGACTGTGTCCGGCATTGATATCTTCGGCTATGGTCCCTAATACGATTTGTAACGTTTTATCGGTGGTTGCATCGGCAATTTCTCTTAGCGAATCATGGATAGAGATCCCGGCGTTGGTCATAACGGCAAGTTGACGGATGGCAGCAATGAGTGCATCTTGTTTGAGTTTTCGTTTTTGAAGATTAGAAAAAAGGGATTCTTTGAAACGTCGAAACTGATCTTCAAGCGGAGGGGCCGCTTCAACTATTTTTAAAACCATTCCGGTGTATTTGATTTTGGCTAAATAGTGAGCCTCTTTTTTGCTTTCTGCATAAAAACCTTGGTCGTATTTTTTCCCTTTAGTGAGGATTGTCGCTATAAAGTATTTCATCCTTTTGCCACCCTTAGTATTTCATCTAATGTTGTTACTCCCTGAACCGCTTTGGCCATTCCATTTTCGAACATTCCGATAAACCCTTCTTCTTTTGCTTGTTTAAGAATATCATCTTTAGATGCTCCGCGAGCGATCATACTGGAAAGTTCTTCGCTAATCGGTAAAACTTCACAAATCATTTCTCGCCCCATGTATCCTGAACCGTTACACTCTTTACACCCTATTCCTGAATAAAAAACAGTATGAGGAGGGATCATAGAGCTGTACTCTTGAAGCAGATTTTGAGGGATGTCGATCTCTTTTTTACAGTGTGTACAGATTCGTCGTACAAGCCGTTGTGCTTGTATCGCGACGAGTGCGCCACTGATGAGGTAAGGTTCTATCCCCATGTCTGACATACGAGGAATAGCACTAATTGCATCATTGGTATGGAGAGTCGAAATAACCAAGTGACCGGTAAGGGCAGCTTTAATCGCAATCTCGAGTGTCTCATGGTCACGGATCTCACCGATCATGATTTTATCAGGGTCTTGACGGAGGATGGATCGCAGAGCATCGGCAAATGAGAGCCCTACTTTAGGATTGACTTGAACTTGTTGAATCAAATTCATCCGATACTCAACCGGATCTTCGACAGTAATAACTTTATCTTCTACGTTGCGGAGCTCGTTCAGTGCGCCGTAAAGAGTGGTTGTTTTACCGCTTCCTGTAGGACCGGTAACCAAAATGATCCCAAACGGCGATTGAAGCCCTTTGATCAATTTTTGATAGCTCATCGTGTCCATACCGGAGTCTTCGAGTTTGACCAATGCTTTGGCTTTGTCCAAAATACGCATAACGATCGATTCACCATAAATAATCGGAAGGGTAGAGAGACGAAAATCGAACTCAGCATCCATAACGATAGCAGAAAAACGACCATCCTGCGGTTTGCGACGTTCAGCGATATCAAGATTGGCCAGGAGTTTAATACGCGAAGCTAACGGGGGATAAATATCTCGGTCAAAAATGAAAACTTCAGCCAATTTTCCGTCAATCCGCCCGCGTACAACACAGTTCCTCTCTGTTGGTTCAATGTGAATATCACTTGCACGACCTTTAATGCACGCTTTGAGGATAACATCAATAAGCTGCAAAATTGAAGAGGCTTCTTGCTGTTCTTCAATGGTACCAATATTACGTAATTCATTGCGAATATTGGTGACGAGTTCTTTAACACTATCTTTAAGTTCCATTTTGAATAGATAAGCTTGAATCTGTTTTTCAGTAGCAACGGCAATTTTCATCGATTTACGAGGGAATAGCCGTTGGATAGACTCTTGTGCTTCAAGATTGAGCGGATCGGCAAAGGCTACAACGACATACATATCATCTTGAGAGATAGGGAGGGCATTGTACCGTTTAAGCTGTGCAGTCGGTATTTTTTCGATAAGGCGATAATCCATATCAATCGAGTCGAGATCAATAAACGGAGCTTCAATAACTTCGGCTAAATGGGTTAAAATAGAAGCTTCATCTAAAAAGTGGTAGTTTTTGATAATGGAGAGTTCGTAACGTCCGAGGCGAATTTGTTCAACAATAAAACGTTTTATAAAGTTAAGAGATATTGCCCCTACTTTGGTAAGCGTTTCTAATACTGTATCATCTTGAACTCCCCTGGAGGTAAGGCGATCAATTTGTTGTTGTGAGATATGGCGCTTTTCTAATAAGTCATGCGTAATGCGATCCATAACCTCTATCCTTTTTTAATATACATGATGAAGAGTCAATATTTTATCATAGTATTCATCGATCGCTATGCTTTTTCGTCCATTGGTCTGCGTAGTATAAAGTTTATAATCTAAGCGGCTATCAGTGAGGTCTTTGTACTCTTTAATAAATTGGTTCGGCTGAGGATTTTTAATATATAAATCAAACACTTTTGATAGTGAATATGTGCTGGTGGGAAATTTGAGGTTTTTAATCGGTTTATTGTCATATAACGCCTGCATTAGGAGCTTTTTTTGCATCACAATAACTGAAAAATAAGAGGCATTGGAACGTGCTTCTTTGGTTTGGTTAAGAACCATGATGGGATCTGATAACCGATCTATAAAATCAGCTTTTAGACATGAAAAAGCATATAATGAAATATAGGCTTCATCACTGGGGTGATACGACAACCCTTGTTTTCCAATATCACAGGCTTGGATGTACCTACCTTGCTGATAGAATTCAAACATACGTTGTTTGGAATCTGCATATAAAATCGTTGTTAAAGATAGTAGTATTAAAAATAAAAATTTCATTTAAATGTACCCCTCTCTATCGAGTCTAGCAATGAACGTGCCGATTCGGAATTAGATTCGCCAATATATGCTTGCAAGGTTTTTTTAGCTTGTTCAACTTTACCGAGTTTTACCAGTGATTTTGAAAAAATAATCCAGCTTTCATCGATATTATTATTAATACTATTGGTTTTCAATGCAAAATTATACGCTTCATTATAGTTACCGTGGTCATAATGATAGCGTGCAACAAATAACCCGAGGCTTGGGTTGGATGTATCTTTGAAACGACGTGCAACACTCTCAATATCTAACTTAGATTCATTGTGATTTTGAATTATCGGTTTATCTGCTGAGACTGTAGAAGTGAGAGGAGGGGCTTTTAGGGGAGTTGATTCGGGGATATTTAAAACTTTCGGAACCGGAACCGCTTGCTGAATGGATTTTGTATTTTGAGGACTCGAAACAGATGACATAGGAGTTTCAGGTGCAGAGGTTTGAAAGGTTTGGACAAAATTCATGGATGGTTCAAGAATATTGGAAGAGTCTCCTACCTGGGATTTTTGTGCAGGTGGGGGTGTTTCTGCCGGTGAAAAAAAATGGTTCGCTTTTGAAGTGGATTCAGAATTTTTATCATTAAGCCAAATATAGGGGAGAAGTGAAATCAAGAGAATAATCACAAAAATACCGATTATGTAAGGGGCATAGGATTTGATTTTATATTTGAGCCAGCGACGCTCTAAACTCCGAATATCAAGCACGTATAAGACCTGTATGAATTGCAGCCATTTCAATCCATTTTGATTTCAGGGCATTGTATTTGATGAGGGCAGGATGATTTACTTCATACCAATGATAGAGACTAAAAAGGGAAAAGAGTAACTTGTTGGTATCCCGATAGTTTCCCTTCGTAAATGAAGTAATAAGTTTCATATTTTTATCATTGAACATATTTGCTACGTCAAAACAGTTGGACTTCAACAGTTTTTTCTGAATGTAGACTTTTAACTCTTCGGATGTTGCATTTTGAAGTTCAATACTTTCCCAAATTCGAGTTTGAAAGTGTTCTTTGGCAATAACATCTTCCTGATCAGTTTTATGAAGGGTTATAACAAATTTAATAGCTCTTGCATCAGAGATAAGACGAATTTTTTCCATAAGTGACGAGCTGTAAAGCTGTGCTTCATCCAGAAGTACAATCGGTACATCTGCATAGGCTACTGCTTCAGCAATTTCCAAAAAGCGAGTTAATGTCATCACTTCACGCGGTGAGTGTCCAAAAATTTTTTGAGCCAAAACACGTAAGAAATCATCTTCATCAACAACGGGAATATCAAACATCAATACTTTTTGATGTTTTGAGAGATCATGATGAAGTTTATGGAGCAGCATACTTTTCCCTGTCCCGGGTCTGCCGTACAAAAGGATCATTTTTAGGGGTTTTTGTACCGAATTCTTGAGTGATTGGTACATATGAGAGACACTGTCAATTTGGACATAATCACGTGGGTTGACTATATCCAAAAACAGATCACGAGGTTTCGAGAAAAGAGAATTCTCCATCCGTTATTTAGTATCCTCTTTCAGTTCGGTTAGTTCTTGATTTTGCTTTTTTTCGAGTTCAGCTTTTTCAATAGCCTCTTTTTCTATCGCTGTTCCGATATGGGTATAGCCTAAATCGGCAATTTTCAAATTAGAACCGTCTCTTTTAACAATATGAGGTTCGATAACAAGAACCATCTCTTCTGTTTTTTTAGTGACACCTTCATGTTTGAACAGCCAGCCAAGACCGGGGATATCACCTAAGAGAGGAACTTTGTTCGATGTTGTATCATTTTTTGTGTTGATAAGTCCACCCATAATAACGGTACTACCGTCTTTTACGGTCACGACGGAAGATATTTGGCGACGACTTAAATCCGGCGGCATAGAACGTGTTGAATTGTCGGTAGAGAGTTGGCTTGCTACATCTGAAATAGAAGGGTTGATTCGCAACGTAATACTGCCGTCACTGGATATTTCAGGGGTAATATCAAGAAGTACTCCTGAAAAAACGGAGCTGACTACTTCAGAAGTAGCTTGCTGCCCGGTAGTACCACCGGCAAGAGTGGAGGTACTAGTTGTTTTATAGAACAATTCCGTTCCGGAAGTGATAAGAGCAGGTTGATTATTGAGTGTTAATATTTTTGGATTTGAGATGGCATAAACATCTCCTTGGGTTTTAAGAAATTTTATGAGTTCATTGATACTGCCTTGAGCCCCAAGTTGAAAAATACTTGTATTAACACTTCCTAATGCTGGGGTCAACTCAGTAATAGGTGCCATAATCTTTGAAGTGGACCCTGCAGTTTGTGTAGCTTTAAAAGATCCTATATTATGGAGATTGTATGAGTTAAAACCTAGATCAATATTTTGGAGCGCATAGATTTGTGACCAATCGATACCGGTGGTACTCCCGTCTGAAAAAACGACACTGTACATTTTAACATCGATCATTACTTGGGTTTGCATTTTTTTCTGTAAATCGTCTATGTATTGATCCAATCTTTGGATTTGTTTCCCTGTCGCCGTGACAGTAATCAGCCCGGCTGCTCTATTGATATAAACATTATGTATGTCATCACTGCTTTGTGCAGTTTTTTCTTTGTCATCTGTAGATATTGATGGTTGTTTTTGTCGATAATCGTCTTCCGGCCGGTTAAGAATATTTTTTATCTCTTGATCTAACTCGTTCCAAAATTTTACTTCATCTTTGGAAGAGATATTGGTTCCTGATTCAGAAGACGAACCAGTACCAGAAGAAGTTTGTGTTCCACTACCTGAGCTTTGTCCTGCAGGGCTACCGGTATTCGAACTTAACCGTATATTAGTGCTCCCTTCTCCTTTACGTTCTCCCATGATATAGTCAATTTGATAGGTTTTGGTCGTGAGATAGGAAATTTTGAGTACATTATTTTGTAAGGTATATTGGAGATTATTTTCTTTGATGATAAGGTCCAAAACTTCATTGATGGTTAGATTTTTTAAAAAAGTTTTATTCATCGGTCTTTTTAAAATATCTTCCGCTTGTTCGTCACTCACAATGACGCTCATTCCACATTCATCGCTGATTTGATCAACGAATTCTCCTACACTTGTCCCTTTCACAGAAGAGATATTGAAAAGCTCATAGGTGCAATCTGCCTGTAGAGTCGGTGTTAAGAGGGCAGCCGTGGCAACGGATAACATAAACGCTCGCGCATGGTGTTTAATTACAGATGTCATGATACTTTCCTATTTCGTGATGATTTTAATATTACTATTTTGTTTGGTTAAAAACAAAATAAGTTTCTGATCTTTTTTTCCGGTTAATAAAACCGAATTGGGTTTAATCTCAGTAAGGGAGAAATTACGTACATTGTCTCCAACTTTATACCATTTACCGTTGATAAGAACCGATTGGTTCATAATAGCACGAAGGCGCAACGGCTCTTCGATTATTTTCGGTTGCGCTAAAACTCCAATACAGCTCCCCAATTTTGGAGGGGCCAGAAGATTAGATCCACCTTTAAGTGACGGAATCGGCTTGCTTCATTTTCATTGGATCACGTAGTGAATTGATAAATCCATCTGGTACTCCGACGCGGGTTGGAATAATGGCACGAATTTGCTCATCAACCCATGCCAACTCTTTATCTCCTTTAGACTGTGCCGTAACGACGGTAACCGAAGGAGAGGTTATGACCGGAGCAGCTGCCTGAAGCAGTAACGTACTTAAAAAAGTTATAAGGATGTAGTTTTTCATTGTCTTACAATCCCCCATACTGAAATCTTAAGATCACCTTTGAGCTTCTCATCCGCAGTGATATTAAAATCATGTAAATCGACAACTAATTGGCTCTGTTCAAGTGCATTGATAAATTTCAGTGTGTTTTTATACGGTGCTTCAGAACTAATTCTAATATCTAATACATGTCCGAAGGAGCTATTGTCTGTTTGCAAGGTATTTCCAAACTTGGCTAATTTGACTTTATTATCACGTGCATAGCGAGATACTGAATCAAGATAAGAACCCCAAACTTTTTCATCATAATATAACGAAGAAATTTGCTCTAACTGCTCTTTAATGTAAGTGTTATATTGAATATAAAGTGCGTGTTGACGCTCCAATTCAACCGTTTCTTGTTCAAGTTGAATAATGCGTTCTGGGGGATTGGCAGCAAGATATTGCTTGTCATGATTTAAATCTGTTTCAACTTTTACCGCTTTTTCATGAGAAACTTTAAAACTTGCTTCCGAACTCTCCCAAAATAACAGGTAAGAAAAAGCAAATAAAGAGGCAAAAATAATGATAAATAGCATCATCTTATCACGGTCACTTTTATGTGACAATGATTGGTCTAAGGTGTAAAGGTAGTCTTCAATTTGTAATTTCATTTGATTACCGCCTTGAGTTCACTAAGGTAGGATTTTTGATCTTCATCATAAGAAATAAGCTCAAGATTAAAATTATATTGATCTCGCTTAGTATCGGTCAAATGTTTAAGCAGAGCCGTAATATCTTGTGTGCTTGCTGATGTTAGACCAAAAGTAAACACTTTTGTATTATTGAGATCTTCAGCATAAGCAACGGTTTTAAGTTGAACGCGATACTGATTGAAACTTCGAGTAAAATCAGCCATAATCTTGGCTTTCATAGGATAGTCTACTTTTTTCTCATGCACTTGTATTAAAGTATCTTGTTTTTGTTTATAGGCTGTTTTTTGTTCATCTAAAAGTTTTTGTGCAGCATTTTTATTGGCTAGTTTTAGATTCACGGTTGCTTCACGCGTCATTTTTTCGCTATGAACTTGTTCATACTCTTTTGTTAAAATAGCATGATGAAATTCTTCTATATACGAAAGTCCCCAATAAACTCCCGGGTATAAAAGCGCCGCTGCCAATGAAGCTGCGGTTACTAAAATAAGCTTCCCGCTATCACGTTTGGCAAAAGGGGGTGGGCGATGAAAAATAGTAAAATTGCACTCGTATCGCTCGTCTGCTCCGAGTCTACCGTAAAGGTGCATAAGTTGATGAATTTGATCAACTCTCTGAGTGTTTGTGTTAAATCCGAAATCAAAATCAAAAGGGGTAGTTTTAATTCCTAAATAAGTTTGTGCGTACTCGTCCAGTCCAAGAACTTTTCCTGCCCCGGTACCGATGAAGATTTCATCAAACTTTTTAATATCGTAGGCTCTCTTTGCATAAGTGATAACATCACTAACATGAAGAAAGATTTCACCGAAAAGTTTAATAAGATTTTTTTGATAATCGGGATGCGAAGTATTTAATCCCTCTTCGGCAAGGATTGTTTCAAATGCGGCAAGATCAATTTGTTCACCTAAAAGCTCACAAAAACGCTCATGCATTTGTTTGATTGAAAATTTAAGTGATTTGGCATAAATAAATTCATGCTCACTGTAAATAGAGAAAAAAGCGTCATTTTCCTGAAAGTAGATAAAACAGTGAACATCTGATGACTCGATAAGTTCTTTTACATAAAGAGATTTGAGTAAAAGAGGAACAGGGATAATTTGATCAATATATTTTATAGTATCGACAACTTGAACATACTCTTGTTCAAGGGTTAGCGGATCAACTACAAATACATGAAAAAAACGGTCTCCTTCAGTACTTCTATGTATGGCTTCAACGTATTTAATATGGTACTCGATAGCCATATCCAAAGCGAGCTCTTCATAAACTTTGTTTTCGAGTGCATTATAAATATCATCTTCCGGAATATTTTTACTTATTCCGATCATAGTGGAGATAAACCCTTTGGTATTTAAAAAAGAGACTGCATATTGCTCTTTTGCAAATGAAGGAGAAGATATTTTGGATATTGTATTAAATGTTCCACCATAATAATCCCCTTTATAAGGGTTCACTGATACGATGGTTGAATAGGTTTGCTGTTTGCTTTTACTCATCATCTATCCTATTTAAAATGTACCAAAACCATTCCACAGAAACGGTCTTGCTGGTAAAGCTCTATCCGATAACTCTTGCTAGAGGTGTCAATAGAGTATTTTGAATCTAATTCTTTTAACACTACAGGTACATTACTCTCATCTTTTAACCCTTTTGAGGTAAATCCGATAATATTGACCCGTGTATCCTTATCCTTATTTATAACTTTAAAATCGGCAGTTACAAAAAAATCTGTAGCAAAGGGAATATTTTTCATCTCTCCGTCAACCATAATGGTAACAGAATCAGAACAAAATTCTTTTATGTGATAACTGGGGATAAGAGTACTTATCTTTTGGTTACCGATAAAAATGTCATAACGCTCATTATTTTTTTGGATACTCCCTAAAGGATGGGTGAATTTAAACTCATTACGTTCTGATTGTAGCGGAATGAAACTTAAACTGTTTTTTAAATTATCCAAATTTAAATAAAAATCGTTGTTAATAGTTATGCCTTCATAATTGCTCAGTAATTCTTTAATGGTATCGGGGTTTAATTCGAATGAACGCTCATATTTAATCCCCATAAGTTTCATGTAACATTCTATTGCATTAAGTTGGTAAAAAACTTTATTTTGCAGTGTAGGTAGATTTTTACTGGTCTCAATCGCAAAAGCGGGTTTGTTGTGGGATACGGCAAAAAATGTCAATGAATGTTTCATCGCTTCATCATCAAAACGGGTATTGGTATTACGAGTATCAAAAATATGGTGATTTTCGATCAATGAGTGATTTAATTCACGGTTAACTTTGGAAGCGATTTCATTTAAATTGCCATAGGGGTGTTCACCCTCAAGCACGCCCTGATCAATAACACATGTTTGTCCCCAGGAGTTGGGGTTAAAAATAGTATTTAAGTGTTCCTTACGATAAAATCCAAGACCGTCATGAAGGTTTAATACAAGTTTCACCTGCTTGTCGGTAATGATTTTTTGGATTCCTTGTACGGCTTCGATATCCGGGTCTTGAGGATCAATATCTGCGAATTTTCGGTTCATATCCCCGTTGATACCGCGACTGTTTTGTTGAATACTTGGACGGTTTAGATCGGGTACAACCCATAGGTTACCCTCAGTTATTTTGTAATAGTGAGAGAGTATGGCTGCAGAAAAATATCCTCCGGGTTCATTACCGTGAATCCCGCCGATGACAAGCAACGTTGGTGTATTTAGAGGATCAGTCTCTTTTTTAATGAGATTAAATGGGAGAGCATAGAGCGTTGTTATGAATAAAAAAGGGAAAAGGAAAAAAAAATACACCAATTACTCTTCCGTAAGAATCGATATTGATTGATTTGGATTTAAACGAAGCAAAAGCGATTTTTCTCCTTCAAATTTATGACTCTCGCTTATATATAGTTGATTAAATGTGACCCAAAAAAGATTTTGTTTTTCACCTGGATAAGGGATGATGTTGAGATGATCTAGCGCGATGGTTTTATCTTCATTTTTACTAAATATATGTTCTTTATACGTTTTAAATTGAGAGAATCCCATTCCGTCATAGCGTTTAAAAGAGGGATCATAGGCAGATAAATAGGTATCAAGATCATTATAAGTCCATGCATATTTCCATTGGTATAACCCTGCTAAAATGGCAGAATAAGCAGCAGGATTGACTCCTTGTTTTAGAGAAGAGTCAATAATCAACAACGTGTTAGCAGGATTAATATTTTGATCAAGTTGCATCAAATCGTTGTTATTGATTGCAATACACCCTTTAGTAAAGGGATCACGTGTCCCGTTTATAGGGACTCCGTGTACCCAAATCCCGGCACCGTTTTTTCCACGGATACGATCATACAAGTTTGGATATGAGGTGACAAATGCCATTGGTCCATAAAATGGATCAACACGCTTTTTTTTCTCAACTAAAGTATAAATACCGATAGGGGTTTTAAGATCTCCCGCAACACTTTTATCTCCGGAATATTTCCCGGTAAAGGCACTGTAGCGTTTTTTTAGTGAAAAATGCTTTTGTGCATCCGGAGTATAAAGTTCTAAAACGCCTTTCTCTTTGCTGCATGCCAAAAGGGAGAATGACCGTTCAAAGTAGCCAAAACGAAGATCTTTGTTGAAAAGAGATCCTGCCCAATAAGAAGAGGAATTCATTTGTCTATCGAATAATCTCTTCCCTCCGCTTTTGTATAAAGTAATGACATCCGATGAGAGAATGGTAGTCCCTAAAAGTAATAAAATAAAGATTTTTTTTACCATTCGTAGCCTAAATCACTTAGAAATTTTTTATCACTTGTCCACCCTTTTTTGACTGAAACAAAGAGTTCAAGATAGACCGGTTTTGAAGCAAGACGTTCAATTTTTTCACGGGCATTTTGACCGATTCGTTTGATTGCTGCTCCCCCTTTACCGATAATGATCCCTTTTTGGGAGTCTTTTTCGACAATTATGGTTGCTCTGATATGCTCAACGGGTGCATCTTCATCGATTTTATCGATAATAACATCCGATTCATAAGGTATTTCATCACTGATGTTATCGAAAATTGCTTCACGAATGAATTCTTTATAAATGGTTCGTATCATCTCTGTCGTTATATTTTCGGGATCATACAGATAAGGGGACTCATCAAGATGTTTGACTATCGTATCGAGGAGATCTTTTTTTCCTACATTTTTGTTAACAGACATAGGAATAAGAGCTAAAAAATGGTCACTAAAGCGGTTGTACTCACCGATTTTTTTGAGGAGTTCCGCTTGAGAAATTTGATCAATTTTACTCAAAACAATAATATGCTTACGTTTATCAGAATTGATTTCCAAAAATTTTTCATAATGGATTGTTTTATCGGATGCCGGAGCGAGATAAACAACAATATCGCAATCTCCTATTGCTTTTAATGCCTCTTCAAGCATATACTGATTTAGTAATTTTTCGGCTTGATGAAGTCCAGGGGTGTCGACAAAAATAATTTGATCATCATTGTGCATTACGATTGCATTGGAACGCTTACGGGTTGCATTTGCTTTTTGACTGACAAGGGCGATTTTTTCACCTAAAATCCAGTTCATTAGGGTACTTTTTCCCGCATTTGGGCGTCCTACGAGAGCGACGAATCCTGCTTTATTCATTGGTTTGCCTTTAGAGGATATAACGAGCGAGGTCTTCATCCTCAACAAGTGGTAAGAGGATGGTATTCACCATCTCTTCGGTGACCGTAACGGTACTGTTTTTATGCAAATGGGCATTGAAGCTAATCTCTTCTAATACTTTTTCTACAACGGTATGAAGCCGTCTAGCACCGATGTCTTCGGTTCTTTCATTTGCCATTTGGGCATAATGTGCGATAGAACGGATAGCAGCATTATCGAATGAAAGGGTCATTTTTTCAGTTCTTAAGAGCGCTTTGTATTGCTCTAAAAGAGAATTTTTCGGTTTCGTTAGAATTAAACAAAGTGCATCTTCGTTAAGCGGTTCAAGTTCGACGCGAAGTGGAAAACGCCCCTGCAATTCGGGAATAAGATCGCTGGGCTTACTCAAATGAAATGCGCCGGCGGCAATAAAAAGGATATGATCGGTTTTAATGGACCCTAGCTTGGTTGAGACGATACTTCCCTCTACGATGGGGAGCAAATCACGCTGAACTCCCTCTTTGCTAGGGTCATTACGGCCGTTACTACGAGAACTTACCGTGATTTTATCAATTTCATCAAGGAAAATGATTCCTCCGTCTTCTGCTCTTTTGAGAGCTTCTCGTTTCATTTGATCGTGATTGAGCAGTTTCTCGGCCGCTTCTTGGCGTAATATCTCTTTGGCTTCAGCTATACAAATCTCTTTTTTAGTCTCTTCTTTACCCATAACGGAGAACATTTTTGAAAATGATTCTTGAACACGGGCTATTTCGGGAGGCATATTGGTGTCATTAAATTCAATCCCGCGTGTTGGGATCTCTATTTCGACGATAGATTCATCCAGGTTGCCTCTAAGAATATTTTCACGAATCTCTGCTTTAGTGGCTTCGTAAGTAACTTTTTCCTCATTTGACATAAAATGAGAAGGTTCTGGAAGAAGTTTATGGGTAAGGGTATCGAGAATATAGTGCTCAATCGCCTCTTTATTATTTTCATTATGCTCAGTTTTGATCATTGATAGTGAAGTCATGACCAAATCACGCACCATCGATTCAACATCTCTTCCGACAAAACCTACTTCCGTATATTTACTCGCTTCAACTTTTATAAACGGTAATTGCATCATTTTAGCAAGTCGGCGGGCTATTTCTGTTTTACCGACACCGGTAGAACCGATCATCAAAATATTTTTCGGCATGATCTCATCTTGAAGAAGAGGATCAAGTTTCAAACGGCGATAACGGGTTCGTAGTGCTAATGCAATCGTTCTTTTTGCGTTGGTTTGACCGATAATGTGTTGATCGAGATAATCGACGATCTCTTGAGGTGTCATATTCATAGGTTCATCCAAGAGTCAACGTTTTGATATTGTGATTGGTATAGATACATAAATCAGCCGCAATAGTTAAACTCTCTTTTATCAATGTCTCTTCATCGAGTGAAGTATGTTTTTTGAGTGCACGTGCCGCTGAGATAGCGTAGCTTCCTCCGCTTCCGATGGCAGCTATTTCACCATCTTCAGGTTCAACGACATCACCGTTACCGGTAAGGATAAAAATATGGTCTTGATTGAGAACGATCATCATCGCTTCCAAACGGCGCAGGACTTTATCTTTTCGCCATGCTTTGGAAAAGTCAATAACCGCTTTGAGAAGATCACCTTTTCGGTTAGCTAAATGTTCTTCAAACATATCAAAAAGATTAAAAGCATCAGCCGTTGATCCGGCGAAACCGGCTAAAATTTCTCCGTTATGGAGAGTTCTAATTTTGGTTGCATTGCTTTTGAGAACAGTTTGTCCAAATGTTACCTGACCATCTCCGCCGATTACGGCTTTGTTTTTCCCTTTATAGGCGAGGATAGTCGTAGCATCAAACATTAATTATTCCCCTTTAATTTCTAAATGGAGAGTAGCATGGATTCCGTGACCGAGCTTGAGATCCAAATCATGTAACCCGGTTGTTTTAATGCCGTGCTTTGCATCGAGCTCTTTTTTGTCAATTTCGATGTTGTGCTGAGCTCTCAATGCGTCCGAAATTTCTTCTTTGGTTACTGCGCCAAAGAGGTGACCTGTATTTCCGAGTTTTTTAACGATAATTACTTTGATATCGGCAAGCTGTGCTTTGATGGCATTAAGTCGTTCAATCTCAGCGGCTTCGTTAGCCGCTTTTTTCTTTTGTTCTGACTCATATTTTTTTAAAACTTCATTGGTAGCAGCAAGTGCTAACCCTTTACCGATCAAGAAGTTTTTTCCGTAACCGTCGGCGACATCTTTGATTTCGCCGGATTTACCGACACCTTTGACATCTTTTGTCAATAATACTTTCATTTTAATCCTTGATTAACCGCGATTGATTTTACCACTATAGCCGACAATTCCGTGTGCAAGGTTGGAGACCTTGGTATATCCCATATCGTGTAAAATACGCTGACAATGTGCACTTCGGCTTCCAACATGACAATAAACAACAATATGTTCATCTTTTTCTAATTTTGATTCATTAAGTGTTTGGAAGAAACTGCTGGTTGGAACCAAAACATCGGCTCCCGCAATATGACCCATTTTCCACTCCATCCATTCACGAACGTCAACCACTTTAAATTTAACCATACCAAGATCACGTGCTTCAAACAGTGAAGTGAGCTCATCACTGTCGATGTCACTTTTGGTCAATAACATTTCACACTCTTGTTTGGTTAAGCCGCGAGAATGTTGATGGGTAACCTCTTCGATTCCCATCTCAAGCCGTTGAGCAGCAGCAAATTCAGGTGTACAGAAAATTTGACAGTGACACACACCATTTTGAGGAATCTCTTTCTCAATAGCTGTGGTACAAGGGCAAAGTCTGTTATCAGCACTTTGAAATTTCCCGTCCACTTCTTCAACCATATAACAAGGGCAAAAACGTTTGCCGTACATCATTTTATTACGGGCAAGACCGAGCTGTACCCCTTCATTAATCTCTTCTTGAGGATTATAGGCCCAATTGAATTGGCTAATGACTTTGTCAGTAAATTTAATCGTTTTTTCGAGTTCAGCTTGGAACTCTTCAGAATTCATATCTATTTTAATGATGCTCATACTTAAATTTCCTTATTTGTTTTTTCGTGCTTTGCCGGCAATGATAAATCTCAGTGCATTAAGTTTGATGAACCCGCCTGCATCTTTTTGATCATATACAGAGTCTTCTTCAAACGTACAGTACTCAGGATTGAACAGCGAAAGATCTGAACTGCGTCCGACAACCATCACGTTCCCTTTATAAAGTTTCAATTTTACGGTACCGCGAACATTTTGCTGTGTTTTGTCGATCGCCGCTTGAAGCATTTCACGCTCCGGTGCAAACCAAAATCCGTTATAGATAAGTTTTGCATAGCGTGGCATCAACTCATCTTTAAGATGTGCCTCTTCACGATCCAGTGTCAATGATTCGATTGCACGGTGTGCTTTGATCATGATGGTTCCGCCCGGAGTTTCGTAACATCCGCGGCTTTTCATCCCTACAAAGCGATTTTCAACGATATCGGCACGTCCGATTCCGTGACGTCCGGCGATAATATTGAGTTGTTCAAGCATAACGGCAGGTGAAAGCGCTTTGCCGTTGAGGCTAACAGGATCCCCTTTTTCATAGCCGATTTCGATATATTCCGCTTCATCAGGTGCATTTTCAGGTGATACGGTCCAACGCCACATACTCTCTTCCGGTTCTGCAGCAGGATCTTCAAGAATTCCCCCTTCGTAAGAGATATGAAGGAGATTGGCATCCATTGAGTACGGAGATTTTTTACCGCTCATCTCAATTTTAATACCATGTTCTGCCGCATAAGCGAGGAGTTTTTCACGAGAATTTAAATCCCATTCACGCCAAGGTGCGATAATTGTCAAGGCACTGTTTTGTCCAAGGTAGCCCATTTCAAAACGAACTTGATCGTTTCCTTTTCCCGTTGCGCCGTGACTTACTGCGTCAGCTCCGGTGATACGGGCAATTTCAGCTTGTCGTTTTGCGATAAGCGGACGTGCGATTGATGTCCCGAGCAAGTACTCACCCTCATAAATTGCATTGGCACGAAACATAGGGAACACATAGTCACGTACAAACTCTTCACGAAGATCTTCAATATAAATATTTTCAGGTTTAATTCCGAGGCTGATTGCTTTGGCACGAGCCGGTTCTACCTCTTCACCTTGACCAATATCTGCAGTAAAAGTGACAACTTCACATTTATATTCATCTTGGAGCCATTTTAAAATAACACTTGTATCCAATCCACCAGAATAGGCGAGAACAACTTTTTTAACCTCTTTTTTCATACATGCATCCTTATCATTGATACCCATACTCCACTATGGTGTAGAGCGAATGACGCGATTTTATCAAAAAAAGGGTGAGAAAAGGGTTAAAATTTTAGATTTAATGAAGATGGCAATTCTACTTGGGTAGATTTGAGAAAATTGAGGTTGTTTTTCAACTGTTGTAGAATTTGCGCAGTATGCAATTTGTTATTTTCTATTAAAGTTTTGGTTTGCATCAAAAGATAAGAGGCCTCTTCCATTTGCTCAACCGTATCAAACTGAGGCATCTCTCCTAAGAGAGTAGAGAGCTGTTCAATATCTTCAAGTATTAGCGCTTTTTTAAGCTTGGCCAGCCACATCTCTGCCCTCTTTCCACGCATCCAAAAGCCCTTTAAAAACTTGGGTTATTTCATCGAGTTTTGTTGAATCATTATAAAGGTTGGCTTCGACCAAAAGGCGGAGTTGGTAGGTGTAAAGGCCTGCCAAATAATGGGCAATATCGCCTTGATCATAATCTAAAATATTCATAAGTTCAGTGATAATTGCATTGGAACGATTAATCCAGTAAGTACGTCGCTCAATATCATTTTCATTGATAGAGCGTTTTGCTTGCATATTAAAACGTAAGATTCCTTCATACATCATTTGAATCAATTTCTCCGGTGATTCTACACCGATATTATTTTGGGTATACGTATTGTACGCAAGATTGGTAGTCATAAAATTTCCTTTAATACTTTATAATTGAAGATGGGTTTAGTTTTAGTACTTATCCAAGAGTCAGAGGTTACCCCTTTTGATCAAACAAGAGCCCATTGATCTCTTGTATTTTTGGTAAAAGTTGTTCAGCCTGCTCTACTGGGAAACGTCGAAGCATTCGGTTGCTTTTGGTTTCAATGACAGAGACGTAGAAATCATCGGATGAGTTATCGAAGCCAAATTTTAATGAAGTGTTAAACGGATTGAGAGATTGATTGAGTTGATCGATCAACTGATTCATCTCTTCTTGGGAAGCCGTTTTTGACGTTTTCTGATCTGAACTGTTCTGTGCAGCTTGATCTTGTTCAATTTGTGCTTTTTGGATAGGCTGGATACTTTGAGTCATTTGAACGTCCGCATTACTTTTTGGAGTAACAGTTTGCATTTGCTGCATCTTCGCGGTTGCTTGAAAGATTTCCATCATGATTCTCCTAACTAAAAAATATGAGGCAATTTATTAAGGCTAAATCGTCCAGGAAAATAAAAACTTTAATCCCCTACATGATAATCTTACACTTATGAAACGCTATTTAACTCTTTTACGCAACGAGCCGCTTCTTCGTCGCCTCTCATTAATCCAATTACTAGCCTATTTTGGAGCATGGTTTAGTAATGTTGCGATTTACACCCTGTTAATTCAGATGGGGGCTAACGCATCGACGATTGCATTGGTCGCTGCGCTCCATTTTTTACCTGGGGTGTTCCAAGCCCCTTTGAGTGGCGTAATATTGGATCGAATCCATCCAAAAAAGTTGATGATTTTTTTAACGCTGATTGAGATAGTGTGTACCCTCTCTTTAATTAGTATCGATAATATAACAATGTTGTGGTTTCTGTATCTGCTGGTTTTTGTCCGAATGGGGGCTTCGAGTTTTTATTTTACAGTTGAGATGTCACTTCTACCACGTATTTTGGAAGGAAAATCCCTGCAAATAGCGAATGAAATCCATTCCATGATTTGGTCATTATCGTATACATTAGGGATGGCTCTGAGCGGATTGGTTGTTTATTGGGTTGGGGTGACTACCGCTTTTTTATTGGATGCCGGATTATTTATCATTGTCCTTTCTTTGGTTTCAACGATCAAAATAGAGATTAAATTGTCACAAAGCAGCTCAAAGCTCAGAACAATGATGAGAGAGGCATTTACTTATATACGTCACAATCCTATTGTGTATCATTTGATGATTTTGCATGCTATCTTAGGGTTTACCGCATTTGATGCATTAGTGGCTTTGGCTGCAAAACACTATTACTCTCAAATAATCGCCATATCGTTAGGGATAGGGTTGCTCAATGCCGCACGTGCGCTTGGGTTGGTTATCGGTCCTTTGGTACTGGGACATTGGATAAATAATAGCCGTTTGGGGTTACTATTTTTTGCCGGAGGAGCCGGAATCGCTTTATGGGCTTCAGTGATAGATGATTTTTACCTATCATTGATGGCTTCCGTTGCCGTCGGTTTTGTCACAACGACGTTATGGTCTTATACCTATACCCTTTTGCAGCATCATACCCATAGTGACTATTACGGGCGGGTGATTGCTTATAATGATATGATATTTTTAGGGGTAGGGGCTTCGGTTTCATTACTGATCGGCTACTTGGCAACATCAGGTGTTTCACTTGGGATGATTACTTTATTATTGGCTAGTGTCTTTTTTATCGCTTCAGTATATTACGGATGGATACGAAGACACTATGAACTTATGGAGATTGAATGAAAAATGAGATGATATTTGAAACCTCAGGAGAGAGGATTAATTTAAGTAAAATCACCCGTCTTTATCCTGCTGCATTGATTCATGCCGCAGGTGAGCATGCCTCAGTATCACTGGAATGGGCGGAGCTGAAAGCGGAGAAGATAACTCTCGAAGCGTATGTTTTGATTTGCGATTTTGATCCGATTGGTGAAGTTCCGAAAAACCGAATAGAGCTTCGTTATGAGACAAAAGATGAATTGTTTGCTGTGATGCAAGAGATTGTAGAGAGGTTGAACAGCTGAATCCTCTTATAATGAAGCAGCGTGTTCTTCGGCTCGCTATTCCTGCTGCCCTGAAGCACCTTTTGGACATAGTCCAAATTCTCATTGATATGTTGATGGTAGGCTCTTTAGGTGTAGCCGCTTTAGCGGCAGTCGGCTTGTCAATGCAGTTTATGATGGTGATTCAGGCATTAATGAGCTTTTATGCCATAGGTTCAAGTGCGTTGATTTCCCGTTATATCGGAAGCGGTAGAAAAAATCGAGCTTCAGCGGTTGTTTTTATCGGATTATGGGTGGCATTAGCCGGATCACTGGTTGTCGGTGTGACAGGTTGGACGTTTGCCGCCGATTTTTTCCGATGGATGGGATCGAGTGAAGAGGTGGTGACATTAGGGGATGGATATTTTGGAATCCTCTCTATGGGAATGGGACTGATCTTTCTTGACACACTAGCATACAGTGCCCTCTCAGCTGCCGGAGATACGCGTAGCTCATTATTTATTAAAATTGCTTCGGCATTTTTAAACGGTGGATTGAATTATCTTTTTATATTCGGACACGGCGGATTTGAGGCAATGGGGGTAGAGGGTGCGGCATATGCGACAGTGTGTGCGTATGGATTTAGTGTTATATTGTATGGAATGTTTTTACTCCGCAAAGGGGGAATAATACATATTTATCCGATATTTGCTTGGTCGGATTTGAAAAAAATGATCTTTATTGGAACACCTGCGGCGGTAGAGCGAGTTGTCGGGGTAACATCATTTTTACTTTTTGTCATGATGATCGCTTCACAGGGAACAGAGACATTGGCAGGATATCAGATCGGTTTACGTATCGAGGCGTTGGCATTTATGCCGGGATTCGGATTTTCGGTTGCAGCAATGGTTTTAGCCGGGCAATATATCGGTGCCCGACAATATAATTATGCGTACGAATCAGGGGTTTTGAGTGCCAAAATAGCGATCGTATTTATGGGAAGTGTAGGTGTTTTATTAGTTGCTATCCCCGAAGTTATGATCCGATTTTTTACCCATGACCCTTTTACGATAGAACAAGCGGCACTCTATTTGCGTCTTGTGGGTATCGCTCAAATTCCTTTAGCTTTGACTTTTGTACTCAGCGGTGCCCTTAGAGGCGCCGGAGCAACGAAGCTAAGTATGCAGATATCGATCGGTTCACTATGGATTTTTCGAATTATCCCCGCGTATATAGTGCTCAAAATGGGAGGAGGAATTTTAGGGATTTATATTGCGATGACAGTTGAAACATTTATTAAAGGGTGGCTGTTTTGGCGAGTTTATCGCCGGAAAGAGTGGATTAAAGGGGGAAGTTAACGCTCTTGAGCGAGTAACTCTTTGTATTGCTCTTCGACTATTCTGAGACGCGCGCGGTCTGGCATTTTGCGCGAAGCGATATACCCGATAATTTCTCCCGCTTCATTAAGTTTTGGGACGATATGGACAACAACCCAGTAAAATTTTCCGTCTTTACGGAGATTTTTAACATACCCCTCCCAAATCTTCCCGCTCTCGATTACTTTCCACATCCCCTCAAATCCCGCTTTTGGCATATCAGGATGACGCAATAAACTGTGAGGCTGTCCGACTGCTTCAGCGGCGGTATAACCTGTCATTTCGGTAAATTTTCGATTAACGTAAGTTATTATCCCTTTGGTATCGGTTTCAGAGATTAAACTTCGTCCATCAAATAATACTTCTTCATTGACAGGGGTAGGGCGTTTCATTAGGCATATCCTAAACTTAGATTAAAATATAAGATTGTGATTATAACTTGATTGTTACTAAAATAAAAGTTAAATGAGAACCAATTTTGTATAATTATATGCATAAACCGTATTTATAAATAAAAAGTGGTGGTAGCGAAATGCAGGAATCTCAAGCGGCTTTGTTTATTGATAGGAACAGTACCGGATATTCAATCGGTTTGAGTATGGCTGAACCCTATGGACTGAAGGGGTGGTTCTGCGAGATTGAAGCCGATCCGTCACACCCTTACAGTGCGATTGATCGGGTATTGCATCTGTTATTTGTGACGAATGCGCATCGACTCATTATCGGAGCTGCTTCAAGAGCAATTTTTGATGAAATTATTGATAATTTTTCGATGTTTGATTATCAGTATGACAATCGTCGCTTTGAGTGCCAAGAGCAGAATCTTATCTTTAAAAAAGTTTTTGCTATTCATTCTCTTTTGAGCCCGATAGAGCATCTTAGCCTTGAAAATAGACCCTTGTCTTCACAAGCGTTGGCACTAATGGCAAATCATTTGGATCAAAGCGGTATAAATATCTATTCGACTCCGATATTTTTGGAAACATCCGAATTAATGGAACTCGGTAATAATGCACTCGAACAGCTTGAAATGATAACCGTCGATTCACGTCTCCCCAGTATTGCCAAATTATTGTTGAATATGTCTACCCCTATGGGGAAACGGCTCGGGCGTTTTCGTCTTTTTTTACCGATTAAAGATCCTTCTGAGCTTAATCGGAGATATGATTGGATTGAAGCACTTAATCCCCATGCCGCTTGGTTCAAAGATCGGCTGAGTTTAATAGCGGATGTAGAGCTTCTATGGTGGCAGATTCAAAACCGCCAAAGCGACGGAATAAATATTTTTATGGATTCCTTCGCGAGCATCATGGAGATTAAGCGGTATTGTGTAAAGCATAATTTAACCCAATTGCTTTCAGTGGATACAGTGGAAGAGGGATGGGAGATTGAGTTACGAAACCATGTGCATGAGAAGCAATGGTTAGAGACACAGATACCTTTCTTCAAAAATACTATCGATTGGATCGCTCAAATCGATGTCGCGGCAGCTTCGGCGATCAACGCGCAAAAATACAGACTCATCCGTCCTGCGATTGTCGAATCGTCGAAAGAGAATTTTTTACAGATGAGCGGACTGCGTCATCTTTTGGTGGAAGCACAGGGAATTGACTATGTCCCCAATGATATTGTGATGGGGGATCGCGATTACGTTGATCTCCCTTATCCCGACACGGTTATGTTAGACTCTAAAGTGCATGATGGGGCAAATATTCGGGGTGTTTTGCTCTATGGTATCAACTCCAGTGGGAAATCTTCGTTGATGAAAAGTATCGGTATTGCCGTTACATTGGCACAAAGCGGATTTTTCGTTCCGGCAAAAGCGATGAAATTTTCTCTCTTTGAGGGTGTTTATACACGTATCCAATCGCGAGACAATGTTGCCAAATCGCTCTCTACATTTGGGGTAGAGATGTTGGAGCTTAATACCATTTTTAGCCGTGCCACAGAACGATCACTGGTATTGGGAGATGAGATCAGTCATGGTACCGAAACCCTTTCGGCGGTTTCGATTGTAGCGAGTACTATTATGGAACTGAACTCTAAAGGGTGTCTGTTTTTAATGACAACCCATTTGCATCAGCTCTCTATGATTAGTGAGCTAAGCCGTTTGCGCGAAGTCGTCCATCTGCATCTAAGTGTCCGTTATGATGAAGAGAGTGATCGTCTCATCTATGATCGGATTCTCAAATCGGGGCGCGGGAGCAGTGTGTACGGGTTAGAGTTTGCCGAATCACTCCACATGAATCCGAATTTTTTACAAAATGCTGCACGGTTACGAGAAAATTTGGCAAAAGAATATGATGTTCTCGAACTGGGTAATCAAAAAGAGTATATCAAGCGTTACCGTGATGTGGTTGCAAGCGAATGTGTCATTTGCGGTGCATTGGTGCGAAACCCTCAAAAAAGCCGTGCTGTAAAAGAACATCACCATCTTATACCTTTATGTGAAACCCACACTCGTGCCATTTCACAAGGCAAAATCAAACTGCAAGGTTTTATAATGACGCCACAAGGTTTGCGTCTGGAATATGAGACGCAGTTAAAAGAGGATTAAAATTGAACGTAATTGATTTATTTAAAAAGCTTTTGGAATCACCGAGTGTTACCCCCGAAGATGGCGGTATTTTTGATTTTCTGGAAGATTATTTGGAAGGGTTTACCACTGTTCGCATTGATCGCGAAGGGGTAAAAAATCTTTTTGCCTACCGACGTTTCGGAGAGGGAAAACATCTCTGCTTCGCCGGACATGTCGATGTCGTCCCCGCAGGGGAGGGGTGGAACAGTGATCCGTTCGTTGCAACCGAAAAGGACGGATACATCTATGCCCGCGGTGCACAGGATATGAAAAGCGGTGTGGCGGCATTTACCCAAGCGCTAAAAGAGGCAAAAGAGTATGAAGGAACTCTATCGATTTTATTGACATCGGATGAGGAAGGTCCAGCGAAGTTCGGGACGGTTGAAGTTTTGGCGTATCTCAAAGAGCATAATCTTCTCCCCGATGCCGTGGTCGTGGCTGAACCGACGTGCGAAGAGAGATTCGGGGATGCGATCAAAGTAGGACGCCGAGGCTCGATCAACGGGGTCATCGAAATCATCGGAAAACAGGGACACGCCGCCTATCCTGAAAAAGCGATCAATCCCGTCCATCAAATAGCACCAGTACTCTCCACTATCGCGGGGGCATTTTTGGATGAAGGGGATGAATATTTCGCTCCGAGCCAACTCGTCATTACCGATATTCGTGCAGGGATCGAGACGACCAATGTTTCACCGGGTAAGCTCAAGATGATGTTTAATGTCCGTAACTCGACCCGTACCGATCAAGAAAAGATTGCCTCATTTATCGATTCGCAGTTGGAAGGATTGGACTACACATTGAATCTCGATCAAACAGCGTATCCGTTTGTGACCGATGCCAATACGCCTATTGTTCGAACTTTATCGGATGCGATTTATGAAGTGTGCGCAATCAGCCCTAAAAATTCTACCGCCGGGGGGACATCGGATGCCCGTTTTATCGCCGCATACGGGATCGATGTGATCGAATTCGGTGTTATCAACGATACGATACATGCCCCTAATGAGCGGACATCGATCAGCGAAGTTCAAAACCTTTATGCTGTTTTTACAAAGTTGATCAATAATTTTCGATAAAATTCTGTTTTTAAAAGAAGGCAAAGAATGAAAAAATTAGTTCTCTTAGTACTTTTGTTGGCTAATCTTGTTGCGAGCGATATTGCTTGGAACGATACGTATGAACAAGCTCAGGCAAAAGCGAAAAAAGAGTCTAAACCGCTATTGGTACTTATTACAAGCGAGCAATGCCGATGGTGTCGCAAATTTGAAGCGACTACTCTTCAAGATGAGGATGTTATCTCAAAATTGAACTCGAAATTCGTAACTGTTCATGTGACACGGGATAAAAGTGTCTATCCTAAAAGCTTGAGTGCCAAAATGGTACCGATGAACTACTTTTTAGACAGCAACGGCAAAGTACTCTATTCGATGCCGGGTTATTGGCCGGTAGAGGATTACCAATCGATTCTTGATGATGCTTTGCTAAAATATAAAAAATAAAGGAAATATTGATGATTCAAAATGTACAAACCCCCAATGCACCTGCGGCGATCGGCCCTTATTCTCAAGCGATGATTGCTAACGGCATGGTATTTACCTCCGGTCAGATTGCACTCACGCCAGCGGGTGAAATGGTTGATGGGGACGTGAGTGCGCAATGCGTTCAGGTTATCTCAAATCTCAAAGCGGTTTTGGAAGCGGCGGGAAGTTCTTTCGATAAAGTGATCAAAACAACGATCTTTTTGGCGGATATGGATGATTTTGCGGCGGTCAATGCTATTTACGGTGAAGCATTCGGAAATCATAAGCCATCACGCTCTACGGTAGCCGTGAAAACGTTACCAAAAAATGCACTTGTTGAGATTGATGCTATCGCTTTAATTTAAGCTTAAATAAACGTTGGCTATAATTCGCCACTTTTTGTAGACTTGTAAGTAAGGAACGCTAATGTACGCAATTATCAAAAACGGCGGAAAACAGTATAAAGTTCAAGAGGGTGATATCCTTTTGTTCGATAAAATGGGACTTGAGCCTAAAACCACCGTCGAAATCAAAGAAGTTCTTGCCGTTAATAACGGTGAACTTAAAACCGGTACCCCATTCGTAAGTGGTGCTGTTGTTACTGCTGAGGTTATTAATGAAGGTCGTGACCGTAAAGTCGTGATCTACAAAAAACGTCGTCGTAAAGACAGCAAATTGAAACGTGGTTTCAGAAGAGATCACACACGCGTTCGCATCGTTAAGATCGCTGCGTAATTATTTAAAAGTAGGAGGACAGCATGGCTCATAAGAAAGGTCAGGGTAGTACACAGAATAACCGCGACTCAGCGGGACGTAGACTCGGTGTCAAAAAATACGGTGGTGAATTCGTAAGAGCGGGTAACATCGTTATTCGTCAACGCGGAACAAAAGTTCACCCAGGTAAAAACATGGGAATGGGTAAAGACCATACTTTGTATGCTTTGGTTGACGGTGTCGTTGCGTTCGAACGTAAAGACAAAAAACGCAAACAAGTCTCTATCATCCCTGCCGCATAATTTTCTCAAAGACTCTCGTCGGGCTTTCGCCCGATTTTTGATACAATTTCCAAAATTATCTTTTTAATCGTGTACTTTTCATTCGAATATTGAAAAAGTGTAGTATTGAGCATATAATTTCTGCCTCGATAGAGGCAAGCGTAGCCAAAGGGATATATTCCTTTGGGGTTCAAAAAAAATTGAAGGACATCCATGTTTAGTGATAGTGTAGAAATTACCGTCTCATCCGGTAAAGGGGGAGCAGGGTGTGTTGCTTTCCGACGGGAAAAATATGTCCTTCAAGGGGGACCAAACGGCGGTGATGGCGGTCGCGGTGGAGATGTTTATTTTAAAGTGGATAACAATACCCATACTCTCGCCCATTTCCAAGGGAACAAAAACCTCAAAGCCGATAAAGGTCAGCCGGGTGCCGGTTCCAACATGGCGGGTAAAGCGGGAAAACGCCTCGTAGTCGTTGTCCCTCCGGGAACACAAGTTGTTGATGTCGAAACAGGCGATATTTTGCTCGATCTTTTGGAAGACGGCAAAGAGGTTCTCTTTTTAGAAGGGGGACGCGGCGGTCTTGGAAACGTTCACTTTAAATCTTCTACCAACCAAAAGCCGATGTATGCTCAACCGGGTGAACCGGCGATTACACGTGTTCTTCGACTTGATCTAAAGTTGATCGCTGATGTTGGTCTTGTAGGATTTCCGAACGTCGGTAAATCGACATTGATCTCTACCGTCTCCAATGCACGTCCCGAAGTAGCCAACTATGAATTTACGACATTGACCCCGAAACTCGGACAGATCAATATCGGTGAATTTGATTCCTATATTATGGCGGATATTCCGGGGATTATCGGCGGAGCATCAGAGGGGAAAGGGCTGGGTCTTAAATTCCTACGCCATATCGAGCGGACGAAAACATTGTTGTTTATGATCGATTTGGCTTCGTACCATGAATTAGAGTATCAATACGAAACGTTAAAACAAGAGCTTGAAAAATTCTCACCTCTGTTGGCAGAACGAAATTTCGCCATTGCTCTTACCCGTGCTGATGCGATGAGCCCTGAAGAGGCGATCGAAAAAACCAACGCGTTTTTGAAACTTGTCAATCTTTCTCCTGTTAAAAAAAGCCGTTTTGCTTTCAGCGATGAGTATCCGGTATATGAGCAAGAAGATTTTGATAAAGCATTTTATGACCGTACTAAACCGGCATTTAT
Source organism: Sulfurimonadaceae bacterium (assembly GCA_963845295.1). Classification (GTDB taxonomy): domain Bacteria; phylum Campylobacterota; class Campylobacteria; order Campylobacterales; family Sulfurimonadaceae; genus Sulfuricurvum. The sequence goes on along the minus strand of CAWJRP010000023.1, from coordinate 93,886 downwards.
TGCACCGATCTCTTCGGCAATCAATCTTAATATCAAACCATTAACGTATGCACTCTATCAAATGGTCGTAACGGAGCGCGCATGAAGCGGATCGTCGTTAAAGTTGGAAGTGCCGTTTTAAGTGAACAAAACCGTATCGCAAAAGATCGGATGCAAAATCTGGTCGATTTTATCGCCGAACTCAAAAATTCCTATGAAGTGATCCTCGTCTCTTCGGGGGCTGTTGCAGCAGGATATACGGAGCTTAAGCTCGACAAAAAGATATTGGCGAACAAACAAGCCCTCGCTTCGATCGGTCAGCCGATACTTATGAATAAATACCGTAAAATGTTTGAACACTATAATATCCTCCCCTCTCAGGTACTGGTTACGGCCGCTAATTTTAATACGGTAGAAGAGTCCCAAAAAGCGAAAGATACTATCGAGACATTACTTAAACACAATGTCGTACCGATTATCAATGAAAATGACGCTACGGCGACGGAAGAGTTGATTTTGGGAGATAATGATCAGTTATCAGCCTATGCTGCTCACCATTTCGGTGCCGAATTGCTCGTTATCCTCTCCGATATTGACGCCTATTACGATAAAGACCCTCGCAGCCACAGCGATGCCAAAGTTCGTTCCCGAATCGAGTCGATTACTTCGGAGGAATTAATGATGGAAGTGAATCCGAATCATAATTTTGCGACGGGGGGAATCGTGACGAAACTTAAAGCGGCCGACTTCCTTTTAAAACGGGGCGGAGCGATGTTTTTGGCGAGCGGATTTGATCTGAGCGATGCCAAAAGCTTTTTGATCACGGGCGAACATCGCGGAGGCAGTCTGTTTAAAGCGTGCGGGGAACTGTAATGACCCGTGTTATTTTTATGGGGACACCCGATTATGCCGCCTCTATTTTAGAAGCGCTGATTGCGGCTGATGATATTGAGGTAGTAGCGGTTTACACGCAGCCCGATAAGCCGGTAGGACGAAAAGCTGTATTAACTCCTCCAATTGTTAAAGTGATAGCAGAAAAAGTGAACCTTCCTGTGAGTCAGCCGACGCGTTTACGTGATGAAGCAGTGGTAAATGAGCTTTTATCAACGCCGTGCGATATGATCATTGTTGCCGCATACGGACAGATTCTCCCTAAAGCTATTTTGGATTATGTGCCGTGCGTCAATCTTCACGCTTCGATCCTTCCGCACTATCGTGGAGCCAGTCCGATTCAGCAAAGTTTGTTGAATAATGACGTCAAAAGCGGCGTTACAGCCATGTGGATGGATGAAGGACTCGATACGGGTGCAATTATTAAGATTGAAACCATTGGTATCGGTGCGGATGAGATGGTAGAATCGTTGTACACACGACTTACCGATACAGCAGTCCATTTGACCCTTGATGTGATCCGTAACTGGGATCGACGCACTGCGGTAAGTCAAAATGATGCCGAAGCGACGAACTGCAAGAAGATTCTGAAATCCGATGGTCTGATCGATTTTTCCGATGCACGGGAAATTTATAATCGCTATAGAGCATTTACTCCGTGGCCGGGTATATTTACCGATTCGGGCTTAAAAATCAAAGCAATGAAACTCGAAGAAGAAGTAAGTTTCGGCGATGCGGGATTGATACTCTCTATGGATAAAGAGAGTATTGTCGTTCAATGCGCTAAAGGCTCATTACGTATCATGAGAGTACAAGCTCCCTCAAAACAAGAGACTTCGGTAATCGATTATCTAAATGGAAAACGGAGTGGGTGTGGAAATCCATTGGTTTGAATCGTTGGATTCAACACAAAGCTTTCTCATTGAAGCACTGAAAACGTCTGAGATGAATGCCCCCGTATGTGTCGGGGTAGATATTCAAACCATGGGAAAAGGTTCTCGCGGTAACAGTTGGATCGGAGAAAAAGGGAACCTTTTTATTTCGGTCGCCTTAGAGCGCTCAATGTTGCCGAGTGATTTGAAACTGGAATCCACGTCGATCTATCTCGCCTTTTTAATGAAAGAGTTGATTAGCACCTATGGCTCAAATATATGGCTTAAATGGCCGAATGATTTTTATGTGGATAATAAAAAAATCGGAGGAGTGATTACCAATCTGACCGGAAATACGCTGGTGTGCGGCATTGGGATCAATTTGGTTTCCGCTCCGGAAGAGTTCGGTAAAATCGATATAAAAACTACATCATATGATTTAACAAAAGCTTATACTAATTTGTTTAAAAAATTACCGACGTGGAAGCAAATTTTTAGTAAATACAAGATAGAATTTGAAAACAGTAGAGATTTTTTTACCCACAACAATAATGAAAAAGTTGCATTAAAAAATGCCGTGTTATTAGAAGACGGCTCATTGGAATGCGATGGCCAAAGGATGTACAGTTTACGATGAGTGAAGTTATTGTTATCGCCAATCAAAAAGGGGGAGTAGGTAAAACTACGACCGCCGTTAATTTAGCTGCATCTTTGGCTGTTGCAGAGAAAAAGGTACTGTTGATCGACGCTGATCCGCAGGCTAATGCTACAACCTCATTGGGGTATCACCGCAATAATTATGAGTTTAATATTTATCATGTATTGATCGGTGCGAAGAAATTACGAGAAATTATTTTAAAAACATCATTGCCGAAACTTTTTTTGGCTCCTTCTAATATCGGACTTGTCGGAGTTGAAAAAGAGTATTACGATGCAGATAACGCAACGGGGCGTGAACTCATTTTAAAACGGGCTATCGCTCAGGTAAAAGATGAGTATGATTATGTCATCATCGATTCGCCTCCGGCACTTGGGCCGATGACGATCAATGCCCTCTCGGCTTCGAATTCGGTTATTATCCCGATTCAATGTGAGTTTTTTGCATTGGAAGGTTTGGCACAGCTTCTAAATACGGTTAAATTGGTTCGAAAAACGATTAATCCGAAATTGACGATCAAAGGTTTCTTGCCGACGATGTACAGTGCACAGAATAATCTTTCACGTCAAGTATTTGCCGATTTGCGTCAACATTTTCAAGGGAAGCTTTTTAAATCGGGTGGCAATGAAGATGATTATATTGTTATTCCGCGTAATGTTAAATTGGCAGAATCTCCGAGTTTCGGAAAACCGGCAATTCTTTACGATGTAAAATCAAGCGGCTCTATGGCGTACCAAGATTTGGCACACGCGATTATCGCCTAAAGGAAAAGTATGGCGAAAGCATCCGCATTAGGTAGAGGTCTTGGAGCACTTTTAAGTGAGATAGAAGAGGCTTACGATAACGAACTCCCTAAAAAAGGTGGTGTTGAGGAGATAGCGGTAGCTAAAATTCGCCCCAACCCGTATCAACCTCGTAAACATTTCGATGCCGAGTCATTAGCGGAACTTTCCGAATCGATCAAAACACACGGTCTTTTACAACCAATCGTTGTTAAAGAAGATCTTGACGGTTATATCCTTATTGCAGGTGAACGTCGTCTTCGTGCCAGTAAATTGGCAAAAAACAAAACGATCAAAGCGATAGTCGTATCGGTCAGTGATGAGCAGATGCGAGAGCAGGCGTTGATTGAAAATATTCAGCGCGATGAACTCAATGCGATCGATTTGGCTCAGGCGTATCAAGAGTTGATCGATATTCATGAACTGACCCACGAGCAACTTTCTCAAACCGTGCACAAAAGCCGCACACAGATTACCAATACCTTACGGCTTTTGCAGTTGAGTGAAAAAGGGCGAAAAGCACTGGTTGATGGAAAAATCAGTGCCGGTCACGCCAAGGTGATTTTAGGACTTGATCCGAAAGAGCAAGCGATGATGATCGATTCGGTCATCGGACAAAAGCTTAGTGTTCGCGATGTAGAAAGCATGGTTAAAAAAATTAAGCTTCCTTCTACCTCTACTAATGGCTCTTCTGAAATGGAAGGGCTCGATTTTAATGCTTTGAAAAAGCGTCTCAACTCATTTGGTTATAAATGTGGCACAAAAGGTTACAAATTGACCATTGAATTTGAAAATAATGGTCAAATTGAATCATTTTTAGACCTACTTTCTTAATATCTCCTCCCGTTTAACTGTCCCTTCAATTTATAAGTTGTATAATCACGCAACTTTTAGGAGGTGGTATGTTAGATATAAGTCCGATGCTGCTTGGCAGCACACTGATTGTCTTCCTTGTCCTTATTGCCCTACTAAACAGTTTGCTTTACAAACCTCTTTTCAGTTATATGGAAAAACGGGATGCAGATATTAAAAAAGATTTGGAACAAGTTGGTAACAACGATTCTGAAATCGCCGCATTTCACGCCAAAGCTGAGAAGATTATAAGTGATGCTAAACTGGAAGCAGCGGCATTAAGAGAAAAAGTTATTGCTGAGGCCAAGGCGCTGGCAAATAGCAAAATAGAGACAAAACGTGCTGAATTAGCACATGAGTACGCAACGTTCGAAGGCGAACTGTCTGCAGAACGAACACGGTTGATTGCTTCGCTTCATAATGAAGTGCCTGCATTCCAATCTGCTGTATCAGCAAAACTAAGTAAGATTTGAGGTATGCAATGGGTAAAATAATTGTTACAGTATTACTGCTCAGCGCCTATTTATTTGGTTCAGATGCTGGTGCGGAAGGTTCTACGGACATCGTTCAACGAACGGTCAACTTCCTGATTTTTGCCGGAATTTTGTTTTACATTTTGGCTGAACCGGTTAAAAACTATTTTAGCGGTCGAAGCACGGGTATAGCCGATGAACTTGAAAAAGTTCAAGAGCGTCTTCGTGAGTCTAAACAGCTAAAAGATGCTGCAGAGCACAAAATCGAAGAAGCGGAACGCTTTGCGGCTGAACTAGCGGAATCGAGCAAAAAAGAGAACAAAATTTTGGGTGATAAAATCTTGGCACAATGTGATCAAGAACTCGAAATTATTGCTAAACAAAATGCTGCATTGATGGAACTTGATAAACGTAAAATGGTTCGTGATGTTGTTGCTGAAGTGATGAATGATGTTATGAACAGCAGCAATGATGCATTAGGTAAAGAAGCAATGACCGAAATCTTGAAAAAGAAGGTGGCATAAATGCGAAATGAACTTATTGCAAAACGTTACGTCAAGTCATTGATTGAAAGTTGTGATCAAGCATCATTAGACAACTTGTCTTTACTTCTTAGCACTCTTGGTAAAGCAAGTGATAATGAAAAATTCAACCTTATCATGAACTCGAATGACGTTAGCAACGCTGCTAAATGTCAATTGGTTTTGGATATGGTCGCTTCGGTAAAGAGTGAGACGGTTAACAATCTGATCAAATTATTGGCAGAAAACGGTCGTCTTTCATTGATTCCGGTGATTGCAGATCAATTAACACGTGAGATCGGTCGTGCAAAACGTACGTTCATCGGTCGTATCTACAGCAACAATGCTGTTGATCAAGCTTCGGTTGAGACGATTGCACGTGATTTGGGTACAAAAATGGGAGCAACCATTTCATTAAGTTATGTTGCTTCTGATTTTGACGGTATCCGTGTTGAAGTCGATGATCTTAATGTTGAGATCAATTTTTCAAAAAACCGCCTTAATGCTCAACTTGTTGAGCACATTTTAAAAGCAATTTAACCCTCGGGAAAGGAGAAATAGTGGTAGCAAAAGTACAAGCAGACGAAATCAGTTCAATCATTAAAGAGCGAATTGAGAATTTCGAACTAAATGTAGATATTAACGAAACCGGAAAAATTGTCTCATACGGAGACGGAATCGCTCAAGTTTATGGCTTGAACAACGTTATGGCCGGTGAGATGGTTGAATTCGAAGACGGCACACGCGGTCTTGTAATGAACCTTGAGGAGAGCAGCGTTGGTGTTGTTATTCTCGGTAAAGGTAAAGATCTTCGTGAGGGGATGAGCGTAAAACGTCTTGGACGTCTTTTACGTGTTCCTGTCGGTGATGCACTTCTTGGACGTGTTGTAAATGCTCTTGGTGAGCCGATCGACGGTAAAGGTCCAATCGAAACAACAGAAATGCGTTTCGTAGAAGAGAAAGCTCCTGGTATTATGGCTCGTAAATCGGTTCATGAACCTATGGCAACCGGTATTAAAGCGATTGATGCGCTTGTTCCGATCGGACGCGGACAACGTGAGTTGATCATCGGTGACCGTCAAACAGGTAAAACAACAGTTGCACTTGACACTATTATTAATCAAAAAGGTAACGGCGTTGTTTGCGTATACGTTGCTATCGGTCAAAAAGAGTCAACGGTTGCACAAGTAATCCGTCGTCTTGAAGAGAACGGTGCAATGGATTACACTATCATCGTTAATGCTCCTGCATCAGAAGCGGCAGCTCTCCAATTCCTTGCTCCGTATACCGGTGTAACAATGGGTGAATATTTCCGTGATAACGCTCGTCATGGTTTGATCGTTTATGATGATCTCTCTAAACACGCGGTAGCTTACCGTGAAATGTCATTGATCCTTCGTCGTCCTCCGGGCCGTGAAGCGTATCCGGGTGACGTTTTCTATCTACACTCTCGTTTGTTAGAGCGTGCAGCGAAATTGAATGATGAAATGGGTGCAGGATCATTGACAGCACTTCCGATCATCGAAACTCAAGCGGGTGACGTTGCGGCATATATCCCTACCAACGTTATTTCGATCACTGACGGTCAAATTTTCTTGGAAACTGACTTGTTCAATTCAGGTATCCGCCCTGCGATTAACGTAGGTCTTTCTGTATCACGTGTCGGTGGTGCTGCACAAATCAAAGCGACAAAACAAGTTGCCGGTACATTGCGTCTTGATTTGGCACAATACCGTGAACTTCAAGCGTTTGCACAGTTCGCATCTGATTTGGATGAAGTGAGCCGTAAACAACTTGAGCGTGGACAACGTATGGTCGAAGTGTTGAAACAACCTCCATATTCACCACTCGGTGCTGATAAACAAGCATTGATCATTTTTGCTGGTAACGAAGGGTATCTTGATGATATTTCTGCCGGTTCAGTTGTGAAATTTGAAGCGGATCTTTATCCGTTCATCGAGGCTTCATACCCTCAAATTCTCGAAAGCATCGCGAAAACATTGAAAATTGATGATGAAACGATGGCATTAATGAAAAAAGCACTCGAAGAGTTTAAATCTACTTTCGTTGCTGAGTAAGGATCATTATGGCTAACTTGAAAGAGATTCAAAGACAGATTAAGAGTGTTTCGAACACGCAGAAAACCACGCGTGCTATGAAGCTCGTTTCGACAGCGAAACTTCGCCGTGCGGAAGAGCTTGCGAAACGTTCACGTCTGTTTGCACAAAAAACGAATCAAGTGATAGCTGAAATCGCAGGACGCATCAAATGTAATAAAGTGGGTGGAATTGAAAATCGCTGCTTTATCGAGAATGATGCCCCTGAACTGATCGATATTATTTTTGTAACAGCGGACAAAGGTCTCTGCGGTGGTTTCAATATGCAAACTATCAAAGCAGTAAAACGTTTGATGAGCGACTACAAAAATAAAAATGTCAAAATTCGCCTTCGCGGTATCGGGAAAAAAGGGATTGAGTTTTTTACCTATAATGAAGTAGAGATGCTTGATCAAGTAAAAAATCTTAGCTCTGCACCTGATATGCAACGTTCAAGTGAATTTATGACACGATCGATCAATGATTTCAAAGAGGGTATTGTTGATGCAGTATACATCGTGTATAACGGCTATCTAAACGTCATTACCCAAGAGTTGCATGTTAATCGTGTTTTACCGGTTAATGTAGATGCTTATGATTGTGATGAGAACAAAAACACCGTTTTGGAGCTTGAAGCACAAGACGAAGAAAAAATGCTCGATTCATTGGTAACGAAATACGCTGAATACAATATGTATTATGCCCTTATCGATTCTCTCGCAGCAGAACACAGTGCACGTATGCAAGCAATGGATGCGGCAACGAATAATGCTAAAGAGATGGTTAACTCATTAAAAGTCAAGTTTAACAAAGCGCGACAAGAGTCTATTACGACTGAGTTGATCGAGATTATCAGCGGCGTCGAGTCGATGAAATAATTATGGAGGAAAGAATGATTGGTAAAATTGCTCAAGTAATTGGTCCGGTTGTTGACGTTGATTTTGAAGGCCATTTGCCTGCAACCAACGAAGCAATCGAAGTTAATGTAAGTGTTGAAGGGAAGACAACTCGTCTTGTTCTTGAAGTAGCTTCTCACCTTGGAAACGGTCGTGTACGCACGATCGCTATGGATATGTCAGAAGGGCTTGTTCGTGGTATGCCAGCACGTGCTACTGGTGCTCCTATCAAAGTTCCGGTTGGTGAAAAAGTTCTCGGACGTATTTTCAACGTAATCGGTGAAACTATCGACGGCGGAGATCAAGTAACTGATTGTGATACATGGTCTATCCACCGTGATCCTCCACCGCTTGTAGATCAAAGTACAAAAACTGAGATGTTCGAAACGGGTATCAAAGTTGTTGACCTTTTGGCTCCATACGCTAAAGGTGGTAAAGTCGGTCTATTCGGTGGTGCCGGTGTCGGTAAAACCGTTATTATTATGGAATTGATCCACAACGTTGCTCACGGGCATGACGGTCTTTCTGTTTTCGCGGGTGTCGGTGAACGTACACGTGAAGGTAATGACCTTTACCACGAGATGAAGGAATCAAGCGTTTTGGACAAAGTTGCACTGTGCTATGGTCAAATGTCTGAGCCACCGGGAGCACGTAACCGTATCGCGTTGACTGGTCTTACTATGGCGGAATATTTCCGTGATGAGAAAGGTCTTGACGTATTGATGTTTATCGATAACATCTTCCGATTTGCACAATCTGGTTCTGAGATGTCAGCACTTCTTGGACGTATCCCATCAGCTGTTGGTTACCAACCGACTTTGGCTCGTGAAATGGGTGCTCTTCAAGACCGTATTACATCAACCAAAAAAGGTTCAATCACTTCAGTTCAAGCGGTATACGTACCTGCGGATGACTTGACTGACCCGGCTCCGGCTTCGGTTTTTGCTCACCTTGATGCGACAACGGTTCTTAACCGTAAAATCGCTGAAAAAGGGATCTATCCTGCGGTTGATCCATTGGATTCAACATCACGCTTGCTTGATCCGCAAATCATCGGTGAAGAGCACTACGATGTTGCTCGCGGTGTTCAAAAAACACTTCAAAAATACAAAGATTTGCAAGATATTATTGCGATTCTCGGTATGGATGAGCTTTCAGAAGATGATAAATCTGTTGTTGAACGTGCACGTAAAATCGAGAAATTCCTTTCTCAACCATTCTTCGTTGCAGAAGTATTTACCGGTTCTCCGGGAAAATACGTTTCTCTTGAAAACACCATCAAAGGATTCAAAGGAATTCTTGAGGGTGATTACGACCACATGCCAGAAGGTGCCTTCTACATGGTCGGTGATATGAATGAGGCGATTGAGAAAGCTGCTAAAATGAAAAGCAAGTAATTGCTTCTCGCCTTAAAGGAAACACTATGGAAACACTCCAATTAGAAGTGCTAACGCCAAGCGGATCGATTTTTAACGGTCCGGCTAAAAGCGTCACCCTTCCGGGTGAAGAGGGAGAATTCGGTGTTCTCCCTGAACACGTCTCTTTGACCACATTGCTCCAAGCCGGAGTCATTGATGTTCATAAAGAGAACGGTAAAACTGAGTCGATCGTTGTGAATTGGGGCGTTGTCCAAATCACTCAAAACAAAGTTGTTGTTTTGGTTGACGGAGCAGTTGCAATTCGTGGTGAAAGTGAAGGGGATATTGCTAAAGCGCTTGACGAAGCAAAATCTTTGATTACCAGTGTCGGTGAATCAAATGCACTTATCGCATCCGTTTCTGCACGTCTTGATACTGCGGCACATCATTTAGTTTAATTCAATGTTTCAAACATTTGCTAATTATTATGATAAAAGCCATCCGGTAACACTCATTGTGTTGCTGGTCCTCTCCATTTATTTTATTGCCGTCAACTGGGTTTTCTTCTACCGTTTTTTTTCTCTAAATCAATGGATAGCTACCGAAAATCAATCTCTTGAATCATTATTATTGGGTTCGCATAAAATCCCCGATTTTGCGTATTTGAGTCATTTTACCAAGTCATCGTCCCGTCTTTCATCATCATTGTTTGATATGGCTGTGTATTCGGCTACCAAAGAGGCGACAAAAGGGTTGATGTTTCTCTCTGTTGTTGCATCTACTACCCCTTTTATTGGTCTTTTCGGTACGGTTGTATCTATTTTGAGTACGTTTGATCATATAGGACAAGCCAGCGGAACGATGAGCGTTATCGCTTCGGGTGTTTCGGATGCTCTTGTTGCAACCGCATCGGGAATTTTTGTCGCAATTTTTGCTTATACGTATCATCAGGTATTAAAGCGAAAAGCGTATGAACTTTCTGGATTGATTCGTATGCAAGGTGATTCTCTATTGTCTAAAGATGTATAAACAAATGTTTGATTGGGATGAAAAACCGGAACTGAACATTACGCCTCTAGTGGACGTGATGTTGGTTTTGTTGGCTATTTTAATGGTGATCTCTCCGAATATCGTTTATGAAGAGCTTATTCGTCTTCCGAAAGGTTCGGCGCAAAAAGAGATAACAAAAAAAGATCCTGTTGAAATAACCATTTCAGCGGATAAAAAAATCACTATCAATAAAAGTCAGTTTAAATACGAAACTTTTGCCGATGATTTTATTCAATCTGCTTCTTCTTATCCTGCTGATTCAACTGTAAAAATCAGTGCAGACGGACGTTTAAATTATAGTGACGTTATGTATGTTTTAGCCGTCGTTAAAAAAGCCGGTTTTCAAAATGTTTCACTTGTTACCGCTCAATAATCAATTCATTTCTAAAGTTTTTATTATGAGGACTTTCTAGATGGATTTGAATCAAGAACGCTACTTCTTTTTAAGCGGTTTAATCTCTCTTTCACTTTTTGTTGCCTTTCTTTTTTTAGCAGCGTACAGTTTGATTCTATCACCTAAAATTGAGCAGTTCGCGATGATTCAAAGTGACGTAATCAATGTTTCGATTGCACTATCTGAGGTAAAAACTACGCAACAAAGTATCCCTGAACCACAATCTGAGCCACAAAAATCTGAAGAAAAATCTGAGCCAGTTAAGCCGCAGGAAAGTGTTCCTGATATTTCCGACCTCTTTGCACAGGTGAAGCCCGAAAAGACACCTAAAAAAGAGAATGTAGATCCTAAACGTCTTGAACAATTGAATAAACTTGAAAAAGAGATTTTGAATACTAAAGAGACTTCTCGAATATCGGATAAAGTGAGTAAAGTTGATTTGGCTAAACCTTCGGTAAAAATAGTTGCCCAAGGTGGATCGAGCGGACCGATCGTTAACGAATACCATGCTAAGATTCAAGGACTAGTTTATACCTATTTTCACCCTCCTGCCGGTACAGGTGGAGAGGTAGCACGAGTACGAATGAGAATCAGTGCTTCAGGAAAGCTGGTTGCCTATAAAGTAATCGCATATGGGCAAAGCGGGTCATTCAACAGTGAAGTTGATTGGTTAAAAGATCGTCTTAGTGCTATCAAATTCCCTGACCATCCAGAGGGTAAAGAGGCAGTTTTAGAATTTATATTAACGGCTAAGGAGTAGTCATTTGAAATTTTTTGTTTGTTTTCTAATGTTCATTCAACTTTCATGGGGTGTGGATGCAACATTAGAGGTTGTAAAGGGGATTGAGGGGCTATCCCCTTTAGCTATTGAGGACTCATCGCTGCAATCTAGCGATGTGTCTCAAAGATTTGCCAAAATGTTAGCGGCTGATATGAATGTGATCTCACTTTTCAACGTAGATGATAGTTATGCAGTAGCCTCGTTTGATTCTGTGTTACCTGCGGCATCACACAAAGATGCTCAATATCTCCTTCGTTATCGTTTGACAAATGATGGGATGGGGGGAATTAATGCGGATATAAAACTGCTTCAAAACGGCAAAGAACTCTTTTTAAAAAATTATATTTTGAAGCAAAGTGATATGGCTGTATTTCTTTCTCACACGATTGCGTATGATATTAATGCAAAGCTTGGCGGTTCACCGATGGAATGGATAAAGAGAAAAGTTCTTTTTATCCGCTTAACAAGTCCGAAACACTCTGAGATTGTTGCTGCCGACTATACTCTCTCCTATCAAAAAGTGATCGTTACAGGAGGAATATACGGATTTGCAAAATGGGCAAACCGTGAACAGAGTGATTTATACTACACTTCGCTCAGTGATTTTCGACCGACGATTTATAAAATGAATTTATTCACGGGGAAAAGAGAAAAAATTATCAGTTCGGATGGAATGGCAGTATGTTCCGATATTAGCGAAGATGGAAAACGTCTTTTACTGACTTTGGCTCCTAACGGTCAACCCGATATTTATATGTATGATTTAGTTTCTAATTCAAGTACTCGTATCACCGACTATTCCGGTATCGATGTTAACGGACAGTTCATGGGAGATGGAACAATTGCATTTGTATCAAATCGTCTTGGGTATCCGAATATCTTTTCTATGAAGCCGGGAAGCAGCGCTGTTTCACAGTTGGTATATCAAGGAAAAAACAACTCCTCTTTGAGCGCCTATAAAAATTTTCTTGTCTTTAAAGCGCGTGAAAATAGTGCAACCTATGCGGGTAACTCATTTAATTTACATTTGCTCTCACTAAACTCCGGCAGTGTTAAACGCCTTACGGCAAGCGGAGAGAATGATTTTCCGAAATTTTCACCGGATGGGGAAGCAATTTTGTATATTAAACAAGAAGGCCCGCGCAGTTCAGTAGGTGTAATCCGGGTCGGACTCAATAAAAGTTTTATTTTTCCCCTAAAAATAGGACGAATTCAGTCGATTGACTGGTAGTTTTAACCATTTTACGCTACTATAACGCGATAATTATAATCCTGAGGAGATATCATGATGAAAAAAGTTGCTTTTTTAAGCGCAACAGTAGCAATGTTAATTTTGAGCGGATGTAGCTCAAAAGAGCCTGCAATCGATGCAACGGCAAATGGAGCGTCTACAGGGACTAATGCAAACGCTAATTCGGTAATTACTCCAATGACGAATGCAAGTACAAGCGCAACGGATGCATCATCGGCTGCAGCGAATACAAGTGGTTCAGACGGTCAATTGGTCAGCATTTTGTTTGACTATGACAAATATAATATTCGTGCAGATATGCAAGATGCTATGACTAAAAACACAATGCTTTTAAAAGGCAAAACAATTAAACTTGAAGGTAATTGTGACGAATTCGGAAGTGATGAGTACAACTATGCTCTTGGTCTTAAGCGTGCTAATACTGTAAAAGCAGCTTTGGTTAATGGCGGTGTTAGTGCTGATGCTATTTCTATGACAAGCTTGGGTGAGAGCAATCCTGTTTGTTTGGAAAAAACAAAAGAGTGCTGGGCTAAAAATCGTCGTGTAGATTTCAAACTTCCGTAAATGCGTTCATTAGTATTACTCCCTCTCTTAGTTAACATTTCACTCTCAGCTTCGGAGCCTTCGGCTTTCGGAGCGGGCGATTTAAACTCCCCCAACCCATACGGTCTTACCCATGAAGAAAAATTGATACTCGAAAATAAAAAAGAGATTCAAACCGTTATTCAAAAAAACAGTGATCAAAATGCGAAAGTAGAGACGGTTGCTGAGCGACTTGACGGTATACAGGGAATCATTGAAGGGTTAAGCCAACGTACTAACGAACAAGCTTTGACACTTCAAAAATTGCAAGAAAAGTTAATTCCAGATAGTAATTCGACATCAAGTTTAGATGACTTGAGCAAACAAGTAACTGCAAACACTGAAAATATTGCGCAGTTTAAAGCTCTCCTTGAAGAGCTTTCAGGTGTGGTTGATGAGATTAACACTAATTATGTGACTAAAGAGCAGTTTGCGGCATTGATTAAACAACTCAAAGTAACTCTTCCAGATTCTGTGGCATCTCCTGTAAAAATGTCCAATTCAGCACTTGAAAAAGAGGCGAATAGACTTTTTGGACAAAAACAATACGCTGAAGCCCAGAAATTTTTTGAACAAATGGTTCAAAAAAAACATAAAGTAGCTGAATCATTGTTTATGATCGGTGAAACGCAGTTCGAACGAAAAGGGTATAAAGAGGCAGTTGCCAGTTATAAAGAGTCTGCATCAAAGAATGAAAAAGCACTTTATATGCCTACTCTTTTACTTCATTCAGGGATTTCAATGGAAAAAACTGGGGATAGCGCTACGGCTAAGGCTTTTTATCAAGCTACCATTTCTAAGTACAGCGGAACCGGAGCAGCTAAAGAGGCACAAGAACGTTTATCTAAGTTGAAATAATCATCGTTTCTCTAAGTTACCCTTTTCAGCGTCACCATAGGTAAATGTGCTAAAATCGCACAATCTAAAATTAAGGCATTAAAATGGCAATTGAAAATAATCAAATCGTATCGATTGAATACGAAGTACGTGACGGCGGAAACGTTGTTGATAGCAATGTAGGCGGACATCCTCTTACATTTATGTTTGGAAAAGGGCAAATCATCCCTGGTCTCGAATCCGGAATTGCTCACATGAATATGGGAGATAAAGGGGATGTTCTTGTAAAAGCTGCTGATGCATACGGCGATTACAATGAAGAAGCTCAACAAGAACTTCCACGTGAACAATTTGCTGGGATTGATTTAAATGTCGGCATGACATTGTACGGTCAAGGTGAAGATGGCGGAACGGTTCAAGTTACCGTTAAAGAGATTCAAGATGATACGGTAATTATCGATTTCAATCATCCTCTTGCTGGTAAAGATTTGATTTTCACCGTAACAATTAGCAATGTTCGTGATGCATCAGCTGAAGAAGCAATGACCGGTATCCCGGCTGAAAATAAAGTTGAAGAGAGCGGATGTTGTGGAAGCGGCGGTAATCACGGCTGTGGATGTCACTAATTTTTTAACAGCATCTCCCTCTTCGATAGAAGCATTTAAAACAGCGAATTTACTCAAAGGGTTAGGGGTAAATGCTATTATATTAGGAGAGCGCGGAACGGGTAAGCTTACCCTTGCGCGTTATATCCTCCCTCATGCCCCCATCATTGATGCGAGCCATTTTGATGAGCTTCTGGATGCGATTGAATCGCACAGCGATGTCATTATTCATCGTCTCGATAATGTTGCCAATCTCAAACGTCTTATTGAAACCATTCAAAAAACTCATACCAGGGTCATAGCTACCGGTGGCGGGCGTTATTCCCAAGATCAGTTGGATGAGATTTTTACGATTCGTCTTGCATTGCCATCACTTTGTGAACGTCAGGAAGATGTTGCGGTTCTCGTTGATGCTTTTATCAAAGAAGCGAGGCACACACTGGGGAAATCTGAGTCATTTGATTTGGATGGGTTTGTCCCCGATTTAAGTGAAAATGCTATCTCTTTGCGGCGTCAAGTCTATTTGCATTACCTGTTTGACAGCATAAATGAAAATGATTTAATGGAAATTATGGAACATTATTTGGAAGGAAAACTCGGTAGCAATAACGATTATCGAGCATTTCTCCATCTGTATGAAGTACCGCTTATCCGTTCAGGGATCAAACGATTTAAATCACAATTACAGTTAGCAGAACGGTTGGGGCTGAACCGAAATACACTACGTAAAAAAATAGCCGATCATGCCGAGTATAATTTAGAAACCAAGGAGTAAGAGTGTCCAAAAAAATAGCGATGATTTTTCCGGGTCAGGGATCACAAACTATAGGGATGGGTAAATCATTTTATGAGAATAGCCCATTAGCGCGCGAAATGTTTGAGAGAGCAGGGGAACGTATCGGCGTTGATTTTACAAAGCTTTTATTTGAAGAAAATACGCAACTCGATCAAACCGAATATACCCAGCCTGCAATTTTACTGATTTCGATGATAGCTTATAAGTTATTTCAAGAAGCAAGACCGAGCGAAGCAGTGATGTTTTTAGGGCACTCTTTAGGTGAATTTAGTGCACTTTGTGCATCCGGTGCTATCGATTATGTCGATGCAGTGGAATTGGTTCATAAGCGCGGAAAGCTCATGGGACAAGCTTGTGAGAGCATCAATGCGGGGATGATGGCAATTTTAGGTTTGGATGACACTGTTGTCGAAGAACTGTGTGCTACAGCAAACGCTGAGGGGAAACAAGTGTGGCCTGCGAACTATAATCAAGCGGGGCAACTGGTCGTAGCGGGGATAAAAGAAGACCTTCAAGCGATGGAGAGTGTATTTAAAGAAGCGGGTGCCAAACGGGCGTTGCTTCTTAATATGTCGATCGCAAGCCACTGCCCGCTCCTCTCAAGCGCGATGGAACCACTCGGAGTTGCGATGGAAGCGATGGTGAATGATAGTTTTAGCGCACCGATCATTTCTAATGCAACGACTGGAGCGTATTCGACGAAAGAAGAGGCGATAGAGCGGCTTAAAGTTCAGTTGATTCAACCGGTGAAATATAAACAGTCGATTGAAGCGATTAGCGGTGAGATCGATATGATGATCGAATTCGGTAACGGAGCGGTTCTAAAAGGGCTAAACAAACGTAATGCCCCTGATGTTGAAACAGTGGGAATTTCTGATATGGAATCACTCACTAAGGTTTGTGAAGCATTGGTATGAAAGTCGCCCTAATACAATCTGCACCGAAACTCAATCGCTCAAACCTAAGCGATGTGTTAGCTCTGATAGAGGCGAACAAAGATGCGGATGTGGTTGTATTTCCTGAGCTTGCGTTGAGCGGTTATTTACTTCAAGATAAGCTCTATGAAGATGCATGGAAAATCGAAGAACTAAGTGATTTGGCTCGTGCAAGCCATCAGTGCGATATTGTTATTGGTGCCGCGTTATGGGACAATAATAATGTCTATAATAGCGCCTTGTATTTTTCGAAAGGGTCATTGTTTCACATACATCATAAAAATCATCTTCCGACGTATGGGATGTTTGAAGAGGGACGTTATTTTAGTGCAGGCGATCAGATAACATCTTTTCAAACACCGCACGGAAATGCGGTTATGGTAATTTGTGAAGATCTATGGCGTGCTGAGACGATAGCCGCAATTGCTCAGTCTGATGCTGAAATTGTTTATGTTTTGGCTGCATCACCCGCACGTGATTTCAGTGATGAAGGGATTAGTATTGAAGCTCAATGGGATTCTTTGTTAATGTCGACTGCACTGTTAAGTCATAATTACGTCATTTTTGTGAATCGCGTGGGATTTGAAGATGGTTTGGGATTTTGGGGTGGAAGCCGTATTATAACCCCTATGGGGAAGATGGAGTACTCTCTATCTCTTTTTGAGAGAGAAGAAAAAATATGTAAAATTGATGGACGTTTGAAAAAACTGGGTCGATATTTAGCAAAAAACAGTTAAGGGAAAAAATGAAAATAGCTATTATGGGCGCGATGCGCGAAGAGATTGATCCGATTTTAGAAACGGTTGGAACGTATACTACCAATGAATATGCCGGAAATGTTTTTTATGAGTGCACCTATGGCGGACATGAACTGGTAATTGCCTATTCAAAAATCGGGAAAGTGTTTTCAGCGATTACAGCGTCGGTGATGATTGAACGTTTTCATGCTCAAAAACTTCTCTTTAGCGGAGTTGCCGGAGGAATCAGCAAAGAGCTGAAAATCGGTGATTTGGTTATGGCGAGTGCATTATGTCAGCATGATGTTGATATCACCGCTTTTGGTCATCCGTTCGGTTTTATTCCGGAAGGTTCGGTCATGATCGAAGCGGACAAATCTCTTTTGGCTATCGCTTCACAAGTAGCGACCGATATGGGTGTGAAAGTAAAAGAGGGGATTATTGCTACGGGAGATCAGTTTGTTGCGTCTGCAGAGCGCAAAGCGTGGATTGAAGCAACTTTTAAAGCTGATGCATTGGAGATGGAAGGGGCAAGTGTAGCGTGTGTTTGCCATAACTTCGGTGTTCCATTTTTTGTTCTTCGTGCGATCAGTGATACGGCTGACGGCGATGCAGGGATGGATTTTGATACGTTCCTAAAAAGTTCAGCTAAAGTGAGTGCGAAATTTATTTTGAATATGGTAGCGCATCTTGGGCATTAAGCTTAGCAAAAAAATAATGAGCAAAATAGGTCGTACCAATGCGACCTTTAATCTGATTGAAGAGGGCGATCGTATCCTTGTCGGTCTTAGCGGCGGGAAAGATTCACTGACGATGATTCATGCATTGCGTGAACAGCAACGCCGTGCTCCCTTTAAATTTGAGATACTTGCCGTAACGGTAACGTATGGTATGGGGGAAGATTTATCGGCATTGATTGCTCATTGTGATGAGCATGGTATTCCTCACAAAATTCATGCGACCAATACCTATGAGATTGCAGGTGAAAAAATCCGCCAAAACTCTTCGTTTTGCAGCTTTTTTTCTCGGATGCGACGCGGAGCATTGTACAGTGCGGCAAAAGAGTACGGATGCAATAAAGTCGCTCTTGGACACCATCTCGATGATGCTGCAGAGAGCTTTTTTATGAATTTGATCTATAACGGTCATATGAGAGCGTTAGCTCCCAAATATAAAGCGGGGAATGGTCTAATCGTTATTCGTCCATTGATACAGCTTAGAGAGCGTCAGCTTGCCGCCTGTGCATTAGAAAACGAGATGCCGACCATCGGCGATGAGGCGTGCCCGTCCATGCGTTTTGATGTGAAAATGCCCCATGCGCGTGCTTCTATGAAAACAATGCTATTCGAGATGGAACAAAAGTATCCAGATCTGTTTGTCTCGATTAATTCGGCATTCGGACACATCAGCGATGATACTTTTTTTGACCCTGAGCGATTTAGTTTATAACAAACTTACCACTTTATGATCGGCGCGGCTGAGTGATAGCTGTTCGATCTCTTTCAAACTAAACCACTCGAATCCCTCCTCATTCAAATCCTCAAAACTTAGATAAACATCCGCTTCGAGGGTAAAATGGCTGTAACTTTGGGTGATTTCACCTAATTTTTTCAGTTGAGTACAGGTTTGTTTTTTACTCTCATAAAACCCCCATAACCCTGATAAAAATCGTGTTTGCCGTTGAATAAGGGCGTAGAGATTATTTTTTTGATAGACGATGATGTTTTTATGACGGATAGGTTTGGTTGTTTTGGCTTTGGGCGTCGGATAGAGCAGTGGTGTCGATTTTCCCTGACAGCTCTCCTCAAAGGGACACAATTCGCATAAAGGTTTTTTACTTAGGCAGACAGTTGCACCCAGATCCATCATTGCCTGATTAAACTCAAAGGGATTGGATGGATCGAAGAGGGTATAAGCATATGCCCAGAGCTTTTTTTCATCACGCGTTTCAAGGGCAAAATAGCGGTGTAATATCCGCTTCACATTGGCATCTAAGATGGGTAATGGTTCCTGATAAGCAAAAGTAGCAATCGCATGGGCGGTTGAACGTCCGACACCGCTGAGCTGTATTAAGTCATGGGCATTATTCGGAAGAACTCCGTTACATTGACGAGCGGCATTATGAAGATTTTTGGCACGCGTGTAGTAGCCCAATCCTTCCCATTTTTTTAAGACATCATCTAAATTCGCATCTGCAACATCCTGCAATGTCGGAAATTGCTCCAAAAAGGGGAAATAGAACCGCTCCAACACGGTTTTAACCTGCGTTTGCTGAAGCATGATTTCGCTGAGATAGATGTGATAGGGATCATCGGTGGTCCGCCACGGCAGATCGTGACGACCGTTTTTTTCGTACCAATGAAGTAATGATTGTTGCGGGGTAAGTTTCATGGCGATATTATATAATTGCACTATTAAGAAGGGGTTTCATGGTTACGGTAAATGCAATAAGCTCAGATACAATCGAGATCAAGGGGTCAAAGTTTATCGCTTCTTTAATGCCTATATCGCTTTATGAAGAGGAGATGATACGTCTCCGTGACCTTCACCCTAAAGCGGTTCATTGGGTGAGTGCCTATCGTTATCTCAATGAGTTTGATCAGATTGTTGAATACAGCGGTGATGACGGAGAGCCAAAAGGGACATCGGGAAAACCGACATTATCAGTATTGCAGGGGCATGAACTCATTAATGCGGCGATAATTACCGTACGCTATTTTGGCGGGACGAAGTTGGGACCCGGAGGTCTGGTAAGGGCATATGCCGAAGCGGCAAATGCGGCATACACCCAAGCGGAGTTATTGCCGTATGAGAAACTCTTTATTCAAAAAATCGAGTGCGACTATTCACATGTGTCCCTGGTTGAATATGAATGTACACAACAAGATATTTGTATGACGAGCAAAGAATTTGGAGAAAAAGGGGCAATTTTTACTATCGAAGGGTCTTCGGAAAATTTAGAACGGTTCTATGCCGCATTAGGACGAACGGTACAAAAGCTCTAACTACTCTTTACTCCACAACTTTTCATTGAGTTTTAATTCCTCAATAATTCCTATCGTATTTCGTAATGTATGGATATATTCCATTGCCTGCTTATAATCCAAAAGCGATTTGAATACGGTCGGCTCAAACAAATCTTTACCTGCTCCGATAGCGACATGGATATGGTTGTGAACAAAGGAGATGAAAAGGGGATGAGAGATTTTTTTCTGAAATTCCACAATACGTTTCATCATGGAATGGCTGAGGATGTAGCGCGCTTCGATAGGGTCATCGCCGTAGACGACAAACTGTTTTTCAAACACAGGATCATCCAACTGTATAACTTTACCGCGTGAGATATTGATAGATTGAAACCATCCTCCTATCAAATTACCGAATGTTTTTTCGGCAAGATCGGGAAGTAAAATCGTTTTGCTTTTGAAGTGTTTGTTAAACTCTGCAACGAGAAATAGTCCTCGAAAGAGGGTATGCCATTGGGTTCGCCCTTTGGAATCTTTGGTCTGATACTCTGCATGAACATCGGAAAATTCGATTGGGACACCGTCGATAGAACCTTTAACATAGTCATTACCATTGTATCGGTCGATAGAGTGTTTGAACAGATTTGAGCGTTCAAAAAGGTATTGCGAAATCATAAAATCGGGATTGTAAAGGAGATGAGGATCAACGGCTTCGATGAGGGGAGCAATAATTTTAGTTTTGAAATCTTTTGCGTATCCTTGAGTCATTATGCGGTATACAATGGAGGCAATCATTATAAACCCGAACGCAATAGCAAAC
This sequence comes from Sulfurimonadaceae bacterium, assembly GCA_963845295.1. Lineage (GTDB taxonomy): Bacteria > Campylobacterota > Campylobacteria > Campylobacterales > Sulfurimonadaceae > Sulfuricurvum. The sequence continues at coordinate 72,753 of CAWJRP010000023.1, read as the reverse complement.
ATAAACGGATGAAACAATCCGATACTTTTTCCTATCCATAAAACAACAACTAAAAAGAGAACAGCACCCATCCCCCCATACCATTTGAGTTGCGAAAGGATATTCGTGCGGGTTTTTTCTAATGCTTCGAGATTAGGGTAGAGCTCTTTGTAATAAAAATCGGTCAGTTCAGCAGTGGATTTCATGAACGATTAAACAACTCTTGAACATTGACGTTTTGACGTTCGGTTACAGTGATTTCAAAGAGTGTTCGACGCTGCAGATTCATCCACCCTGCGATGAGATTGGTCGGAAACATTTCGATCGCGTTGTTCAGATCGGTAACCGACTGGTTATAGGCACGACGTGCGGCGGAGATTTGCTCTTCGATTTCATTAAGTGAGCGTTGCAGATGCATTACGTTTTCATTGGCTTTTAGATCGGGGTAGTTTTCCATCGCGACGGTGATCGAGCCCAATGCAGAAGTGAGTGCGCCATCCAACGCAATTTTAGCCTCATCGCTGATTCCCGGGTTCATTGCCGATGCGCGTAGCTCTGTTATTTTCTCTAGTGTCGATTTTTCGTGTTCCATATATCGTTCTACAGAGGCGACAAGATTGGGGATGAGGTCATAGCGCTTTTTGAGGACGGCATCGACTCCGGCAAAGATATTGTCAACCTGATTTTTTTTGCCAATAAGGGTGTTATAAATCAAGATCGATATTAGGGCTACTACGCCCAAGACAACCAGTAGGAGTTTCATAAAGATTCCTTTGAGAGGTAATTCTCTATTTTAAGCAAAATTTTCTAAAGATAGGATTATAGTTTACACATTAGGAGGTGTAAGATGCAAGTCAGTCTATATACGTTTAAATCCCCTTACCCTCAGGCGGTGCAAGTGGGTCAGCCTGATGCTTCAAGTGCAAAGCAAGAGAGTCAGAGTGAAGAACCTGTTGTAACAGCGGATAAAAAGAGTACGGTAACAGAAGGAAAAGTAAATCCGACATTAGATTCGGGTATTACTATATCATTGAGTGGATTAGAAAGCGGAAATTCTCAGAGCGGTGTATCGGAGTTTAAATCATTAGTCAGTGTCAACCAAGGGCAAAAAGCATATACACAAGAAAATTAAAAAAGTGGATTATAAAAAAAGAGGGTAAAGGTGGCGCAGCGGACGGGACTCGAACCCGCGACCTCCTGCGTGACAGGCAGGCATTCTAACCAACTGAACTACCGCTGCAACCTAAACGAATGGTGGGAATTACAAGACTCGAACTTGTGACATCTACCTTGTAAGGGTAGCGCTCTACCAACTGAGCTAAACTCCCGAGAGTTTGTATGTGTAAATATAAATCGAAAATAACATATGGCGCAGCGGACGGGACTCGAACCCGCGACCTCCTGCGTGACAGGCAGGCATTCTAACCAACTGAACTACCGCTGCAGCCAAAAATTATGGTGGGAATTACAAGACTCGAACTTGTGACATCTACCTTGTAAGGGTAGCGCTCTACCAACTGAGCTAAACTCCCATGAGTTTAAAAAATAAATCGAAATAACATGAACAAGTGGCGACCCCTAAAGGATTTGAACCTCTGTTCCTACCATGAAGTGATAGTGTCCTTGGCCACTAGACGAAAGGGTCACTGAATCAACAATATGGTGTCCCGTGATGGATTCGAACCATCGACCCCTTCATTAAAAGTGAAATGCTCTACCAGCTGAGCTAACGGGACCTCTTCAATCATCAAAATAAGGACGATTGTGAGGGCGAAATTATAGGGGAAAGATGTTGTTTTGTCAAGGATATAATTATTCTCTAACTAAAAAAGAGTTCTCGATCAATATTTAAGAGCATTTTAACGGCCATAAGGACGCTTTGTTCTTGAATATAGTTACGATCTCCTTCAAAATTAAAACGTTCGGTATGAACCGATGTTTTGGAACGGGCACTGATATAGACGGTTCCAACCGGTTTGCTATCCGTTCCTCCAGTAGGGCCTGCAACTCCGCTAATGGCGAGAGAATAATCGGCAAAACTGACATTCATAGCCCCCTCTGACATCTCTAACACTACTTCGGCGCTGACTGCTCCATATGCCTCGATCGCTTGGTCATCAACCGCTAACCAGTTGGCTTTTAAAGTGTTTGAATAGGTAATTAAAGAGCCGTCAAAAATATTAGACGCACCGCTTTGAGAGGTAAAAAAATGGGCTAACGATCCGCCGCTGCAACTTTCGGCAAAGGAGAGTTTTTTATGATGTAAGGCTGAGCTTTTCAATCATAAATGCGGCGATATTGGTAGCAGCAATGACTTTATGGTGCATCAAACCGCGTGCAGAGGCTATAAATTGAGAAAGATTTCCATGACGGCGGGTGTGGATTCGGATTTTAAGCCACCCTTCAACCAATTCGCTAAATTCAAGCTTTACATCAAAATTTTGAGCTAACGGTTCGAGGAGCGTTTGGGCACTGAGCAGTTCTTCATTAAAGAGATGGATAGTTGATAGACGTGATTCGTCATCGATAAGAAGCGGAGGGAGCTTTTTCCCCTCGGTTGCCAAAATAACGTTGATTTCGGAGTTGTTGTGACTGAGGAGATAACTTCCATTTTCAAGGACACTGGCACGTGATGGGATAAGCATCTGCTCTTTTAAAATTTGATTATCGGCAGTGACGGTACTGAGAAGTTTTCCGACAATAGTAAAAGTGCTTTTTGTCGTAACAATAATGAGTTTTGATTCGTATTTTAAAAGGGTTTCAAGGTGTAAAAAAAGTCCCTTATCTGATTCTTCGAAATAGCTGATTGAGTCGATCGATGTGAGGCAGTTTTTAATACTTCGAAGGATATAACGCTCATACGCTTCATTCAAAATTAGTCGATTACCTACGAAAATAACATCGCGTTTCATGGTTTTCCCGTGTATAAATTTGGGATAGTATAGCACAGTGACAGCAAAATTTAATCACCCAAGCGCTATAATGCACCACTTTTTATATAAGGTAACAGATGGATTATAAAGAGACCCTCCTTCTACCTCAGACTGAGTTTCCGATGCGAGGAAATTTGGTTCAAAACGAGCCTACCCGCTATGCGGCATGGATTGCCAAAGATGTTTACGGTCGAATGAAAGCAAATCGCAAAGATGCGCAAAGCTTTACGTTGCATGACGGTCCTCCGTATGCTAACGGTCATACCCATATCGGGCATGCACTGAACAAAGTGCTAAAAGATATTATTGTCAAATACCACTATTTCAACGGAAAATCGGTTCGCTTTACCCCCGGCTGGGACTGTCACGGGCTACCGATCGAGCAGCAAGTGGAGAAAAAACTGGGCGGGAAGCAGAAAAAAGAGCTTCTCAGTACCGCAGAAGTACGCCAAATGTGCCGCGATCATGCCAGCGAATTTGTCGACATTCAGCGCGAAGAGTTTAAAAAATTGGGTGTCATCGCCGATTGGGATAATCCATATTTGACGATGGATTCCAAGTTTGAAGCAAATATCTATCGCACTCTTTGCGCCGTGGCGAAAAAAGGGCTGTTGATTGAGCGTTCCAAACCGGTTTACTGGAGCTGGGCGGAACGTACCGCACTTGCCGAAGCGGAAGTCGAATATGAAGATAAAGAGGACTACTCGATTTATGTCGCATTTGAACTGAATGACGATGCGAAAGTACGTGCAGGGATCGAAGGGAAAGCCGCGATCGTCATCTGGACAACGACACCGTGGACATTGCCTGCTAATACTGGGATTTCGCTCAATCCTGATGAAATTTATGTCCGTACATCCGATGGGTACATCGTTGCCGAAAAACGCTACATTGCACTGATCGAAGAGGGTGTATTTACCGGAACCGTCATACAAAAAATCGAAGCGAAAAAATTCGAAAATAGTTTTGCAATCAATCCTCTTAACGGTCGCGGGTCACATCTGGTACTCGGTGAACACGTATTGATGGAGAACGGTTCGGGGTGTGTTCACACGGCACCGGGACATGGGGAAGATGACTACCGTATCGGGCTTCGCTACAACCTCGAAGTGGTGATGCCGGTCGATGAGACGGGATGCTATGATCTGAGCGTCGTCCGTGAGAAACTTCTCCCGAATCCTGAAGAGTTTGTCGGAACCCATATTTTCAAAGCCAATGAGCCGATTATTGCCCTTTTGGGTGAGAGTGCGTTGAAAGTGTCGAAATTTCGTCACTCCTACCCTCATTGCTGGAGAAGCCATACACCGCTAATTTATCGTGCAACGAAGCAATGGTTTATCAGTGTTGATGGAACCCCTGAGGGTGAGACAAAAACGCTTCGCGAAATCGCTCAGGCCGAAGTAGCTAAAACGGCATTTTATCCGGAGAGCGGGCGCAATCGTTTGGGCTCAATGGTCGAAAATCGTCCCGATTGGTGTATCTCACGTCAGCGTGATTGGGGCGTCCCTATCGCATTTTTCCGTGTTAAAGCGACAGGTGAAGTAATACTCGATGAGAAAGTTCTTAACTTCATCGCGATGATTTTCGAGATGCACAGTACCGATGCGTGGTATTCGATGAGCATTGAAGAACTCCTCTATCCGGGATCCGGGTATAAAGCGGATGAACTTGAAAAAGTCTCCGATATTCTCGACGTTTGGTTTGACAGCGGTTCGACGTGGAATGCGGTTCTAAAATCGCGTAACTACGATGCGGGAGAGTATCCTGCCGATTTATACATCGAAGGATCCGATCAGCATCGAGGATGGTTCCAATCATCACTCTTTTTAAGTACGGCGGTGGAACATATCGCTCCGTATAAAGCGCTTCTCACCCACGGATTTACCGTCGATGAGAAGGGCGAGAAGATGTCGAAATCCAAAGGGAACGTCGTAGCTCCCTGAATCGGTGCTCAAAGAGTACGGTTCTGAGATTTTACGTTTATGGGTAGCGATGAGCGATTATCAGGGGGATTTGAAAATTTCCGGAAATATCCTCAAACAAACGGCGGATCAATATCGCAAGCTTCGTAATACGTTTCGTATTATGCTCGCCAATCTCGACGGACTTGAGAGCATCGTGCCGTACAGCGAAATGGGCGAAATCGATAAATGGATCGTATCCAAAGCCAAAGAGGTATTTGACGAAACCCATCGTTTGTTCGGCGAGTACAATTTCGTTCACGGGATGAGCGGACTTAATTATTTCATCGTTAATGAGCTCAGCGGTGTTTATATCGATATCACCAAAGACCGTATGTATTGTGACGGAGCTTCTTCGGCAGAACGCCGCTCAACACAGAGTGCTATGGCGATCATTGCTAAATCGATGCTCGGACTGATCGCACCGATTTTGACCTATACTGCCGATGAGATTTTTGAAAATGCTCCGGCGATTTTAAAAGGGTCGGCAAACGATATTTTCGATGTCACCTATGCCTCGATCGAGAGTGTTGAAAGTAGCTGGGATGAAGCAACGATGAAAGTGATCCGTGAGAAATTCAACGAGATCGTGGACGGGTTGAAAAAAGAGAAAGTGATTAAAAATACTCTTGAACTTGTGATCTCGACAACGTCAGAGTGTGCCAAAGCGATGAAAAAAGCGGATATTGAAGAGTATCTGGTTATCTCTAAATGGTGTGCCTGTGAACTCAAAGATATTTTAGGGACGTTTGAATTCGAAGGGGATACGTTTAATATCGCCCTTGCATCCAAAGCCAAATGCCCTCGTTGCTGGAAATATCACAGTGAAAATGAAGAGACAGTATGTCCTCGTTGTGCACAGGTGGTAGTCGCATAATGATCGATGTATCACAACCTGTACCGATGAGTTTTGTTTTTGAAACGATCGGTGTTATTTTCGCTGTCATTGCCTTGGGCATTGTGATGGTTAAACAAGCAAAACGTAGAAAGGAAAGTGTATGATAACACTCAAAGAGGCGTTAAAGCTCTCGAAAGAAGAACTCAGTTCACTCAAAGAAGAGTTAAAAGCCAAGATTGCCGCAAACCCTGAATTGAATGCCTATATCGATGTCCTTAATGTCGGTGAGGGGATCCCGATCGCGATCAAAGATAACATTCAAGTAACAGGTTGGTCGGTAACGTCGGGATCAAATATCCTCAAAGGCTACATTGCTCCGTACAATGCGACCGTCATCGAAAAACTCCTTGCCGCGAACATGTCACCGTTCGGACGTACCAATATGGATGAGTTTGCGATGGGTTCAACGACCGAGAGCAGCTGTTATGGTAAAACGCTTAACCCGCTCAACCATAACTGTGTTCCCGGCGGAAGTTCGGGCGGTTCGGCTGCTGCGGTAGCAGCAGGGCTTGCAGTTGCGGCATTGGGTAGCGATACGGGCGGATCGATTCGTCAACCTGCGGCATTTTGCGGTATCGTCGGGATGAAACCGACCTATGGACGTGTCAGCCGTTACGGTTTGGGTGCGTATGCGAGTTCACTCGATCAGATCGGACCGATGACCCAAAATGTCGAAGATGCGGCGATTTTGTACGACATTATCCAAGGGTATGATCCGAAAGATTCTACCTCTGCGGATCGCAATGACGGCAGTGTAAGCGATAAACTTGACGGTAAGGTAAAACTTACCGTTGCCATTGTCCCCGATTACGTTAAAGATGCCTCCGAAGAAGTACGCAAAGCGTATGCAAAAGCGGTTGAAGCACTTAAAAATGCGGGACATACTATCGTAGAAAAATCGTTGATGGATCCGAAATACGACATTTCAGCCTATTACATCACGGCAACGGCGGAAGCGACGACCAATCTTGCCCGTTATGACGGTATTCGCTATGGGAACCGTGTAGAGGGGGATAATCTCAAAGATACATTTTTGCAAACCCGCTCGTCAGGTTTCGGTGCCGAAGTACAACGCCGTATTATGCTAGGGAATTTCGTCCTCTCCTCAGGATATTACGATGCCTACTATGTCAAAGCACAAAAAGTACGCCATCTCATTCAAGAGGAGTATAATAAGATTTTCGAAGAGGTTGATCTTATCTTAACTCCGGTAGCACCTCGTACAGCGTATGAGTTCGGTGCCTTAAGCGATCCGCTTGAGATGTATTTGAGTGATATTTATACGATTTCAGTTAATCTAGCGGGACTTCCGGCTATTTCGATTCCGGTTGATACAGCCGATAACGGTATGCCGGTCGGCCTTCAGCTCATAGCCGCTCCGTATGCGGAGCAAACACTCTTTAACGGGGCGCTTAGCCTCGAAACTCAACTACAAGGATAACCTCATGAATATTCGTAAACGCGCCCTCACTTTTGAAGATGTATTGCTCATCCCTAAATACTCTGAGGTTCTTCCTAAAGAGGTGAGTTTGAAAACGATGTTGACCCGTAATATTTCCCTTAATATTCCGATGGTCTCTGCGGCGATGGATACAGTAACCGAATACCGTGCGGCGATCGCAATGGCCCATTTAGGCGGTATCGGAATCATCCATAAAAATATGGATATCGAAACGCAAGTGAAACAGATCAAAAAAGTAAAAAAATCAGAAAGCGGTATCATCATTGATCCGATTTTTGTCCATCCTGATGCTACACTCGAAGATGCAGAAGCGTTGATGAATGAGTTCAAAATTTCGGGTGTTCCGGTGGTGGACGAGCACAACAAACTGCTCGGAATTTTAACCAACCGTGATATGCGTTTTGAAAAAGATTTGTCTAAATTAGCCATTGATGCGATGACACCAATGCCGCTTATCACTGCAAAAGCAGGTATAACTTTGGCTGAAGCTGAGCAAATGATGCACGTTAATAAAATCGAAAAGCTTCCGATCATCGATGATAATGGGTTGCTTAAAGGTTTAGTTACGATCAAAGATATCAAAAAACGGATCGAATACCCACATGCGAATAAAGATGATTTCGGTCGTCTACGTGTAGGTGCTGCTATCGGCGTAGGACAGCTTGACCGTGCACGTGCTCTTGTCGATGCGGGTGTTGATGTATTGGTTCTCGATTCTGCTCACGGTCATTCCAAAGGGATTTTAGATACGGTCAAAGCGATCAAAAAAGAGATGGTCGTTGATATCATCGCCGGAAACGTTGCGACGGGCGAAGCGACATTAGCACTTATCGAAGCGGGAGCTGACGGTGTTAAAGTGGGTATCGGACCGGGATCGATCTGTACAACCCGTATCGTAGCCGGTGTCGGTGTTCCACAAATCTCTGCCATCGATGAGTGTGCCGCAGTCGGGCGCAAACACGGAGTACCGATTATCGCTGATGGCGGTATTCGCTATTCAGGTGATATCGCAAAAGCACTTGCAGTGGGAGCGAGTGTTATTATGGCGGGATCACTCCTCGCAGGTACTGAAGAATCACCGGGTGATACCATTATGTATCAAGGGCGTCAATATAAATCATACCGTGGTATGGGTTCAATCGGTGCAATGACTAAAGGATCAACCGATCGTTATTTCCAAGAGGGGACAGCGGCGGACAAACTCGTTCCAGAGGGGATCGAGGGGCGCGTACCATTTCGTGGAAGTATCGCAGCGGTAGTACATCAAATGATGGGTGGACTCCGTTCATCTATGGGGTATTGCGGATCGGAAAGCATTGAAGCGTTCTGGGATAAAGCGGAATTCGTTGAAATTACCAGTGCTGGGCTTAAAGAGTCTCATGTTCATGATGTTATTATCACCCAAGAAGCTCCGAACTATCACGTATAAATAATCCTTATTAAACTAATGGCTATTAAGCCGTTAGGGAAACATGGGAAAATGTTTGTTGTGTTGATACAATTGCACAAAACAATTACAAAGGATGCACATGCAACTTCAAACCGAAGCACTACACGCGGGATACGATAAAGATACCCAAAGTACGATGGCAGTTCCTATTTATCAAACGACGGCATACGAGTTTCGCGATGTCGAACATGCGGCAAATTTGTTTGCTCTCAAAGAGTTGGGGAATATTTATACCCGACTCAATAATCCGACGACCGACGTATTTGAAAAACGTTTCGCAACACTTGAAGGGGGCGCGGCAGGTTTGGCAACGTCTAGCGGAATGGCGGCAATTTTTTACGCTATCGCCAATTCTGCTGAAACGGGAGACAATATTATCTGTGCCCGTCAACTTTACGGCGGAACACTGACTCAAGCGTCGTATACGCTAAAACGTTTCGGAATTACGGCGCGCTATTTTGATGTTCAAAACCCGAGTGAGATTGAAGCGCTGGTGGATGATAAAACCAAAGCGATCTTTTTTGAGACGTTGACCAATCCGAGTATTGACGTAGCCGACATTTCAGCCATTACCGCTATTGCCAAAAAACACGGTGTCCTTACGATTGTGGACAATACGGTAGCGACTCCGGTTCTTTGCCGACCGCTTGAGCACGGGGTTGACGTAGTCGTTCACAGTGCGAGTAAATACACGACGGGACAAGGGCTTGCAATCGGCGGAATTATGGTTGAAAGGGCGGGATTAGTCGATTTCATCAAAGGAAATGCTCGTTATCCGCAGTTTAACGAAGCGGATGAGAGTTATCACGGCCTTGTGTATGTTGATGTCCCTTTGCCGTTATTTACCCTTCGTGCCCGTCTTTCTCTTTTACGCGATTTGGGTGCTGTTGTATCACCGTTTAACTCATGGCTCTTTATTCAGGGGATCGAAACCCTCTCTCTTCGTATGCGTGAGCACTCACGCAATGCATTAGCGGTTGCGGAGTTTTTAGAGTCTCATCCGTTGGTTAAAAAAGTAAATTATCCGGGGCTGAAAAGCAACAGTAATTATGCCAATGCGCAACGCTACTTCCAAAATGGTATGTCAAGCGGCTTGCTGAGCTTTGAAGTTGAGAGTTTCGAGAGCGCGAAACAGATCGTCGATGCGACAAAACTGTTCTCTTTAGTCGTTAATATCGGAGATTCAAAATCGATTATTACCCATCCGGCATCAACGACTCATCAACAGTTATCGAATGAAGAGTTGATCGCATGCGGTGTTCCATCAGGACTTATCCGTCTGAGCATCGGGTTGGAAGCATCCGAAGATCTGATTGATGATCTCAAAGCAGCGTTAAGCGCATAAAAAAGGGCTTTATGTTAAACCTTCAAACTTCCAGTGAACATTTTACTAACCCTCTCTATTTAGAGAGCGGGCGTATCTTGGAACCGTATGATATCGCTTATGAGACGTACGGGGAGCTTAATGAAGCAAAAGATAATGTCATTGTGATTTGTCATGCCCTGACAGGCTCTCATCATGCTGCAGGGACGTATGAGGGGGATAATAAGAGTGGATGGTGGGATGGACTCATAGGGCAGGGAAAAGCGGTCAATACCGACAAATTTTTCGTGATCTGTACCAATGTTATCGGGAGTTGTTTCGGTTCCACCGGACCGATGTCTCCTCGTTATCCTTATAATGACTCTTATCGCTATAAATTTCCTGTTGTTACCATCTTGGATATGGTCAAGGCGCAAAGAATTTTGTTTGATCGTTTGGGTATCCATCAGGTACATGCCGTGATCGGCGGATCGATGGGGGGGATGCAGGCGTTGGCTTTCGGAGTATTTTTTCCCAACTTTGCTAAAAAAATTATTGCTATGGCGACAACGGCTGCCACGCAACCGTGGGCTATTGCGTTTAATAAAGTAGCACAAGAAGCGATTCTCAAAGATCCTGAATTTAAAAACGGTTATTATGATCCGCAAGTGATCCGTGAAAACGGTTTGAGCGGTATGGCAATCGGACGGATGGCAGGGCATATCAGCTTCCTCTCCCATCAGTCAATGGAGAAGAAGTTCGGTCGTGAATACAAACGAACTGATGGATTGTATGAACTGTTCGGAAAATTTCAGGTTGAATCGTATTTAGAGTATAACGGCTATAACTTTACGAAATGGTTTGATCCTCTTTCATATTTGTACATCACCAAAGCGATCAATATTTACGATCTCTCACGGGGATTTGATTCGATGGAAGAGGCTTTAGGCAAAATCAATGCGGAACTTTATCTGGTAGGGTTTGAAAAAGATATCCTTTTCCTCCCCTCAGAGATGGAATCTATTCATACTGCAATGAAAGCTATAGGCAAAACAAACAGCGATTATCTCCAAGTAGCGAGTGACTACGGTCATGATGCTTTTTTAGTAGAAATTGATAAAATAGAGAATTATGTTCGGGAGGCACTATGAGCACTGATGAGAGTTTTGAGACCAAGATTACCAATGCAAAAGCAATTTTAGAGAAGCTTATGGATCCTGCACTACCAATGAATGAGAGTGTTAAGGCATATGAAGAGGGGATGAAAGAGCTGCGCGTTGCTGAAACAATGCTCCAAAATGCCCAGTTGCAGATTCAAATCATCAAAAATCAGGAGCAATAATGCGTGTAGCCATACTCCAACTCCCCTCTATCGGAATGGGGAGTAAAATTTTAGAAAATTATGCCCGTGTTGCGAGTCAAAAAGGGGTAAAACTCGTTTTAATGGGGGAATATCTTCTCAACCCGTTTTTCAAAGAACTCATCAATACGCCGGTGAGTATGATAGCTGAACAAAGTTCCCATCAGATCGAAACCCTTAAAGCTCTTGCCCTCAAATATGATCTGACATTTGTTGCCCCTATTGTTACGGTAAAGAAAAAAGAGTGTACCAAGATGATTGCAAAGGTCAATGCTCGCAGTGTTACCTACTATCCTCAGCAATTTTTGATTAATTACCCTCACTGGAATGAAGAAAAGTTTTTCAACAATCCGATTGAAGCGGTAAAACCTCCGATGATTTTTTCGTGTGATGGGTTCAAATTTGCCGTTATGGGTGGATTTGAGACCCATTTTGATCCTATGTGGGATGCCGTAACATCAAAAGTTATTGATGCTGTCCTGGTTCCCAGCGCTTCAACATTCGAATCGCATAATCGTTGGCGTGAACTGATTAAAACAAGAGCGTTTACCCACAACTGTTATATTCTCCGTGCCAATCGTGTCGGAGAATATTGTGATGAGCAAAGTGCATGGAAATTCTACGGTGATTCGATGGTTGTCTCTCCGGACGGAGAAATAGAGGCAGACCTCGGAAATACTGAGGAACTCCTAATCGTTGATTTGGATCGAAAAAGCCTCTCCGAATCACGAAAAGGGTGGGGGTTTAAAGAGGCGTTACGAAAGCGAAAATAGGGTGAAAAAACTATTTTTCTTTTTTATCTTTTTTGCATTAACCCTTCATGCTTCTCCGGTAACACTGCAAAGAGATACTATACCCTCTTTACAAGGTGCAATATCCTATCTGGAAGATGCAAACGGAAGTTTGGATCTTGAACAGGTTAAGTCAAAACAATTTACCCTATATACGAAAGAGAATAGTGTAAATTTCGGATTTACAAAATCGGTTTATTGGTTTAAGATAGAGTTGCACAATTATACGTACTGATGAGATCGATTGGTGGCTGAAAATTGATTATCCACTCTTGGAAAGTATAGATGTATTTTTGTCCTAAAAGCGGATGGATCCTGATTAAACATCAGCATATCGGAACCTCCATTCTTTTAACTCACGTGATATTGCTTCACACTATTTTATCTCTCAACTTCCCCTTGCAGACATTATGGATTCAACACTGTTATTACGGGTAAAAACGCAAAGTTCAATGCAGCTTCCCCTCTCTATTTTCTCTTCTAAAATGTTGATGGAGGAGTTGGAACAAAATAATTTTTTAGTCGGACTTTATTACGGGATTTTTTTTATTGTTTTGCTCTATAACATTGTTTTATTCATTATACACGAGATCGAAATTATCTTAAGATATATTTTTTTCTTGTCTCTTTTATTTTCTGGCAACTCTCATTTGATGGAATGGGAATTAAATACCTATGGGGTGATTACGGTGGTTGATAGATCATGGATCGAGTTCTTTATCGCGTTAACGGCATTTAGTGCCCTTTATTTTAGCCGCCATTTCTTGCATACCTCCTTGTATACCCCAAAAATAGATAAGGTTGATTCGTCACTATCATGGTACTCAGTTTCATTATGGCGGTTGCTTCATTGCTATTACCTACGGGAATGTGATTAAGATTAATGCATCCTTCGCCTGCTAATCGTTCCGATTATATTGTTGATTGCCGGATTGTTGTGTTACGGCATAACTGTCGTGCTGCACGGTTTTATGTTGCGGGATGGAGTTCTTTGTTGATCGGAACGATTATTTTTGCGTTTAATAAGTTTGATTTATTCCAAGTTTTTACGGGGTCAATAACGTTCAGCAGATCGGATCGGCGATAGAGATGATATTTCTCTCTTGGGCGTTAGCAGATCGTGTCTATCTTTTACAGCGTGAATATATCGAAAAACTAAATCACCTCAACGAGACCTTGAGAGAAAAAGTAGAAAATGCTCTCAATGAAGCACGTGTAAAAGATCGTTTGTTTGTTCAACAATCCAGACTTGCGGCGATGGGAGAGATGATTGAACAGATTGCTCATCAATGGCGACAGCCGCTTGAATACATTGGCACTCATCAATCAAGATATGTATGTTAAGTATAAGCTTGGAAAATGTGATGAGACCTGTTTTGATGAATCTCATCAGAGGGTAGATCAGCATTTACAGTATCTTTCCAAAACCATTGATGATTTCAGAAATTTTTATAAAACCGATAAATCAAAATCGCTTGAAGATGTGGGCAGTTTAGTATCAGAAGCATTGAAACTGAGTGACATATTTCTCAAATTTGCAAAAATTAAGACCAAGGTCAATATTTTAACGACACATAAAGTAGATATCGTTAAAAATGAGATGATTCAAGTATTGATGAATCTGATTAAAAATGCGCATGATGCGATTGTAGAGCAAAAAATTGCCGATGGTAAAATTGTAATCTGTGTCGAAGAGGTGGATGAGAAGATTCACGTCAGTGTTGAAGATAATGCAGGAGGAGTAGCTCCGGCGGTTATAGACAAGATTTTTGATATCTATTTTACGACCAAAGAACCGGAACACGGAAGCGGATTAGGTTTACATATGTCAAAATATATTATTGAAGAGAGCTTTGGTGGAAAAATCTGGGTTGAAAACATCAATGAAGGTGCTCGTTTCGTTATTGCATTACCCTTATAAATCTTAGTAGACGAATCATAATAACTATGGTGTTTACTAAAACGATGATAAGCTAAAACAAATATCCATAGGAGAAAGATACGATGATCGACTATTTCCATCGTCAGATACAGTTGTGGGGGGAAGAGACGCAACTCTCTTTGCAATCGAAGAAGATTGCGATTATAGGAAGCGGAGGGCTTGGATCATCTTTAGCGTTTGCTTTGGGTGCATCAGGGATCGGCGAGATTCATATGATCGATTTTGATACGGTTAGCTTGCATAATATTCATCGTCAAATCGCGTTTAAAATGGGAGATGAGGAGAAATTCAAAGCTGAAGTATGTGCAACGTTGATTGAAGAGCGTTGTCCGTATGTGAAAGCGACTGCACATATTTGTGATTTTGACGGGTTTACACAAAAAAATATTGACGTTGATCTCATCATCGATGCTACCGACAATCTCCCCTCTCGCGGTGCTATCAATACTTATGCCAAATCGAAAAATTTGCCGTGGGTATACGGATCGGTAGAAGCGTTTAACGGGCAAGTGTGCTTTTTCGAAGAGGCTTCATTTAACGAGCTATTTAAAATTACACAATAAAACGCCTGCCGGGATCGCCACACCTATTGTCATGCATATTGCATCTTTACAAGCGAATTTAGCATTACGCTATCTTGCGGGGATGAGTGTTAAAAAAGACAAACTTTACTATCTTTTCTTCAATGAAGAGGGGGAACTGGTAACGCAGAAATTTGCGTTACCTAAATGTGAAGGTTAAAGGGTTGAGATATATTTGGCCAATGCGTCGATCTGAGCATCGTTAAGCCCTTTGGCTTGTCCTTGCATTACCGCTTTCATATCTTTACCGTATGTGCCGTTCTGATACCCTTTGAGCGCATCTTTAATCTGCTGCTCACCGAATGTAGCAATAACCTGAGATTTATTTAAGGCTGATTTTTCAGCTTTAGCTCCATGGCAGGAGACACATTTTTGAGCAAATAATGCTGCACCATCCACTGAGTTCATAGCAGGAGTTAATGGTGCTACAACTGCTGTTGTATTGGTCTCAGGGGAACTACTTTTAACTTCTATGGGTGCAATGGTTTGAGCTGTTGCAGATACTTCTGTCGGTTTATTATCACCGCATCCGATGAAGAAAAGGGAACATATAATGGGAAGAACAATTTTCATAAAGAAGGCTCCTAATTTTTGTTAGGACAGTTTACGATAAGTTAGTTTGAATTTGTTTTAAAAAGAGAGAATGAGGAAATAGTTTCGTACCGAAGTACGAAACTTTAAGAAGTTAAGGAAAACTTATTTAGCTTCTGCAGGTGCAGCAGCGTCAGTAGTCATGTTAGCTTCTTCAGCAACTGGTGCAGTAGCTTCAGCAGTCATGTTAGCGTCAGTAGTCATGTTAGCTTCTTCAGCAACTGGTGCAGCAGCTTCTTCAGTTGTTGCAGACTCGCTGCATCCGATAAACATTGCAGCCAAAAGCAACGCAGAAATGATTTTCATCATGGTAAGGCTCCTTAAAAAAATATGGCGGAAGTATACCACTACTAACCCTATACTTGTCAAGTCTTTTAGAACATTTTTCTAAACATTTTAACAAACTCCCTAAAATAGGGCTTTTTAAATATTATATTTTTATCAAATTTGTTCAAAATTAGAGTGAATAGGTGACAAAAAAAGATTTTTTATTTATTTTTTTTAGCTTTTTTACTGTTTGTTTACTGATTGTTGTCTTTTGAACGGCATTTAGAGTTGGAAAATTGAGGGTAAGTTTTAGTGTTAATTGCCTCGAAAGAGGTAATTAACGTCCGGAAGGAAGAAGATTCGGCATAGGAGGAGTTTGTTCTTCACTCCATCCTCCACCCAGTGCTTTATAAAGAGATATTGTTGAGGTAAGGGCATTTTGTTTTGCAATCAACAGTTGTTGTGATGCTTGGAGCCATTGCTGCTGTACTAAGAGCATATCACTGTAGCTGATAGTACCGACTTGGTAACGCAATTTGCTTTGACTCAATGCTTTCTGGATGGCTTCTACGCGTGCAATCTGATAACTGAGCTGATCTTTGCTCTTCGAACTTTGTCCAATGGCATTGTCCGTATCGTTAAAAGCGCTTACTATGTTCTTTTTATAGAGAGCAAGGCTCTGGTTCTGATCGGCTTCGGCTGTTTTGATTTGACCCGCAATGAGACCTGCGGAAAAAATAGGAACGCTAACGGAAGGAGTGATTTCCCAGATTCGAGCCGGGTTAGAGATGAAGTTGCTCAGTTCAAGACTTTGCACCCCTAACATCCCTGTTAGTTTTATACTCGGAAAATAGGCGGCACGAGCAATACCTATTTTGGCATTGGCAGCTATCAGGTTTTGCTCTGCTGTGGCGATGTCAGGCCGTTTGGACAGTATAGATGATGGGAGTGCTTCAGGGACTTCCGGTAACGTTATAGTATCGAGTGCAGAAACACTAACATTGGTTGGATTGCGCCCTAAGAGGAGATTGAAGGTAGCCGTTTCGTTAATCTTGGTCCCCTCGAGTGCTGATAGGGTTGCTTTTGCACTTTGGGCTTCAGATATTGATTGTAACAAAACACTCTCTGCAATAACACCGTGTTTGTATTTTATTTCATTTAATTTGACGATTTCATCGTTTAGTATGACATTTTCTTTTGCTAAATCAATTTGTCCTTGAATAGAGGAGAGTTTTACATACGATGCGGCAACGCTAGAGGCTATAGAGACTCTGAGTGTTTGTGACGCGTATTCACTGGAGAGGAGTGCTGCACGGGCAGCTTCATTCGCCCGTCGTACTTTTCCGAACAAATCGATCTCATAACTCGCTAAGGATAAAGAACCGGCATAAGTAGAGGTAACACCTTCACGTAACTGATACCCTCCGCTAGTGGCATTATTAACCCCTTTACGATCCAATGAACCGTTGGCATTGATTTGGGGATAAAGATACGATTTGGCTTGGTCAAATTGCCCTAAGATTGCTTCTACGGATGCGCGGGAAGCTTGAAGATCATAATTAGTGGTAAGTGCCTCTTCAATAAAACGGGTTAGGGACTCATCGTGGAAGTTTTTCCACCATTGGGCATCGATACTTTGTTGAGTTGTTTTATTACTATCATTGTTCACAAACGTTTCGGGCACACTAACATCAGGACGAACATAGTCGGGTCCGATGGCGCACCCGCTTAAAAAGAATATGGAGAGCAGGGTAAGGCTAAAATAGGTTTTATTCATGATCGACTCCTTTTTCGGCACTAAATTTCTCCTGAGCCGTAGCGACCCAGTAGTAAAGAAACGGAATGAAATAACGTTCGATAAAGGTTGCCGCAAGCATCCCGCCAAACATTGCCACACCGATAGAAAAACGCCCTGCAGCTCCTGCACCTGAACTAAAAATCAGAGGGAGCATTCCGGCAAGGAAAGCAAAAGAGGTCATCATCATCGGACGATAACGAAGACGTGCCGCTTCGAGAGCCGAATCATAAACACTTTTACCGCTGTGTCGCTGTTCTTCTGCGAACTCAACAACCAAAATCGCATTTTTCGCCGATAGGGCGATGAGGGTAAGCAAACCGATTTGGAAAAAGACGTTGTTATTGAGAAACGGAATCAACCATACTACCGTATAAGCCCCCATAATACCATACGGTACGGCAAGCATAATAGAGATAGGGAGTGTCCAGCGCTCATACAATGCCGCAAGGATAAGATAGACCATAACCAACGCAAAAGCCATAATTATCAGCGCTTTGGAGCCGACAAGTTTCTCTTGGAGATAGAGCCCTTCCCAATCGTAACTCATAGTGGATGGCAATACGGTGTCCGATTTGTTCTCCAAATTTTTAATCAAATCGCCTGAGCTGTATCCTGGTGCTGGTGAGCCCATAACGGTGGTACAAAGAACACCGTTAAAATGTTCGATCGAAGAGGGGGCGCTTGACATTTTAGCTGTGACAACTGAGGAGAGGGGGACAAGCTGACCGCTGGAAGAGCGAACCCATGCACGTCCGATATCTTCAGGTGTTGCGCGGTATGGGGAATCGGATTGCATCTCTACCCAGTAGGTTTTACCGTTTTTATCGAACTGATTGATGTACATTGTACCGATGGTCGCTTGGAGCGTTTGGTACACATCACTGATGGAGAGCCCCATCATTTTGGCTTTTTCACGATTTACTTCAACTGAGAGGGTTGGAGTATTGATGTTCATTGTCGTCATCGGGTTTTTGATGCTTGGGTCATTTCGCAAATTACCGACAAAAGAATTTGTCGCTTCGGCAAGTTTGTTGAAATCATTGCTTCCCGGTTGCAGCAGTCTTAGGACAAACATGTCAGACGGTCCCATACCGCGAATCGGCGGTGGCGGCATTGCAAATACTTTTGCCTCTTTGATACTTCCCAGTTTCGGTCCGACAGAGTTTAGGATTCCAAATACTTTTAGCTCTTTAGTTGTCCGTTCACTCCACGGTTTTAGCCGTGTAAAGACAACGGCGGAGTTTGGTTCTTGGGAGAAGGTAAGAATATTGATACCGGTAATGGCAGTATATTTATAAACCCCTTCTTGTTGAGCTAAAATCGCTTCGACCTGTTTAACCACCTCCAGCGTTCGGTTCGCCGTAGCACCGTCAGGAAGGTTGATACTGGTAATAAAATACCCTTGGTCTTCCATCGGTAAAAAGGCTGTCGGAAGCGTTTTATGGAAAAATCCGATGAAAAAGTAGGTTGAGAGATAAATGGTTAGAAAAATCAACGATTTACGGATCATAAAACCGGATCGGCGAACATAATTATCGGTCATATTGGCGAAAACACGGTTAAACCAGCGGAAAAAGCGAGCCGGCTCATTTTCATGGTGCTTAAGGATTAATGCACCGATAGAGGGGGCAAAGGTAAGTGCCATAAAACCTGAAAATACGACTGAGATGGCAATGGTTGCGGCGAACTGTTTATAAAGCTGTCCTGTCATCCCCCCCATAAAAGTTGCGGGGATAAAGACGGCACACATAACCAATACGATTGCGACGACGGGACCCGAAATCTGTCCCATTGCTTTGATCGCCGCTTCACGCGGTGAGAGTTTTTCATGTTGGAGTATCCGCTCCATATTTTCGATAACGACGATGGCATCATCGACGACGATACCGATGGCGAGAACGAGACCGAATAGGGTGAGGGTATTGATCGAATACCCTAGCAGATACATTCCGATAAAGGCTCCGGTAAGGGCGATTGGGATCGACATGATCGGAATCATCGCCGCACGGGAGCTTTGCAAGAAGAGATAGATAACCATACTGACCAAAACGATCGATGCAAACAGGGTAAAAAGTACCTCTTCGATCGAGATTTTGACGAAATCGGTTGTATCGTATGGGATATCATAGGTGATTCCGGCAGGAAATTTTTTGGCGAGTTTTTCCATTTTTGCTGCAACAGCGGCAGAGGTATCGAGCGCATTGGCATTGACGTCGGCAAAAATCCCGATCATGGCTGCGGGTTTACCGTTAACCCGTCCGAAAAATTCGTAATTTTGGCTGCCGAGTTCCACACGGGCAACATCACGAAGCCGAACCATAGAACCGTCATTTTTAGCACGGACAATAATGTTTTGAAACTCTTCAGCAGTTGAGAAACGCCCTTTTGAGGTGAGCTGCATCGTCCACATCTGCTCATCATTCGTTGGAGCTTGACCTAAACGTCCGGGAGAGACTTGTAAATTTTGATCTTTGATCGCAGCCGCGATTTCAGCGGTACTGATTCCAAGCGATGCCATTTTGTCAGGGTTAAGCCAGATACGCATGGCATAATCGCGCTGGCCGAAAATCTGTGAACGTCCCGCACCGGGGATTTTTTTAATCTCATCGATCAGATTAGCCGAAATGTAATTACTGATTTGGGTTGAATCATAGCTGCCATCGGGTGACGTGATCGCTACCAATAACAAAATATCGGAAGTTTTTTTCTGAACAGTGACCCCTAAATCACGAGTTGTTTGGGGAAGCTGGGCAATGACCGAATTGATACGGTTTTGAACATCAACCGCTGCTAAATCTTGGTTGACACCGATGTTAAAAGTACAGGTAATGGACGCAGTTCCAGGCAGCGCAGCTGCTTTGGAAGACATATACATGAGCCCGTCAGCTCCGGAGATTTGCGATTCGAGCGGAGTGAGTATATTGTTGGCGATGGTTTGGGCATCGGCTCCCGGATACTGTGCCGTAACGACAACAGTAGGAGGGGTAAGATTCGGTAACTGCGAGATCGGAAGCGTTTTAATCGCCACAAATCCGAGCAGCATGATGATCATGGCGATAACAGTGGATAAAATAGGGCGATTGATAAAATACTTGCTAAACATAGTTATTTCGCATTCGGAATGATTTCCGCTCCCGGTTTGAGTTTAGGGAGAGCATCGGCTGCGATTTTTTCACCCGGATTGACACCGCTTTGTATCAGTATGTTTTCACCTACCCACTCTCCTGCCACGACCGCTCTAGGGGTAACGGTATTATTTGCTTCGATAGAGTAGACAAATTTTCCCTGTGGACCGGTAAGGAGTGTTTTTTGAGGGACATAAAGGGCATTTTTCCACTCCATCCCTTTCACTTTTACCTGAACGAATTGTCCCGGGAGAAGCTTGTGGTCGCTGTTATCGATGAGGGCACGGTAGGTGACATTTCCGGTGGTCGAATCGACAAACGGTGCTATAAAATTGATAGTCCCTTTTCTCTCTAACGTTGTCCCATCACTGAGGGTAAGTTCTACAAGATATTTCCCATCTTTTGGAGCGGTGAGTTTACCTGCGGCAATCGCGTTTTGTCGTGTCATTTTTTCATTTTCGCTAAAAGTGAAATTAACGTACATCGGATCGGTTTCATAGACAGTTGTTAGTAAACCGTTGGCTCCCGCTGCGACATAAGTACCGACATCGATTTTGCTCTTATCGACAAACCCGCTCATCGGAGCAGTGACAGTGGTATAGCTGAGGTTGAGTTTGGCTTGTTCAAGTGAAGCTTTTGCCGCTGAAACTGCCGCAGCACTGTTTCGCTCATTTGCGGTTGCGGTATCGAGATCTTGTTGACTTGCTGCATTGGCATCGGCAAGAGGTTTAATGCGGTTTAACACCGCTTTGGCATTGGTATGGTTGGCAGATGCGAGATCATACGCCGCTTTGGCACTATCAAGAGAATTTTTTAAATCGGATGGATCGATTACGAAGAGTGTATCCCCTTTTTTTACCGCTGAACCTTCAACATAAGAGCGTTTTTGAAGATATCCGTTTACCCGTGCGAAGACTTGGACGGTATTAAAAGCCTGTGTTTGTCCTGTTGCTTGCAAGATCGCCGGGAAATTGCCCGTTTTGACTTCGGTTGTAGTTACGTGAACCGGACCTTCGGGCGGTTTTTCCATTCCTGCAGCTTTGGGGCGTTCACATCCGCTCATTGCGATGATGAGTGCAGATGAGAGGGCAATAGTGGTTAGACGATTCATTCGGATTCCTTTGAGGTGTAGTTTAGAGTGAGACACATTTGTTTTAAGACGCGTAACGTAATGGCAAGTTCTTCGGGATCGATCCCTCGGTGGATATAGCAGGTCGCTTCGGCTAAAACATCCATTGTCGGTTTTTCCAGTGCGATCCCCTGAGGGGTGAGGGTGACATGATTACACCTTTTATCCGAACAAGCGGTTGCTCTTTGGATAAGGGAGCGTTTTTCCAAACCTGCGATGAGGCGGGTGACACTTGTTTTGTCTTTGCCGACGAAATCGGCAATATTTTGTTGGGTAGAACTTCCCTCTTTCCATAAAAAGACCATCACTTTGAATTGTTCAATCGTCATATCAATCCCGTTAAGGGAGAGCTGACGGGTGAGATAGTTTCGCGCGGCCATGGCGGAGTGGTTGGTCATACATCCTAACGACTCATCAGTTGGACATTCGCATCGATTCATGGTTAAACTCCTAAATAGTTGACTATGCAACTAATTGATCGAATTCTAATTCATTATAGGGGTGAAAGTCAAGAGCAAACTGTTAATAATGTTAATCACAAAGGGGAAAGATGCAGTATAATCCGTCCAATTTTTTCAGGGTGGTTTGAATGTTTCGTTTTATATCAAGTTTAGTGTTATTAATGGGTCTGTTATGGGGGGCGGAAGCTCCCAAAAAAGTTCCCGTGTTGTGTTATCACCGTTTCGGTGCTGAAGTAGCCGATTCGATGACGATCAAAACCTCTGCTTTCACGGAGCAGATGGAGTGGCTGAAAGCCAACGGTTATACCGTTATCCCTCTTGATACGGCAATGCAATATATGCAGGGCAAAATCAAATCGATCCCTGCCAAATCGGTTGTCATTACCGTCGATGACGGACACAAAAGCGTTTACAGCGATATGGCTCCGATCGTCAAAAAATACCGCATTCCGGTGACATTGTTTATCTATCCGAGTGCGATCTCCAATGCCAAATATGCGATGACGTGGGAACAGCTCCGCGAGCTTGAAACAACGAAACTGTTTCATGTCGAGTCTCATACCTATTGGCATCCAAATTTCAACCATGAGAAGAAAAAACTTTCACCCGAAGAGTACGCTAAGTTTGTCGATAAACAGCTCGGCGGTGCGAAGAAAAAACTCGAAGAGAAGATGGGTCATGAGATCAAATATCTCGCATGGGTATTCGGTATTTATGATGATGCACTTCTCGTTGATGCAAAAAAAGCGGGATATGCGGCGGCATTTACGATCGATCGTAAACATGCATCATCGGGTGATAATGTGATGGCATTAGGGCGTTATATGGTTATCAGCAAACACACGATCAAAGATTTTGAGCACATGGTGGACGGAACAGAGGATCGGATGATACCGGCAAAAAAAGAGGTAATTAAATACTAAAAAGTATATAATTTAAATTAATAATATGTTATTTTGTGATAAGATGTCTCAAAAATGGGGATAGTGTATTTTTGTATGAAACATAATCATTTAAAGCAAGGCACTGAACAGCAGAACATCAATAGAAGGTCTGGTGAACGTCGAACTTACGAGCGTCGTGAGAACAATCTAAACAGTAATGTTAGAGATAACAGAACGTTTGAACGCCGAAAAGCAAGTTATATAAAACCGTTTTTTTATTATTTTTTGCAAATTTCACTTCTTATCCCCATATTCGGTATCATAGAACTAAATTTAAATCCTCTACAATGGTCAGTAATATGCTATGGTGTTTCTGCTATATGGATACTCTATTCAACAAAAAATTTATTGCGAGTTCTTGCACGACAGAAATTTCAAGGAGCTATGCAACGTAAAAAGAGATGAAACCATCAGTCTATTTATTCTTTTTACCTATACCAAGATAATAACTTAAAAATAACCTGACGACACTATAATTGCATCCACATTTTTAGATATTTTTGATAAAAACTTTCAAAACCCAGTACCTACAATTATACTTTAAGAGATTATAGTGCTTTAAAACATTTACTAAGAGGAATGGATACAATACATATATGGCAAAAGTAGGTCGGATAGTTATTAATCATAATTTTACCCCTGTAAAGGTTGATTCATTTGTAAAAGGGGAGATTGTAGCGTTTGATATTTACATCAAACGCTACAATGATTTCGTTATTATTATCCAAGCCGGCACGGTTTTAGATGAAAGTTTATATGAAAAACTTTCGCAGCATACAGAAGTTTATATTTCTAACCAAGATCTGACAAAATTCAAAGCATATAAATCTTTGGATGAAACGATTTATTTGGATGATTCATCTGATAAGAAAAAAGATGTTTTAGCTGCGGCGTTAACGATTAAAGAGAAGTCATCTGCGATTAGTGGAATTGATGATAGACTTTTTTTTGTTTATTCCACAGTATCGGACTTAATGGAATCAATTTTTGAAAGCGGAAATGAAAAACTTCCTCTAGATGCACTTTCAAGCTGTGTAAATGAAATTGTTCATTTATTTCAAACCAAAGAGAATGTATTGCCTCTCATTTTGAAAATGATCCCAAATGAGTATTCAACCCACAATCATAGTACGGATGTCGCTTATTTTGCTGCGATGATAGGAAGCATTATGAAGATGAAAAATCAAGAACTTATTGATTTGACTTTTACGGCATTGTTACACGATATCGGCAAGCTTCGGATTGATGATACTATTTTGGAAAAAACCTCCTTTTTGGAAGAGGAAGAGTTTGAATCGGTTAAGCACCATTCACAGATGGGGTATGAGATATTGAAACAAAACGGTATCGACAATCAAACGATCCTAAAAGGGGTTCGGCACCATCATGAACGGTTGGACGGCTCTGGATATCCTGATGGTCTTAAGGGAAAGATTATCCCTAAGAATGCTCGTATTATAGGGGTGTGTGACGCTTTTGATGCACTTACCACCAATCGAACATTCCGGGCTAATTACACAAGTTTCGAAGCGCTACTTTTAATGAAGCGTCAGATGCATACACAATTTGATGAAAAGTTTGTTGACATATTTATTCAACTGCACCGGTGATGAACCCTAAATATAATTTAATTACAGCCATGGAACGCTATAATATACGTAATTAATTCCATAACAAAGACCGTCCTTTGCATTTTGAACCGTACCCATTTGAAAAACTTGCTTCCCTCTTAGATGGGATTACCCCTAACAGTGCCTATTCACCGATTGCCCTGACCATCGGAGAACCGCAGTTTGAGACCCCTGCATTTATCCAAAAATCGTTGGCAAAACACTCCGAAGAGCTTCGCCGTTATCCGAAAACGGCAGGTGAAGCGTACCTGAACGACTCGATGCGCGGTTTTGTCGAGAGTCGTTTTGGTGTTAAGCTCAAATCCAATGAGTTAATCAGCACGTTTCGGGACGCGAGAAGTGCTCTTTAATTTCCCTCAGTACTATCTGTTCGATAAAAAAGAGCCCGTAATGGCATACACCAACCCGTTTTATCAGATTTATGAGGGTGCGGCGATTGCCTCTCGATCACGGGTGATCCATCTGAATCTTACGGAAGCGAAAGGTTTCAAACCGATCATCAATGAAGCGGAACTGGCCGATTGCGATCTCGTGATTTTGAACTTCCCGAACAATCCGACGGCATCGGTACTTAGTCTCGAAGAGTTGGGTAGTTGGGTAAAACTGGCGCTCAAACACAATTTTTGTCTCATCAACGATGAGTGCTACAGCGAGATTTATACCGATCAGAAAGTCCCGTCGCTCCTCGAAGCGTCACTTTATGTCGGCAATAGTTCATTCAAGAATGTCCTTGTTATCAATTCGATCTCCAAACGCTCTTCCGCACCGGGGCTTCGTAGCGGATTTATCGCAGGAGACGCTGAGATTTTAAAAGGGTATGCTCAGTATCGCACTTATGTCGGATGCGCTTCGCCGCTTCCGCTTCAAGCGGCCGCGGCGATGGCATGGGCGGATGAGTATCATGTCGAGCGTGCCCGCGCGGTCTATGCTGAAAATTTCAAAGCGGCACAGGAGATTTTAGGGATTACAACCTCCGATGCGACATTTTACGTTTGGCTCAAAGTCCCTAATGCCCTTGAATTTACCCAACGATTGTATCGCGACTACAACGTCAAAGTGTTGCCGGGGGAATTTTTGGCACGAGAGGATGCGCACGGTGAAAATCCCGGCATCGGTTATATCCGTATCGCCCTCGTCGAAGAGACAGTTCGTACTATCCAAGCACTTAACCGCCTAAAGGAGGCACTATCATGCAAGAGTTAAAAGATAAAATTTTCCAAGCGCAAAGTGAGGGGGATATTGCATCTCTGTACGTCCTAGAAGCTCAAGCACACGATACGTTTGATGAAGATACGTTGATGGCCTATTATGCCAATATCCTCGATTTAGCGTTGGAGCGTCTAACGAATGCGTTGGAGAATCTCGAAAAACTTGATATGAATGAAGTGCAGGATTTCGCAACCTTACGAGCCTTGTACGAATATGCGATCGAGCATTACAGTGCAGGATCGGCTACCGATGCGAGCGCACTGTTCGAAGTGCTCGGCGGGATCAGTAACGATGAGGCGTTCAGCGAGGCGATGAGCCTTCATCGTGCAGGGTGTGATGCACAAATAGCGTTTGATGATTTTATCGATGAGTATGTCGATATGGCTTCGACACAAGCGGGCGGCAAATTTTATATCAGTTACTTCAAAAAGGAAATTTCACAATGAAAATCCACTTTATCGGTATCGGCGGGATCGGTATTTCAGGGCTGGCAAAATATATGCGTTTCAGCGGTCATGAGGTGAGCGGTTCGGATATGAAAGCGACCCATATCACTCAGCGTCTAATCGATCGCGGGATCACTGTCCATATCGGGCATGATGCGGCGAATATCCCCGATGGGTGCGATCTGGTAA
This sequence comes from Sulfurimonadaceae bacterium, assembly GCA_963845295.1. GTDB lineage: Bacteria > Campylobacterota > Campylobacteria > Campylobacterales > Sulfurimonadaceae > Sulfuricurvum. Next base: position 46,303 of record CAWJRP010000023.1, on the reverse strand, counting down.
TCCACTCGGCGATTATCCGTCCGACCAACTCTGAAATCGTGGAAGCCCACCGCCGAGGGATCGAAGTGCTTCATCGCCGCGATGCACTGTTGCGAATATTGAGTGAGAAAAAAGTGTACGCGGTGTGCGGTGCCCACGGCAAGAGTACGACGACGGCGATTTTGGCGGCAATCATGGACGGTAGTGCGATCATCGGTGCGGAGTCCAAGGGGTTCGGCTCCAACGTCCGATATGACGGGAGTACCGACATTATGCTTTTCGAAGCGGATGAAAGCGACGGAAGTTTTCTCAACTCCAATCCGTACTGCTCGATTGTCACCAATGCCGAGCCGGAGCATATGGAGTATTACAACTACAATATTGACGAGTTTCACAACGCGTATCGCCGTTTTGTTGAAATGGCTCCTGTACGTGTTATTAATGCCGAAGATCCGTTTATGGCAACGCTGGAGTGCGATGCGTTGCGTCTCTATCCGAGTACCGATATTACCAACATCACCTATAATCTGATCGATGACGAACCTTACACCCGTTTTCACCTCAAAGGATTCGGTGAGTTTGATGTGTGGGGATTCGGTGAACACATCGCGATGGATGCTTCATTGGCGATTATGGCGGCGGCGCAAACGATGAGTATCGCCTCTATCCGTGTCCATCTCCTTAACTTCCGTGGTATCAAAAAACGGTTTGACGTTATTTTCAAAGGAAGTCGATCGCGTCATCATCGATGATTACGCCCACCATCCGACCGAGATCAAAGCGACGATGCAGTCGCTCAAAACCTATGCAGAGCTCAAAGGGTTTAAACGCATTATCGCGATCTGGCAACCGCATAAATACTCCCGTACGATCGATAACCTCGATGCGTTTGTCGAGTGCTTCGAAGGGTGTGACGAGCTTGTTATCCTCCCGGTATGGGCTGCGAGCGAAGAGCCGCGTGAGATCGATTTTGTAGGGCCGCTTCGGACACTATAACCTTACGATGAGCGACAAGCTTCACCGCGCAGGAGACACGATTGAATCGATCATCAATGAGCGTGTCGTCAAAACGTATGATCGTGATTTGATTGTCGGATTCGGAGCAGGGGATTTGACCTATCAGCTTCGCGGAACCAAGTGAGATTGTATCCTCGATGAGTTCCCTCTCCTCCAACCTCGCCGAGCTTTTCGGCAAGCTCGATCTTCTCCCTCATATTTCCTCGTTAGAGCAGTTTTTTTCACGCGAGCAAAATATCGCTATCCCCGGAGATCAGGAACGTCACTACCGCTACATCCAAGCCCTCGATGCGTTGGAGTTCAAAGCTCCGCCGAAGAGTGTGGGATTTGAGATCGATCATCAACCACCTCAAAAAACAGGGGGTATTGCGGTTCGAAGAGATGTTTGAGCTTCTCAAAGTGGTTCGCTATTTTAGATTGATGCGTAACAACGACTTTCCGGGGATTATCGGCGAGTGGATGGGGACAATCATCATTCCCGAACCGTTCGGTGAGATCGATGAGTATTTCGATTATGAGGGGAACTTTGTCGAATCGAAAGATGAGGAGCTTTATAAAATTGCACAGCGGATCAAAGCGATCAAAACAGAGATCAACGACTCCATCAAGCGCCTCTTTCATACCCAAAAACTGACCCCTTATCTCGTTGATACCCAAATCCACTACATCAATGACGAAGAGACTCTGTTGGTACGCGGCGGGTTTAACCACGTCCTAAAAGGCTCCGTCGTCGGACGGACGGGGGCGGGATTTTTCTACGTTGCCCCCGATTCGGTACTCCGCTCCAAAGAGCAGTTGCGCTATGTAATGCAGGAGCGGGAGAGCAAGCTCTATGAGTATGCGAAACGGTTTAGTGCCAAACTCTCGAACCTCGTCCCTTTTATCGGATTTATTGACCGTGAGTTCGAGCGGTATGATCACTATCAAGCGCGGGTATTGTTTGCCCGTGCCCGTGATTTCGCGATTCTCAAACCCCAAAGCAACGCCGATATCGTCCTCGAAGAGTTCTCCCATCCCGCCATCCATAAACCCAAACCGATCAGTGTTGATTTTCGCTCCAACCTCCTGATGATCACGGGGGTGAATGCGGGGGGTAAAACGATGCTTCTCAAATCGCTCCTCTCAGCAAGTTTGATGGCGAAATATCTCATCCCGATGAAGATCAATCCCCACAAATCGCGGATCGGAAGTTTCAAACGGATCGAAGCGGTGATCGACGATCCCCAAAGTGTCAGCAACGACATCTCCACCTTTGCGGGGCGGATGGTGCAGTTTAGCCATCTGTTCGAGCATAAAAGCGCCCTTGTCGGGGTCGATGAGATCGAACTGGGGACGGATAGCGATGAGGCGGCGGCACTCTTTGCCGATCGTCCTCGATGAGCTGATCAAACGGGGTCAGAAGATCATTGTCACCACCCACCACAAACGTCTCGCCGCACTGATGGCGGATCGAGACGATGTGGAGCTGATGGCGGCGTTGTACGATGAAGAGCGGCGTTTGCCGACCTATGAGTTTTTGCAAGGGGTGATCGGTAAGAGCTACGCGTTCGAGACGGCATCGCGCTACGGGATCAACCCTGCCATCATCACCCGAGCCAAAGCGCTCTACGGTGAGAATCACGAAAAACTGAGCGTCCTGATCGAGCGGGGGAGTGAGCTGGAGCGTGAACTGAAGCGGAAAAACCGCGAAGTGGATGAGCGTCTTGAATCGCTTAAAGCGCAGGAAGCGGCACTTAAAGATACGCGGGAACATCTAAGAAGTGAACTCGATCATGAGAAATCAAAACTCCGAGCGGGGTATGACGAAGCGATCCGCGAAGCCAAAGAGGCGGCGCGAGGTCATGATATGGCGGCCATTCACCGTCAGTTGAACAAAGCGCAGGCGAAACTCCCTAAACCCGAACCGGTCAAGATCGCAGAACCCGAACCGATCACGTACGTAGTAGGGCAGAGCGTGAAATACCGCACCCAGCGCGGAACGGTCGTGAGTGTCGGAGCCAAAGATGCGATGATCGAGGTGGAGGGGATGCGTTTACGGGTCAAACTCACCGATCTCAAACCCAGCGGCAACCTCCCGAAAGAAGCCAAAAGTGACTGTCACGTCGCAGATCGAGCAAAAAAGCGGTCTCAAACTCGATCTTCACGGACTTGCGTGGGGAAGAGGCGTGCGAGCGAATGGATAAATTTCTCTCCGATGCACTGTTGCAAGGGTTCGATGAGGTAATCATCTATCACGGTATCGGAACGGGGAAACTCTCTTTTGCGGTCAAAGAGTTTCTAAAAGAGCACCCGAGTGTCAAAAGCTTCAGCGATGCTCCTCAACATTTGGGTGGATTCGGGGCGAAAATCGTTCGTCTCTAAAAGCTCCCGTCATTCCCAACTCGATTGAGAAACCATCCTCTTTTCCCTTGCAAACTTTCACATTTCATAGCAGTATCAAGAATATATATCATTTTATATTGATTTATGTTATAGTAAAAATATTACAAAAAAAGGGGTCACAATGAAGCGTTTTCTCCTATCAGCGGTAATTGCCGCTGCCACTCTCACAACTGCGGCACTTGCTGCCGATGTTGGTGTCTCGGTTAGTATCGGACAGCCCGGCTTTTATGGTCAAATCGACATCGGCGATTTTCCGCGACCAAGGCTCATCTATGCTCAACCGATAATCGTTGAGCGGGGTATATCGATGAACCGCGAGCCACTCTATCTACGCGTCCCGCCAGGACATGCCAGACATTGGAGTAAACATTGTCATGAATACCATGCCTGCGGCGAGCGGGTCTATTTTGTGCACGATGACTGGTACGAACGCGAGTATGTTCCGCGTTATCAGGAAAGACACCGTGATCGCGGGTATGACTATCGGGACAATGACCGAGGTGACCGAGGTAACCGGGGTAATGATAATGGAGACAGAGGTCACGGCAATAAGCATGAAAGAGACTAAAAAATAAGGGGGAGAGAGGCTGCTTTTAGTCTATGCCTCTTTCTCGTTTCCACTTTCCGTTCGTGGTGAGTGCACGTGCCCTATAGGGTGTGTCGAACCATGAATATTTTTTCCATCGTCATTCCCAACTCGATTGGGCAGAGTGCCTTTTAGGGTGAATCCTGTTTTCTCTGTCATCCCGTATCAAGTACGGGATCTATCCCTTTTCCCTTGCAAACTTTCTCACTTCACAGTACAATCTTTAAAAATATGTCATTTTGTTTAATTTTGATAGATAGCTTTTGATATTCAGATATTCTAAGTATCTGATGATCTGTTTGAAGTCAAATAAAAAGAAACATTATTGGAATGAATAAGTAGTTAGGAGTAAATGTGCAGGAACTAAATAAATGGGCAGATAGAGTCTATTCTGAAAACGATTTTGGACGTAGCATCTCTACATCAATTTCCGGTGGAGTAGGTCTAATTATTTATTTAACTACAAAAGACTGGGTACTTACTACGTTGTCTTTAATAATTGCCTTTCCAATATTTAGGATAATTTTTTCTGGACTCCACGATAAATATCAACGAAATATGCAAAGGAACTTGAAAAAAAAAGATATTGAGCAGACTTATAATCGACTTAGTGATGAAGAAAAAGATGTTATTCGCGCGTTTGTAAGAGCTGGTGGATGTGTTCTTACTTGGAAACAAATGAATTCAGAACCAATAACATCAGCAGGTGTCGAGTCTTTAGTGCAACGGGAGCTACTATGGACATCATATACAGCTGATGCTATGACAGAAACCTTCGTTTTAGATTCGGGTATTTTTGATATTTCTCGTTCCCACTCTTATAAGTTGGAACAAGAAAATATTAGGTAAATTAATGATACAAGCTATATTCCTATTTCTAATCTTTTTTACCTTTACCCTAAATGCTGCGGAGGTACCTTCCCCTCCTGAAGGATATACATGGAAGCATGTTGATGAAATTAAAGCTGCTTTTTTATTGCCTACAGGGTGGCATTATTTAAAGGAAGAAAAAGGAAATACTCTAGCTATATTCTTATCAAAAGAGAAAATTAATGAAGGAAGTATCTTTGATACGGGTGTTTCTATTAACGTTTTTCGAGAAAATCCATCCGCACCAAGGCAACTAAAAGAAATTATTGAAGGGCTGGCTCAAAAGAATGGATCAACTGTTTCAGAAACATATATTGACCCATTTATCCGCTTAAATACGCAATATGAGTCTGTCAGAAATACAGATGGTGTGAAGATACGAATTGTAGATATTGCTCTAGTGAATGTAAAAACTAAAACAAGCTATCTCATCATATTTGAAAGCCCGGTGTCACTCTGGGAGAAAAACTGGTCTATCGGTAAAATTATAGTTGATACATTAGCTATTGAGACAGATATTTGAAATTTTTTCTTACAAGAAGAAGGGAAAAAAAGAAAAAAAGGGACAGGCTACTTTTTTAAAAGCTGGATTCACCCTAAAGGGCACTCTGCCCAATCAGGTCGGGAATGACGTGATTCCTAAACTTTATAAAAACCATGTATAATATTCCGTAAGATTACGCGGGAGATTATGATGGTATCCTATAAACCCAATGAACTGATGAGTTCGACTGATGTCGCCAAAAACTTCGGAGCCGTCCTCTCCAAACTCGCCAACCACGAAGTCGATAAAATCTGCGTACTGCGAAACAACAAACCCGAAGCGGTAGTCCTCAGTGCTCTCGAATATGAACAACTCCGTGATTATCGCTATTGGAACACGATGAGCGAAAAAGAGTATCTTCAAAAATTGCATGAGAGTATCGACAGTTCACGAGCATATTCTTTAGAAGAAGCTGAAAAAATGTTAGACGAAGCATTAGCACGTTATGAATCCTTGATACAAAGTGCCAAAAAAATTGCAAAGTCAGTAAAAGAAGAATATGATTTACTCAATTAATGAGATTCATATTTATTCATTCTGATACTTTGATTTAGGTTTGGTAACGATAAAATAACGATAGAAACACGAATACTAAAAAGCAGGAGGGTAATGTGTTAGATTCACTCATTAACCCCATCGTACATGCTATAAAGTTTAAAAAAATAGTCAAAGCCGCCGAAGATGGAGATGTAACACTCCAAAACAAACTGGGTGTGATGTACCATAACGGCTCATATGTCAAACAAGATTATGAAAAAGCGATTTACTGGTATACCAAAGCCGCGCAACAAGGGTACGCTCCCGCACAAACCAATCTGGGAGAGATGTACGAGTATGGATACGGCGTGACGCCCGATGATGCAGAGGCGGCTCATTGGTATCAAAAAGCAGCTAATAAAGGGGATGCAATCGCCCAAAATGCTTTTGGCTGGATGGTTGAAAGAGGCAAGGGGATCGATCAGGATCTTGCAGAGGCGATTCGATGGTATCGCCGTTCGGCTGAACAGGGTAATGCCGATGGGCAATATAATCTGGCCGAGATATACCGTGAGGGCAAAGGGGTTGAGAAAGATTATAAAGAAGCGTTAATCTGGTATCGCAAAGCCTCAGAACAAAATCATGCACCTGCGCAAACCGCCTTAGGGGTGATGTACGTCGGGGCGCAGGGGGTGATCCAAAATGATATCCAAGGGATAGATTGGTTCCATAAAGCTTCCATGCAAGGGTATGCTCCTGCACAAGTGCTGTTAGGTGACATGTATGGGGAGAGAAAAGAGGCTCAAAAAGCGATAAAATGGTATCGCAAAGCAGCGCAGCAGGGGAATCCTCTCGGATTAACCAATCTGGGATTGATGTTCGGTTTTGGAGACGGAGTGGTTAAAAACAGCGTTATCGCGTATGCTGTATTGGATTTGGCAGTTGATAATGGAAGTGAAACGGCAAAAGAGATACGTGACACGATCGCCAAAGAGCTCTCTTTGACCCAAAAAGAAGAAGTAAAATATTTGCTCAAAGAACCGGAAAAAATGTGGATATTGATCGATAATACGATTAATTAATTTAGAGAAAAAGATTTAAATATGACCCAAACCGATTACAAAAACGCCGTAGAACAACTCAAAAAATACTCTTATCACTATTACGTCCTAGATGATCCGATCACGACGGATGAGGAGTACGATATCCTCTATCACCAAGTGGTGGCGTATGAGCATGAGCACCCGAGCGAGATTATCTCTGAGTCTCCGACACAGCGGGTTGGGGATGTCCCTCAGGATAAGTTTGACAAAGCGCAGCATCTTAGCCGTATGTGGAGTCTCGAAGACCTCTTCAACCGCGAAGAGTTGGAGACGTGGGTAAACCGCATCACGAAAAGCTATGGTGAAGTACGCTTTTACTGTGAACCGAAATTCGACGGGGCTAGTCTGAATCTGATCTATGAGAAGGGTGTACTCGTACAGGCGATCACCCGCGGTGACGGGGTAGAGGGGGAAGATGTCACCCAAAACGCCAAAACGATCCAGAGTATCCCTCTCACCATCGAGTATCAAGGGCGTATCGAGATACGGGGTGAAGTGGTAATCTTCAAAGAGGATTTTGAGAAGATCAATCTGGAGCGTTCCCGTAACGGCGAATCTCTATTTGCCAATCCGCGCAACGCGGCGGCGGGGAGCCTCCGTCAGCTCGATACCCGTATCACTGCGTCGCGCCGTCTGGTTTTCATGCCTTACGGTGTCGGGGCTAACACTATGGAGATCAAAAACCTCTCCGAGCGGATGCAGTGGGTCTACGATCACGGCTTCCGAAATCCTCACATGACCCATTTGTGCGAGAGTGCGGATCAAATCGAGACTTTTTACCATGAGATGCGTGTTGAGCGGGATAATTTTGCGATGCTGTTGGACGGGATGGTTATTAAAGTCGATTCCATCAACGTTCAGGATGAACTGGGGTACACGGTCAAAAATCCCCGCTGGGCGGCGGCGTATAAATTTCCTGCTATCGAGAAACTCACAACCTTGCGTGAGGTGATCATGCAGGTGGGGCGCAGCGGTGTCGTCACCCCTGTCGCGATCGTCGAGCCTGTCGATATCGAGGGGGTTACGGTAGAGCGTTCGACGCTGCACAATTTCGATGAGATCGAACGCAAAGATATCCGTATCGGGGACAAGGTCATAATCTTGCGTAGCGGTGATGTTATCCCGAAAATCGTCAAAGTGATCACTCACGAGCGTAACGGTAGTGAGCAGATCATCCCTCGTCCTCATCATTGTCCCGTGTGCGGAAGCGAACTCCTCGATGAGGGGGCGTTGATCAAATGCCAAAACATGGGGTGCGAAGCGAGGGTAGTGAACTCGATCATCTATTTTGCCTCGAAACAGTGTCTCAACATCGACGGGCTAGGGGACAAAATCGTCGAAGCGCTTCATCAATCAGGGATGGTGCGAGAACTCAGCGATCTCTTTAGTCTCACGATGGATCAGCTCCTGTCCTTAGAGGGGTTCAAAGAGAAAAAGAGCCGTAATCTCATTGATGCGATCAGCGCGGTAAAAGGGTGCGATTGCTGGCGTTTTATCAATGCGCTCGGGATCGAGCATATCGGTGAAGTGGCATCCAAAACGCTCTGTAATGCATTCGGCATCGCGTTTGACACGGCAAGCCGTGAAGAGATTCGCTCACTGGAGGGGTTCGGGACTGAGATGGTCGAATCGATTCTCGAATTTGTCCGTGTCAACAGTGAGAAGATTGAAAAACTTCGCACTATTTTAAATCCAACGGCTCCGATCAAAGTGGAAGCTCATGAGAACCCGTTCAAAGGGAAAAGTGTCGTCATCACCGGATCGATGAGCGTACCGCGTGATAGCATCAAGGCTATACTGGAAGAATTAGGGGCAAAAGTTGCCTCATCGGTGTCGAAAAAGACCGATTACGTCGTGTACGGAGAAGATGCGGGGAGCAAGTACGATAAAGCCTTAGAGCTTGGGGTGACGCTCCTGACGGAGAGCTGAATTTAGAGAAAAGATGGATCCCCGGATCAAGTCCGAGGATGACGGGGATCGTCATTCCCGCGAAGGCGGGAATCCAGCTCAAGAGTTATCTTCTCTTTCCGATAGCGGATCGACGGCGGAGGGGAGCCGTGTAGAGGTGAAATATAGCCTTTTTGATTAAATAGGCTGCGTACCCTTTTATCTTGATCCCTCCGGGGAGTAATCCTACCCCGTATTCGCCACCTAGCGCGATCATCACCCCCTGATTTTTAAACGTAAACGGCTGTTTCTCTTTTCCCTTGAGAGAGCGGAGGATATTGCGGGCGACATGCTCACCGCCCCGCTCGGCAAGTTGGGCGGTAGGGGGGATGAATTTGCCGTTCTCATCGAGGGCATTGGTGATATCGCCGATGGCATAGATATTCGGATGATTCGGGATATTGAGATTTGCATCGACATTCAAATGCCCTTTAGGGGTTGTTTCAAATCCCAGATGCTGAGTGAGGGTCGATGCGGCGATCCCCCCCGTAAAGATCATAAACTCAAAATTGAGCGTTTTGCCGTTGTCGAGGAGAATTTCATTAGCGCGTACTTCGCTGATACGGTTGTTGTGCCAGACATGAACCCCTAGTTGAATTAGTCGCTCGTAAGCACTTTGGATTAAAAACGGATCCATCCCGAACAGGATAGACTCATACGCATCGATAAGATAGACATCCACCCCTCGGCACCCGAAATTGCCGTTGGCGTAAAAATGGTTGGCATACGCCGCCATCTCAGCGGCAATCTCTACCCCTGAAAGACCCGCTCCGCCGATTACGATGTTAAAAGGTTTTACATCGCATCCGAGAGTTTGCGCTTCGATTCGGTTTAGCAGGGAACGTTCAAACTGCTGTTTAAAATCGAGTGCCGAGGGGATACTTTTGACACCGTGAGAGTGTTGGCGAAGCCCTTTGATAAACTCGGGAAAATAGGTTCGGCTCCCGGTGGCGATAATGAGTTGATCGTAATGTATCGTTTGTATCGGAGTTGAAACGCTTTGTGATACGGTATCGATTCCGTTTACCTCTTCGCAGATAAAGTTGACCAAACCGAAACTTTTGCACAGTGATGGTAGATCGATCATTACCGCAGACATATCGACTTTGTTGGCAATGAAATCGTACACTTCCGCTTGCATATAATGGTATGGGTTTTTATCGATGAGCGTGATAGAGATTTGGCTGTTTGTAGCGAGTTTCTCCAGCGCACGGATACCGCCGTATCCCCCTCCGATGATCACCACATGAACTGATTGCATTTATAAACCTTGAGCTGAAAACTGATCCGCAATGGTATCCTAAACAAAGTTATGCCACCATAACGTATTAAAAAATAATGGAACACTATGAGACTTGATAGTTATTTGGTAGAAAATGGACTTGTTGAGAGCCGAAACAAAGCGCAGCAGCTGATAAAAGAGCATGCGGTAAGCGTCGAGGGGAAGATCATCGATAAAGTTTCATTCGATGTCGCAGAGGGGATGAATGTTGAGATTGCGGACACGGAGATATACGTCAGTCGTGCCGCTATCAAGCTCAAAGGCTTCCTCCCCTATACCGAGTGGAATCTAAGCGGACTTCGCGCGTTGGATATCGGCTCTTCTACGGGGGGGTTTACCCAAATTCTTTTGGAAAACAGTGTTTCAAGCGTGACGTGTGTTGATGTCGGGAGCGATCAGCTTCACTCCTCTTTGCGGAGTGATTCACGCGTCAGTGTTCATGAAAATACCGATATTCGGGAGTTCACGAGTGAAAATTTATTTGAGATCGTAACGTGCGATGTGGCATTTATCCCACTGGAGCTGATCCTCGAAGCGATCGATCGTCTTGCTTCCAAATACATTGTCCTGTTGTTTAAACCGCAGTTTCAGGTCGGGCGCGAAGTGAAGCGGGACAAAAACGGAGTCGTAAAAGATGACAAAGCGATCGGTAAAGCGATGATCCGCTTAGAGGATGCGTGTGCACTGATGGGGTGGAAATTGGTAGCCAAAGAGGGTGCACATATAGCTGGAAAAGAGGGGAATCAGGAGACGTGCTATGGCTTTATCAAAGGTTGATGCGATTGCCATCGGCGGATTTGACGGGATGCATGTCGGGCATCAACAGCTGTTTAATGCATTGGGGGAAAACGGAGCGATTGTTGTTATCGAGACAGGTTATGCCAATCTAACAGCGGGAGCTGAGCGCGAGCACTACACGCATGTACCGATTGTTTATTACTCCCTTGAAAATATCCGTCATCTGGAGGGGGAAGCGTTCGTAGCAATGCTGCGAGAGCGTTTTCCCCATTTACGAAAAATAGTGGTCGGGTATGATTTTCATTTCGGTAAAAATCGTCGTTACTCCCATGCCAATTTGGGTGAATTATTTGATGGTGAAGTAAAAGTAATCGATGAGGTTTGCATTGACGGAGATTCGGTACATTCGCATAAAATCCGCAATAAAATCCAAATCGGGGATATCGAGCGGAGCCAATCGCTTTTTGGGGCACAATTATACGATTAAGGGCGAGGTTATCAAAGGGCAGGGGATAGGTAAAACCGACCTTGTCCCTACAATCAACCTTGAATGCCCCGGATATCTCCTTCCGTATGAAGGTGTTTATGCCGCTTTAACCCGTATTGATGAGGAAGAACATTTCCACCCCTGTGTTGTTTTTGTAGGGCACCGTGTTACGACCGATGGTAGTTACGCGGTAGAGAGCCATATTTTGGGTGAGAGTATTGGAGAGTGTGAGAGAGCAACGATCAGCTTTGTTAAATTTTTACGAAAAAATCAGAAGTTTGAGTCACTCGATGCATTGAAAGAGGCGATAGGTAACGATATTGCCTCTGCCAAGAGAGAGTTGCGCCATTTGAGCTTATAAAAAATAATGAATAAAGACTTTTTTAAATTAAAAGCGTTATGATTGACTATCTTAAAATAGTCGGGAGTCGCATAATGAAAACACGTGATTTATTAACGGTCGGTATTGCCTCTTTGTTACTGTCGAGTTTCTGCAGCGCAAAAACTTTGGAAACCCCAAGTATGATTTATAAGAACCGTTGTGCCAACTGTCATGGACTCAAAGCAAACGGGGTTCCGAAGCTCAAAGAACAGTCGGGTACGTCGGTAGAAGAAGCTGCTGCACAGGGTATGGCATCACAAGAAAAAGCGGATATTTACGGTCCGCCTCTAAATGCATTGAGCAAAGAAGAACTTGTAGCTAAATTGAAAGATTTAAGAAACAAAGATTTTGACAGTAAATCGGCTCACTCCGTAATGCAGAAGAACTTAAAGAAAGTCGAAGAGCGTGAAGGTAAAATTTCCGACGAAAAAATGGCGGATTACATTTTTACGACGTTCGGTTCAAAATAAGCTTTCTACTTTCCCCTCATATGGAGGGGGAACGCTTCACAATAAAAAATTCTCTGACAAATTTTTACACAAAAATTAGACATATAATCTGCTTTAATTGCTTCAAAATTCCCCTTATGATTATAAAATAAGCGCAAATAGGGAACTTCGTTATCTGGGTTTATAGGAATTTAATCTCACTTGGGGTAAAATCCCGCTAATTTTCTATAGCAAAGGAACGCTACTTATGGGTGAGTTGTTTACCTTCTTTGGCCTTATCAGCCACGAACATACGTTCATTTTCCTCACACACATGTTGCTTACAGCGGCAATCGTGTTGATTATCGCAAAAATGGCGACATCAAATCTTCGTCTTGTTCCAACCGGAACTCAAAACGTTATGGAAGCATATCTTAGCGGTGTACTTGCAATGGGTGCGGATGTTATGGGTAAAGCGGAAGCACGTCGTTACCTTCCACTTGTTGCGACTATCGGTCTTTTTGTCGGTATTGCAAACGTTATCGGAGTTCTTCCTGGTTTTGAAGCACCGAGTGCATTTTTGGATTTTACCCTTGCTTTGGCATTGGTAGTATTTACATACTATAACTTCGAAGGTATCCGTCGCAACGGTTTGATCAGCTACTTCAAACACTTTATGGGTCCTGTATGGTGGTTGGCATGGTTGATGTTCCCGATTGAGATCGTTTCACACATCTCTCGTATTATCTCTTTGAGCTTCCGATTGTTCGGTAACGTCAAAGGGGACGACATGTTCTTGATGGTATTGTTGATGTTGGCTCCGTGGATCCTTCCAATCGTACCGTTCGCATTGTTGACGTTTATGGCATTCTTGCAAGCGTTTATTTTCATGATGCTCACCTACGTTTATCTCGGTGGTGCTGTTCTTCTTCACGACGAACACTAAGTTGTCTCGATGAAGCGAAGTACGTTTGACGCGCTTTTAAGCTTCCTTGGAGGCGTCTCTTGGGCTTTCGTTATTGTCGGAGCCTGGGTCACTTTCCAATCTTTCGTTTTCCTCGGTATTGTCCCCGCGATTATGTTTACTTTCATCTTTATCTTTTTGGCAATATTTTTGTTACTGGTATTAGAGAGTATGTCTATGGCGCGTGATCGAAACGATATCCTGAAAAAACAAAATGAACTCCTCGAAGAGATTCGAGAGAGTGTAAAAATACCATCTTCGGACGCGTGAAAAGCTATCTTATCACCGATCCCTCTTCTTATGGTACATCTTCGAATGTACTCGCAGAATCACTAAGCCGTATATTCTCACAAACACTTCCCGATTTTGTCCTGTATCGTGACAAACAAACTGCTGAGTATTCTACACACGCACATACCTTTATCACTACCTGCCGAAGCCATAACGTTTCAAACGTACTTTTGCACGGTGACTATACTCTGGCAAATGATTTAAAAGCTGACGGAGTGCATTTAACCTCGAAACAGTTTGACAAGATTGCTGAGGCGAAAAAATTGGGCCTCTATGTCGTTATCAGTACCCATACTCACAATGAAGCACTCGAAGCACAAAAATTGGGTGCCGATTCCATCACCTACAGCCCGATTTTTTTCTCGCCGAATAAGGGAGAACCCAAGGGTTTAGAGGATTTAAAAGAAATTGTGGCTAAAATAGAGATACCTATTTTTGCGCTCGGCGGAATTACGACCGAGGAGCAGATAAAAGCGGTTGAAGAGTGTGGAGCTTACGGCTTCGCTTCAATACGATATTTTATCCGCTGAAAGAGGCAGCCTCTTCAGCTTCGCTGGCCGCTGAGGCACTAAAGCTTGCCTCGGTCGAGGCAGAATTTAATTATTGTAAGGAATTTTTTCAAATGTTTGAAACCATTATCGGTTTGGAAGTTCACGTCCAGCTCAACACCCAGTCTAAACTTTTTTGCTCATGCCCTACGAGTTTTAACCACGAACAAAACACCAACACCTGTCCAACCTGTTTGGCATTGCCGGGAGCACTTCCTGTACTGAACCGTGAGGCGGTTCGCAAAGCGGGGATGTTCGGTACAGCAGTCGGAGCAACGATCAACCGAACCAGTTTTTTTGACCGTAAAAGCTACTTTTATCCCGACAGCCCGAGTGCGTATCAAATCACTCAGCTCTATACCCCGGTTGTGGAACACGGAAACCTCGTTATTGATTTCGAAGACGGCAGTCATAAAACAATCCGTATCAACCGCGCCCACATTGAAGCCGATGCGGGGAAGAATATCCATGAAGGCGCTATCAGTAAAGTCGATTTGAACCGTGCGGGGACACCTCTGCTCGAAATCGTCTCTGAACCCGATATGCGCTCTGCCGAAGATGCGATTTTGTACCTCAAAAAGCTTCACTCGATTGTCCGCTACATCGATATCTCCGATGCAAATATGCAAGAGGGATCATTTCGTGTTGACGTTAACGTCTCTATCCGACCTAAGGGGGATGAGAAGCTCTACACCCGTGTTGAGATCAAGAACATCAACAGTTTCCGCTTTATCCAGCGTGCGATTGAACTCGAAGTAGCGCGTCAACGTGAGGCATGGGAAGATGGGGTTTATGAAAGCGAGATCGTTCAAGAGACACGATTGTTTGACCAAGTAAAACAAGAGACCCGTTCAATGCGCGGTAAAGAGGAAGCGGCTGATTATCGCTATTTTCCTGAGCCGGATTTGCTCAAAGTGATCGTCGATGATGCGATGTATGTCGATGTCTGCAATATCCCTGAACTCCCCGATGCGAAAAAAGAGCGTTTTGTGAGCGCTTTCGGTCTTCGTGAATACGATGCTGCGGTTATTACGGCAGATTTAGAGAATGCTCATTATTTTGAATCGATGCTGGAGTGCGGCATCACTGCAAAAAATGCCGTTACATGGCTTACGGTTGAACTTCAAGGACGCCTTAAAGGGGGGATCAGCGCATATGAATCCCCTGTCAGCGCCAAAACACTCGGTACTCTTGTTAAACGGATCGAAGAGAATGTTATTAGCGGTAAAGCGGCGAAAGAGGTATTGGATTATCTCTTAGAGAATAACGGTGGCGATATCGATGAAGTGATCGAAAAACTCGGACTCAAACAAGTGAGTGATACCGGTGCTCTCGAAGCGTTGATTGATGAGATTTTAGCGGCTAACACCGATAAAGTGGCGGAGTACAAATCAGGAAAAGATAAACTTTTCGGATTCTTCGTCGGTCAAGCGATGAAAGCGTCCAAAGGTTCGGCAAACCCGAATACGCTGAATGAAATTCTTCAATCTAAACTAGCACAATAGGGGTGCTAATGATTGGTCAATGGATTGTAGGGATCGCTTTTTTTCTCCAAGCATCCCCACGCTATCGACATATAAAAAAATTCTTTCACAATCTTCTCGAGAATCCGGCCTATCCGTATAAGAAATTTTTTGATTATACGATGATGGTACTGATAGCCATCAGTGTTTATATCCTTGTCCATCATGTTAAATATGAGGTAAAACCTGATTGGCTTTTTTTTAACAATTACGTTATTTCGGTTGTTTTTATGATCGAATATCTGCTTCGTCTTTGGGTCTACAGTGATAACTCAAAAGTGATTATAGAGCAGTATGAACATGATCTTTTTTTGCAGCGTCCGTTTAAAATATTAATCGCTTTGCGTCATATTATCGTTACCAAAGCGAAATTTATATTTTCTCTTTCCGCCATAATTGACTTACTCGCTATTATGCCGTTTTTCCATGAGATGCGGTTGTTACGGGTATTTATCCTCTTTCGGGTATTCAAGCTTTTCCGCTATGCGAAAAGTTTACAGCAGTTTGTCTCTATCCTCTCATCCAAAAAGTTTGAGATTCTCACGCTCGGTGTTTTTGCATCGGTAATCATTGTCGTCTCTTCTGTCCTGATTTATGTCATGGAAGCAAACAATCCCGCATCTCGTATTACCACCCTTTTTGATGCTTTTTATTGGTCAGTAGTGACTATTTTTACCGTCGGTTACGGTGATTTTGTTCCGGTAACGGATGAAGGTAGGGTAGTAGCAATGGCTATTATTGTATCCGGTATAGCCGTAATCTCATTTGCAACATCGATCGTTGTATCGGCATTTACCGAAAAACTCGATGAAATCAAAGAGGATAAGCTGATAGATGATGTATCCAAATTTGATCAATTTTATCTGATCTGCGGGTATAGCCCCTTAGCCGCACAAATCGCGCATCGATTTTTAAAAAACGGTAAACAGATCATAATCATAGAGAGCAACCATAAAAAAGTAGCCGAAGCACAAAAAGAGGGATTTCTGGCTCTCACCTATAATCCCGCATCCCTTAACTCTTATCATGCGATCAGGATTGATTTTGAAACACAGGTTATAGCCGCGATCTTACTGGAAGAGAGTGATGTCCTCAACGTCTATACGGCATTGACCATTCGAGAGATATCCAAGAGTGTCCAGATGATCTCTATCCTGCTTCATCATGAGAATCGTCGAAAACTTATCCTTGCTGGGATCAATGAAGTGGTTTATACCCAAGAACTTATCGGTTTGATGAGCAAAGAGGTGAGTGGAAGACCGGTTGCGTTTGAGGTTATTCATGCTCTTAGATCAGAAAACAGCGGTGTCTTTATCGAAGAGCTTGTGTTGGATGATTTGATGGCAAAACAGTTTTTTGACACTGCCAAACTCACTATGTTTCACAAACGGCTTATTGTTCTTGGAGTTTATAAACAATCAAGTGAGTCGTTTTTCTTTAACCCTTCGAATACTCTGGTAATCGAAGAGGGAGATGTCGTTATCGTGGTGGGGACTAGGTCTCTGATCGATGAATTCAAAGCATTAGTGCGAAGGAAAAAGAGATCATGAGTTATCAAAGCGCCATTGTCTTCGGATTTAACGAGTATGCAAAACAAATAGCTCTCCAAATAGCGCCAGAGTATCCTTCTTTTGCTATTTTTGTCATGGATGAAGCAGAACTTGTTGCGGCAAAAGCGGCAGGGTTTGAAGCGGCATTGTTTGACTTGGGTGAAGATTGGAAACTTATTGAAGAGCGGTTTGATACGAACAATTTGATTGTCTTTTGTGCGTTGGATAAAGATGCCGAAAATGTTTTTCTCACGATTTCACTTCGATCTATTTTTGAAGAACTTCCGATTATCGCTTTGGCGGGAGATAACGAAAGCAGTGCGAAGATGAAGAGTGCCGGAGCCAATAAAGTGATGGCGACACAGCAGATTACCGCCAATATCATAACCGAGATGCTTGAAAAACCGACTGTAACGGAAGTATTGCACGACATATTGTATGAGCAATCATTTTTGAAAATTGCTCAGATTACTGTCCCTGAAAACTCTTTTTTGGTGGGTAAACATCTCCATGATATCGATTGGGGAGAGGAGTTTGATCTTCTCGTCCTTGCTATTGTTGATTATCAACTCTCTGCAACGTTCAGTTTTACCTCGAAAGGGCATCATCATCATATTGACCCCAATGATATTTTGGTGGTGATTGGATATGAAGACAGTATTGCGGCATTGTCTGAAGCAATGGGAGTAGTTAAATGAGCAAAGTAGGGGTAATTGGTGCAGGAAAATGGGGAGAAGCATTAGCTTTTGCAATGGCTGAGAAAAACGAAGTCATTATCACCTCCCGTACGCGACGAAATTGGCCGAATTTCAAGTCTCTTGAAGAGGTTCTTGAGTGTGAGTATCTCATCATTGCGATTCCGGCACAGCAGATAGCGCAGTGGCTAAGGGAGCATTTCGTCTATACGGGACAAAAAGTGCTTGTGGCGGCAAAAGGGATCGAGGCCTCCAGCGGTCGATTTTTAAATGATATTTATGGGGAGCACGTCCCTGCGGAGAAGTTGGCTTTTTTATCGGGTCCCTCATTCGCAGTTGAGGTAATGAAAAAACTCCCGACTGCACTGGTCGTCAATTCAGAGTCTGAGGAGACGGCACGTGAATTCGCCGATCTTTTTCCAAGTTTTATCCGCACCTATACCAGCAGTGATGTGATGGGTGCCGAGATCGCGGGAGCCTATAAAAATGTTATTGCTATCGCTGCGGGAATTTGCGAGGGGCTCTCTTTGGGACACAATGCAGCTGCGAGCTTGATTGCCCGAGGATTGGTAGAGATGCTACGTTTCGGCAAAGCGTACGGAGCGAAGGATGAGAGCTTTTTAGGTCTTAGCGGGGCAGGGGATCTGTTTTTGACAGCGAGTTCATCCATGTCGCGTAATTATCGTGTCGGTCTTGGGCTAGCACAGGGAAAAAATAAAGATCAAGTATGCGCTGAAATCGGTGAGGTGAGTGAGGGGATCGGTACGGCTTATGCCCTTCATGAGATAGCGGCAGATCGTGGGATTTATCTCCCTATCGCGGCAGAAGTTTATGCTATTTTGGAGGGGAAATCTCCTCAACAAAGTTTAAAAGATTTGATAGAAAGGTAATCCAAATGTTAGTACATATCGTAATGTTTCAGTTTAAAGAAGAGAACAAAGAGGCCAATTTGGCACGTGTAAAAACGATGTTGGAGGCACTTCCCGGAAAAATCAATACCCTGCATTCGATGGAAGTGGGGATCGACATCAGCCGAAGCGAACGCTCGTTTGATATGGTACTGGTTTCACAGTTTGAGGAACAGGCTGCATTGGATGTTTATGCGACCCATCCTGCACATTTGGAAGTGGTGAGTGTGATTAAAGAGGTAACAATTCTCTCTAAAGTGGTTGATTATATCCACTAAGGGGACGTGTTTTCGGCTAAGATTTCCGAAGCAGATGTCTTAAACGTAAAACCATAGAGATATATTTAACACTCTATTAACAAAATAGTATTACAATAATCGAAACTACCCAAAGGAGTTTCCGATGAAAATGTTACTAACAATCGTGTCATCTTCAGTCTTGCTCTCTACAATCGTATATGCAGAGATGCCGGCAATGAATCAGGAACGTGTAGAAGCTCAGCATGAAATTCAAAACCGTTTTAAAGAGATGAAAACGGATGAGCTGCTTGAGAAGCGGGGAACAATCACCAACCAGCAAGAGCGTGAACAGCTTCATAATGAGCTAATGAGCCGTCAGCAAACGATGACTAAAGAGCAAAATGAGAAGTTTATGAATAAGCCTGAAAACCGAACTCCGAAGATGAAAAATCAAGGTTCAGGTCAAGGGATGATGCAAGGTAGCGGTATGGGCTCTAAAATGGGCTCAGGGATGGGCGGCGGAATGGGCGGAGGCAAAGGGCGTTAATTGTCTCTTCATGAAGCATTCAAGAGTTTTTGAGTGCTTCGATCTCTTCGGCTTTTTCTTCGATACTTAGCAGTTCATCCACTTTCTCTTCATAGAGTGCTTTGGTCTTTTCCAACTCTTCCGCTAGAACACTTATACCTATTTTTTCGTATTTTTTCGGATCGGCGAGAGAGGCATTTAATTCGTCAATTTTAGCTTCGAGTGATTCGATCTCAACGGGGAGTTTTTCAAGGGCGCGTTGTTCATTAAACGTGTTATGGGTTGTGAGTTCGAGAGTGAGTGTTTTGCCTACGGTGAGTTTTAGAATGAGGCGGAAACGGTGGGGCCACAGCGCAAAAGTTTCAGGGGTATCGGTGAGTTCAAAGGTGATGATGCACTCGCTCATCGGAGTCAGATGCTGAGGAGATGACGTTCCACATGCGGGTGCGGGCCAGTCCGTGGTCGCTTCGTCCCTGTTTCTGCGGATCGGGGCCGAACCACGGCCAGCAGATCGGGACACCGCCTCGGATAGGCGTTCCTGTTTGAAAGATCGCTTTTTCACTGAGAAATAGCAAATCGTCGGTGTCGGTAGCAAAGGTATAGGCAGAGGAGTTGTGCACCGTAGGGGGTAATGGCGGCGGTAGCATGAGGTGTCGTGATGAGGGCGATAGGGAAACCGTTCGGTCCCTCTTTGAACGTTACATACCCTGCGTGCGAGTACAGGGAATTAAGCTCTTCGATATCCATACGAGCCTTCCTTAGCTGTTTTTCAATGCTTCGATCTCTTCGGCTTTTTCTTCGATGGTTAGGAGTTCATCCACTTTCTCTTCATAGAGTACTTTGGTCTTTTCCAACTCTTCAGCTAAAACACTTATACCTATTTTTTCGTATTTTTTCGGATCGGCGAGAGAGGCATTTAATTCGTCAATTTTAGCTTCGAGTGATTCGATCTCAACGGGGAGTTTTTCAAGGGCGCGTTGTTCATTAAACGTAAGTTTTAACACTTTTTGTTTTTCACTCTGAACAGCAACGGAAGCCGTTGATGATTTAGAAAACTCAGCTTCCATCGCATCCATTTCCATCAACTCTTTTTCATCTTCGAGGTATTCGCTGTAAGGTTTATAGCTCTCTTCGATGGTACCGTCACCTTTGAAGATAAAGAGTTTTTTAGCGATCTTATCGACGAAATATCTATCATGGCTGACGAGGATAACTGCACCCGGGAAGTTTTGGAGTTTCTCTTCGAGGATATTGATCGTAGGGATATCGAGATCATTCGTCGGTTCATCGAGGATCAGACAATCAACCTTTTTCGTAAAGAGCAAAGCAAGGGCGACACGGTTTTTTTCTCCGCCGCTCAACACCCCAACTTTTTTATCGAGAAACTCACGAGGGAAGAGGAAATTTTTGAGATAGCCGTAGACGTGGTAATCCTGTCCTTGCGCATCGACACGGTCTCCGCCGTGAGGGCAGAAGGTCTCTATGAGGTTGAGATTATCATCGAGCATCTCTCGATGCTGATCGAAATAGCCGATGGTAAGCTCACCCATCTTGATAATCCCGCTTGTCGGTTTAAGACGCCCTAAAAGGGCTTTAAGGAGGGTTGATTTACCGCTCCCGTTAGGACCGACAACGGCGATAACATCTTTTTGCAAAATACGGGTCGAAAAATCTTTTATGAGAGTTTTATCACCGAGTGTGAGTCCAAGATGTTCGATCTCAAAAAGCATCTTTTGGCGGTTTACCCCTTCGCCTCGATTGAAGTGTTTCGCTTCCCGCTCTAACTCCAGTTTCATTTTTCGGATTTTACTAGGGTTGTTTTTGGCATCTTCGCGCAGCTGCAACACCCGCTGTTTGCGCCCCTCATTCCGTTTTAGACGTGCTTTGACCCCTCGTCGGAGCCATTCGTTTTCTGTTTTTAGGAGTTTGAGGAGATTGTCATGCTGCTGTGCCATCGTGCGGAGCAACTCCTGCTTCTGCTCCAGATAGTTGCTGTAGCCGCCGTTGAACTCTCGCAGGGCGCAATCTTCGACTTCGATCGTTTTGGTCGCGATTTGATCGATGAAGTAACGGTCATGTGAGATAAAAAGGAGGGTGAAACGCTCTTTGAGGATCAGCTCTTCGAGAAACTCCACCATGTAGACATCGAGATGGTTGGTCGGCTCATCTAATAATAGAATGTCTGGTTTTTGAAGGAGCAAGGAGGCTAGGGCAACGCGGCGCTGTTCCCCTCCGCTGAGGAGATTGACTTTTTTGGTCTCATACTCTTTAAGCATAAAATGGTGCATTACCCGCTCGATTTTATCGTCGAGGTTCCATGCATTGTGGTGATCGAGGAAGTTGGTCAGACGGGCTTGCTCATCGAGGAGTGTCGCATTATCAAATTGTTCTGCGAGTAAGGTGGAAATGGCATCGAAACGCCCCCGAGCTGATTTGAGTTCTCCGAGACCTGCTTCGATCGCTTCGCGGACATTGTGATCGGGATCGAAGGCAGGAACTTGTGAGAGCATCTTGATCTCTATCCCTTGACGGTTGATCCGCTCCCCCTGATCTGCATCGAGTGAACCGTGAACGATTTTCATCAGTGTCGATTTACCGCTTCCGTTTTTACCGACGATTACAACCCTCTCCCCCTCATCGATGTGGAAGTTGATGTTTTCTAAAATCTTTTGGGCTTCGTAGTGTTTGCTGACACCGAGGAGATCAACTAATGCCATATGTGTTTTATTCCTATGTGAGGATACTTACGCGAATTATAGCGGATGGGAACTTATGTGGTCATGCAGTGCTTGTTGTGATTTATTTTTAAACTGTGATAATTATTGAATTTACATTGGTTTACATTTGCGTGACTATTGTGTGACCGTTAAAGTGGTAAAATATTACAAACAAAATAGGGAGAACAATATTTTATGAAAACAAAATCAACTTTGATTTTATCCGTTATGTTGGCAGTTTCGGTAAATGCCGGTGAGATAGACGGTGGAGCGGTAGTGGGCAGTATGGTGGGTGCGGGTGTCGGTTCTGCAGTCGGTTCTGCGACGGGCGGTAAAAATGGTGCGATTATTGGCGGCGGAGTCGGCGGTGCATTGGGTGCAGCTGTCGGAAGCAGCAATAAGCAAACAACGACTACTGTAAGAGACGAGAGAGTTGTTTATGTAGACCGTGAACATCATGATAACGGTAAGCATAAAGGGCAGTACAAACATCACAATCGCGATTGATAGTAAAGTTTACCTCTTTAATAACAATGATAACGTGAAAGATACCATGTCGCAATAGCGTAATCAGTGTAAGGGGTTTCCCTCTGCGCGATGGGGATAGAATTATTACGAAGTTTGCTTCGGATAATCCCGAATACAATAAATCCCAGCAATAGTATTCCCAATGCTATAAACCAATCACTTTGCCACCATACAACACCTGCTAAAATATAGTTTCCATAACTTAGAGCATATCCCATGATTCGTGCTTGCAATCTGCATTGTCGTGTCGGAAGAGTAGGGGTAGGATCGATATGAAAGGTTAAATGCTCATGATTCATAGAGAAGTGGCTAAAGCTTCAGTTTAGGGTCAAACTGGGTTTCGCTTTGAGCCACCAATGGTGCTTTCCAATATTCTACATCAGGCTGTATAAATACTTTTTCAAATATCTGCTGAGCGACACTCCAACGGTTCTCTTTTGAATTGAGCATGACGATTAAGCAGTCATTTCCATCTTTTTTCGCACGTGCAATGAAACAAGGTCCCGCTTTAGAGGTATAACCCGTCTTAACCCCGACAGCATACTCGTAACGATTCAAAAGATGGTTATGGGTTTTAGCGACAAATTTTCGATTCGTATTGAGTGAAAAATAGATATGTCGGTTTTGTCGGGTAATGTCATTAAAAAGGGGATTTTTAATAGAGTACTCCGCAAGATGGAGAAGATCAATCGGGGTAGAGTGGTGATTGCCGATATCAAAGCCGCACGGATTGGTAAAAAGGGTATTTTCCATTCCGATCTCTTTGGCTTTGCGGTTCATCATAGCTACAAAATTATTTAAATTACCTCCGACAGCAATTGCAATTGCCATTGCTGAATCGTTATCAGATTTGATCATCGCTGATTTAACCAAATCTTCAAGGAGGATGACATCGCCCTCTTTATATCCCGCTTTGGTCGGTTCGACGGCAATCATCTCGTGCGTGATAGTAACAGGACGCTCCAAATCCCCTTGTTCAATCGCCAATACGGCGGTCATTATCTTGGTCAAACTGGCAGGTTTGACTTCTTTTAAGGCCTCTTTTGAGTAGATCACTTCACCGGTTGAAAGCTCTTTGACCAGCAATGCTTCCACATTGAGTTTATCAAGGTCATCTTTGTTGACTTCAGCATGTAAAGAGAGGGTAAGAAGAAAAGAGAATAGGGCTAGTAATCGATATATCATACGTTTAAATAACTTTTTAAAGGATTATAGGTGTTTGTCATGCTCTATGATTCCTGAAAAAAGTAAATATCCGATGGATATCTGCAGATTTCTCGGTTTTTTTATCGAAATGTAGGAAATGGGAACGTATTTGAGTTGATCATAGATCCTATTTATAGCAATATGAGCGTACAAATTAAGCCTTTGTATCTAAAATAGGTGCTCCGAAAGCGGTAATTTTCTCATCGATTTTTGCTAATGCTTTTTTGAGAGTTTCATAGGAGATGTCAGGGAGTTTCCCTCCCCACAGCTTCTCTGCTTCATTAAATCCCTGTATGATTCCCTCTCGACCTGCTTTGAGTTTTTCGAGATCATTGCCTCCGCCACTCAAAACAAAATCCGATAATCGCGCAGAAGTTTGAGAAATACCGAAATAGCCATCTTCACTCACTAGCGCTTTGGCCTCATCGGGGGACATATCGGCGATCGGTTTACCGGTATAACCGATGGATTGAAAATCAATCGTACTGAGTATGTCTTTGACTTTGGCTATATCAAACGGGGCACTTTGGGCTTGGAGATTATTGCTTGAATAGCTCTCAATTTTGAGAGAGTACTCAACGAGATAAGCTTGTGAAAGTGTTTTGCCTGAAACTTCTCCACTTTTGATTTTCTCTTTGAAATCCTTTATCTCTTTTTCATTCATTCCGAGTCCGCTTTGGGCATAAGGGTTAATTGATGTACTGCTTCCAACTTGCATAAACGCTCCTTTTGGACTGTATACGGTTAATATCGGCATAAATACTAAATATAGTAAATAAAAACAGAAAAAATTATTTTATCTTTATTCGTAGCGAAGTGCATCGATAGGATTGAGTCGTGCCGCTTTGCGTGCGGGAAAGTAACCGAATACGATTCCGACCAGTGTGGAAAATAGAAAGGCGATAATAACGATTGAAGTATTAAAAACCAGCGGTAGATCAAAAAAGATACTGATTCCGATACCGAAGCTTAACCCCAAAATAACACCGATCACTCCTCCGATCGAAGAGAGGACAATCGCTTCGACTAAAAACTGTAATAGCACTTCGCGCTCCAATGCCCCGATAGCTAAACGTATCCCGATTTCCCGTGTCCGTTCGGTAACGGAGACGAGCATAATGTTCATAATTCCGATACCGCCGACGAGGAGACTTATTGTTGCTACGGCACCAAGGAGGAGGGTAAGCATTTTAGTAGTGGATGTGAGGGTTTGAACCACTTCACGCAAATCCCGGACGTTGAAATCGTCTTCATCACCGTTACGGATATGACGCCGTTCTCTCATCAGTGCGGTAATGGAATTTTTTATATTTTCGATACCCGAAGCATTTTTAGACGAAAGCATTATGACGGCAATGTCTTGGTTCCCGCTGATACGGCGCTGAAACATGCGGATTGGGACGATAATAATATCATCCTGATCCATTCCGAACATTGATGCCCCTTTGGGATGGAGCAGTCCGATCACTTTACACGAAAAATTTCCCAGCCGTATCGAAGCACCGATCGGATTTTGATCGCCGAAGAGCTCTTTGTGTATGGTCTCTCCGATGACACAGACCGCTTTCCCCCCCTGAAGTTCAGCTGGGGCAAACATTCGACCCGATTCAAATACCCAATCTTTGACGGAAAAATAATCGTTATCGCTTCCGTCGATGGAGGTGGAGTAGTTTTGATTGCCATAGACCACCTGCATCCCTTTGGACGCGACCGGAGCTACTCCTTTTAATCCGCTTATTTCACGTCGTACGGTAGCAATATCATTATGGGTAAATCGTTTCGCAGTCGCATCGGTTCCTTGGGGTCCATGGCGATCCTGACCTGGGCGGATAATGAGCATATTACTGCCGAGCTTGGAGATGCTGTTGGTGACGTAGGCGGTGGTCGAATCACCGAGCATTACCATGGCAATAACCGAAGCAACTCCGATGACGATTCCCAATGTTGTGAGGATGGAACGCAGCGCACTGCGGCGAATCTCGCGGAGGGCTAAGATAAAAGCATTCCAAATCATGGGTGAGCCTTGTCGATTAATCCGTCGCGAAAATGGATCATCCTCGAAGCGTATGCCGCCATATCGACCTCATGGGTTACCATAATGATCGTGATCCCTTTATCGCGGTTAAATGACTGCAACAATTCCATTACTCTCGATACTTTTAGCGGTATCGAGATTTCCGGTCGGCTCATCGGCAAGTAATATCAGCGGATCGGTAACGATGGCACGGGCTATTGCGACACGCTGTTGCTGACCGCCGGAGAGTTCTCCTGGGGTGTGATGGGCTACATGTTCCAGATCCGACACTCTTGAGCGCTTCAAGTGCCTTAGCTCTTCGTTCCTGTGCATTGACTCCTCGATACAATAGCGGAAGTTCTACATTTTCAACGGCTGAGGTTTTTCCCAGCAGATTGAATCCCTGAAAAATAAATCCGATGTAGTTGCGTCGAAGCAGAGCTCGCTGATCCCGGCTCAGTGTTGTAACATTGACCCCTTCAAAGAGATAATCTCCAATGGATGGTGTATCGAGACATCCGATAATGTTCATTGCCGTCGATTTACCTGATCCGCTGGGACCCATAATGGCAACAAACTCTCCGCGTTCAATCGATAAATCAATCCCCCGCAGGGCATAGGCGGTGGCTTCACCCTCGCCGTATGATTTTGTGACACCATTAAAAGTTATGACCGAAGATTGCATCCTTAATTCTCTTCAATTCCGATAATAACGTTATCGTTAGCTTTGAGGTTTGAATCGAGAATTGCGGTAGAAATTCCGTCACTTTTCCCGACAGTAACATCGATTTTCACCGGTTTACCCTCGCGAAGTATCCATACTGATTTGCCGTTTGTGTTGATGTTGTCTTTGGCTTTTTTTGTTTTATCATTTTTATCTTTCGGGGGGGTAAATCGAAGTGATGCGTTAGGAACGGTGAGCATATTATGTAAAACACCGGTGATAATCTGGGCAGTGGCGGTCATCCCGGGGCGGAGACGCAGATCATCGTTTGGAACTTCGACGACGGCATCATAGGTAACAACACCGTTTACCATTTGCGAGTTCAAACGCAGCTGTGTTATAACGCCCTTAAATTCATGGTTTGGATAGGCATCGACGGTAAACGTCACGTTTTGCTTCTCTTTGACTTCACCGATGTCAGCTTCATCGACACTGACGATCACTTTCATGGTGTTCAGGCTTTTTGCCATCGTAAACAAAACGGGAGTCTGCATGGCAGCGACCACCGTTTGACCAGGTTCCACCTTTCGATTTAGGACGATCCCCTCAATCGGAGAAACGACGACCGCTTTTCGAAGGTTATCTTGGCCAATGGCGAGTTCTGCTTGGGATTGTTGGACTTGTGCGACCACAGCGGCAACGGATGCTTTTGCCGAGAGGAGGGCATTATCGGCTTCATCTACCGCTTGTTTTGAGGGGTAGTTACCTCCTGTAGAGGAGTACATTTGGTGGACTCTCTCCCATTCGTTTTGGGCATTAGCAAGAGTTGCTTTTGCTACGGAGACATTGGCTTGGGCACGTTGCAAAGCCGCTTTGGCGCTTGTGACGTTAGAGGTGAGTTTCGTGGTATCGATCCGCGCCATGAGCTGTCCGACTTGGACGCGGTCGTTATAATCGACGAGGACATCGGTAATGGTTCCCGAGACTTCAATCCCTACATCGATGGTATTGGTAGGCTCCAGATTTCCCGTAGCGGAGACGGTCGTGGTGAGATCTTTTATCACGGCAGGGGCTGTAATATAGTGCGTTTTTTCGCTTTTAGATTGTTTTACCCATAACCACCCTCCGGCGAGGGCAACCACTGCTGCTAACACGATAATAAGATATTTTTTGAACGGTGACTTTTTGGGTGCATCCAATCCAAGTGTTTGTTTGATTGAATCGGGTGATGGGTTCATAACGTATCCTTGGAAGTATTAAGGGAAAAATGGAGTTTGGCTAACTCGATTTGGATATTGATCTCGTTGACTTTGATTTCCAACTCTTCGATTGCTTTGGTATTTGTGAGCGTTTGGAGATCATAACCGGTTTTAACCCCCGCATTAACCCCCGCTTGGGTTGCTGTAATCAGATCGTTATAGAGGGATAAGTTTTGATTTGTAATCGAGATGATGTCGTTATAGTTGTCGATCAGTTCAAGTGATTGTTTATACGTTGCTTCGATTTCACGTGCTTTATCGGCGGTTGCGGCACTCTCTTTCAGATAAGCGGCTTTGGCTTCCTGAATCGTAGCGGAGGCATTATAACTGAGGGGGAGGTTGAGAGAGAGTCCGGCAGTGTAGTAATTGCCTCGGTAATCATTAGGCAGTTCTTTGGCATTAAAATTTTGGTAACCGAGCGTACCGTTAAGGGCAAGGGAGGGGAGATAATGGGTTCGAGTCACATCGTAAAAGTGTGAGAGTGTTTCACTTTGGCGTCGGGTGTAAGCAAGATCGAATTGGCGGTTGAGATAGAACTCTTTTTCGATGAGTGCGAAAGTTGGGAGAGTTATTGTTTCGGGATCGACGTCGCTGCTTTTGGAGAGTTCAAGATGCTGCTGTGCTATCGTATAACGCAGTGATGAGCGGGTTTTAAGCTCGCTGCTTTTGTCCATAAGAGCGTTATTGAGTTCAGTGATATCAACTTTTCCGGCATCGTAAAGCTGACGTTTGATAAAAATAGCAATTTCTTTGTTTTTGAGACGAAGATCACTTTGTTCCAGCTGGTAAGCACTCTTTTTTAGGTTAAGGAGCGTGTTAAATATCTGGCTGTTCAATGATGCAATGGTTTGTTCGAGTGCTATAGAGCGAGATTGCGCTTTTGCATCAGCATAAGCTATTTGATAGGTGATACCGCCTGAGCGGAAGATATCCTGTGACGCAGAAGCGGATATACCAATCATATCACTATGATAATTTCCCTGAGCACTTTTGCTATAGGTATATGAACCGCTTAGATTGATCGGAGCAATCCAATCGGTGCGGAGTTTTTCATGTTCGGCATCGATATTCTCTTTCTCATAACGCAAAAGCTCTTGTTTCGGTTCACTCAGGAGTGTGAATTCATCACCTACTGCCGTATAGGCAGCCAAGAGTAATAATGATAGAGAAAAAGGGACTGAGAGTTTCATACACTTATTGTAGTCCAATTTTGGTAATCTGAAAGTAACAAAAATTAAATATAGTTCATTCCGCAATTTTTGATCAATAATTTGACGTAAAAAATATAAATTTATTCAGCTGTTAAAAATTATTATTGTTATATTATTTCATTTATGATTTAAATGAGGAGAGTATATAAACTATGAAAAAAATTATTCTAAATTTTTTATCAATAATTACTCTTTTCATCATTTTACCGACAGCTGCAAAAGCGGATGAAACAAATACCAGTAACATTGATTATGGCAGCCTCTCAGGGATGGCCCGTTTTTATTATATTTTTTCTCCGTCGTATGTTAAAAGTGGAAGAGCGAATGACTATACAGTTGACGGCAGTGCTGTAGGCGGTTATCTCAAATACACATCTCCCCAATTTAAAAATATCGGTGCTTCATCCGCTCTATACTATGTGCGAGATACAGGTTTAAATGATACCAATGATCCAAATACCATGGTTGCGGCAGGACGCTTTTTCACCAAAGATTATTCCGATAAAGCGGTACTCGGTGAATTGAATGTTTTTTATAAAGATAAAAATCATCAGCTGATTGCGGGGAGACAGAGAATAGATTCCCCTTTGACAAGTGCCATTATTACCTATATGCCCAATATGTTCGAAGCCCTGTACTATACAAATAGACAGTTTGATAATGTGGAATTCAGTCTATTGCAGATTGACAAAATGGCTTACGGTACAAGAGCGCCTGTAGAGTACGGATTGATCGGAGAAACGACGAAAACCGCCGGAACTACGCAAAGTGCGGTTGATAGTAGAGGCAAATTCCTGCCTATAGAGCAGCAGGTATTGGCAAATACATCAGCTCATACGAAAGGGGTGAGCGGATTTTCAGTAACCGATAAGTCACTTAGAAATACTACTATACGGGTATGGGACTTTTACGCATACGATATTATCAATATGCTCTACATTGATTCGCTGTATAAAAATAATGACGGATTTCAGCCGTACTCAATTGGTGTACAATATTTAAACGTAAAAAGCGTAGGGGACAATTTGGCATCATCCTGGCTCGATGCTTCGAGTGCAACGATGAGCTCGCTCTCGGCGTCCAGGTAGTCCATGTGGCTCTTGATCATGAACCTGTCCACCTGTGCCTCAGGGAGCGGGTAGACCCCCTCCGTCTCGATGGGGTTCAGGGTCGCGATGACCATGAACGGGTTCGGCAGCTGGAAGGTCGTTCCCTCGATCGTGACCTGTCTCTCCTGCATCGCCTCCAGCAGGGCGGACTGGGTCTTCGGGGGCGCCCTGTTGATCTCATCCGCGAGGAGCAGGTCGGCGAAGATCGGCCCCTTCCTGACCTCGAACTCGGAGCTCTTCTGGTCGTAGAAGTAGTGGCCCGTGATGTCCGCCGGGAGCAGGTCCTGGGTGAACTGGATCCTGCGGTACGACAGGCCCGACACCTGGGCGAACACCTTCGAGAGCGTGGTCTTCGCCACCCCGGGGACGCCCTGCATGAGCAGGTGACCGTCGGTCAGCAAGCAGGTGAGGAAGTCGTCGACCTGTTCCTTGTACCCGACGACCACTTCGCCTATCTCGGCCTTCATCCTCCCGAGTATCCCTTCAGCCTGCTGGGAGGACATCCTCTCGCCTTCGTCCATCATCCACCAACTTCCCGATCAGGATGCCCGGCAGCCGAGTTCTCCGACGGGGGGTCGGCTGCAGGCGCCCTTTGTCCGCCAGGACAAACGCCTGCCCTCTCATGAATGTTGTGCAGGCCCGGCTGGGACCCAGGGATCGAGGGGCGGGCGTGTACTGACTCTACCCGTACATGCTCTCGAGAAGGGCCTGGTCCGAGTCCCTGAGCTTCTCGAAGAAGGCGACCTCGTCGATCACACCGGTGATGTCGGTGTTGTCGTTCAGTACGACCTTCGGGACCCCCATGACCGAGTGGCGTATCGACAGCTCCTGGAAGACGGACGAATCGATGACCTCGGTGGTGACGAGGGGCGATGCGATGGCGGCCCTGTACGCGTGCCTTGCCACTGTGGGACAGAACGGGCAGGTGGCGAGCACGAAGACCTTGATGTTCGCCTTGCGCCTGACCTTGGAGAGCGACTCGGTGGCCCTCGGTGTCAGGTTCGCATGGCCGGTGGATAGCTCGACGATCGCGTCGGCAATCGCGGGGAGCTCGTATCCCGATGGCACGCCCAGGTACATGATGCGCGCGGATCCGTCCTTCAGCAGCAGCAGGGCGGGCGCCTCCCGCACCTTGAGGTCCTTCATGCGCTGGCTCCCGTCGGCCGAGACATTCTCGATCTCGACCTTGATCTTGGAGTTCATGGACGAGATCGCGTTCGCGAGGGCGACCATGTCCTTCGCCGTCGCGCCTCCGTCGTTGAAAACGAGCAGCGTCACGGGGTCCGGGAGCGCTGGCCCGAGCTTCTTGGCGATCACCTGCATGTCATGGTCAGGCAACAATCCCTCCGCTCACCCCACTGGCCCCGAATCTACTCCCTCAGTATATCACCATATGCCTGGTGGAAGAAGCGCTTGGCCTGTCTGAGCCCCTCGCGTCCCTCCGTCCGTCAGCCTGTAGAGCTTCGTCCTCTCGTGGTGGTAGGATTCGATCAGGCCTCTGTGCTCGAGCTGCTTCAGGGTCGGATAGAGTGTTCCAGGATTGGGCTTGTCCGCCTTCCTCTTGGCTATCTCTGTCGCCACTTCCATCCCGTACATGTCCTTCTCGGACAGCAGGTGGAGTATGAGGAAGCTGAGCATGCCCCTCATGTCGCAGCACTCGGGCGCCCTGCAGCACACGTCCCCGACGGTCTCTCGTTCTTCTTCCTGGGCATCGTTGGACGATATCGTGATGTCGCTACTTAACCTATTGTATGAGCAATATTGTGCGTCCAATACGGTTATGTACTCGCTATTGTATATCCAATACAGAGAGGGCCCGGAAGGGTCCGACGAAGAGGAGGTAAGAAAGATGTCTACACTGCAGATGTTGGCGAACACCCTGAACTCGGAGAGGCTGAAGGAGGCCAAGGAGTCCAGGTGCCCCAAGGACTACTGCTCCCACGAGGACAGGGTCCGGAACTGAGACGCACCAAAACCCCGATAACCCATTATCGCATTCACATGAAGAGACGAGGACTGGTCGACATGGCCGAACCCAAGAAGAGGTCAGACAGGAAGAGCGCCCCGACTGAGAGCGAGGTCCGGAGGGCCGTCCGCGAGAAGTACACGAAGCTCGCGGTCAGCGAACGCTCGTGCTGCGGCGGAGAGGACGCGAGGATGTGCGGCTGCGGCGGACTCTACCCGCAGGCCGAGATCATGTCGATCCCGGACGCAGCGATAGCGGTGAGCGCTGGCTGCGGCAACCCGACCGCGATCGCGGAGCTCAAGCCAGGCATGACCGTGGTCGACCTCGGTTCGGGCGGCGGCATAGATGTCTTCCTGGCGGCGAAGAAGGTGGGGCCGAAGGGACGGGCCATAGGCATAGACGCCACGCCCGAGATGATCCACCGGGCGAGGGAGACCGCTTCCGAGACCGGCTACGACAACGTCGAGTTCAGGCTCGGCGAGATCGAGCACATGCCGCTCGATGCGGCGATCGGCCGACGTGGTCATCAGCAACTGCGTGATCAACCTCTCACCCGACAAGGAGCAGGTCTTCAGGGAGGCGTTCAGGGTCCTGAAGCCGGGCGGCAAGCTGGCCGTCTCGGACATCGTGCTGCTCAAGGATCTGCCCGAGGGCTTGAGGCACGACATGGGCGCATGGTCCAGCTGCGTCAGCGGCGCCGTGACCGAGGCCGAGTACACGGGCGCGATGCGCAGAGCTGGGTTCGTCAAGGTCAAGGTGGAGGACCGGGTGGTCTACACGCACGAGCAGCTGACCGACTACGTGTCGTCCGGCGGCGGGGCGAAGGACCACGGGGACCTCTCCGAGACGGTCGCGAGCTACAGGGTGACAGCGCTCAAGCCGAAGTGAGGCGCCGGGACCCCTCTGGCACAGAAGCTTTATCTAGCGCACGCCCGGTTCGTATCAATTGGTTCCCATGTCCCGTCCGCGAGGCCGGGAGGTGGATGGAGATGGACTCTTAGAAGACGGGGCGTGCGCAAATGGGTAGATTATCATCTGGTATGCTGGGCTCGGTTCTGATCCTCACGATGTTCGCGACGGTCGCGATGACCGTTCCGACGGGAGTCTCCTCGCAGGGGGAGGAAGCCGTTGTCAAGATCGGTTACATGCAGCCTGTGGACAGCCTCAACCCGTTCATCGGCCTGACCGACTCATCCCGCTTCTTCTACAGCCTGGTCTACGACAGCCTGATGTCCATAGACGAGAACCTTGAGCCCACGCCGAACCTCGCCAGAGAGTGGCGCATGGTGCCTGAGGACGACGCCGCGATGAGCGTCTCAGGCGAGCCTTACGGTTCGGTCTGGGAGTACAACCTCACGTCGAACGCCAACTGGACGGACGGAGAACCGTTCACGGCGACCGACGTCGTGTTCACGCTGAACCTGAACGCCGGATACTACGACACGGCATGGGCGTATCAGCCGTACGCCTTCTTCATCGACTACGCCGAGGCCGTCGACTCCGACACGGTCCGAGTGCACTTCGCGGACAGGACGACCGGCGAGCCGATCCCGTGTGCATACGGCGATTCCCTGCAGCTCCCGATCCTGCCAGAGCACCTCCTGGGAGGACTGACCCCGTTCGACATATGCTTCGCTTGGGAAGGCATCTACGATACCGTCGACCCGCCGATCGTCGGAACCGGTCCGTTCATGCCGACTGCCAACCTCTACGACGAGTTCCTGGACGGGGACGAGATAACGCTCGTCAGGAACCCGTACTATCACGGACTGGAGGACTACGGGAAGGAGATACGGTTCGACGGCCTGGTCATGATGGTCTACGACGATGCGACTGCGATGAGATACTTCCTCGAGGCTGGAGACCTCGATGTAGCCCAGTTCCCGGCCGCGACATACGTGGACCTGAAGGCCCAGGTGGAGTTGGGCGCGGTCGAGGACATCGTCTGCTTCGATTCGCCTAAACCCAACCAGTACTGGACCGAGGTCGCCATCAACATGAACGACGCCGGGCCGAACCCTGCGAGGCTGGATCCCGCCGTGAGGGTCGCGATGGCCCTTGCGACGAACAAGACCCAGATCGTCGAGGACTTCTACCTCGGCCAGGGCACAGAGGGCTCGACATTGATATCCCCGGCCAGCGAGTACTGGCACTACGAGCCTTCCTTCAACGAGTCCTACAGGTACAACCTGGACAACGCCAGCAACCTCCTCGAGGTGAGCGGATACGAGTTCACGGTCGAGTCGCCGACCGTCAGGGTCGCCACGGCCGACAGCTGGGCGGTCCAGGAGGGCCTGGTCACCGAGGGGACGCCCCTCGTGTTCGATATGATGGTCAGGATGGAGTACCCAGAGGAGGGCGACATAGCTGCCTATCTCGAATATGTCTGGGCGCAGGTCGGCATCGACATCAACTATCGCGTGGTCAGCGAGGCAGTTCTCGCCACCATGGTGTACTCATACAGCTACGACACCGCCATCTGGTACTGGAGCTCGGACCCAGATCCGAACTACATGCTGTTCTGCGAATCGTCGTACGCCATCAACGGATGGAACGACAATTGCTACATGGCCGCAGAGTACGACGAGAACTACACGGCGTCTGTCAGCGCGCTCGACCCTGCCGACAGGAAGGCTTATGTCGATGCGTGCCAGCTGATCCACTACTGGGACGCTCCCTACATCATACTCGCGTATCCGAACCAGACCTATGCGTGGAGGACCGACACCTTCACCGGCTGGGGCGAGTGGGGTCTGCCGGGCAGGTCGCTTGACAACTACTGGGGTGCGAACCCGGTCCTGTTCGACCTCGTCGCGATCCCCTTGGAGCCGGACACGACTCCCCCCGAGACCGACTGCGGGCTCGATGGCACGGTCGGCGAAGCGGACTGGTACGTGACCCCGGTGACCGTCGAGCTCTCGGCGGAGGACCTCATCTGGGACGGGACATGGACCAACTACTCGGTCGACGGCGGAAGCTGGCAGCCATACAGCCTCCCGTTCGAGGTGTCGGGTGACGGCGATCACACGGTGGAGTACTACTCGACCGACTACGGAGGCAATGTCGAGGAGGTCGAGGAGGTCTCGTTCAAGATCGACGCGACCGCCCCGGGCACGGTCGATTTCCTGCTGGAAGGGACGGTCGCCGCTGGCACCGACTGGTTCACGACGGACGTGATAGTGTCGCTGCACGCCCCCGATGACGAGACGAGCGGTGTCGCGGTCATCATGTACAGCATCGATTCAGGCGCGGCGGCCGCGTACATCGGTGCGTTCCCGGTAGACAACGACGGGATGCACAACATCTCGTTCTACTGCACGGACGGGGCCGGCAACGACGGCGAGGATGCGTGGGCGGATGTCTGGATAGACACGACCACCCCCAGCGTCACGGTCACATCCCCGACTGCGGGGACCGAAGAGGAGTCCGGCGACGTCACTGTCGAGTTCACGTGCTCAGATGCGACCAGCGGGGTCGTCTCCGCCTGGGTGAGCGTCGACGACGGGACAGAGGCCGAGGCCGACCCTGAGGACGGCAACTACACGCTCATGGGGCTGGCGGACGGGACCCACACGGTGACGGTGCGCGTGGTCGACGAGGCCGGGAACGACGCGTCCATGGAAGTGACGTTCGTCGTCGACACGCCGGCCGACGCCACGGTCATGTACGTGCTGGCTGGAGTGGTCGTCGCTGCCGCCGCGGGGCTTGTCGCATTGCTGCTGCTGAAGAGGAAGGGCAAGCTCAAGTGAGCCCTCGGACGGAGGCGGGAGCGCGCGGAGCGGACGCCCAGTCTATCTGAGAAGCGTCCTCTCCGACTCCTTGACTATGCGGGACAGCTCCCTCTGGACGTCCTTGTCCAGGGGCGTCGGCACGTGCTCCTTGAGGATCTGCTTGACGCGGTCCTTGGCGACGAGATGGAGCGGCCTGACGCCCTCCTTCCTCGCCCTCTCCGCTGTCCTCTTGTCGAGGAGCTTCGAGTTCAGGATCTCGCCAGCCTTCAGGTGCTTCATCGTGTGCATCTGTGCGAGGTAGTTCCCCATGTGTCCCACCTTGTCGATGACGTCGACCGCGAGATGGTCGTCGGTCGTCTGGAATCCTTTCACGACCTTGAACACGTTCGGCGTAGATCTCGTCGTCTATGACCAGCAACTCGTAGCTGGCGGCGTTCTCCCACGCCCCGCCTATGCCGGATAGGTGGTCTGCGCCTGCCAGGGCCGGGACCATCGCTGCCATCATGCGCTCGATGCCGATCTGCATGTCCCAGCAGTTCGCGTCGGTCGTCACGCCGTAGACGTCGGCTATCATGTTGTACTTGTGGGCGATCTGGACAGTGGCGGCGGAGACCAGGGCCATCTCGGGGACGCCCCGACAGTTCTTGCCTGAACGGAGGTCCATGACGCTGAGCCTCCCAGAGTACTGTATCGGGAGTTTGTCGTCGACGGTCTGGACCAGGACGACGCCCGCGAGCAATTCCGCGTTCTGCTGGGCGAGTCCGCCTGCGAGCGTGATCGGGGCCGTGCCGCCCGCGATGGGGCACGGCACGAGGTCCACCGGTGCGCCGTACTCGGCGCCTCTGAGCATGACGTCGGCCGCGTGCTCATCGTACGTGAGAGGGCTGCTCGGCGAAGCGTAGACGCTGAAGAGAGGCCTCTTCCTGAGCTCCTCGACGCCGCCCGTGACGCAGGACCACATCTTGACGAGCGCGTCCACCGTCTCCACGTTGAGCGCGTAGCCAGAGAGGACCTTGCTCGTGTTGTTCATCATGGCCTCCTGGGTCTTGACGACGAGCAGCTGGGGCGGCACGTCGGTCGCGACGACGAGGTTGGAGATGGTGTGACAGTTGGGGAGGGCGTCCATTATGCGAGTGACCTTCCCGACGTCGTCGAGGGTGGACATGCGCGACTCGCCAGTCTCGAGGTCGAGCATGCACGGGTTCCCGCCCAGGCAGTGGGCGTACTGGTGCTCGCCATCGAAGACGACGTCGTTCTTCGGGTCCCTTGCGCAGTAACTGCCGTACTTCGGGATCCTCTTGATGGTCTCCTCGATTACGCTCCTGGAGAATGTGAGGACGTTCTTCTTGGTCGGATGGGCCGCGGCGCCCGCCTTGATCAGCCTCTGGCGGCACTGCTCGCTGTCGAACCTCACGCCCGTGTGTCCGAGGATCTTGAGCGTGGCCTCGTGTATGTCGTCGACCTGAGAGTCCGTGAGGACCTTCAGCCTGAAGTTGACCTTGTTTCCGTCCATCGATATGTCCCCCTGCGTCGGATGATGCCCGCGTGTCCGAAGGACACGCGTTTGCTGACGGTATGCGGAACGCTTACTAAAAAGCTTGGAGCGAGTCGCGGCTCGTCACCCTTCCCGCCGTCCCTGAATCCGATGCCTGATGTCCTCCAACGGATTCCTCACCCTGTACCTGCGCGACTTCGTGTTCCCCTTCACCTGGAGCGCGCCTATCTCGGCGAGGTGGTTGAGTTTGTTCCTCACTGTCTGGGGTCCAGCATTGCTCACCCACTTCGATGCTTCCCCGACCGAGGACCAGGTACCCTGGCGCTTCGCCACCCTCAGGACCCTCTTCGAGGTCTCGTCCAGGTCGGAGCTCAGCAGGTCCTTCTCGACATAGTCATCGATTGACACATTCTACTATAACAATCCATGCGCTGGTATGTATAGTCCCTCGCTGCACGCAGCCGGTCCTCGAACAATGGCCAGCACCCCTCGGCAGCCCTGGGGATGTGACAATGTCGTGCCATCCCGGCAGTGCCATCTCGGAACACCGCGGTCGGTTGGATGGGATAGCTATTTTATGGTCGACGGGTTCGGGACGAGGGTTATTAGCGCGACGTCGTTGAGGCGGGTCAGATGAACCGGAGAGGCGAAGAGAAGAAGGAAGCCCAGAACGGGACCGTGAACAACCCCATGTTCGTGCTGGTTGTCCTCGCATCGGTAGCCATCCTCGTCATGTACGTCGAGTCGATGGCCTTCCCGTCCCTGCCGCAGATCATGACCAGCTTCGACCTGACGGCCGAGGACTACGCCCTCGCCTCCTGGATCGTCACGATATACCTCATCGTCGGGCGCCGTCGCCATCCCGATCTTCGGGAAGCTCGGGCGACATCTACGGCAAGAAGAAGATGCTCGTCATCGCCATGGTCGATCTACAGCATCGCGGTCACGCTCACGGGCTTCTCGCGCGAGATATCCGATTCCATCTACGTCATGATCGGCTTCAGGGCCTTCCAGGGCCTGGGCATGACCATGTTCCCGCTGGCGTTCTCCATCATCAGGGACGAGTTCCCGAGGGACAAGCTGGCGGTCGCCCAGGGTGTCATCTCGGCCATGTTCGGCGTCGGGACCGCCGTCGGGTTCGTCGTCGGCGGCTACGTCACCGAGACGTGGGGCTGGCAGTGGACCTATCACTCCATGATCCCGTTCGCGATCTTCCTCACGGTCCTGGTCGCGTGGAAGATCAAGGAGTCCCCCGTGAGGCTCAAGGTGAGGATCGACTTCCTCGGCGCAGCCCTGCTGGGCGCAGGCCTGGTGTCCTTCCTCGTCGGCGTGACGGAGACCCGCAACAGGAGCTGGACCGACCCGCTGGTGGCCGGCCTGCTGGTGGCCGCTTCCGCCTTCATCCTCGCGTTCGCCTGGTGGCAGACCAAGGCCAAGGAGCCGCTCGTGCGCCCCGGCCTGATGAAGGAGCGCAACATCGCCATCACGACGGTCGTGGGCTTCATGATCGGCTTCGCCATGTTCACGGCGAACCAGACGGTCGTGGCCATCGCCAGCTTCAACTTCGGGTTGGACGCGCTCGAGACCGGGCTGCTGATGCTGCCCGTGTCCGCGGTCACGCTCATCCTCGGGCCCGTCTCCGGGCTGATAGTCAAGAAGGCGGGTCCGAAGTGGCCGATGGTCTTCGGCATGGTGCTGTCGATCGTCGGCTACATGCTCCTCTACCAGTACCACGTGACAGAGGACCAGGTCGTCATGGGGATCGTGGTCATGGGCGCGGGCATGTCCTTCGCCATGGTGAGCAGCATCAACATGATCATCATCTCGACCCCGAAGCAGGAGACCGGAATCTCGACCGCGATGAACATGATCGTCCGCACGAGCGGGAGCGTGGTCGGCCCGGCGCTGGCCGCGGTGATCATCTCGCAGCACTCCGTGTTCGTGCCCGGGGTCGGGTCCGTCCCGGACGACGCGGCGTACCAGACGATCTTCCTGATGGCCTCTGTCATGATGGGTGTGGGCGTCGCCGTGGCGATCATGCTGAGGGACAGGAAGACGGAAGTGTGAGCGCGCCTCAGCCTTCCCGGTCGTCCCCTCGTGCGACCATCCTGTAGAATGCCTGGCCGATGAACTTGGGCACCTTCGCGTATTCGTGCCTCTTGAGATGGGCTATCCCCTGCGTGATGCTCTCCCTGTAGGCAGGCGCGTGCGTGCCCTTCGTGGAGACCTTGCCGGTGAGTATCGCCTTCCGCAGGTCGTGGCCTTCGATCATAGTGACGCAGCTCCCGACCTCCCTGTGGAAGTGGGCGTCGCTCCCTCCGACCGTCGGCTTGCCGAACTTCCTGGCCAGCTCAAGGGCGCTCCTGTTCGCGCTCGCCCAGGTCTTGCCGTTCATGGTCTCGATGGCGTCGACCGCCCTGACGAGGTCGTCGTCGAGCCTGTGCCCCCTGAACGGGTGGGGGAGGACGACTATGCCGCCCTGCGCGTGGACCTGGTGTATGAACTCGCGCCAGTGCTTGGTCTTGACCTCCTCGTGGACGAAGAGCCCTACGAGGTCCCCGGCGTCCGTGTTCACCTCGACCCCGACTATGACCTCGAGGTCCTTCCAGTCGTTTGCCTTCTTGGTCTCCAGCCCTCCCTTGACGGTGTCGTGGTCGGTGATGGCGATTCCAGCGAGGCCGAGCCTGTGGGCCTGCCTCAGGATCTCCTTCGGCGGCGTCATGCAGTCGATGGAGTGCTTGGAATGGATGTGCAGGTCGTAGGTCCTCATTTCCTCTCAGCTCTGCGGAAGCTCCTCGCCTCCGAACGGTCTGGACGGCATATAGCCTTGTCCATCGATTCCCTTCGGGGGCATAGGATTAGATAATCCGATGGCATTCGAAGTCGATGGTATGGCCCGAAGGACGCGAGTGCTTCTGATCAGGCCCAACGAATCCCCGTTCATGGAGCAGGACGAGGCGCTCCTCGGGAAGCACTACGACGTGCGCACCCTGGACATGTACAGGATGCCCCGCGGCCCGTTCTACGCACTCAGGTTCATGGCACGGCTGAAGCTCGGGCTCATCTGGGCCGATGTGTCCGTCTCCTGGTTCGCCGACAAGCACGCCTACGCCGCATCCAGGCTCGCGCGAGTACTGCGGGCGAAGACCGTCGTGATCGTCGGAGGGTACGAGGTCGCGAAGGAGCCGACGATCGGCTACGGGGGGCTCCTGGACCCGAAGGAGGCGAGCACGGTCAGGAAGGCCATCGAGGGCTCGGACCTCGTCCTGGCCGTGTCGGAGTTCACCAAGGGCGAGATGGAGAGGAACCTCGGGTTCAAGGACGCCATCGTCGTGCACAACTGCGTCAGGGACGGCCTGGCCGACCCGTCCGTCCCCAAGGAGCCCATGGTGCTCATGGTCGCGAGCGCGCTCGCCAAGACGAGGAAGCTGAAGGGGCTGGACTGCTTCGCGAAGGCATCGTCGAGTGTGCCCGAGGCTAGGTTCGTCCTCGTGGGGAGGACCGACGATGCCACGGCACGTGGGCTGAAGTCCCTCGCGCCCAAGCTTGAGATCGTGGGTGAGCTCCCCTACGGGGAGATGGTCTCATGGATGAGGCGTGCAAAGGTCTGCTGCCAGCTCTCCTACAGGGAGTCGTTCGGGGTCGCGGTCCTCGAGGCCATGGCCTGCGGCTGCGTCCCCGTCGTCACGCGCGCGGGCGCGCTCCCTGAGGTGGTCGGAGATGCAGGGCGGTATGTGGAGTTCGATGACGTGGATGGGGCTGCCACCGCAATCAGGTCCGCGCTCAAGGCGGATGGGAAGGCGGCAATCGAGCGCTCGAGGATGTTCTCGGCGGAGAGGCGCGAGAAAGGGCTCGTGGACGCGATAGGGGCCGTTCTGCGCGAGAAGTGATGCCCGAGGTCACGGCAGCTGCTTCTTCACCTCAGCGGCGATCCTTGAGGCCGCCTTGCCGCCGCCGTAGAACTTGAACGGGTCGACCTTCTTCGGAGTCCTGCTCAGGAACGTCTCGAGCCCGGCCATCACCCTGACCCTGTCCAGGCCAGCGAGGATGTTCCAGCCGGTCTCGACCGTCTCGACCCATTCCGTCACGGTCCTCAGGGTCACGGCCGGCGTGCCGAGTATGAACGCCTCCTTGTGCAGGCCACCGCTGTCGGTCATGACGACGGCCGCGTCGCGCGCGAGGCGTAGGCTCACGAGGTAGCTCGCGGGCCCGATGAGGTGTATGCCTGCGGTCCTCGAGAGAGCGGCGAAGGTCCCCTGCTCCTCCAGTCGCTTGCGCGTGTGCGGGTGCACGGGGAAGACCACCTCGACCCCGTGCTCGTCGGGGACGGAGGTGAGTATCTCGACGACCTCCCGCAGGCTGTCGGG
This sequence comes from Sulfurimonadaceae bacterium, assembly GCA_963845295.1. Lineage (GTDB taxonomy): Bacteria > Campylobacterota > Campylobacteria > Campylobacterales > Sulfurimonadaceae > Sulfuricurvum. Next base: position 4,570 of record CAWJRP010000023.1, on the reverse strand, counting down.
ATCGTCCACGTTCTCGGCCCTGTGTACCGTCACATAGACATACCCTTTCTTCTCCAAATCGCCGGGAAGCTCCGTTCCGTCTATCCTAGAACGCAACATGGCGATATTGTCGGCCATCACAGTCGCCCGGCCTGTGCACGTCCTTCCTCGGGATGCCCTCCGCGAGCAGGTTCTCCTCCCCTGCCTTCGTCGGGGCGAACAACAGCTGCGACATGTGGTCGAGCATGACCCGGTTGATCTCCTCGGGCATGAACTGCAATCGGCTCCTCAGCCCGGCCTCGACGTGCGCCACCGGGATGCCCATCTTCACGCCCGCGAGCCCGCCCGCGAGCGCGCTGTTGGTGTCGCCGGGGACGAGCACCATCTCCGCGCCCTTCAGCGCGTCCTCGAGCTTGATGAGCATGTTCCCCGTCATGTGCGCGTGCGAGCCGCTGCCCACCCCGAGGTGCGCCTCAGGCTTGGGCAGGCCGAGCTCCTGGAAGAAGACCATGTCCATGTCGAAGTCGTAGTGCTGGCCGGTGTGGACGATGCCGTAGTCGATCTTCGCCTTGTCGAACGCCTTGACCAGCGACGCGAGCTTGATGACCTGCGGCCTCGTGCCGACGACGATCCTGACCTCACTCACTGCTTCACCACCGGGGTCCAGGTCAGCTCCGGTCTCATGTGCTCCTTGACCGCGATGCGCGCCGCCTCCCTGATGGCCTCCTCGCTCGTGCGCTCGGCCTTCCAGCCGAGCTTGGCCATCTTCTTCGTGGAGAGCAGGAACCTGGGCACATCGCCCTTCCAGCCGCTCTCGCCGCCCGTGTAGTGGATCTTCACGCCCTTGAGCTGTGTCTCCTCGACGAGGACCTCGACGATGCGCTTGACGGTGATCTGGTCCTCTGCCCCGAGGTTGAAGTAGTTCAGCCGGTCCTTCGCGTGCCTGAACCCGTAGACCATCGCGTCGACGCACTCCTCGACCATGAGGTAGGACTTCCTCTGCTTGCCGTCGCCGAGGACCTCGAGCCTCTTCGGGTCCTTGTTCAGCTTGTGGACGAGGTCGTAGAGTATGCCGTGGGTGGACCTGTGGCCTATGACGTTCGCGAACCGGTAGATCCAGCACTTGATGCCGTAGAGCTCCGAGTAGGCCGATACGAGCCCCTCGCACGCGAGCTTGCTCGCGCCGTAGAGCGAGATCGGCAGCAGCGGGCCGTCGTCCTCGGGCGTGGGGATGACCTTGGCGCGGCCGTAGACCGTCGATGTCGAAGAGAAGACGACGCTCTTGATGTCGCACCTGCGCGCGCACTCGAGCACGTTGTAGGTGGCGAGCGTGTTCTGCTCGAGGTCGACCATGGTCGACTCCGTCCCTAGCCTGATGTCCGGGTTGGCCGCGATGTGCCAGACGGAGTCGTGGTCCTTCATCTCCCTGAGCAGGGTCTCGACGTCCAGGAGGTCTGCCTTGACGAACCTGAAGTCCCTTCTTCCGAAGTGGTGCTGGAGGAACTCCTCCCTGCCGGTGCTGAGGTTGTCGTAGACCGTGACCCTGTTCCTCGGCGACGAGCCTGTCGACGACCCAGCTGCCTATGAATCCGGCCCCGCCGGTGACGAAGTAGTCCATATCCAGTCAATCCTCGCCCTTGCCTCCCGCCTCCCCATTGGTGGGGGCGGAATAAAATGCTTGCTCAGAGCCCCGATGCCCACTGGCCGTTTGTCCCGGATGGATCCAGCGGATTCCCGAAGTCCGCAGGACTCTGCCTTTGATGATTGTCGATGTCTATGCATCTGGTCTTTTCTCTTTGGGTTCGCCACGGCCATGAGCAACTGGTGCACCGACGTCGGCATGTTCGCCTCAAGGATTGTCTTCGACGAGAGATGCTTCCGTCTGGCGTACTCGTCAGCGAAGGATCTGGTCACGACCTGACACCGCTGAAGTCGATCTCGACGGTGTCGCCTGATGCCGTTTCGATGACCTCGAAGAGCTGCTGCAGCAGATGCCCTCATGGCGAGGTCTTCGGAGAGCAGTGCCTTCACGACGATCCTTCATGCAAACTCATAGAGGTCCACCTCCTTCTCCTGGAGGCGGAATCCGTGCTGATACGAGTGTCCCTTCCAGGTGATAAACATCTGTCCTCGAGCCTGTAGGCCTCCTGAGCCAGGTCATCCTGTGGAGCCTTGCCTGCCGGAGCTCAATCGCACCATCGCCACTGACCACGAGCATCGCTTCCTCCGAGCCCCTCGATGCAGCATTCTCACATTGGACCGTCAGGCCATATCCCCTGCGTCCCTTCCTGCTTCGACGACAAGCCGTTCATCGCCATCGCGATCGCCATCACGTCGTCATCGAGGACCATGCCTGCCCGTCTTAGACTTCCTCCCACCGTGATGCCATCGTCGAACACGGCAACCTGCAGCTGCCCGCCGTCTTTCCGCTCCTCCCCCATGATGAATGCGTGACTCGAGCTTGAGTGATCGTATACGTTGTGGGCCAGTTCCCCGATGAGATACATGAAGATGTTCCTGCCTCCGAATCGCGTTCCGCTACCATGCCAGCTCGCCATCTTCGCGAGGACTCGGCCGACGTCCCTCTGGTTGGCGGGAGGGTGAGGACTGGACATGAGGATGTCGTTCCGCGATGAGTTTGGCACACCGTCGACCACGGACATTAAAGCGATCTACGAGACGCACATCCTTCCGCGGTGCCAAGTGCATCTTCGCCTTGCCGTACGGAAGTCCACCGAGGCAGAAAGGTCGTGGGGCTTGGCCGTCCGCGACGCTCAGGTCGCAACACGCCGGATGCGCATCCTGCCTGATCTCGCAGAAGCCTCAGATACTCGTCTCAGATCCGTTGCCAGCCATGTCGACGACCGATGTGTCGTGGCGTGAATTCCCCTATGGCTATGTCCATACATGCAGTTACGTCTTCTGGACGTGTCGGTCGGGATGCGCGATACGGTTATCACCAGGGACCCGCATCCTCCGCAGCATGACCGTGTCGGTGGTCGTCGGCACCCGCCCCGAGATCATCAAGATGGCCCCGCTGTACTTCGCGCTCAAGAAGGCGCGCATGGGGCCGAGGCTGGTGCACTCTGGGCAGCACTACGACTTCCAGATGTCCGAGGTGTTCTTCGAGGAGCTGGGGCTCCCCGAGCCCGACGCGTTCCTCGGCATCGGTTCCGGCTCCCCCGTCAAGCAGACGGGCGAGGCCATCATCAAGTTCGGGGACGAGTTCTCGTCCTCGCAAGCCGGACTGCGTCCTCGTCGAGGGCGACACGAACACGGTCCTCGCCGGCGCGGTGGCCGCGACCAAGCTCAGGATCCCGATCGGGCACGTCGAGGCGGGCCTCAGGAGCTACGACCTCAGGATGCCCGAGGAGTACAACAGGCGGCTGACGGACCACATCTCGGACTACCTCTTCGCCCCCACGGCCGAGTCGGCCAAGATACTCAAGGACGAGCATGTCTGGGGCAAGGTGTACAGGACCGGGAACACGGTCATCGACGCGACCGTCACGTACCTGCCGAAGGCCACTGAGGCGGTCGAAGGTCCTGAAGGGCCTGCCATGGGACCGGTATGCCCTCGCGACCCTGCACAGGGCGGAGAACGTCGACGACAAGGCCACTCTGGCGAGCATGGTCAAGGTCCTCACCGAGTGCCCCGTGCCCGTCGTCCTCCCGCTCCACCCCCGCACGGACAAGATGCTGAGGGAGCACTCGCTGAAGGACAAGGTCACCGGCTCGAAGAACATCCATCTCATCCCGCCCGCGGGCTACTTCGACATGCTGGTGCTGATGAAGAACGCGGAGTTCATCCTGACCGATTCCGGTGGCATCCAGGAGGAGGCCTCGTCGCCGGTCATGAGGAAGCGCGTCTTCGTCATGAGGCTGAGCACGGAGAGGCCGGAGGCCGTCAAGGCGGGGTACTGCAAGGTCGTCGGGACCGATGCGGCCAGGGTCCTGCGCGAGGTGCGGGCGTACGTGAAGGACCCGAAGGTCAGGTTCGGCCCGTGCCCGTACGGGAAGGGCGACGCGGCGGAGAAGACGGTCGACGCCCTGAGCAAGGAGCTCTGACCGCATCCAGGTTCCGCAATGAAGACTTCGGCCTCGGCGGGTCCGTCATCCATGGCAGGCGGTCTTCTGCGCCTGCTTCTTCCTCATCATCCACACAATCTCCGCCTTCGGCCCGATGGGGGACAGTACGAGCTTCACGTGCGGTAGTGTAATCAGGTGCCATCTGAAAAGGAAACGCCTGTCGACCTTGACGGAGACGAGGTCGAAGATTGCACACGGGTCCAGACCCCCTCCGGGTTCCTCGGGCCCATGTCGAGGAAGAGGTCGATCGTGCGCTCGTCGAAGAACCGCACATGGTATGCAGTGGGGATTCACCCCGACGGCACCCGATCTCGAATGTGCCTCCAGGCTTGAGCATCCTGGCGACGTCATCATCAGGGGCCTCCAGTCGTGCATGTGCTCGAGCACATGGGACGTGAGGGCGTGGGGTCGACGGTGGGTCGCCGAACGGAAGGGGCGTCTCGTGCACGTTGTGAGACATGTCTACGCCCCGGCCCTGCTGGCGATCTATGTTGACCCATCC
>CAWJRP010000022.1:0-28028 GCA_963845295.1 Sulfurimonadaceae bacterium | reverse complement strand
CCCCCCCCTCCCTCGTCCTCCTCCTCCTCCTCCTCTTCATGGCCATGGCCTCATGGCCTCGTCGCGAAGTCAGTCTCCCTTCTTGACTTTCTCAAGGAGAAACACCCGGACATATTCCAGACTGTCCTACCCCTGATCGACTGGAACCCCATCATCACCTTCTATCTCCTGATAGAGCCGTACAAAACCACGGGGGATCACATTATTCCGGATGGCATCCTCTTTGGCGACGGAGGGTGGAATGGGGCGGAGACGTTCACCGACGCCGTGTCTGAGTACAAGAAGATCTTTGAGTGTCTCAAGTCCGGTGACAGCCAGGCTTATGTCTTCAGAGACCATGCTTCTGTTGTTCAGGCCGTGGATCTTATCCGTCAGCAGGTCATGGCTACCAACGACAAGATGAGTCTGGTGCGTTTAGTCAAGGACCACTACAACAAACTCACCAGCAACAACTCGATCGGGGGGCTGTCGCCGATCTATCCGGATAGCACGCTGGCCCTCCTGCGCAACGGTAAGAAGCTTTGGCAGGATGAATTCCGCTTCATCGTGTGCTGCCTCACGAAGCAGCTCTACGCGAACGCCCGAGCAACGCCCAGCAAATACTCTACTCAAGAGTGGGCGTCCCTGGTCCGCACTTTCCGTAACGACTATCCAGGCAACAACTACGAAGCGGAGGAAACGATGGTCAAGAAGCTGGAAATGAAGAGCAACGTCTCCCCCACCGAAGACTTCCTCATGCTCCAAAAGTTTGGCAACAGCACCGACTTCCTATACTCCCCGGCCCCCGAGGGCATGGTCGGGGGGTATATGGGGGCGGAGGACGACCCCACAGATATGGCGGTGTATAACCGCAACTATGACGCGATGCGCGCTATGGGCCGCACCCGTACCCGCAGGCACGTGGGCGTGAGCCCCCAAGCTCTCACTGAGCTCCGGATGTACAGCCTAAAACACGGCGGATCTCTCGCTGGTCTCGGGATATAAGAGGGCGCGCCGAGCCGCGGCTCGCTCAAGACACGCCAAGGCTTGCAGGCGACAGCCCGCCATGCAGCATTTGAAGACCCTTTTTCTGTTTCGATACTGCGCGCCAAACACCGCAATCGGTCATGTTAATTCCTGTGAGGTGCATCACCTGCGGCTATCCAATCGGGCGCGTGGCTGCTCTGTTCAGGCACATCCGAGCCAAGCGGGTCGCGGAGCAGCTAAAGGGGCGGATGGTAATTCCGACCCAAACAATGATCGACGCGCACTTGCAGATTGACATGAGTGATGTATTTGACCGCCTCGGGATCCCAAAGGACCCAGACTGCTGCCGCGTCCACCTAGCAACCGCAATGGACTTTCGTGATTACTACTAGGGTTGTTCCCGGAAAAAACGGCTCCCTACTACGTTAAGCAAGAAGCTCGTCGATCAGCTTCTCGATCTCTGGGTCTGGAGGCGCGGGCGCATCCATCTCGGCTAAGATCTCGTCAACGTATGAATCCATACCCACCGGGCCTGTCTTTTTTCTCAGCAATCACAGGGCAGGCCCGCCAATGCTAGGGAAGGCTCCCCTGAGCGTTTTGAAGGGCCTCAGGGCCTCGTTTTCCGCTACCGAGCTAATCGCCCTCATGAATCCGAAGGATACGAAAAAGCTCTCCGAGGGGATGAACGCCTACGCCCTCATCTCTCCGAGCCATATTATTATCGGGTTGTAAATTCTCGTTATTCCTGTCAAATAGAATTTCTCCTACCCATATTAGTTTATGTCAATACTCTGCTAAAATACATGCTAATAATAAGTAGGCACTTCAAAGAGGTAAAAATGAATAGTTCTGAAGAAATACCAAAGCCATCTGATTCTGGGGCTGATGGTACTCAAGTGGAAAGTAAGCAACTTCAAAATCTTGTAGAGGCAATTCCTTTAAATCAACTTTCTTTGGCTGATACTCTCAAAGGAATAACCTCTTCCAATGCCCGTGCATTTGGAGGGGAAACTCTTTCTAGCATAATTACGGGTATAACATCACATTTAAATTATGAATTACATTTTTCAAAAAATGAAGTGATAAATTTAAACAAAAAAATTGAAGATCTACACGCAACATTAGAACGTACAAAGATAGATAATGCTGTCTTAAATGAACGCATTACAACTAGCCAACAATCACGGCATTTACGCAATCTTGCAATAACAATTGGAACAACACTGATGACCACATCTATTCCTTTATTCGATAGTACAAAATACACGTATTATGGATTTGTATCACTAATAATTGGGGCTGTATTAATCATAACAGGATGTTCTTCTTCGCCCCTTAAAAGGAGAAGGAAAATGACTGTCGCCAATTTAACTGAATTAGAAATTTATCCAGTTGAAGATAGAGGTGTACCAAATCTTGAAAGAATTGCCATCCTTGTTAAAGAATCAACTAATCTGGGGCAATATGGGATCATGATTGGGAATTATAGAGGAAATAACTCAGCCGTACCCTACCAAGATAATTTGTTTTGGTTTGGAGATGGCATTGTAAATAAAGGCGATTGGATAATATTATATACAGGTAGTGGTACTCCAAGAACCGATTTATGGGAAGCAACTGGTGGAAATATTTATACTATGCACTGGGGACGTTCTGTTACAATGTTTGCAAATTCATCCATTGTCCCAATGCTATTTCGTGTTGATGCTGTAACTGTAAGTACACCACCAGGTGATATGCCACAGCTTGCCTTAACATGATTAATCTCGCTCCCTCTTGTGGGGGACATAACTATACCCTGATCGTGCACCAAGTCATATTATTGACCTATATTATTCTGACAATATACTTCTTTATTCCCAATTAAATAACACATTTTTACCACCCTCCTACAAACTTTAAGCCTTTTTCTCTATAATTTCGTTATATCTTACAAAACATAACGAAATTGTCGCATTTTTCCGCGAACCGTTTTTGCAATGTTTGGTTTGTGTTTATCGTTATATCAAAACAGATACAAAGGAGCCTTTATGTTAACCTCTGCCCGCAACACCCTCTACGGTACGGTCGATTCGGTCATTACCGGTGCCGTTAATTCCGAATTGGTATTATCACTCGGTCATGAAAAAATTGTCGCCACCATCACCAACGAGTCGGTCAAAAATTTGGAGATCACGATCGGAAGCAGTGCCTATGCCCTGATCAAATCGAGTTCGATTATATTGGCAAAAACCAAACCTGTACGTATCAGTGCGCGCAATGTGATCCCCGCAACCGTTACCGATGTTATCAAAGGTGCGGTAAACTCCGAAATCAAAATGAAAGTCGGCAATACAACCCTGACATCGATCATTACCAATGAATCGTGCGACGAGCTGATGATGAAACCAGATGATGAAGTCTATGCTATCTTCAAAGCATCAAGCGTCATCATCGGTATGTTATAAAAAGGAACTCTCATGAAACTCTTAAAAATCGTATTGGCATCTCTCACATTTGCCTCAGCCGTTGTCGGCTCAAACCATCACCGTTGCCACTGCGGCCAATATGAAATACGCTGCAAACGACATCGCAAAAGCATTTAGTGAAGAGAGCGGAATCGATGTCAAAATCATTACCGGATCTTCCGGAAAACTCACGCAACAAATCATGAGCGGTGCGCCGTATGACGTGTTTCTCTCTGCGGATGTCGAATATCCTGCAAAACTGGCTCAAAGCGGCTACACGACAACACCGTCTCAAGTGTATGCGTACGGGTCACTCGTCTTATGGAGCAACACGGGGGTTGATTTATCTAAAGGGGTCGCCGCCGTTACGGATCCGAAAGTACAAAAAATCGCCGTAGCCAATCCTAAAACCGCACCGTACGGTATCGAAGCGATGAATACCATGCACTACTACAAAGTTGACGGTGCCGTTGCCTCTAAACTCATCACCGCCGAATCGATCTCACAGGTAGGCAGCTACGTCACGACCAAAGCGGTGGATCTGGGATTTATCGCTAAATCGATCGTTCTAAGCCCTGAGATGAAAAATGTCGGTCAATGGATCGAGATCGATCCTAAATCGTACAACACGATCGATCAGGCGATGGTAGGGCTCAAAAACGGTTCACCGGAAAACCAGATCGCCGCCAAAAAATTCCTCCGATTTATCTCTTCACCTAAAGCTTTAGCAATCTTGAAAGTGAACGGTTATAATATCCCTAATACTAAATCTATGCCTAAAGAGAAATAATGTTTTTAGAACCGATCGATTTTGCGAGTATGTACCGCGAGCACAAGGCAACCACCGATTTTAAAGGTAAAACCAGCAGCGATTGGGATGAAAAATCGGCCGATATGGCTCAATCAACAATCAACAGCCCCTATGTGAACGATTTTATCTCCCGTATGAATCTCACGGGGGACGAAGTGATCCTCGACATCGGATGCGGACCGGGGGCATTAAGTATCCCTTTGGCTAAACGGGTCAAAGAGATGATTGCCATCGACTTCTCCGCCCAAATGCTCGAAGAGCTACGAAGCCTACGCCACGCGCGAAGGGGTAACTAATATTAAAACATATCATATCGGTTGGGAGGATGACTGGAGTCACTTGCCGCCGATCGATATCGTCGTCGCTTCGAGATCCATGGAGGTTTCCGATATCGATGCGGCACTCTCCAAAATGTCCGCACATGCTTCGTAAAGCCTGCTACCTCACCTACAAAGTGGGGGGAAGCTTCGTCGATATGAATATCCTCGACACCATCGGCAAAAAGGTGAAGACCAAACCCGATTACTGGTATATCCCGATCCTCCTCTACGCACAAGGCTACCTCCCCCGAGTCGACTACATCGAAACAGGACGGGGAAGTGTCCGAAGCGGGAGTGAAGAGGAGTTCGTCGAGTCGCTGATATGGAGCATCGGAACTCTTGAAGAAGAACAACTGCAAAAGGCAAGAGTCTATTACCGAGAGGTAATTGTTGGACAAAGCCGCCCTCCCCGTGCTGTTAACTGGGCATTTATCGGTTGGGAGACGACGGAATGATTACCCTAAACGATTTTGAACTCGAAGCACTCCTATCCGAGGATGTCCCTTACGGTGATCTCACCACCGCATCATTGGGGATCAACGATCAACGTGCCCGTATCACCTTTGCTACCCGTGAACGTCCTCTCGTCGTCTCGTGCACCGAAGAGGCGGTACGTCTGTGCGGACTCTATGGTTTGGAGATCGACGGTTTCGTCAAATCGGGTTCACTCGTCCCACCGCAAAGTCTCTTTCTCGAAGCACACGGTGAAGCGGGAAATATCCACCGTATCTGGAAAAGCGTCCAAAACCTCCTCGATTACGCGAGCGGTATCTCTACCTATACCCGTGAAGCGGTACTCTTGGCACGTTCTATCAATCCTGATATAGTGGTCGCCACCACCCGCAAAACCACCCCTTTTACGAAAAAAATCGCCATCAAAGCGGTCGAATCGGGTGGCGGAGTAGCCCATCGTCTGGGACTTTCCGAATCGATCCTCATCTTTGATTATCACCGTGTGTTTTTCCCTGCTGAAGAAGCGTTTGCCGAAGCACTGAGCAAAACTAAAAAAGCCAACCCTGAGAAAAAGATCGTCATCGAAGTGGCGATATCGCCGAAGCGCTGAAATTTGCCGCGCTGGGAGCCGATATCCTCCAACTCGAAAAACTCCCCCTCACCAAGCTCGCCGATGCCGTCCGTATCCTTCGCGCCGATTATCCGCACATTACCCTTATCGCTACAGGGGGGATCAGTGCCAAAAACATCGCCGAATATGCGAGCACAGGAGTTGATATGATCGTCACATCATCCCCCTACAGCGCACAACCTGCCGACATCAAAGTGAGAATTGAACCTTTATGAACACCCTAAAAGCCACCATCACCGCAACCACCTCGTCTGAACATCTCAGTATCCTTACCGTTTCGGTTGAGAGTGATCCGTTTCATCTCCTCCTCGCTGAAACCTCCGATGAGAAAGAGCTCCTCAATACCCCTGTGACATTGGTATTCAAAGAGACCGAAGTGATCCTCTCGAATCTCTCTATCCCCACTACGGCGAATGCTCAAAGCGCTATAGTTCAAAAGATAGAACGAGGAGTGATCCTCTCTCAGATCACCCTCCTTTATCACAATTCTATCATCACGGCACTCGTCCCTACCCTCACGTTTGAGCCGCTCGCCATTACAGAGGGTGATACGGTAAACTGGATGGTAAGCCCTAGTGAAATATCATTATTGAGAGGTCATACTAATGGAATCTGAATTTTTGAGTACGATGCTACTCACCTTTAAACTAGCAAGTGTCACGACCGCTATTTTATTAATCATTGCTATTCCGCTCGCCTCATTCTTGGTCTTTGGCAAAATGCGATTTAAAAGTGTCATTGAGACGATCGTGAGTATGCCTCTCGTCCTCCCTCCATCGGTACTGGGATTCTATCTCCTCCTTGCATTTAGCCCCGCTTCCATGATCGGTAGTTTTCTTACCCAACACGGTATCCGACTCGCGTTTAGCTTTGATGGATTGGTTATCGGTTCTGTCATCTTTAGTTTGCCGTTTATGGTTCATCCGATCCAATCCGCACTCGCTCAGGTTCCCCGCTCTATTTTCGAAGCCGCCTATACGCTGGGCAAATCGAAACTAGAGACGATGATGCGGGTTATCCTCCCTACAATCCGTCACGGGCTTATTTCAGGGATTGTCCTCGCATTCGCCCATACCGTCGGAGAGTTTGGAGTCATCCTGATGATCGGGGGAAATATTCCGGGTGAAACCCGTGTTGCCTCGATCGCCATCTACGACGAAGTCGAATCGCTCAACTATGCACTGGCGCACCAATATGCCCTCACCCTCTTTGCGGTGACGTTTGCGATTCTTTTGATCGTTTACACCCTCAATAAAAAAGCCCTTGGGGAGATGAGATGATCGTTATCAATGTTACCAAGCATCTCGACACGGCCGCAGGCCCTCTAAAAGCCCATTTCGATCTCACAATACACTCCAGTGAGTTTCTCACCCTCTTCGGCCCCTCAGGTGCCGGGAAAACGACGCTGATGCGTATGATAGCCGGACTCGAAAAGCCTGACAACGGTGTAATCGAAGTGGATGGTGAAGTATGGTTTGACAGCACCAAGAAGATCAACCTTCCGCCGCAGCGTCGGAGTATCGGATTTGTATTCCAAGACTATGCCCTCTTTCCGACGATGAGCGTACGTCAAAATCTCCTCTTCGCCGCCGAAACCGAGGAACAGCGGCTTAACATCGATAAGCTGATTGAACTTGTTGAGTTGGAATCTCTTTCCGATCGCCTCCCGGCCACCCTCTCAGGGGGACAAAAGCAGCGGGTAGCCCTCGCCCGTGCATTGGTGCGTCATCCTAAGATATTGCTTCTGGATGAACCCCTATCCGCCCTTGACCCCGCCATGCGCCAAAAGCTCCAAGACGAGCTCTCTCTCATCCATACACGCCTTGGAGTTACCACACTGCTCGTAAGCCATGATATTGCGGAAACAGTCAAACTCTCTGATCGTCTCGCCGCAATCGAAGCGGGACAAATCAAACAAATCTGTCCACCCGATGGAGTTTTTCAGTCCCCAGAGCCTCAGCGGCAAACTTCAGCTAATCGGAGAGGTGCTAAAGATCGAAGAAGACTTTCCCGTCGTAATCGTTACCTTACTCGTAGGTTCCTCCGTCGTTCGTACTGTCCTCAGTTTGGCAGAGGCTTCAGAGCTAAGTGTGGGAGGACACGCTATAATTTCGACCAAAGCATTTAACCCTATTCTTATCCCGCTACCCTAAGGAATTCTCATGACCATTACGAAAGACTGCATAGTTACCATCGATTATCATATCAACGACAGTGAGGGACATCTTCTTCATGAAGAAGAGGAGCCTCTGGTATATCTCCACGGTAATTACGGTCACATCTTCCCAACGGTTGAAAAAGCGTTAGAGGGAAAAAGTATCGGAGAGACGTTCAAAATTGAATTATCAGCTGACAAAGCGTTCGGAAATTATGATCCCTCTCTCGTTGTTACCGAAGAACTAAGTGAACTCCCTGTAGAAGTAACTGTCGGGATGGAACTTGACGGATATTTTGAAGAAGATTCTGAAGATGTCATCATCTATACCATCACTGAGATCAATGGTGATCACGCGACACTTGATGGGAATCATCCGCTCGCGGGGATGGATCTTGTTTTCGAGGGGACGGTATTAGATATTCATGAAGCAACGCCCGAAGAGATCAAAGAGGTGTTGGAGTTTCATCACCAACACTAATCAAATCTCAATTCCCAAAGAGCGAATAAACTGCTCTACCCTTTCGGTATAGTCACTCGACTTACCGAGTTCATCATTGATCTCTCCATGGTTCAAAGCTTGCTCGCTCATCTCGATTCGTAGTCCCATGTTCACCCCTTTAGCCATAAAGGGCTTTGAACTCTCACACGGTTTATCTTCACGAATACTAGAGCAGACCAGTAACATAGGTGGAGCAGATCGATCAAGCTGATACAACGGCGAGTTCTCCACCCAGATGTTTTTATCGCTGCCGAATACATCATCGTAGAAATCGTAATGCTTCCGCCCCATCGTTTGCACCAAATCCATCGTCGCCGTATCAAGTGATACGGTTCCCAACCACGGTTTTAGCCCTAATGCGTCATATTTTTTCGGATTAGCTGAGATCAAAGAGACCAAATGTGCCCCCGCCGAATGTCCCATTAAAATGATCTTTTTCGGATCACCGCCCCATTCATGCCCATGAGACTCTACATATGCCAGTGCCGTTGCAACATCTTCAGCTTGTTGCAACGCAGTCACTTTCGGAACCAATCGGTAATTGAGCGATACGAAAATGATCCCTTTGGAAACCCATCGGTTCATTTTATTTTGAACGACGTTATCCGATCGTTTGTCCCCCATTTTCCATGCACCGCCGTGAACTATAACGATAATAGGAGCATTTTTAGGAGTTGAAGGGAGATAAAGATCAAGTCGCTGTTTTTTATCCTCACCGTAGGGGATATCGGTTAGTTTTTTTATCTCTTGGGTAGAGGAGTGTTTTTGGAACATATCGCGGATAATTCCCGCTTCGGACGATAAGGATAAGCACAGTAAAACAATGATAATTGAACGCATAATCTAACTCCTAAATTCAGAGTAAAAAACTATCCTAATAAAGTGTATCAGCACTCACACTTCATGTCAGTTGCCTTAAACCCCTCGCCGACCTGAGTGTGAGTAAGAAAAAACTCATCAACGACAGCACGGAAGTGGATCGGATCATCGATACGGTTTACCAGATCACGCAGCGCCGATGCCCCCTCATACCCTTTTGAGTAGGTGTGAACGTGTTTTCGAAATGTTACGACACCGCGTGCACCGTAACAGCTTATCATCCCATCCAAATGCTCCATAATGATCGCATGCTTAATCATAGGATCGACGGTAGAGCTTCCGGTTTTGAGCTGATGGAAAATCCACGGTGCCCCTACCGCACCGCGACCGATCATGACGCCGTCCGCTTTGGTATGTTCTAATACCCATTGTGCTTTCTCGTAAGAATCAATATCACCGTTGGCAATCACCGGGATACCGATAGAAGCTTTGATCTCAGCGATCGCATCATAATCAACGGGAGCTTTGAATTTTCCCGCACGGGTACGCCCGTGAACCGCGAGAAAATCGGCGCCGCATGATTCGACGAGCTTGGCTATCTCGATATGGTTTTTCGACTCAAATCCCAAACGGATTTTGACACTGAGAGTCGATTTGTTGGAGGTTTTTTTTATCGTCTCAATGATACGTGCCATACGCGGCAAATCATTCAGGAGTGAACTCCCTGAACCGTGACAGACAATCTTAGGAACGGGACACCCGCAGTTAAGATCGATAATATCGATATCATCCACCCCATTGAGTACTTCTACAGCGCGACGGACAATATCCTCTTCGGCGCCCGCGATCTGAACCGAATAAGGATCTTCATTCGGACTGCGCTCCAACATACGGATCGTTTTCTGTGAACCGTAGGCAAGTGCATTAGAGCTGATCATCTCACTCACCGTCAGATCAGCACCGAATTTTTTGACGACATTTCGAAACGGCAAGTCGGTGTATCCGGCTAAAGGGGCAAGGGCATAAACTGGGGAAGCAAAATCAAGTTTGGGAGTCATAAAAAATTACCTTGGAAGAGAAGAAGATAGCGTTACCGCTATCTTTAACAGCTACGGCGTAGGAAGATAGCTATATCGTAGTGTTTATTGGCACGTTTGAGATCGCGGTACGCTTTGAAGATTTGATAATCGTTGTTTGACGTATTGTTCAGAATTTCGTTGGCCGTATCAATCATCTGTAAATCATAAAGGGTATAGAAATACCCCTCCATCGCGTCATCATTGTGTTCGCTCAACATCTCAAACAAGCGGATTCGTTGTTCAGGAAGCATATTTTTAGACATAGCCGCTGATAGATCGATCCAATCATTCGTATCCAGTTTGAGAGAAGCAAAAATCGCCACTAAATCTTCATTGCTGATTTGAATACCGTTTTCGCTTGCATTTACCCGTTGAACGAAATCGATCAATGAAGATTTGTTGAAAAGGTGTTTGAACTTCATTACCGATCCGACCGATGCTGTTTTGATATAGCTCTCATACGCTTTAGCACATACGATTTCACCGTAACTGTCAGGTCGTGAAAGAACGCTGTCTGCATCGATCTCACCGCGCTCAAGTCGGTTAAGATTGTTTTGAATAGCGATTGAAGTATTTGACGCCAAATGGAATTTTTTAATATCCACTTTTTTATTCTCTTTAACATCGCGCATAAGCTGAAGGACGTCGTCAATCTTTTCATTTCCGATAGAACGAAGTGTCTCAAAAGGCAAAATAAGGGAGTGATCGATCAGTTTTCCCATCAGTTTGTACGCTTCGCTTTTATAGACATAATTGCGCTCACCGACACCCAATAATGAGTCACGAAGCGCATCGATCATTTTTTCATGGTCTTTATTTAAACGGCGAAGTTTAAAATTTCCCACCAATGCATAAACACCCATGTGGAGCAAACTGGCAAGATACATGATAATAAGGGGAACTACAACCCAAAATGCAACCGGTAGATTCGGGAAATGGATCCCTATCAAATCAAACGAAATCGCTCCGTTATCAATCGAATAAGCCGCAGCAGCGACCAATATCATTAAAATTAACGATGCGATGGTATACCGTTTTAGTTGCATTTTCTGACCCTTTTAGTGTTTATTTTTTTCAACGATCGGACGACACACGATACAATACTTAGCATGTGGTTTCACTTTAAGGCGTTGGAAACCGATATCATCTTCGCACATGTCACAAATACCGTATTGTTTCATCTTGATTTTACCAAGTGCAACTTCAATCTCTTCAAGTTCATGCATTTGTTGTGAACCGATAGCATTTTCAACCATATTGTCATTACTGGCAGAAGCAAAGTCACCTTCGTCGTTTAGTTCCATCTCACGTAATTGATTCATTTCACTCTCAACGCCGGTAAGATTTTTGATAATCTGAGCTTTTCGCGTCAGCAATATCTCCTCGAAATACTGCAACTCATGGTCTCTCATCAATGCTCCTCATTTGTGATACGGATGGTTTGCTAACAGTGAATAGGCGCGATATATCTGCTCTAACAGCACCGCTTTTGCGATCTTATGGCTCATTGTCATCTCAGAGAGACTAATCGCCACGTCACACTGATCTACAAAGCTTTTTTCAAAGCCGTATGCCCCGCCTATAAAAAATTGCAATGAAATTTTATCACTTATAAGCTTACTAAATGCAAAACTATCCAGCTTTTTTCCATCAGGATGCAACGCAATCGAGTAATTTTTGCCCAACATCGGTGATAATAATTTCGAATACGCCACTTGAGATGCTTCGGCACTGATCGTATGCGCTTTAACGATCTCTTTGGGGAATAATTCCACGTCATCCACTTTGGCAAAACGGGAGATCATTTTCATCTGTTCTTGATAAAGCGGATCGTAAAGTGAGCGCTCTTTTTTGGCAATCGTGACAATAGAGATATTCACAACAGCCCAGAGCCGATTACATGATAGGATACATGATTAAAGGTATCGTCGAGTTTTACCCCTCCGATAGCGGCAACCGGATGTTTGGAGTGTGCTGCGATAGCATCAAGACGTTCCCCTAACACTTTTGCCTCTGATTTCGTCGATGTAGAACGATAAGCCCCTAACCCGATGTAATTAATATCCAAAGAGTTTGCGATCTCTATCTCGTCGATATTATGAGTTGAGAGACCGATAATTTTATCTTCACCGATCGCCATTTTAAGTATTTTAACGGCACGGCTCACATTGGGATCAATTGCGTAAAGATCTTCTTGACCAATATGCACCCCGTCGCAAAACTGTGCCAGCTCATAATGATCGTTAATGATCAAAAAACCGTCCCAGATTTTTCGAAGAGCAATCAGATCGGTTTTAATGGTAGCGATATCAGCGTGTTTGTTTCGATATTGGAGAACTTTTGCCCCTAGTTTTTTAGCACGCTGGGCAAACGAGAGGATAGTAATCCCCTCCTTGTGAAGTGTATCTATGTCACAAAGGGCGTAAAGCTGCATAATTTACGGAAGTAGTAGTTTGAGCATATCGCTCAGAGTCTCTTTAAGTTCACTGCGCTCTACGATCATATCGATTGACCCTTTTTCGAGCAAAAACTCAGCACGCTGAAACCCCTCAGGGAGATCGCTTCCGATCGTTTGTTTAATAACCCGCTGACCGGCAAATCCGACTAACGCGCCCGGCTCAGCAATAATGATATCACCCAGCGTTGCGAAAGAAGCACTTACTCCCCCCATAGTCGGGTCGGTAAGGAGTGAGATATACGGGAGCTTTGCATCGGACAATTTTGCCAATGCCGCTGATGTTTTAGACATTTGCATAAGTGAAAAAGTACTCTCTTGCATACGAGCCCCGCCGCTGGCACTCACGATAATGAGTCCCATACGTTTCTCTAATGCACGATTGACCGCGCGGACGATTTTTTCACCCTCAACCGAACCGAGTGATCCCCCCATAAAGTTGAAATCAAAAACAACCAGTTGTGCAGGAACCGAGTTAATCGTACACTCTCCGCTTACCACGGATGAGTAGGTACCGTTTTTAGCATATCCCTCTTCAACTCGCGCGGCATAACTCTTTTTATCGACAAAGTTGATCGGATCGACCGGACGGAGATTAGCATCAAATTCGACAAAACTTCCCTCATCACTAATAAGCGCAAGTCGCTCTTTTACCCCGATACGAAGGTGAAAGCCACATTTAGGACATACATGATGTTGTTTTTCAATCTCTTTGTAGTACATCAACGACTGACAAGAGGGACACTTTACCCAGTGAGATGGAGCCTCGCTTTTCGTGGGTTGTTTTTTCTTTTCGGAGTCCCCGAACAGGTTAAATAGACTCAAAAATACTCCTTTTCTACAATCATGCGTATCTGTTCAAAAAGCTCTTTATCCCCGCAAATGAGGATATATCTATCATCGCTAAACACGTGCAAGTGTTGGCTCAGATAGAGTCCGGCTTGGATATCATATGGCCGCATTGTACCTAAAAATAGCACATATTTCACATAAGGGGCATATGCTAATGAGAGTGCAAGGGCACCGGGGGATCTAAATTTCAGCTTTTTATCCATCAATTTTTGAATCAATTGCGGATGTTCCGGAGCCTTTTCAAAAAGTCCTACTTTAGCTGATAAGTTAGTACTTATTTCACGTTTTAAAGAAGGATTTTTTAGATTAGTAAGATAATACTCATCGTGTGTACGGATAAACAGATCACCGTTTGCAAGATTACATACGAGGGCTTCGGTCGTTTTATCTCTGTCCGTTCGAGCAATAGAGACACCGTAATAGGGAAATTTGGAAACGAAGTTGTCACTGCCGTCAATCGGATCGAGATAAATATTGATAGATGATTCAGGAGACATCCAACCGCTCTCTTCGGAAAAAATAGATCCGAAAGGGGAGAGATGAGCAAAGCAGATCGCTTCGGCTTTCAAATCAACGCCGTTGCTGATATCTCCGCCGAATCCTTCGTCATGAAGGGCAAAAAGTGACTCATGGTCTTCTTTGACAAGAGAAGCAATTTCTTGACATGCAAGAATGGCTGCTTGAATAAAGAGGTTCATTAACCCAGCAATGATTTTACGATAGAACGGGCGGCTTCACGTCCGTCATAGGCTGCGGTTACGACCAAATCGGCACCACGATAACAATCTCCTCCGGCATAAATACCCGATGTTGTTGTCTCATGCTTATCGTTAATGATAATTCCGCCCCAGCTGTTCACTGAAATGCCGTTTTCAGCCAAAAATGGAGGGACACACGGATCAAATCCTAGAGCCATAATGATAACGTCGGCATTGACATTAAAATCGCCCCCTTTAACCTCTTCCATTTTTTGACGTCCGGATTCGTCTTTGCTACCCAGAACGGTTTTTGCCATGTGAATTCCCACCGCTTTTCCGCCGTCATTCAAAATAATCTCTTTTGGCGAAGCATTAAAAGTGAAATCGACACCCTCTTCAATCGCATTTTTGTACTCTTTGACGGAACCCGGCATATTGTGAGCATCACGGCGATAAAGACACGTTACATTTTTTGCCCCTTCACGCTTTGCACTGCGGACACAGTCCATCGCAGTATCTCCCCCTCCTACAACAACAACGTCGAGGTCTTTAAAATCAAATTTTTTCTCATACGAAAGACCGAAGTTTTTACGCTGAATTGCGGTGAGATACTCCATTGACATATAAACATTCGATGCATTTTCTCCGGAGATTTTAGCCCCTTTGGCTTTTGTCGCACCGATTGCTAAAAAGAGGGCATCGTGTTGATCTGCAATCTCGTCAAACTCGATATCTTTACCCACTTCACAGTTCAATACTAATTTCAAGCCCGCTTCTATCAAAAGATTGACACGGCGCTCTACAATTTTTTTATCAAGTTTGAAATTCGGAATCCCGTACGTAAGCAACCCGCCCGCACGATCACTACGCTCATACATCGTTACCGCAATCCCTGATCTGAGTAAATACGTTGCGGCCGAAAGACCTGCAGGACCTGAACCGATAATCGCTACTTTTTTATCCGTCGTAATTCCCGGAAAATACGGTTTTAACCCTTGTTTGAACCCTTCTTCATTGATAAACGTTTCAACACTTCCGATCGTAATCGCTCCGTGTCCGTCGTTAAGGGTACAATCCCCTTCACAAAGACGATCATGCGGACATACACGTCCCATTACTTCAGGAAACGGGGATGGCTCATTCGAGAGATTAAAAGCAAATTTCAAATCTTTTTCCGCAACCGCTTTGAGCCATTGAGGAATATAGTTGTGAAGCGGACATTTGTTCAAACAAAACGGATCGCCGCATTGGATACAGCGGTCACTTTGTGACGCTGCGTCACTCGCTCCCATCGGCTCATAAATCTCACTAAAATCTTTTAGGCGTTGTAAAACAAGGCGTTTCGTGGGGTCGAGACGCTCAATCGTTAAAAATTCTCTCATATTTCTTAGTCCCCTTTATCCGGATTGAGTGGCAATTTGGTTAGGTTTTTCGGGCGTACAAGCCAGAAATTTCGGATCTCTACACGGAAATTTTTCAATAGGTTTTGTGCCATTTCACTCTCGGTTTCAGCTACATACTCTTTCAATAGACGTTTAAGATAATGGCGTGCTTCATCCCCATCATCGGTGTCAATACGGAGTGCATCGATCAGTTCACGGTTGACGTTTTCAACAAAGCTATGGTCTTGATCGTATACGAACGCAAAACCGCCCGTCATACCCGCACCGAAGTTGATACCCGTTTTTCCGAGAATTACAACAACCCCGCCGGTCATGTATTCACACGCGTTGTCCCCAGTCCCCTCAACAATAGCAAGTGCTCCCGAGTTACGTACCGCAAAACGCTCACCCACTGAACCGGAGATAAAGAGTTTACCTCCCGTGGCGCCGTAGAGACACGTATTACCGCCGGCACTGAACCGTTCCCCTTGGTTTTGCGATTTAATCACGATTTTACCGCCGTGCATCCCTTTACCGATGTAATCGTTCGCTACCCCATCAAGATGGATAGAGACACCGTTGATCAAGAACGCACCGAGTGCTTGACCGGCAATCCCTTTGAGCTGAAGACGGATCGTATCGGATTTAAGTCCTACATCACCGTAATAGTGTGCTATCTCACCGCTGATACGGGCACCGAAACTACGGTTGAGATTACAGATATCACGAACGATACGGATCGGCCGTTCCGGTGTTTTAATCGCGACCATTGCTTCGGCTAAAACCTCTTTCTCAAATTCGTTTGAATCAAACGGCTCATTCGAAGCGCTTTGACAGGTATTAACTCCCTCTTCTTGATGTAATACCGAGCTAAAATCGAACTTTTTCGCGAATTCAGTATCAATGACACGAAGCATATCACTCCGTCCCACCATCTCTTCCATCGTTTTGTAGCCGAGCTCAGCCATAATCTTACGTACATCTTCCGCCAAGTAGGTGAAATAGTTGATCAACTGTTCAACCGTACCGTTGAAAAATTCGCCGCGCAATTTTTCATTTTGGGTCGCAATACCCACCGAACATTTGTTGACGTGACAAATACGGAGCATTTTACATCCGATAATCGTGAGCGCTCCCGTACCGAATGCGTAGCTTTCCGCACCCAGCAATGCCGCTTTCACGATATCTTGACCTGTTTTAAGTCCGCCGTCCGTTTGAACATGAACAAGACCGCGAAGGTTGTTTACTTTCAAAGCGTTATGCGCTTCGGAAAGCCCAAGTTCCCACGGATTACCCGCAAATTTGATCGACGTAAGAGGAGCCGCACCGGTTCCGCCGTCACCGCCGGAGATGATAATCTTATCGGCATACGCTTTTGCAACACCTGCCGCAATCGTACCGACCCCTGCAGAAGAGACGAGTTTAACCGCTACTGTTCGCATTCGGATTGACTTGTTTCATATCGAAAATAAGCTGTGCCAAATCCTCGATGGAGTAGATATCATGATGCGGCGGAGGTGAAATCAGTGTCACACCCGGCATCGTGTAGCGAAGACGTGCAATGAGACCGCTCACTTTATGCCCCGGAAGCTGTCCCCCCTCACCCGGTTTTGCCCCTTGAGCCACTTTGATCTGAATCTCTTCAGCTGAGCGGAGATACGCCGGAGTTACCCCGAAACGTCCCGATGCAACCTGTTTGATTTTAGAGTTTTTGAGCGTTCCGAAACGTGCCGCGTCTTCTCCACCCTCACCTGAATTACTTTGGGCACCGATGGTATTCATCGCCACTGCAACGCACTCATGTGCTTCCGGAGAGATAGATCCGAGTGACATCGCCGCTGATGCAAATCGTTTAAAAATTGCCTCTTTCGGTTCTACTTCGGAGATATCGATGCTTGGACGATCTGATTTAAACTCAAAGAAATCGCGGATAAATTTCTGACCGCGACCGTTCACCAATGCGCTGAGTTTATCGAAATCTTCACGCTTGCCGCTTTTTGAGACCTTATGAATGGCATGAATAACATCCGGGTTAAAATCGTGGTGCTCTTGACCGTTATAAAACTTGTAGTAGCCCCCGATTTTTAATGGGAAAATCTTATTGAATCCCCCCACTTCGAATGCATCTTTGTGGTTTCGATCAAGTCGTGCGTCGATATCCTCATAGCTGAGACCCGGAATCATCGCATGAGATTCACCGAAACACTCATGAACCATCTCTTTACTCAACCCGATGACATCAAAGAGTCCCGAATTGCGGTACGATGCAATCGTCGCAATCCCCATTTTCGACATAATTTTAAGAAGTCCCGCATTGAGTGCGTGATGAACCGATTTAAATGCTTCCGAACAACTGATATCATTGACACTTCGCTCAGCACGCGCGGCTACGGTTGCGAACAATAGGCTCGGATAAACTGCACTCGCACCGTACGCAATCAGCGTTGCCGCACCGTGAGAATCGATCACTTCAGACGAACATGCGACAATCGATGCCAAATGTCGGATTTTTGCATCCAACAACGCTCGACTGATGCGACCAACCGCCATCACCATTGGAATGGCTTTGTGATCTTTATCAAATCCGCTGTCATCGAGGATAACGATACGGACACCCTCTTCACGCACTGCTTTGAGAACTTTATCTACCAATGCTTCAAGTGCTGGCTTTAATGAACCGCTATAGGCTGTTGAAAACTCTTGATTGTTGTAAAACGATTGGTAGCGCGGTGATTTTTTATCCCCGAATGATTTAAGCACTTCAAGTTTTTCCCGAATGATAATCGGAGAAATCGCTTTAAGACGATTGGCGTGAGAGGGGATCTCATCAAGAATATTGTGGGTCTCGCCAAATCCGGTATTCAGACTCATCACCACTTTTTCACGGATCGGATCGATCGGCGGGTTGGTAACTTGAGCAAAGCGTTGTTTAAAGTAATCACTGAAATGACGTTGAACACTACTGAACGCTGCAAGAGGAGTATCATCACCCATCGATCCGACTGCCTCTTTGCCATCGCGCATCATCGGCTCGATCACTTGTTCAACCACTTCTTGAGTAATGTTGAAATAGCGTTGACGCTCGATCAAATTCGAAGCATCGTATTCGCAGCGGGTAACGTATTGTTCATCCACATGCTCTTGGAGATAGATCATATGGTCGTTCAGCCATTTCATGTACGGATTCGATGATTTAAGATACTGGTTAATATCTTCGTCTTTAAGCACTTTTCCGAATTTCAAATCTAAACCGATCATTTGCCCTGATTGAAGCCGTCCGCGCTCTTTGATTTGATCTTCTGCGATATCGATAACGCCGTATTCACTCGCGATTAGGAGGGTATCATCGTTCGTGATGATATATTTAGAGGGGCGAAGACCGTTTCGATCAAGTACACATCCGATATAGCGACCATCCGTTAGTGAGAATGCCGCCGGACCGTCCCATGCTTCGAAAACGGTAGAGTGGTATTCGTAAAACGCACGGAGTTTCGGATCCATATGAGGCGCATTTTGCCACGGTGCCGGGATGACGGCACGAGCCGCTTTGAAGAAATCCATCCCGTTGATAATCAAAAATTCGAAGAAATTGTCAGCACTCGCACTGTCCGATCCGCCCGGTTGGAGGATTGGGAGAAGACGAGCAATCTCTTCGTCAGTGAAGACTTCACTTTTAATCGATTCAGATTTGACAGCGACGTTAAAACGGTTTGCTTCAACCGAGTTGATTTCACCGTTATGGGCAACCGCACGAAACGGTTGGGCCAAACGCCATTTTGGGAGGGTATTGGTAGAAAAACGTTGATGAAACAAAGCAAAAGAGATTTTGAAATTTTCATTTTGCAAGTCGGTATAAAACTCTTTGATATGCGTCGGCATAATCAAACCTTTATACGATACGACACTTGCAGACATCGAAGCAATGTAAAATTCGCTATCACTTACAAGAGCGTGTTCAATCTCTTTACGGCTAAGATAGAGCAATGCATCAAAACGCTGGCTTGCCATCAATGAATTGGGGGTAATAAAAATATGGTAGATTTCCGGCAACGACGCAAGCGCTTGTTCACCGAGAGCATTTGTATCAACTGGCACTTTGCGGTTTAAAACGACTTTCAAATCATTATTGTTACAAATTTTTTCAAAATGTTCGAGTTGTGAAAGATCACGGGTAAAGACCACTGCAACTGCATACATTTCGGGAAGTTCCACCCCCGCTTCTTGTGCGGCGATGCGCATAAACTCATGAGGCAAAGAGAGAAGCAATCCGCTTCCGTCACCCGTTTTACCATCAGCGGCAACGGCTCCGCGATGCATCATTCGCTCTAAAGCGGTAATGGCGTTTTCTAAATTTTCATGCGAAGGACGGTTTTTAATATTTGCAATCAAACCGAATCCGCAGTTATCTTTAAATGATCGTAATAGGTCTTGGTATTCCACTCTAATCGTCACCTTTCACCAGAAAAATCGGCAAATTATTATTTTTTAATCTCTTTTTAAACATAAGTAGTTTAAAGAGGGATGAAATTTCCTCATTTTACCGATTGTTAGGTTAAAAAAGGTTAAAATGACGGATGCTAATGAACAATTTGAAAAGAAACGTGTAGAGTAGAACCAGAAATGCAGGGCTTTATCATCAAACTTACTCGGGTACGCGAAGAAGATATGATTGTTACTATCATAGCCGAGGAAAGCTTACAGACCCTTTATCGTTTTTACGGAGCGCGGCACAGTCCCATCAATATGGGGTTTAAAATCGACTTTGAAGCCGAACATTCGCTTAAATCTTCCATTCCTCGGATGAAAGATGTGATCCATCTAGGATTTTCTTGGATGGGCCAATATGAGCGGCTTCGTCTGTGGCAGCAGTTTATTACCCTCTTTCATCCCCATCTCAAAGATTCCGAATCAATCGGTGATTTCTATTTTGCACTTTTGAGTGATGCCGCTCTGCGATGGAGTGATCAAAATCCGAAACGGGTAGCAATCGAGTCATATGTACGGCTTCTCGATCATGAGGGGCGTTTACACCGAGACCTGAACTGCTTTTTTTGTGATCTTCTTATCGAAGATGATATCTCATTAATCCGAGCTTTCTTACCGGCACATCAAAACTGTTCTCATACCCTCTCCATCAATTCCAAAGGGCTTGATTGGCTCTATACCAATGCTTCTACCCTCTTTTTGGATGACAAAGAGGTGGATCGACTATGGTATGTCCTTAATGAGGGACTTTAACGGATCGTATAAAATTTAACCCCTTCTTCATAATGCTCCTGCAATGAATGAGGAGTCTTAACAAAATCGGCATGTCCGAAAAAAAGTAATGTTTCATGGTTACGGGCAAGCCGACCGAGACGTTCAACGGCTCGAATCACCGTCGACTCATCAAAATAGATCAGCATATTACGTGAAAAAATTGTATCAAATTTCCCTAATTCAAAAAGAGTCTCATCAAAAATATTAAGAGTACGAAACGTCACGAGCCGTTTTACCTCGTCAGAAATTTTAAAATACTCGTCTACTTTTGTAAAATATTTTTCTCGTACATTTTGAGCGGTTTTATGTAATGAACGTCCTGCATAATGCCCCTCTTGCGCCAACGAGATGACATCGCTGTTGATATCAAGTGAAATTATCTCTATACGAGAGGGCGATATTCCACGTTCTAATAAAGCGATTGCTATCGAATAAGGTTCTTCTCCTGTAGAACCGGGTGCACAAAGAATACGTACCTGGTTTCCACTTTTTGAAACTCTCTCAGTTAAAAAATAGATTTGACGTGACTCTCTGAAAAAATAGGTTTCATTAACGGTCAGCATATTGATCAACGCTTCCAAAATAGTTTTATCGTTTTCTAAAGAGTGATAGAGTTCATCAAACGAATAAAGATGATGATTTCGACAAAAATGGATAAGTTTTGAGGTTGTTATTGACTCTTTTTTATTAAAATGGATACCGGTAATGGTAGTAAACTTATCAAGAACACGGCTTGAATTGAGAAAGTTTTCAACCTTTTTTTCAATTGCCTCATCCACTTTGGGATGTTTTTTGGATCTAAACCATCCCAACATTTAAACTCCCGTACTCTTTAATCCTCTCAATAATCTCATCAATCGAACTGACAGTTCCATTGGACACCAGCTCTTTTGCCCGACGGGGCATCCCGTAAACTATAGCACTCTCTTCACTCTCAAAGAGGCAATCTCCACCTGAATTATAGAGTTCTAATGATCCGACAGCTCCATCATCGCCAATCCCGGTGAGAATAATACCAAGCCGTTTTAATATAGAGGGGAGCTTGGATGCTGAAGAGAACAATAGGTCAATTTGAGGGTTATAAGGGTAATCCCCCTCTTTCGCCGCCATCGGCTCCAGCCAAATCTCTTGGTTTTTCAAAAACAGTTGTGAAGTAAGCGAGCAGATATAAATAGTTCCTCTCTCAAGTTGAAGCGGTTGTTCAACAGCCAAGATCGGAAGTGATGTAATAGAACGAAGCTGATTAATAAAACTGGGGATGAAGGATGCACTCATATGTTGTGCAACAATAATTGTCCCCTCAAAATTTTGATCTAATGCCGAAAGGATAGAATAAATGCGGCCGGGTCCCCCTGTTGAAGCACCGATGAGAATAAGTGGTGAAACATTCATAATTGTATTTTACCCTATTAATTGTGTGGAAAGCATCCTAAATTTGATGATTATAGGTACGATAGTTGCTTGTTATATTAAAATCCAATGTAACGAGTCAATTATGCGTATTAATAAAGCGAGTGAGGCAATTTTAGACAAATATGACATACCGGGAAAAAAACTTCGGGTGGAACCATTGTATAAGACTCAGAGCGGAACCAAAAAAGGGGCGTCACTTCAAAATTTTTACGAAGAGATGTTATCGAAAAATCCCTATCTTGTCGAACAAGTTTACAATGGGAAGAATGCCAAAGAGATTGAAACGATGATGGTACAAAACCGTCAGTTGATTGAATCAAGAGATATGTCACAGCGTTAGGCTGACACTCCCTTTTTCACTATATTTCATAGTAATGAGGTTGATACGCCTGATCAAGTTCGGAGAGTTTCATTCCGAACAGCGCTCTCATTTTATTCTCTACATCGCCCCAAAAATATTCTAAAATCAAACTTGACCCCATATTTCCTTCGATTTTATAAAACGGTCCCTCTAACGCTTCGATGATTTCAATCACTTCGATCTCATGGCTTGGTCGGGAGAGTTTATACCCACCTGATGCTCCGCGAATACTGCTCACTAGATTATTACGTCGTAAAATAGAGAGGAGCTGTTCGAGATAACCGTGCGAAATCTGAGTCATTGCCGCAATTTCACGCACCTGCATAGCACGTGCATGAGGAGCATGAGAGAGAACATGCATTGCTGCAAGACCATAAATTGCTTTAGAAGAGAGGGCCGCCATTATTCAAATCCTTTGGGATAGACTTTTTTAGAAATATAATAGATCTTACATGCAATACAGTACCCAAAAAGTAATTCCAATGCCGCACAAAATAAAAATACCCCCGCAATAAGAGCAACCGCTAAATCTGCATCGGACCATGAAGCAATCAGTAAGGCAATCGTAAATCCAGTTCCAAAAAAGGCCGCAAGACGCTTGGCTCCCGCATCTTCCATTTTAGTAGAGAGATCAAATCTTTTTTTAATGAGCAATGAGCTGATATTGATCGGACTTAAATATTTAAAACCATACAATCGAAGAAAAAAATCTACAATCAATAACATCAATACGATTGGACTTTGTGTCCATAAAAATATAACAATCCCAATTATCACAAATAATGTGTTAATTCTTGTAACCGTTGCATCAACTTGTCGAAAGATTAAAGGGCATTGCTGAGCCATAATTATCTCCTTTATTTTTCACCATTGTAATTGAGGAACTATTTATTGTCAAGTAACAATACTATATTACTAAGGTATAGAATTTTGGGACAAAAAAAATGGAAGAAAATCTTCCATTTTGCGGTTAATTACGTGCTTGAATCAGTTCTCGTACTTTTTTCTCAACACTTGCTAATGAATCAAACGGTTTAAGGAGATAATGGTCTGCCCCTACTTTATGACTTTGCAATACTTTATCCAGAGTTGAATAAGCGGTCATCATTACAACAACACACTCAGGGTCTTTGACTTTGATCTCTTCGAGTACACTTAAGCCGTCTTTTTGCGGCATCATAATGTCCAGCAGAACACCGTCATAGTCACCTTTACGAAAACGGCTAAGTGCCGTAATCGGGTTGTCAATATAGGTGATTTTAAAATCGCCTGAACGCCCTAACGCTTTTTCAAGCATTGACCCGATTGAGGTTTCATCATCCACTATGAGCAAACGTATCATTTAATTCCTCCAAATAGTTTTTCTATCGCACTTCCCATCAAATCTTCCGTTTTCTCTGCGACCAAAATATCTAACGCATCAAAAACACCGTGACTTGCCTCTTCGATTGTTTTTATACGCTGCTCAATTTGAGTACGAGAACAGAGTTTTTTCCCTTCGCCGCAATCAGCGATCAAGGCATTAGCTTGAGAGTGAACCGCAGCATGAGGTTTTTCTAAGAGACCATACGATTTAAGATGACCGAACTGCTCTTTTCCGACCCCTGTTTCATACCATTTACCCAAGCGGCAGTTATGGTGATCAACCGCTTTAAAGTTATTCTCTTGCCCGAACAAGAAAGCGTAAACATTATTTTTAAAAATAACGTGGTCAATTTTCGCCAAATTACTGAAAATATAGTTACTGATATCCATGATCTCATAGACACTACGGGATGAGTTACGTTGAAATGTCCCCATTCGAGTGCTGAGTTCGGATACTTCCCCTTTTGTGTTGGAAACAATGCCGGCGAGTTCTTCGGTCGCACTCTCAATCTCATTCGTATCTTGCTGCATCGACTGAATAACGATCTCTATCTCTTTAGTCGCTTTTTGGGTACGTTCTGCCAATTTTCGTACCTCATCGGCAACAACGGCAAATCCTCTACCATGCTCACCCGCACGCGCCGCTTCAATCGCGGCGTTGAGTGCGAGCAGGTTTGTTTGATCGGCGATATCTTTAATCAATGCGATAACATTGGATACTTCGTTTGAACGGGTTACTAGGCTTGCCGTTGTTGAAAGGGTCCCCTCCATCAGTTCAGCCAGTTTATTCATGTATTCATTAACACCGTTAGAGATTTTAAGCCCTTGAACCGATCCCTCTGCGGTTTCACGAGACTGTTCAACCATATCTTTTAGTTTTTCAAGAATATCCATGAACACTTTTTGAGTCGCATTTAGGGCATTCTTGATACTGTGCTGATGCATCTCTAACAATCCGCCGTCTTCGCCGCCGACTATTGATGATTTGATCAGAACAAATCCCTTCATACCATTACTCAGGTTTTTGGATATAACTGATGCTTCGCACTCTCCGACAATTATCTCATTTGATCCTTTGGATAATTCTCGCACAACTGCATCTTTATTGGTTATTGCTTCGCCACGTGTATTAAAAAAAATCGATTCGCCCTGAGCATTTAAAACAACAATAGCTTCTTTATCACTGAGTGCAGCAATCTCTTTATATAGTTCCAACTCAGCTTTTAATGCGTCACATTGCTCTTGCAACAGACGTTTTTCTTCTTTTAGCTTTTGTGTCTCTCCGTCAAACCACATCATGTTTCTCCTCATACATTTTTAAAGTAATTTCAAATACAGCACCCTGATTTTCATTGCTTACTTTGACAACACCGCCGTGCTTATCAATAATCGCTTTAGCTACATTCAAGCCGATCCCCATACTTTTCTTTTTTTCTCCGCTGATCGCAAAATCAAAAATTCCCTCTATGATCGCTTCGGGTATCCCACCGGCGTTGTCGGCAATAGTTATTTTAATCCATTCTTGATTACAGGAAAAACGTATGTCAATATGGCGATTCTCATACGGTATTGTACCCTTTTCAAACTCATCTAACGCATTATTAACGATTATTATCCACACTTGTTCCAGTCGAGTCGATATCCCTAGCGTCATACAGCTCATTTCATCATATTTGCTGGCGAGAGAAAAGAGCTCTCCATTAATCGGATAGGAACGATATGTTTTGAGCGATTGAATATAATCCGAAGTGCATAAATAAGGGTCATATGGATATTACATGGTTTCATCTCCTCTTTGCCCGTACCGGCAAACTCATACATCGAACTGACAATCGATTCAATCCGTGATATCCCCTCTTGAATCGGTTCAAATAAAGGAAGTGCTTCAGGTATTTTGTCTTCACATTCCCATTGAAGCAACTCCAAATTACCTTTGATATAGGTAATCGGCGTATTGATTTCATGGGTTATGGCTGCGGCTAATCGCCCGACACTCATCAGTTTTGCATCATTGATCTTCTCCTCTTTAAGCCGCTCTATAGGAGTAACATCGATAAAATAAAGAATGTGATACTGCTCACTTCGAATCATCGGATTGGGCATAGAACTAATATGTACCGTATAGTATTGCGTACTTTGATTTAGGTACTCCATGTAACAACCCGTCCTTTTATCATCACCGTTATGAACCTGCATAAAAATAGATTCTAAGTACCTCTTTTCTCGTACATCCCCTAGAGTGTAATTGGCTTCTAAACCATCGATGTTTCTGCCTCCAAAACATAAAGCACACGATGCAAAGAACTCTTCATTGCTGCTCAAAACCGTTGACTCTCCAAATATTTTTTATTGACCAAAATCGCTTCATGACGGTGATTAAACAACACTGTTAAAGAGGATTCATTATCAATCAATTTTTCCATACTTGCCAAAATAGCCCGATTAACTTCACTTACATCCTGTGCAATACACACTATCTCTTCAATCTCACCGCTTTGATTTTGAATAGCATATATAGTGCTGTCAACAGTTTTAAGATCACCATCGGCACTAACTAATTCGATAATACCCCGATATATCTCTCCCGCTTTAAGCCGTTCACGTACCAACAATCGTAAAAAAACCCAAAAACGGCGTTCTACAAACCGCATCCAATGGCTACCGATCATCATCTCGCTCTGATACCCTAATAAACGGCATAAAAGATCATTAACCTCTATGATAAGACCGTTCTCTTCCATACGGATTAGTAAAGATGTTTTCGAAATCGCACCGAACATCAGATTGATCTGTTTATATGCTTTTTGGGCATGTTTGGCTTCCAAAGATTGCCGTATCAAACGCTCTGCGACTTTTTGGACGGCACTGGGGAGAAGCGGTTTGAGAAGATACTTATCAACACCGACATCAATCGCCTGCAAAAAGAGATCACTTCCGTGAGCGCTTGAAATCACCACGGTTTTAATAGCAGGATTATCCAGCTTACTCTGGCTGATCGTCTCAAAAATCGTGCTGTTCATCTGCATCGGGTGCAAAATCAGCAAATCTATATCATCAAAAAATTCGGGTAATGTGGTTTGGATACTTAAATGGGCATTGAATCCTCCCAGAACTTCTCCGAAAGGATCATGATTTGGATTATTCGAATCACCGATCCAATCGCTTACATATACTATCCGTATTGTCTCTATCATAGCCCACTATTCTTTTTTCATTATATTACATTAATTTTTTTCATCTGCGTATAATTTTCTTAAGATAGAATACGCAAAAATTAATCACCGATGGATTACAATGAAGAAACTGCTGCTTATAGTACTTGCCTGCATGGCTTTACAGGCTGAAGATATCTATGAAGGAGATCTGAGCGCTCAAGAAGCCTATCAAATGGAAAAAAAGGGGGAAGCGATCATCGTTGATGTCCGGACAACCCTCGAATTTATCTATACGGGTCATGGTGAGGGATTCATCAACATCCCCGCATATGAGTGGACCTATATCCCAAAATCAATAGAAGAGCGGGTAAAAAGCGCTGAGTATGAGCTCAAGACTGACAAACCAAAAGAGCATAAAGATGTCCAAAAACTCTTTGAAGCCAAAGAGGTACTCAATCAAAATTTTGTCGCGGATGTCATGAAAGCGATGAAATTGCGTAATGTGAGCTCAGTCATTCTGGTATGCCGTAGCGGTCCGCGATCGAGCGCAGCAGCCAACCTCCTCGCTAAAGAGGGGATCAAAGCCTATAACCTCGACAACGGATATATGTTCGGATGGAAAGAGGCGAAACTTCCATACGGAGGGTATTAATAAATACCCCGTTATCTTCGGATAACGTCGCTCTCTTTTACCCACAACTCTTCATCCGCTCTCGTCCACACACGATTGACAAAATAGCCGGTAATTTTAATCCATCCGTTGCTTGATGTTCCGGAAGTAAATGAACGGCGTGCCTCCCATGTATCGACAACAGACCCGCCCGGTGCATTGTATACCGGTGCATTGGTCGCCATACGATAGGCCGATGGAGCCGATTTTTTCGTTGTTTCTGACACCGCAACTA
>CAWJRP010000021.1:0-22916 GCA_963845295.1 Sulfurimonadaceae bacterium | reverse complement strand
CCGTAGAGATTCTCCGAAAGGGTCGTGATTTGAGGTGTTTTTATCACCGATCCAATCGCTTACATAAACAATCTGTATACTCTCTGTCATTGTCCATCATTCTTTTTTCATTATAGTACATTAATTTTTTTCATCTGCGTATAATTTTCTTAAGATAGAATACGCAAAAATTAATTATCAATGGAATAGAATGAAGAAACTGTTGCTTATAGCACTTGCCTGCATGGCTTTACAGGCTGAAGATATCTATGAAGGAGATCTGAGCGCTCAAGAAGCCTATCAGATGGAAAAAAAGGGGGAAGCGATCATCGTTGATGTCCGGACAACCCTCGAATTTATCTATACGGGTCATGGTGAGGGATTCATCAACATCCCCGCCTACGAATGGACGTATGTTCCAAAATCAATAGAAGAGCGGGTAAAAAGCGCTGAGTATGAGCTCAAGACTGACAAACCAAAAGAGCATAAAGATGTCCAAAAACTCTTTGAAGCCAAAGAGGTATTTAATCAGAATTTCGTCGCTGATGTCATGAAAGCGATGAAATTGCGTAATGTGAGTTCAGTCATTCTGGTGTGTCGAAGCGGTCCGCGATCGAGCGCAGCAGCCAATCTCCTTGCTAAAGAGGGGATCAAGGCCTATAATCTTGACAACGGATATATGTTCGGATGGAAAGAGGCAAAGCTCCCATACGGAGGGTATTAATAAATCCCCCGTTATCTTCGGATAACGTCGCTCTCTTTTACCCACAACTCTTCATCCGCTCTCGTCCACACACGATTGACAAAATAGCCGGTAATTTTAATCCATCCGTTGCTTGATGTTCCGGAAGTAAATGAACGGCGTGCTTCCCATGTATCGACACTTAGCCCCTCCCGGAGCATTATAGATTGGTGCATTGGTCGCCATACGATAGGCCGATGGAGCCGATTTTTTCGTTGTTTCTGACACCGCAACTACAGGAGCTTTTGGCACCGGTGTGACTTTTTTCACTTTTTCAGGAACAGCGGCAACCGCAATTTTGGTTGATTTTGGCTGAGCAATCTTCGACGTCTGCGCTAACTTTTGATTCATCGCTTTATTAAGCTGTACGCTTGGGTTAGCCGCTTTGGCTACAACTTTCTCCTGAACGACAGGTCGATCTTTGTAGACCACCTTTTCAACAATCTTCTCCTGTATAACTGGACGGTCTTTGTAGACCACTTTCTCGACAATTTTCTCTTGGGTAACCGTTTTAACACCCTTTTTTAGATTGGCGATTGTCGCTTGTGCGGATGAGAGCTCACGCTGCAAAGCGATAATCTTCTCCGTCGGCTCAACCACTTTGGTTACTATTTTCTCTTGCACAACAGTATGTTGAGGAGCTTTTTGCAGCTGTATGATCGCTGCATTCGCTTTTGCCAATTCGTTCTGAAGCGCTTTGATTTTTACACTTTGATCAGTTACGTTAACGCTATTTACAGGAGCTTGCACATTGCTTTGAGCTTGTAACGGTCTGGTTTTAAGTTTTTCAATCTCCGCTTTTGCATTGGCTAAAGAGACCTGCAAAGCCAGAACCTCTTTATCGGTTTTTCCCATCGATTTTTTGAGTTTTTCCGCATCTGATTTGGCTCTTACCAAAGCATTTTTCATACTTTCACGCTCAATTTTTCCCACTTTGACCCCGTTGGCCTCTTTTGCAAGACGTTCATTCAGGGCAGAAGAATCACGTAATTGCTGATCTTTTAGGGTCAAGGAATGCTCTAAGCTCTGAATGATTCCTCTTTTTTGGGAAAGTTCGTGCTGGGTCTCGGTATTTTGTTTTTTGAGGAGTTGAAGTTCATTATTGGTTTGTTGGATTTGATTTTCGAGATTGCTGATGCGGGTTTGATATCCTTTGATTTTAGCGGCTGCATCGGAAGGGGAGAGATTGTTCTGTTCTTGACGACACTCTTCGTATTTTTGTCTCAGATTGGCTACCTCATTAACAATGCTCTGAGGGGAAGTATTTGCACCGTAAAGATAGATCGCACCGATAGCACTCACAAAAATAGCTTTCTTCACTTGCATCCTTTTTTGGTTAACTTAACGCCCATCTCTAAATGATGAGTATAGGGAAACTGATCAAACGCCGCCATAGATTCTATCATATGGGTTTGGCTCAGTATCTCCAAATCACGATAGAGAGTTTCGGGATTACATGAGATGTAGAGGAGATGGTCAAATCGCGCGGCGAACGCACACGGCTCTTCCCCCAACCCTGCACGAGGGGGATCAACAAAGAGTGTTTTGAGGTGATAGGCGCTGACTTGCAGCCCCTCAAGCCGTCGAAATTCACGGACACCGTCAAGCGCTTGAGTAAACTCTTCGGCCGATAGGCGGACAAATTCGATGTTCTCGACACCGTTCAATGCCATATTTTGCTTTGCCGCATGGATGGAAGCTTTGGAGATTTCTGTCGCCAACACTCGATCAAACTTAGTCGCAAACGGAATGGTAAAGTTCCCCGCACCGCAATAGAGTTCGAGGAGATCACCGCCGATATTCTCAAGTTGTGACAAAGACCATTCGATCATCTGCTCATTCACTCTGGGATTAGGTTGGGTAAAACTGTTTTCGATATGGATATAGCGGTATTCACGATCAATAATACGGAGTTTTTCGGTAACGTAATCTTGGGAGAGGATCAGTTTTTGTTTTCGACTTCGTCCGATGACGTAGACCCCGAGCCGTTTTTGCAGCTTTAACGCTGACTCTTTCCACGCTTCATCCAATGGCTTATGATAAAGCATACTAAGGGTTATCTCACCCTCACCCGATGTCAAAAAATCAACACCGAAGAGTTTATGTCCGATACCAAGATCGCTGATTTCAATGAGCAGTTTATCCATCACCGATGCGATATGAGGCGAAACAATAGAACACCGTTCTATTTTCAACGCCCCCTGCCGATCAAGGCGGCTCATCGCATAGGAGATTCCGCACTCATCATGGTAAATTTTAAATTCGGCGCGGGAACGATATCGTTCAGTCGGTGAGGGGCAAACGGTAATTTTCCCTGAATACAGAGGCGAAAACATCTCTTTAACAGACGAAAGTTTACGCTCCAGCTGCCCCTCATACCCCTCTTCATAATCGCGACAGCTCCCACATACTCCGAAATATTCACATTGCACGTAATGAGCCTTTTTCTCTATTTAACACTGGCTATTAGATTGCCGATCAGCAAATTCCACCCGTCTACCATGACAAATACGAGGATTTTAAACGGCATCGAGATCATAACGGGAGGTAGCATCATCATCCCCATCGACATCAGAATGGAAGCGACAACCATATCGATGACAAGAAACGGCAAGAAGAGTAAAAACCCAATCTCAAACGCCGTTTTCAGCTCACTGATCATAAATGCCGGGATAACGATAGTGAGGGGAACCTCTTTGATTGATTGGGGATTTTGCATATGGCGGATACGTAAAAAGAGGGCTAAATCTTTTTCACGGGTATTGCGCACCATAAAACTTTTAAACGGCTCGGTCGTTTTTTCGAATGCCTCATCGTAACTGATCCTCTCTTCGCTGTAGGGTTTTATCCCCTCATCATACGCTTTCGTCGCCACCGGTTCCATTACAAATACAGTCAAAATAAGGGCGAGCATAACGAGAAGCTGTGTCGGAGGTACCTGCTGTGTCCCCAATGCCTGACGCAAAAACCCGAAAACGATGACAAAACGGGTAAACGTTGTCATTACAAGCACCAAACTCGGTGCTAAAAATAAGACAGTGAGAACGAGCAGTACATTCAGTGAACTGACCACTTGTGCCGGAGTTTCGGGAGCCGTGATATTGAAATTCATCGCAGGTATCTGAGGATCAGCACCCCATAACGCGAAGGGAATTAAAAGAAATAAGAAGAAAAAACGACCCAAATCAACACTCCCGAAATAATGAAGGGATAATACCATAGAGTAAGGTGGTATCTTGATTAAATTCTGATAAAATTACACGAATTAATCTCAGGAGCATTTATGTCCAATTCTCTCTCTATCGTCATTTTGGCCGCAGGCAAAGGCTCTCGAATGAAATCGCCGAAAGCTAAAGTACTCCATGAGATTTGCGGACGAGAGATGCTCTACTACAGCATCAAGGCTGCACGTGAGATCACCGATGATGTCATTGTGGTCGTTGCCCACCAAAAAGATGCGGTCATCGCGGCGATGGAAAAATATTTTACGAATCTCACCTTTGTCACCCAAGATGCCGAAAACTTTCCCGGTACCGGGGGAGCGATGATGGGCGTTACGCCCAAATACGATGACGTTCTCGTTCTAAACGGCGATATGCCTTTGATCGAACGCTCTTCGATCGAAAAATTCCTCACCAATCCTGCCGACATCGTTATGTCGGTCATCCCTCTCGATAACCCAAGCGGATACGGGCGCGTCGTCATCGAAAACGACCGCGTGCAGCGAATCGTCGAAGAGAAAGACGCATCTGATACTGAAAAAGCGATCAATACTGTCAATGCGGGGGTTTATGCGTTTAAACATCACGTACTGCAAACCTATATCCCGCGATTGTCCAATGCCAACGCCCAAGGGGAATACTACCTCACCGACGTCATCGAGATGGCACGCAATGACGGCTTAGCCATTTCGCCGTTGTTTGTCGAAGAGGTGGAGTTCAAAGGGGTCAACTCTAAAAACGATCTGACACAGGCTGAAATGATCATGATGGATCGTCTCCGCCGAACATGGATGGATGCAGGGATCATTATGCAGCTGCCTCACACAATCTATCTCGAAGAGGGGGTGACATTTGAGGGGGAGTGTATCATCGAAAACGGCGTCCGTCTCTGCGGAAATACCCTTATCTCTAACTCTCATATCAAAGCCCACAGCGTTATCGAAGATAGTATCGTGAAAAATTCCGATGTCGGTCCCCTTGCCCACTTGCGACCGCTGAGTGTTTTGGAAGATACCCATGTAGGCAACTTCGTCGAGGTGAAAAAATCGACCCTTTCGGGAGTCAAAGCGGGACATTTGAGCTATCTCGGAGACGCTACCATCGGTGAGGGGAGCAATATCGGGGCGGGAACCATTACTTGCAACTACGACGGGGTTAAAAAATATCAAACCATTATCGGTAAAAATGTCTTCGTCGGAAGTGATACCCAACTCGTCGCCCCGCTCACAATAGCCGATAACGTCATGATCGCGGCAGGAACTACCGTGACGGCAGGGAAATACGAAAGTGACATCCTCATCATCAGCCGCACCCCGATCCGAAAAGTAGCCGGATTTTTCACCAAATTTTTCGGCAAAGGGAAATGATGAATATCCCCTCGAACCTTTTAGAGGGCAAAAAAATCCTCCTCGGTGTCACGGGGTCGATTGCGGCGTACAAGTCGCTCGAACTGCTCCGCCTCTATATTAAAGCAGGAGCCGAAGTGCGCGTCGTAATGACCCCCGCTGCCAAAAAGTTCGTTGCCCCTCTGAGCTTCGAAGCGCTAAGCCGAAACCGTGTCCTCGATGACACCAACGAATCGTGGGCGGATGATTTCAACCATATCAAAATTTCATCGTGGGCGGATATACTCGTCATCGCCCCCGTCACCGCCAACACCATCGCCAAACTCGCTAACGGCATTGCCGACACGATCCTAACCCAGTGCGCCCTAGCCTATCCTGGGATCAAACTCCTCGCCCCATCGGCGAACACCAACATGATCCAAAACCCCCTTATCCAAGCCTCTCAAAAAATGCTCGCCATCGCCAACTATGAGATTATCGCAACACAGACCAAAGAGCTGGCGTGTCAGGTCATCGGGGACGGTGCAATGGCGGAACCATTGGATATATTTTTCGAAACAGCCAAACTATTGCTCAAAGATCCTTTTTGGGAAGATAGACGTGTGGTCATCACCGGTGGTGGGACGCGAGAAAAGATAGATGAAGTTCGTTATATCTCTAACTTCTCTTCAGGAAAAATGGCAAAAGCGATCGCCCTTTCTCTCTATCTCAAAGGGGCGGATGTGTGCTATATCACGACTAAGGGGAATGATGGGCTTCCAAAAAGTATCTACACGATAGACGTAGACGATGCTCAGGAGATGCTAGAGTACACCCAAGATGCCATTCGTATTGCCAAAAAAGGGAAGATGTCTAAACCTTCACTCAACACGACTGACGCTATCAAACTCATACAAAAACGCCCCTTTTTGTTTATGGTCGCAGCCGTCGCAGACTTTACCCCTAAATTCCCCCAACAAGGGAAGCTCAAAAAATCGATGTTAGGAGAGAATTGGCAGGTTGAACTCACACAAACATCGGATATTTTAAGTACACTCACCAATGATCGAGAAGGTATTACAACGATCGCTTTTAAAGCGGAGATGGATAGCCAAGAGGGATTGGATAATGCAAAAGCCCTTTTGAGCCAAAAAGAGGTCGATGCGGTCTGTTACAATCTTCTCGAAGATGCTAAAAGTTTTGGCGGAGAAGAGAATAGTATTACCTTTATTACCCAAGAGAAGAGAATAGATTTAGGTCGCCATAGTAAATTTGACCTTGCAGAAAAAATTTTACAACAAGCCGCGTCTCTATGAGCAATCAGCCTCGCCATATCGCGATCATCATGGACGGAAACGGACGCTGGGCTGAAGCTCAGGGGAAAAATCGTACCTTCGGACATGAGAGGGGGGCAGAAACAGTACGTTCTATCACGACCTACTGCGGCTCCCATAAAGAGGTTGATCGCCTTACCCTCTACGCATTCAGCACCGAAAACTGGAAACGGCCGAAAATTGAAGTGGAATTCCTGATGAAACTTCTGGAGCGCTACCTCAAAAGTGAAAAAGCAGCCTACCTTGAGGGGAATATCCGTTTTGAGCCGATCGGAGATCTCTCCATCTTTTCCAAATCGCTTCGCAAAGTCATTGAAAATGTTCAAAAATCGACCGAAAAGTGTGATGGTCTTACACAGTGTCTGGCATTGAATTACGGAGGACGCGATGAGATCATACGTGCGGCTAATACCCTTGTCGGTCGCTCAGTGCCGATAACGGTAGATTCTCTCAATGCCCAGCTCGATTGCCCTCACGATGTTGATCTGCTGATCCGAACGGGAGGCGATCAGCGCCTCTCCAATTTTATGCTGTGGCAAGCGGCGTATGCGGAGCTGTTCTTTACCAAAACCCTTTGGCCGGAATTTGGCACCGATGAGTTGGAATCAATAATCAAAAAATTTAAAACCGTTGAAAGACGATTCGGAGGATTAAACTGATGGAACTGGTTTTTGTCGCAATTTTTGGAGTTCTGTTCGGTTCTTTTTTGAATGTCGTTATCTTGCGCATACCGCGTGATGAGAGCGTCTCTTTTCCTTCATCGCACTGTATGAGCTGTAATACTCCGCTGCGCGCATGGCACAATATCCCTCTTTTCTCTTGGCTGTTTCTTCGGGGAAAATGTTCATTCTGCGGTGAAAAAATTTCGATTCAGTATCCTCTGATTGAACTTTTCAGCGGCCTCATTTTTCTCTTTAGCGCACTGAAATTCGGTCTAACGTTTCAAGCATTCGGTATTGCATTAACCTTTGATCTACTTCTCGCCCTCTCAATGATCGATTATCGCTACAAAATGGTCCCCGACAGCCTCAACTTAGGTGCACTTACGGTCGCTATCTTCAGCGTCTCCTCATTGGAGCAGTTCGGATATAACGTCACCAATGCTCTCCTTTTTGCCGGAGGATTTTCATTGCTGCGATTTTACGTCTCCTATATCATCAAAAAAGAGGCGATGGGGGAAGCCGATATTATGATCGCCGCAACGATGGGGGCAGTTCTTGGAATCAAACTGGGTCTTGTCGCGATCTTTTTAGGTGCGGTTTTGGCACTACCCGCCCTTCTACTTACCCGTAACGAGAGCGATGAGTCCAAAGAACTCCCGTTTATCCCATTTTTAGC
Organism: Sulfurimonadaceae bacterium; assembly: GCA_963845295.1. Lineage (GTDB taxonomy): Bacteria > Campylobacterota > Campylobacteria > Campylobacterales > Sulfurimonadaceae > Sulfuricurvum. Next base: position 14,977 of record CAWJRP010000021.1, on the reverse strand, counting down.
GTTAGGGTGCTGGATTGTATTGATGTTCGATAGCTACGTCAATGATTGGTTGGTAGGCATCTATGGATAAATTACGCCACTACATCTTATCGAACCTATCGATCCTCTTTTTTTCGATCTTTCTGCCCCTGTTTTCAATCGCTTCGGTCATTTTTTTGATCAAACTCGCGACCTATACCTCGGTGATTCAGCTCAGTGTTACTGAGATGGCGAAACTCTATCTTTTTGTTATACCCGAGCTACTTTTCTATACCCTTCCGATCGCTTTTGTCGTCGGCGGAGCATTGGCACTTTACCGCCTCTCCAACGATAACGAGATGGTAGTGGTTTTCTCTCTGGGGATTTCACCCTCTTTTGTCGCGAGAGTTTTAGCCGCTCCGGCGTTATTACTCACCATTTTACTCTTGGTCGATTACATTGTCGTTACCCCCTATATCAAAATCATCTCTGCCAATTTTTTGGATAAGAAAAAAGCAGAAGCGAAGTTCAACCTAACCGCCTCGGAATTTGGTCACCATTTCGGAGACTGGATGCTTTTTGTTAACAAAAGTGATCGTGATTCCCGAGTGTTTGAGGATGTCGTTTTGTTTAACAAAGCGATGAAAGATGAGATAATTATTAAAGCGGACAAGGCGGAACTGATCAACCAAAGCGGTGCCCTGAAACTGAAATTGGACGATGGGGAGAGTTACAGCTACAATAATGAACTTCTCAAAATCATGCTCTTTAAAACCGCCTATATCAATGACAAAATGACATCTGATCCGATGATTTACCACAGTATAATCGACTATTGGACCAACAATGAACTCAGAGATCGAAAAAATCAGCGCCTCGTCACCAACACCTTGTTGAGCTTTTTCCCTCTTATCTCCGTTTTTTTAATGATTGCATTGGGAGTCGTCCATGCACGTCACCAAAAACGGTGGATTTATTTGTGGCTTTTCCTCTCGATCGTCGGATTTTATGCCTCAGCCATCATCTCCCAACAATGGCTCGGATTCCATGCTATTTGGGTCATCACATCGGTGTGGCTGATCATAACCTATACCTTTTATAAACGTCTGGTGGGGAGCCGTTTTTGAACCGTGCAAAAATAACGCTGAGCTACAACGGCTCGGCATTTATGGGTTCCCAACAACAGCCCACGACTCACGAAACCGTTATCGGTACCCTTCTCATCGCCCTCAAACGGCTCAAAATCAACTCTGCCCCCAAAGGCTCAGGCCGCACCGATCGAGGTGTTCATGCAACGCATCAAGTGATGCACATCGATCTCCCCCTTTTTTGGACGGACTTACAGCGTCTGAAAGAGATGCTCAATCTCCAACTCCCTTCCTCGATGCGGATTTTAAAAATCGAATTTGTGGATAGTGAATTTCATGCCCGCTACAGTGCCAAGCGCCGTGTCTATCGCTACATCATCAAAGAGGGGACGACCAACCCGTTCGAGGACAACTTTATCACTTTTGTCCCCAATCTCAACCGTGAGCTCATCGCCGATGCGATCAAATGTTTTGAGGGGACACACAGCTTTGAGTTTTTCAAAAAAAGCGGCAACGATATGGATCATTTCACCCGTATCATCTATCGCGCCTACGCCTACAGCCACAAAGGGCACTTTATCCTCGTGTTTGAGGGGAACGGTTTCTTACGCTCCCAAATCCGTCTCATGGTGGGATTTCTGCTCCGTATATCAGCAGGGAAAGCGACGAAAGAGCAGTTGATCGAACAAATAAACTGTGTCAAACGATACTCGACCGATATCGCACCCCATAACGGTTTATATCTGACACACATCAAATATTAAAGCTACCTCGTCATTCCGTGCTCCGACACGGAATCCAAAAACATTCAATAGATACCGAATCAAGTTCGGTATGACAACGACAATACTTTAGTCATAAGCACTAAACTTAGTTGATATCTCTTGCATTATTAATGCTATTTCGTTACAATCACAGCTCAAAATTTAACCTTTAAGGATAGTCACATGGCAAAACATCAGTTCCAGACTGAAGTCTCACAAATCTTGCATCTCATGATCCACTCTTTGTACTCTAACAAAGAGATTTTCGTCCGCGAGCTTGTATCTAACAGCTCCGACGCACTTGATAAACTCAACATGCTCGTCCTCACTGACGAAGCGTACAAAGGGGTAAACTTCGCTCCACGTATCGACATCATCATCGATAAAGAGGCAAAAACCCTCACGATCAGCGATAGCGGTATCGGGATGAACGAAGCGGATCTTGGTAGAGAACCTCGGAACCATTGCAAAATCAGGGACCAAAGCGTTCTTGGAGAAACTCTCAGGCGATCAGAAAAAAGACTCTAACCTTATCGGTCAGTTCGGTGTCGGTTTCTACGCAGCGTTTATGGTAGCGGACAAAGTCGAAGTTATCAGCCGCAAAGCGGGAGAAGAGCAAGCGTACAAATGGTGCTCAATGGCGGGGTCAGAATACGATCTTGAGCCATCAACGCGCGACTCTCACGGTACAAGCATCATCATGCACCTAAAAGAGGATGAGGGAGAGTTCCTAGAGACTCACCGTATCGACACGCATCATTAAAAAATACTCCAACCATATCCCTTTCCCGATCTTCATGGACAAAGAGGAGTGGGTAGCACCGGCAGAGGGTGAAGAAAAAGGTCACAACGAACTCGTCAACAAACAAATCAACAAAGCTAACGCATTGTGGACGATCGGCAAATCAGAGATCAGCGACGAAGAGTACAAAGATTTCTATTCGAGCATCGCTCACGATTCAAGCGAACCATTACTCTGGATGCACAACAAAGCCGAGGGAGCATTAGAATACACCACCCTCTTCTACGTCCCTGCCAAAGCACCGATGGACTTGTACCGCGTCGATTACCAAAGCGGTATCAAACTCTACATCAACCGTGTATTTATCACCGACGATGAAAAAGAGCTTATGCCGACATACCTTCGTTTCCTTCGCGGTGTGATCGACTCTGCTGACCTTCCGTTGAACGTCAGCCGTGAAATCTTACAGAGCAACCGTGTTATGGCGAAAATCAAAAACGCATCGGTTAAAAAAGTGCTCGGCGAACTCTCAAAAGTCGCTGAAAACGACGCTTCAACATACGACTCTTTTTACAAGGAATTCGGAAACGTTCTCAAAGAGGGATTGTACAGCGACATGGGGAACCGTGAGCGCATCCTAGAGCTTCTCAAACTCAACACCTTGAACGCTTCCGAGCCGGTCATGTTTAGCAAATTTATCAAAGGGTGTCGATGCTGAGAAAAAAGAGATCTATTACATCACTGCGAAAATGTCTCTCTCTATGCTCAAAAACTCACCTGCACTAGAACGTTTCAAATCAAAAGGGATCGATGTTCTTGTATTGAACGAAGAGATCGACACGATCGTATTCCCGATGGTAACCGAGTACAACGACTATAAATTCGTCAACGTTTCGGATGCGAAACTCGAAGAGTCCGAAGAGGAGAAAAAAGAGCACGAAGAGAAAGCCAAAGGGATGGAATCATTCGTTGGTCAGCTCCAAAATGCTTTGGGTGAGAACGTATCGAAAGTCGAAACGACGTTTGATCTCACCGATTCAGCCGTATGCTTGAGAGTCGATAAAGAAGACCAAGGGTACATGATGGCGCAGATGATGAAGCAGTTCGGAAATATGGGCGGGGATTTCCCGGCTCCGAAACCGATCCTACAAATCAATCCGAACCATGAGTTGATCAAAAAGCTCTCGTGATAGCAGCAGACATGAACCTCATCGACGATGCGGCGCATGTGTTGCTCGATCAGGCGAAACTTTATGAGGGTGAAACCCTTGCGGATACCGCAGGGTTTATTGCACGTCTTAACCGTATTATGGCGAAAGCGCTGTAATCTTCTTCGTCATTCCGGACTTCATCGGGAATTTATCCCAATCTTCCCCGTCATTCCCGCTAATGTGGGAAAATACTATTTCCACGGTATCAATTACTATATTTGTTTTCTAAATATTAAGCTTAATAAAGCAATAATTGACATAAAAAAGTTGGTTATTCACAATGAAATCATTTTTTATAAAGTTACTATTGTTACTTCCGCTTGTAGTCCAAGCAGAAATTTATCAAAACATTCTTCCAACTGATTCACTTGGTGAAGTCAAATCAAAACTTCCAAATGCGAATTTCGTAAAACGTTCGCCAGCATGGGCACAATCGACTGACTCAATGTATGCAATTACAGGGAAAGGAATTAGTGGCACAATTATCATCAATTTTTTTGACAATAGACCAGAATATCAGAGACTATATGAAAATGCTGTAGAAGACAGTCAAAAACAACTTTTGGAAAAATTACTTAACGAATCTGAAGATGAAGCTATTTCTGTAAACTGGGTTCGTTGGGTTCCAGATATACCTTTTCCACTCCAACGCCTGATAGCAAAATACGGTAAACCAGAGAAAAAAGGATTTTCTGATGATGATTTTCAACCTTATAGAGAATGGAAAAAAATAGGTCTACTTGTATATCTTAGCGATGATGAAAAAAATGTTCAAAGAATTGATTTTTCATTTACGAAAGATGAATATAAAAAAGCCTATTACAAAAAATACAAAATAATTCCTGATTGGCTCAAATAAAATATAATTATCCCTCGTTACCACTCTCCTGAGTGGGAATGCAAACCTCACTCAAAATTGCCTGCAGACAATCCCTTATTCTAAAGTTTAATACGTTTAGATAATTGTTTATTTTCCTTGAATAGTTTCATATCATCTGCAAATTCTGTTACTGCTTTCCAATACTCTTTATCTTCAATATCAGCCCAAAATATTTTGGAGTCCAAACATTTGATAGCAAAATAGCCAAACATATGATACGCAATATCTATTTTTATCAAATCTGAATTGAACAGTACGGCAATTTCCTCTAAAAATCCAAGATATGTTTCCTTCTTTGCATAATCCAATTGTTTTACTTTGGCATCACCAGCATCTAAAGCTGCTAGTACTTCCAAGAAATCCTTATCTGCAAAAAGTTCCCGTCTCATTCTTAAAAAGTACTCTGCACGTTTTAATATACCCTGCTTTATATACTCTCTAACTGCCTTTATAAGTGTTATGACACTTATGACAATTCCTATGACTGTAGTTATTTCACCAATTAACATTCATCTTCCTATTCGATTTATAGAAATAATTCCCTATTTTATCTCAATAAAATAGGAAAAAGGGGACAGGCTACTTTTTTTTCCCCTTCCCTCACCCCACATTTCAAACCTTCTCCCTACTTTTCTGTTTAGCCGAAATTAAGGGGTCAGGTATTCAATCTTCAATTTTTGACTTACCGTACCAAAAGTGGTACAATCCATCATGGATAAAAAACAACCTCATACGATGAAACGTCAAGGAATCGGAACCAATTTCGATGATTTTTTAGAAGAAGAAGGGATGCTCGCCGAAGCCGAAGCGGTTGCAATCAAACGGGTGATCGCCTATCAACTCGAAGAGACGATGAAAAAAGAGCACATCACCAAAACCGAAATGGCAAAGACGAATGCATACCAGTCGCAGTGCGATCGATCGTCTACTCGATCCACTCAATACCTCGATCACCCTTGCAACCATCGAAAGTGCGGTCAGTGCAATGGGTAAACGATTACAGATTCAGATGGTTTAAAAATGAAAAAAGAATACGATTTTACCAATGCTGAACAAGGCAAACTTTACACCCCACCCGAAGAGATCGAAACTCCTCAAAGTTATGACTTTAGCAAGGGTATTCGAGGTAAATACGCGAAAGCGTATCATGAAGGTGTAAATATAGCACTACCCAATCCCATGAAAATCACCCCCATTACCGAAACCAACTCCCATATCTATCACAACCTAGTACAATGCTACGAAGCTGAGTTCTCACCTATCACGGGTAAGAAACCGAATGCTTCGGGTCTGTTCGAACTCGATACCCATCTAGGAGACGATACACTAGGCTTTTTACTCCAAATCGACAATACCCCTGCCGGAATCGCCGCGATCCGTTGTCAAAGAGGCTCAAAGCTACGAGGTATGTGAGTTTTACGTTGTTCCCTATTTTCGAAAAAACGGTATCGGAATGGAGTTTGCCCACACTATTTGGAAAAACTATCCCGGAGATTGGGAGATCAAACAGATTCAGGGAGCCGAGTACGCCACCGCGTTTTGGCGTAAAACGATACACTCTTTTAACGAGACAGAGTATACCGAAGAGTGCTACGACGATCCGTACTGGGGAATCGTCACGAGACAGAGATTTACCGTAAATTAAAAAAGGGATAAGCGGTATGAGCAGATCGATTATTTTTATCTATGGAATATTTGCCTATACCCTTGCGCTGATCGCTCAGATATGGTTTATTTTGTATATCGGTGAGTGGGAGTTTATGCCGACAACCATCAACACCCAATATCCCGTCCCCCTTATGAGTGCACTGCTCATCAACCTCAGTCTGGTTTTACTATTTTCTCTGCAACACTCACTGATGGCTCGCACCCTCTTTAAAAAATATCTGACCAAAGTTATCCCCCCTGCGGCGGAGAGAAGTACCTATGTCCTCTTTTCGGGGGTGGCATCTGGGGTTGATTTGTCTGTATTGGCAACCGTTGGAGCGGATTTTTATGGCACGTGGATAATGAGGCGGTGAGAGTCTTACTCACCGCAGGATATCTATTCGGCTGGGCTTTTTCCCTTTTTTCGACCTTTATCATCAACCATTTCGAACTTTTCGGATTACAGCAAATCTATCTAAACTTACTCAACAAACCGACTCCCCCTATAGATTTCAAAGAGAAACTGTTTTATAAGGCAGTACGCCATCCGATCCAGTTAGGGATACTGATCGGTATTTGGGTCACTCCGAGTATGTCGTATTCGCACTTGATGCTCTCATCCACCCTGAGCATCTATATCTTCGTCGGGCTTTGGTTTGAGGAGAGAGATTTGATCGCAGAGTTAGGAGACACCTACAGGGAGTATCAGAAACGAGTTCGGATGATGTTCCCGTTCCCGAAATAAGAGAATTGTCATCTCTGAAGCATAGAAGCGATAAAAAGATATAATCGAACTATCCCTATTTTAAAAGCAGTAAGATACTAATGAAAATACTCCGATTTTTCAGCATACTTTTCTTAATAACGCTTCATCTATCCGCAAATGAAAAAATCACTTATGATATAAACGGCGAAAAAGATCCTCGATTAACTGCTTATTATGAACTCACCTATATCGCGAAAAATCGAGGCGAAGAGTGTAGCGAGAAACAGGGTAATTCGATTATTCCAAAAACAAAAAAAGAGATTTTTGATATCGATGACAAAGAGTATCTCCTCCATATCACGCTCAATGCAACACCGGAAGAAGATGACGAATGTGCATATGAATTTCAATCACTTAATCTGATCATCAAACGGTTATACGATGAAGAGATCTACAATCAATTTCCTATAGTAGGGCATTACCCCTCAGTTTTACCGTGGCAAAAAGGGAACTGGGCAATACCGATTTATCATGGTACAACAGAGGGGATAAGTTCACCTCTGGGATTTTTTAACAAGCGTAACGAAATACCCTACGCATTCAGATCGGATGAAAAATATTTTCGTGTTCTCTATGAGACCAAATACAACTGTATGACATCCCGATATGATGAGTCGGCACAGGCGGAGTTTATGTGCCTTATGGATATCTCAGATATGCTTTATCGCTATCAGCCTTGCGACCCGTCAAGCCAAAAGAGACAGGATGAATGCGGTACGGTTCATCATTCTCAATTTGAAATCAATCATTTGATAGATCAAAGTTTTAAAATCGATATTATCGCCGATGACGCGAAATCGATGAGATGGAATACACCCGCACGAAAACTGGAAAACGACCAATTCCAAATTCCGGATGCATCCGTATGGGAAGAATTCAAACATTTTTTTACATCGTTTAAAATGGGGATTCCGTTTTTCTAATCTTCCAGCGCAAGGATCTAAAACGTATATCGATCAATTATAAAGCTTCCGTGTCTGCCCCACACTCACATTCGGAGAGATCTACATCGACGTTCCCTGTGTTTAAATTGAAAATGCAGATATTTTGTATTTAAAAATATTAAATTTAATTTTATAGAGATCTGATACAATTTATACCCCTCAAAAAAATCCAACGGGAGGATAGAGTACGATGAAACCTATATTTAATCGACATGGGCGAACAATCGGATGGCTTTATAATGGTGTCATTTACGATCGTAACAATTGCAGTAGAGCTTTTGTGCGTGATGGAAATGTTTTCACCTATAACGCCCAACACCTTGGAATAATTTACAAAGGAATTTTACGTGATAAAAGAGGTCAATGTATAGCCTACATGGATGAAGCCTCCGGCGATCCGATGATTCCTATCCCGGGAATTGCACCTTTTCCACCGACGCTCTCAACTCCATCGGCCACTCCTATCCCCCCTACCCCGCAAGAAGTTTTCCCCAACTCATACCATTGGAATCCGATGAAGTGGGAAGCTTTTTTAGACGGATAAAATAGGGAGCAAATTGATATATAAGCCATAAAAGGAATAAATATGTCCAAAGCAATTTTCAATGCCATTGCAGTCCAGGATCTTGAAACGTTGGAAGAGTGTCTCGAAAGCGGAGCATCACCTATAATAGCCAATGAAGAGGACATACGACCGCTGAGCCTCGTCGCCTCTCTCATAAAAAAGAGCTTTGAAGATGGGAACTACCATGAAGAAGAGATATACAAGAAGATGGCGGCGATGTTGATTGTACACGGTGCCCCTGAAGAGGACCTTCACCATGAATGTGGTGAGGTAAGCAACCTTTGCCACCAACTCTGCCGCTATATTATTGACCTCTCTATCAATCGACAAGACTCACGCAGAGTCGTCGATTTGATAGAAGCTGAACGGATATGGTTTGATGGGAATGATAATGAACTCAAAGCCGCTTTTCTCAATGCTGTCGAAAGAGGAGAAAAAAGCCTGATCGACACGATGTTCGACAACGGTCAAGTCCACTATACCTATGAACAGTAGAGAAACAACTCAACAAAACACCTAAAAACATATAGTAACTAAATATATTAAAATGGTTGTAAGTTAACTTATATCATAATATCTGATATTTATTGTTAAATATAGATATAAAACATTTTAGCATTGTAGGTATAATTATGAAAGATAAAGTATCAATAATAGTCAGTTCGATTCTCATCCTCTTCGGTGCGAGTTTGATAGTATTTTCACTACTTTATGAGTTCAGCTTGTTTTTTCTCATAATGGGTGGATTCTTCTTTTTTGGCCCTATAATCCTAATAAATAATCAACAAAAACAAATCGTCCCTAGTGAGAATAAAACATTCGAATGGTACAAAGAAAAATACCCGGATAATGTGAGAGGAGAGATCATCACCTGTTTCACATGTGAAAATAATTCGCTCAATGTCCGAGCATTGAACAACGAAATTTTCCAAAAAGAGATTTATTGTATGGAGTGCGGAAAAACACTCTATTATTTATGATCATTCTCTTTTTTTCCAAAATAAGCAGAGAAAATTCATGCTAAAATTCGCCCATGAAATTATTTGTCTCTCTATGCAGTTCCTTACTCCTATCAAACGCATTATTCAGCGCTCCGACACAGTGTGACGGACTCTATTACGGCAACGAAGCCCCCGATATACTCAATACCAAACTTCAACCTAAAACCAAAGAGCTCTGCTACAGCGCCTTTGCAATAATGCACTCAGGAATCTCACGAACCCCTCTGTGGTCTGCCGAGCATCTCACCAAAGAAAGATTGCGCCATAAGAGCAAACGAACCAATGATTTTCACCCCGACGATCAGTTGAGCAGCGATGAGCGTTCCGAGCTCGCCGATTATGCCCGCTCAGGATATGATCGAGGTCACATGGCACCCGCAGCCGATATGCCCAACAAAAATGCGCAGCATGAATGTTTTACCCTCGCCAATATGGTTCCTCAAAACTCCAGGGATGACATAAATATTGTATAGTGACATACTATGACATAAAAAATATAGACATGCTAGAATAGTCACAACTATTTTCAGGGGTAACTATGGCATTGAACGGCACTGTTCACTTTTATACACCTACGACTACCAAAACTAAAGACTCTTTTGAGATTCAAGTCAAAAATCCCAAAGATAAAGACGAAACCTTTATCTATTACGGATTAGCTGGACTTTCACCTGACGATCCTGATTACGGACTAGGTATCTCCAAATATTATAACTTCCCGTTTGTCCAGAAGAAAGATAGCTCACTCTGGGAGGATGCAACACTCTATCTAATCTGGAAGATCAAACAAAAGGAAGAGATCACACCTAAGCGATTGCAGCAGCTTGCAGAATCACTTCAAGACTTTCTATGCTTCTGCGAGACGACCCAAGAAGAAGAGCAAAAAGAGGCTAAAGACAGAGGAAGAGAGATTCCAGAGGAAAGACAGTTTCACTACCTGAATGCACCCATAAAATCACGCCGTCCTAACGTCATGTACGGACAGTACCTCAAAAAGATCATAGCAAATCAGTGGGGTGAGAAGATGAAAGCCGTATCTGGCTTTTATCAATACCTTATCGAAGTTAGAGGGATTCGCTTCCCTGTCGATATGCTTGAACGGAGCATATCTAGCAAGATCATCACAACCGCCAACGGTGGTGGCTACATCATGGAGATTGGTGTCAAGCGCGGAGTTAAATTCTGCAGTTTTTCGTAAATTTTTTTACGTTTAGTAACCTTAAGCGACTGGTTCATCTGAAGATTCAGACGAACGTTTTTTCTTCCCAATCTTAAATAAGTCTATCTCTTGTAATCCTGCTTCCTTTTTCTCCTTTAAACGGTATGAATTTCCTTGAATATTGATGATATGACTATGATGCAGTAATCTATCCAGTATCGCAGTGGTGACCACTTTATCGTTAGCGAATATTCCCGACCATTGGCTGAACACGAGATTGGAGGTGACGATGGTGGCTCCGCGTTCATAGCGTTTCGAGATCACTTGGAAAAAGTGATGGGCATCCTCTTTGGTCATGGGGAAATAACCGATCTCATCAATGATGAGCAGGGATGGAGACATGATCGTTTGTTTGATAAAACTCTCATAACGTTTATTCTTCTTGGCATTGCTCAGCTGCATGAGCAAATCAGCAGTGGTTGTAAATCGGACTTTGTAGCGGTGCTGTACCGCTTTATATGCCAGTGCAATTGCCAGATGGGTTTTACCCACCCCCGATTGTCCCAATAGGATAATATTCTCATTACGTTTGATGAATCCAAGATTGGATAGTTCCTCGATCTGGCGGCGGTTAACTCCAACAGTGAAGTCGAAATCAAACTGCTCTAACGTCTTGATGGTTGGAAATCCTGCCATCTTCGTCAGTACTGTGCGCGAACGTTCCGCTTTCCCCTCCGATTCGCATTTCAGTGCTTCGTATAGAAATTCGGCGTATTGCCAGCTCTCTTTGGAAGCTACGGCGCTGAGATCACCGTAACGTTTAGCGAGTGTCGGCAATTGCAATTCTTTGCAGAGATGATCGATTGATTCGTTTAACGCCATGCCGCACCTCCCAGACTGAGTGAGGAGAGTATCCATGCGCTCATTATCGGAATAAACTCGTCATAGCTTTGCAGATCGCGTGGCGGGATATGTATACGGGGAATTTGCTTGGATGTTGTGGAAGCTTTTGCTACACTTTCTTTTATAGCTTTTATTGGGTGGATACCGTAATAAGGCTTAGGCAGAGGAAGCAGGTGGGACTGCTCTTCTGCTAATAGATCGAATGGACGTCTCAGCGTCGTTTGGTGTATCCTCGCATTGGCGGTAAAATCCAGCCAATCCATCACTTCCGCATTTGCATTCTCCAACGTCATCCGATAACCCATCATTGAGAGCCTAACTTTCAGCGCATTATGGAAACTGTATCGCAGGTAATGGTTGAACCGCTCTACTTTTCCTTTGGTTTTTGCACGGTAAGGTTTGCATACTTTAAGGGTGATGCCGCAGTGTTTCTCAGCGAAGTCTCGGAACTGCTCGTTGAATTTATGTTTGCCGAAACCGTAGACATTGCGTTTAAGGATAACGGTCTTCATGTTGTCATACAAACACTCATGTGGCACACCGCCGAAGTATCCGAAGGCATTCATATGGCACGCTATCAATGTATCGACCCGTTCATTATCAACATACTCTACATACGATGCACGTGAATATCCCATTGTTGCGACAAATGCTGATAGATGTTCTTTGGGAAATTCGATCCAATCAACTTGCATCTGTTGAGCGGGAGCCGTCTCGAACCGTATTAGCGGTTCTTCCTCTTTAACACGTTGACGAAGATCGTGGCGGAGCATGATCTCCTGCATCCACCGAAGACTCCCTCGGTAACCGAGCTTTTGAATCTCCTCGTAAATCGCAGTGGCAGGCAGTTCCACTTTTAGTTCGTGGGCATGTTCCAACATCTGAGCAATATTCACGAGATAGGGATCGATGGTGGTTTCTACGGGTTCGCGCTTGATGACGGGGACATATCCCTCTGGGAGTTTGGCATACTTGGCAACCGTGTCTCTGGATAATCCAAGTTTACGTGCTATCGCACTTTTGCTCAGACCTTCTTTTATCATCTGGTGTATCATTTTTACTTCACCTTTTTTAAGCATATGCCCCCTTTCAAAAACAGAAAAAGGACTTTAGCGAATTTAATCCGCTTCTTTAAGCTTTTGGTCGTAAAAACTACAATCCGACAGCTTTCTCAGCTGCCTATTTTAACTCCGCGTCTGACAGCGATAACTAAACCTTTCAAATTGGCTCGAACAGGGTAAACCGAAAAAAACCGGAAACGGAATCGATCAGGCGATGAAACGTTTTCGTGATGGTCCATTGGCGCAAGAGCGTACTGACAGACAAATGTTTCCTGTCAGATTTCACGATCTCAGAGCATCCGGAGGGATGCGTTATATCGATCGTAACGAATCTCTGGTAGATGGCGGTGAAATCACTTGGCCATCTGTACTTCGCAAATTGGCGAATCTAATGGGTCATGAAGATGATAAGACAACCCAGCTTTATCTCGATTTTAAACGCGACTATGAACAAAAGGTGCCTCAGCTGCAATTTGATTTCGAGAAAAGTAGGTATGCAGAGATCATGAAACGGACCTATAGTGGACGGGTAAAATGACTGAACTTGATAAAAAAGATTTCAATGAGAAGGTAGTGACAAGGCCAGCTAAGCCTACCAGTAAAGTGTATGTTAAATATGATCCTGCCGTCCTACAAAAATTGTTCGAAGATGAAATTGAAAAAATGCGTGAATCCGGCGAGGAACCGACCTCAAAAAATCTCTGCGATCGTGTCAAAGTGGATCAAAGCTATTTGCAAAACTGCTCTTCCGATTGGACCAAGAAAGTGTTAAATGATTATAAAAATCTGCGTCGTGAATGGGAAGAGTACGGCGGTGCGGAATACAAGGCGATGAAAAAGATCCTTGTGAAGATGGTGGAGAACGACGAGAGACCCGGTGTAACCATAATTAGTGAGAAAGCCGGAAGAAATAACGCTTATCTTCCCTCAATCAAAAAAAGTGCGAAATCCCATCCATGGAAAAATAAATTGGTCAAGGAAATCATGGAAGCACAAAAAGCGTTCGATAAACCAGTACTAGTTATACCGCATGGCTATGTGCGTCTGAGTTACCAATGCCAGCCACTGGATGCTTTGGTAAAACGGTTGCAATGGGGCGATGCAGAAAACACCGTGTATAAAGATGCCGCTGTGAACTTTAATGGTACAGAAGTTAACTTTGCTTCTTGGATGTATTGTAGATGGTTTCGCGTTAACGAAGGAAAAAAAGGGCTTGCGATCTATGTAGACCCTAACAGTTTAAATATGCACCGCGCAATTTTGATCAAAGGTGCGGTCTTGGCACTCAACGAAGCGAATAAACCATCACAACAGTATAAGGCAAGATTGATTGAAAGGTATATCAATTGGCTTAACCTGACCGGGAGGAAAACCCCTGAAAACGTAGAGCAGGCCAAAGGGAGCTACCGTGATTACACCGACTATCTGAAGCAAGTGGCAAAAGCGCATGACCCCCGAAAAAAGCAAATTGCCGTCGATAAGAACAACTTTGGCTATTCCACTGCATTTATTCTTCAGTATATTGTGAGGTTAGTATTTGCCGAAGCCTTTGGTGTTGATCCAAAGGAAGTTGAGGGAATGACCGAGCGTATAAAGGGTGGTTCGCCAAATGACGAGGAGGACAAAGCTGTTGTTGATATTGACGCACTCAATGATGCATTAAGCTACTACTACCAGTTCTTTGAACAGGTCACTGATTTCTTGTTTAATAAAAGGTCCTATCCATATGCTATCAAGTTGTTGGGACATGATGCAATACTGATTCCGCTTAGAATACCTAAGTGTCCATATATTCTATCCCCATATAACGGCAAAAAAAACGACTGGCGTAAATACTTCGATCCGGAATCGCTTGAATTGCGAGATGAAACGGGAGTTAAAACGTGGGTGATGCATACCGAAGCGTATGAGCGCACTTATAGAGCTAGAAAAAAATGCAATGCTCGACAGCTCTGCTGAAACACTGAATATCATACGCACGGCTATCGATGAGGCTAATGTCGACCATTTCCATTCCTCACGGTTGTCATTTGGGCTACTAGCTATGCATGCTTATTTCATGGTACTGCTGGACGTCACTGGAATGAACGATTCGACGCTAGCAACCATACCGTGGGGTGATGAAGATGAACTGATTGATGAGAAAACAAATGATAGTATCAAGCTGAAAAACATTAAACATCGCGCCGGAGAAAAAGTAGTAGAATTTATGATACAGCGACAATTTAAGCCAAGCTTCATTACTTTCTTGAGGCTACGCCGTTTTGTTCTTAACGGACATAGTTGTG
>CAWJRP010000020.1:0-8008 GCA_963845295.1 Sulfurimonadaceae bacterium | reverse complement strand
ATAATCGGCGATATAGTCGGTTTTGCATCCTGCAGTGAGACAAGCGGTGAATTTGTCGATCAAGATAGTACGGAATGTTTCATCTTGAATCTCATCAACCGGAAGACCGATGATCACTTCGCGCGGTATCCCGGTCACCTCTTCATAAGCGGCATTGACGTCAACATAGATAAAGCGTCCATCGGGAGTTACTTCAATCAGATAAATGATATCCGTGCTGTTGTCGAGAATCTGTATGTAGCGTTCATTGCTCTCTTGAATGAGTGATTCCATCCGTTTTCGTTCACTAATATCTTCAACGATAGACCATATATATTCATCTCCGTTCTCATCTTTAACCAATACACCATTGAGCTGAATCGGAATCAGATTTCCGTTTTTTTGGCGATATGTTTTTTCATACGGACCATAGCGACCGGTTCGCTTAAGTGACTCAAGCTGTTGTAACTCTTGTTCCTCATATTCAATAGGGGTTAAAGTCCAATAATCAAGCTCCTTTAATTCATCCAACGTATAACCGCAGATCTTGCAAAATGCATCATTGAATTCGATGTATTGTCCGTTCATATCTGTTAATGCGATCCCAAGGGGAGAAAGTTCATATAGTTTATTTAATTTTTCCTCTTGGACTTTTCGCTCGGTAATATCTTGTACGGTTCCTACCGAGTACAGAGGTGTGCCGTCATCGGCGTAGGTATGTTCGCATCGTTCGATGACATACTTGATTCGACCGTCTCTCATCACGATTCGGTGTTCTATCTCGTAGGGGAGCCTTGTCTTTATGGTCTCTTCATACGGCGCACTGACCATCTCCCGATCCTCAGGATGGACAATTTCGTAGAATGTTTTGTGCAAGTCCGTTACGTTCTCTTTGTCCAGTTCAAAGATACGATAGGTCTCATCCGACCAGGTGAGAACACCGTTAGGTATATCGAGATACCAGCTGCCGATATGCCCGACACGTTGAGCATCGGTTAGAAATTTACGCTCTTTTTCTAAAAGAGTTTCCATCTCTTTGCGTTGAGTGATGTCCAAAATAGTGCCAATTTGACCGATAACCGTCCCTGCTTTGTCGAAATAAACCGCTTTATGAAACATCACCGCATGATCGACTCCCCGAATATCTCGCAATTGGGCTTCGTATACCTGAGTGCCGCCATGGCGAAATAGATCCGCATCGGCGTCAAAAAATATTTGCGCTTGTTCAGGGGGGAAGAGATCAAAAACCCCTTTTCCTATCAGTTCTTCTTTCTTCTTGCCGTAAAACTCTTCGAAGGCTTTGTTGAAGCCTCTGTATCGAGTTTCTTTGTCCTTGTAGAAGACCGGTACTGGTATGGCGTTCAGTATGGAATCAAGAAACTGGTTTTGTTCAAGCAACTGCTCTTCTAGCTCTTTACGCTCGGTGATGTCTCGGGAGAGGACGATATAGTTACCGCTCGATTTCTTCGTCACCGAGAGCTCAAACCACCGTTTCCCATCTGGAAAATCGAGACTGAAGGTTTTGCCGAGAGAATACCCTTTTTCGTCTACCTCCTTCATTGCCTGGAAGCAATGTGATAACAACATCCGGGGGGAGAACCTTCTTTAAAATTTTTACCGAGGAGCATCTCTTTTTGCGCTGCGAGCAATGCTTCGTTTTGTGACCATACGCCGATATAGGTGCCCTCCGGCGCGATTTCAAAAAGGAGATCGGGAATTGCTGCAATGACCCCTTCGTTGAATTCGAGTGCTTTTTTGAGGGCTTCTTCGGCACGTTTTCGCTCAGTGATGTCATGAACGTATCCGTACCAAATGATACCGCCGTCAGGGTGTGGTTGCGGCATGGTATGACTCTCCATCCAACGCTCCCCTTTGGTCGGATGGATGATGCGGTACTCTTTGTGCCAGATAGACTCATCGTCCGTGCCGATTCGGCGATGGATTCGGCTACCTGTTTGACGTCGTCCGGATGGTTTAGCGCTATCAGAGGGGTCGCATCGTCTCTAACGTCTTGCAGGTTAAGTGCGAAAAGATCAACGATATTAGGGGAAACATACGGCATACACACCGACCCATCCGGTCGCAGATAAAAACTTCCCATCATCCCCGGTGAAGAGTCCGCTAAAGAACGAAGTTCTTGTTCTCTACCGGTCAATCTCGTCTTGCAGACCGATAGATAGCCGGTCATATCTCTGCCGATTCCCAGGATGCTGATGATTTTTCCACTCTCATCTCTTTCCGGTACTAAAGTGACATCATGAATCTCGATTTCGCCGTTCTTGTTCGGTATTTGTTGGTGGACGATTACCGTTTCTCCGGTAGCGGCTACCTGCGCTATAGCCTTTTGTACCTCCTTATGTTCATCCGGTAGATAGCTGCCGATTGCCTCGGCTAAAGAGATCCCTAATGTCCGCTCATGTACAGGGTTGATATAGAGGTAATGCCCTTCAAAATCCCAGCGGGCGATGTTGTCAGGGATATTTTCGCTCAAAGAGCGGAATTCGCGCTCTTTGGCTGATAACGCTTCCTCGGCACGTTTTCGCTCGGTGATATCTTCGATGAGCCCTAATAAATAGTTTACGCTGCCGTCTTCATTTCTCACACAGCTAACAGAAAGGTTTGTGTCTATGATATTGCCGTCTTTTCTAATATATCGCTTTTCAATCATATAGTCATTTATTTCACCGTTTAATAATTTTTCAAACGGTTCAATATTTTTAGCTAGATCATCAGGATGTGTCAAATCTGCCCATGTCATATGCGTTAATTCGTCATGGGTATAGCCCAGCATCTCTTGTAGTTTTTTATTTGTATGGAGCCAACCTTTTGTCGGCGATGTAATAGTCATACCGACGAGTTGCCGCTCGAAGAAGAGGCGCATCCGTTCGTTCTCTTTTTGCTCTTCAAGAAGCCGCCGCTCGGTGATATCCCGTGCAATCGCCATATTGTAGTGCTTATCGCCGAACTGAATATAGTTGGCACTCACCTCGACGGGGAAGATAGTGCCGTCTTTGCGTCGATGGCGCAGCTCCATCGTCATGGAACCTGCTTTTTTGAGGGCTTCCCAGTGCTCACTCCACCGCTCCGCAGGCCAGTCGGGATCGACATCGCCGACGTTCATGTGCTCAAACTCTTCACGACTGTATCCCAGCGCGGTACATGCCCCCTCATTGACGTACTGAAAATTTGCATTTTCATCGATCATAAATACGGCGTCATGGATATGATCGAGGGCAAATTTTTTAAGAAGTAGCCGCTCTTCGGCCGCTTTTTTCTCGGTTATATCCCATACATTGGCAATTCGGTACATGACACTACCGTTTTCGTCTTTGACCGCCATGAGTTCTATTGTCACCGGGAAACGGGAGCCGTCTTTGCGGATGTGGACCGATTCAAACGAGTAATATCCCTTATCATGTGCCATTTGTATCGCTGATTGCAGCTCATCAATAGCATTCCGGTGCGAAAACCGATGTGATTTTTTTGCCGCTCAGCTCTTCGATGCTGTAGCCGTGCATACGGGCAAATTCAGGATTCATTTGACCAAGTACCTGTTCTTCGACGGTACCGATAACAATTCCCCATTGGGCGTGTTCAAAAATCTCAGCCCATTTCTTGAGAGCTTTTTTCGAGCTCTTCAAGTTCAATGATTTTGTGCGAAAGTTGATTGATTCGCTCAAGCGAGAGTTTTTCATTGTGGGGCATTTCATCGTTAAAATATTCGCCGTACTCCGCGTAAGGGAAGGTGATTGTAAAGCAGGCTCCATTTTTTGTATTTTTTACGCTAATCGTGCCTCCGAACCGATTTTCAATAATGTTTTTAGTCATAAAAAGTCCCAGCCCGGAACCCTCTTCTTTGGTCGTGATATGGAGATCGAATACCATATCAACAGGGTTTAGGCGGATGCCGCCTGCATTATCCGTGACCGTAATCGTACAGGTCTCCTCTTCGCCTCCACTGACATGGACTGTGATAAGGGGGGAACTAACGGGAGCGGTATCAAATGCATCCTTTGCATTTAAGATCAGGTTGAGCATCGCGTGGGTAAATTCGTTCGGATTTCCTAGAATTATTGGATTTGTTTCTAATTCAAAGTTGAGTTGTATACGACTGTTTTCAAACGAATATTCGGTGATTTTGCGGACTTTTTCCAGCTCATCAGCAATTTTAAAATTCATTTTTTCATTATTTCGCTGGGATAAAAAACTGTAAAAGGTATCGATCGTTTCGGCTAGATGTTGGAGAAGTTTAAAACTGGTTTCGACAGAGTAAAGGAGTTTCTCTTTGGAGATATCACCTTGGAAAATGAGGGCGGCTTTGATACTGTTTTGGATAGCTCCGATCGCATTGAGGGGCTGTTTCCATTGATGGGCGATATTTCCCACTGTTTCACCCATCGAGGCGTAGCGGGATTTTAAAAAGAGAACTTTTGAGTCTTCTTTGTTCTCTTTACATAAACGTGCTTGTTCCTTTTTCAGTGATCTGTTTTGATAAGCGAGTATTACTGCCAAAGAGGAGGTGATCGCTAAAAGGACGGGGTAGAGCATTTCTATTTCGGAATATTACGGGTATCGAGCCGATATCCAATCCCTCGGACGGAGATGATAATATCGATTTCCAATTTTTTGCGCAGCCTTAGGACGATATTTTTGATTGCCGATTCGCAGATCGGATCGAGAGGCCAGAGCGCTTTTCCTATTTCGGTTTTAGTAACTGTTTTATGTCTGTTGGCTATAAGCAGTTGGAGAAGCTCTTGCTCTTTGATCCCTAATACCACTACATTACCGTTATAGTAAAGCTCTTTGGTCGCGGAATTGTAGTAGAGCTTTTTCCCTAATATTATCAGCCCTTCTTCTTCTTTTTGGGTTCGTTGGATCGCTTTACATACCGCGAAAGTGAGTTTTTCGAGTTCTATCGGTTTAACCAGATATCCGTCTATCGAGAGGTTGGCGGCATTAAGAAGCAAATCCTGTTCGGCAAAACTGGTCAACAAAATGATCGGAATTGTGTAGTTGTTTTGACGAATTCGTCGGATGAGATTCAGCCCGTCTTGTTTGGGCATTTTAATATCGGTTATGACAATATCTATAGATTCTTCTTCAAAAATAGTATAGGCCTCTTCCCCGTCAGACGCACTATAAACTTTGGCAAAAAGCATCTCTAAAATCTCTCTCATCTGCGTACGAGTTATCGTATCGTCTTCGGCGAAAAGGACAGTTTTTTCTTTGAGCAGTAGTAAATTATGTATCATAAATCATAACCCCTTTATTCTACATCAGATGTTTAATGATATTTTCAGTATTAGGTCACATTCTAACATTATTTCAGTCACATATTGGTCATAAAATATGCTATATATGATACCAGTTAGAGACTGATATAAAGATATTATTCTAAAAGTTAAAAATTAACGATTGCAAACAACATAATAAATCGTTATGAGAGGTAAAGATGAAATTTTCGATATTAACAGCACTATTACTGGGGACATTTGCAGCGGCACAGGCTGCAGATGATTTGGCATCGGCGTTTAAAGAGGGGAAACTTGACGGTCGTCTAAGAGCACACTATATTGCAACCGATTGGGATGAAAACAGTGCAACGGGTGTAAACGGATCCGATGCCCACGGTTTGGCTGTTGGGGGTAGTTTGATCTATAAAACGGCTTCATTACTGGTTTCAGTGCCGCAGCAGGTCTCTACACGACCCAAAATCCGGGCGGATGGACGGAAGTGAGTGACGGTACGAAAGCCGCTACCAGCAAAGATTTGTTTTCACGTGATATCACACGTCCGGCATCTAATACATACGGTAAAGGTTACGCGGTTTTAGCTCAAGCCTATTTGGAATACGATATCGCTAAAACGAAAGCAAAAGCGGGACGGATGATTATGAGCAATCCATGGATCAGTCCGAATGATACGAAGATGATCCCTATCGCTATCGAAGGGTTTGAAGCAGTATCGAACGATATTGATAAAACAACGATCCAAGTCGATTATGCCGATAAAATCAAAGAGCGCGGTATGAGCTATTTCGGCAACATGGCCGACACGGGAGACACTCCGACGGCAATTTCAGCACATTATACTACCCACTACGGAACAACTGCCGGAACACATGGCGATGCTCCGAATGTTTTGACCGTAGGGATTAAAAATAAATCGATTGAGAATCTTGAACTCCAAGCGTGGGGAATGCATTGGGCAGATCTCGTCGATGAGGGGATCTTGGAAGCCAATTATGCGATCAGTGCAGGTGATTTCAAGCTCGGATTCGGCGGACGCTACATCAAACAAAACGATAAAGGGGCTGGAAATATTATTCTTCCTGCAACCAACAATGCATGACTCGGATAACAGTGTCGATACCTCATTATTCGCATTGCGTACGTCAGTCAGCTACGGTGCGGCTAAATTGACCTTGGCAACATCGCATACCGCAAGTGATGGGGATTTGATCGCTCCATGGCGCGGTTTCCCGACGGATGGATATACCCGCAGTATGACGCAAACCGATTGGAATGCGAATACTCGATCGTACAAAGGGCAATTGGATTACGATTTCAATGCGTTGGTATCGGGTCTAAGTACAGTACTTAGCTACTCGTACTATGACCGTGATCCGAGTAAAAAACCGTATCAGAGCATGACCGACCGTGGGTACCAAAACGGTGATACTCACCAAGAGAACTTGGACATTGTCTATAAACTCTCCGGCAGTTGGAAAGGGACGGAGCTAAAAGCGCGCCTTATGAATCAGGACAATGATACAACAGCCTCATACGCGACAGATACCTCTAACCGTGAAATGCGTTTAGAAGCGAATTATCTCTTCTAATAAAAAAATGGGGCAAGGGTGTAGTAGATGGGCATTTTAAAACTTCTAATCGTCGATGATGTCGAAGATAATCGTTTGGTCATAAACGCTATTTGTCGAAAGATGGATGGGTTTGAGATCAAAGAAGCTTGTGATGGGATCGAAGCGATTGACTTGTCGGATGAATGGGAACCTCATATTATTTTGATGGATGTCATGATGCCCAATATGGACGGGTTTCAGGCATCTAAAATCATAAAAGAGCGTCATCCTAATACGGTAATCATTGTTGTAACCGCAGCGATTGATTCGAGTATGGAAGAAAAAATGACGTCTATCGGGGTGGCATCTTATATTCATAAACCGATTGACAAAGATCTTGTCCGCTTTAAACTCAAAAATTTTGCCTCTCTCATACAAGCCCGTGACAAAGAATTTAAAAAATTATCGACTAAAGAGGCGTTAAACCCTTTCAGTTGCGATATTCGCCGTTTTAAAACGATTTTTGAGATCAACGATGCCGAATCGATCATGGAATTTGGGATATGGATTTTAACCCGTCATGATGAGACGTTGAACGTCTCATGCAGACGGATGGATCTCGCGATCGAGCTTTTTTATGAACTGATGCGTCAAGGGATCCGTCAAAACGATTCGATCAATATCATCGTCGAAGAGAGTTTTGAAGAGATTTTTGTGACGATGAAATTTGAAAAAGTGATCGATCTTCGTCCCAAAGCGGTGACGCTGTTGAATGATATCGGGATAAACGGAGTAATTAGGGAAAATTTTGCTTATATCCGTCTCACGATGCATTCGCATGAAAAATCGGATATGACCTTAAAAGAGGCGGATAAACCGAAGAGTGTTGCAATACAAGAGGTTATACCGGCAAAAGAGATCAAAGCGGAACAGATCGTAGAGCCAAGTGAGCCCACAGCTGCAAAAGAGGTCAAAGTACTTGAAACCAATGAAAAAGAGATGCTACGCCAGAGCTTTGTGAGAAAAACCTCCGCGATCGATTATGTCCAGGATATCGGCGGGGATGTCCTCGATGAGATTCGGGATTTGGAGAGTCTGGACGAGGAGTGGATAGAGAAATTACAGACTCTTGAATCTGAGCCAAGTGTCGACAATATCTTCCAATTCACCGACAATGTTTTAGCGATCTATGTACGGGCTATCAATAACCTGTTTGAGTTTACCGCG
>CAWJRP010000019.1:0-111224 GCA_963845295.1 Sulfurimonadaceae bacterium | reverse complement strand
TGGCAAAATCAGTAAGACGAGCTGCTAAACGAAAGACTTGTTAAGCGAGCCGTTGTACAAAAAGCTGTAAAGCGATCGAGCTGTTAGAAAGCTGCTAAAGCGATCAGTTGTTAAAAGATCCGTTAAGCGAAGAGTCGTAAAACGTGCAGTCGCAAGAAGAGCCTGTCAAGCGAGTCGTTGTAAGAAGAGCAGTAGCAAGAACTCTTCTAAGAACGTGCTGCAAGAACTGTCAAGCGATCAGCTGTAAGAAGAGCAGTCTCAAGAAGAAGAAGATAAAATTTTAAACAGATTATCGCTTCTTAGTAGGCGATAATTTGTAATATTTTAACTAAACATTTGACCTGGTGGAGGCGGTGATTTGCCTTTAACTGCATCAGGTTCTACAAAAAATTTTCTTTCATTAGGAATCAGAGATAGCTTAAGCGATGCATTAACTGCATAATGTGGCGTGCCATCAGGATTCTTGTAATTCAGTGCAATCCCTACTCTGTCAAGATCAACTTTTACCTTCACTATTGTGCCATCTTCAAGTTTGAAAGTGACATGTTCATCCCCCACTCGTTGATGATCTAACATTTTGAATTCAATTTTATCTTTCGTACTCATGTTAATGGGATCCAGTTTGAGTTATTTGAAGTAAACGCAAAGAAAGACCAGATGATAAAATGAAGTTTCAATTCCTTAGCAGATCACAATTACAAAAAACTGATTTTTTAGTAAAGGAAGCTCATCAGTTTTATTTGCTGTTCAGTTGTAAGTACATTTTTAGAAGACAGCATCTCAAGCAATTGAGTTATCAATGCACGCTCTTGTTCTGAAAATCCTGTAGGACGATCTCAGCACTGTCAATCCCCTCACGCGCGACAAAATCGTTCACAAATTCGACATCATCGGTTGTGACCATAACTGTTTTAAGTTTTTTGAACTGCTTGATAAGATCATTGAATTTTTTAGCACCCAATGAACACACCTCGGTTTTGAGTGACGGGATGGCAATAAGCAACTGTGCAGTTGGTGCGATCATCCCAATGACGTTTTGTGTACCATCTAAAAATGTGACACGAGCAGCAGGTGCTTCACGCCAAATTGTCATCTCTTTTCCCTCTAACAGTGGTCGGTTTTCCATGTACGGTGATTTGCATGAATAATCCTTATCGGATATTTTGTAGACTATATGCAAATTATATTCTATTTAATTGCTTATTTTTTACTCATATCATTGTTCATTCGTAGAATTTTAGATTATAATACTATCAATTACTTATAAAAAAGATAAAAAATGATGACTTATGACCCTAATATCCCCGATAAATGAAGAGTGCCGAACATGTGCACTGATGTTTGCGTACAAAGAGATCAATCTTCTTTATGAGATTGCCGTCATGCTGACAAGCACCACTGATATTCACGAAAGTATCGAAAAAGCGATGCGCAAACTCAAACAACATGGATATCTTGAACGCTGTGCTCTCTTTCGAAAAAAAGAGGATGTAGACGAACTGGAGCTACTGATCTCTATCGATCTTGAATCGTATCAAAAGAAAATGGCAACCTACCGTTTCGGTGAAGGGGCTACCGGATTGGCGGCCAAGAGCCGTGAACCGATCGTCATCGAAAATATCCATAACAACATCAATTATCTCAATAAAATGGGGAATATTTCGACCCAGATGGTCTCCTACGTTGCCGTTCCGCTACTACAGGATGATGAAGTAATCGGTGTCATTTCTGCCAATATCGGGAAAAACAGTCCACTAAATTTTGATGAAATCGTCCGTATGCTCACCATCGTCGGCTCTTTGTTTGTCGGTTCGCTGAAAGTACAGCAAACAATTACCGAAGAGAAAGAATCTCTCACTGAACTAAAAACCTACTACAAAGAAGAGATGCAAAAAGATTACAAATTTGAAAACATTGTAGGAAGCTCCACTGGATGCAGCAGGTATTTGGAATGATCAATACCGTTGCCCCGACCGATGCGACAATTTTGATCCGAGGAGAGACAGGGACGGGTAAAGAGCTTATCGCAACTGCGATTCATAATCTCAGCCGCCGCCAAAACGGTCCGTTTATCAAACTCAACTGTGCCGCCATCAGTGAAACACTCTTGGAGAGCGAACTCTTCGGACATGAAAAAGGTGCTTTTACCGATGCGAGAGAGATGCGAAAGGGGCGTTTTGAACTGGCAGATGGCGGAACGCTGTTTCTCGATGAGATCGGAGACATCACCCCATCACTCCAAGTAAAACTACTACGTATTTTGCAAGAGCAAGAGTTTGAACGGGTCGGAGGAAACAAAACGATCAAGACCAATGTCCGTCTCGTCGCGGCAACCAACCGTAATCTCGAAGAGATGGTACGCAAAGGAGAATTTCGAGAAGACCTCTTTTATCGGCTCAACGTTATCCCTATCAATCTTCCGCCACTTCGAGAGCGCTATGAAGACGTAAAACTGCTCATCGAGCATTATCTCCACCGTTTTATGAAAGAGCATCGTAAAAACATGCATTTCACCAAAGGGGCAATGGAACTGCTTCTCGATTATCCGTGGCCGGGAAATATCCGCGAACTCCAAAATACGATGGAGCGGATTGTCCTGATCTGTCCGGACGGGGAAATTCAGCCTGAGATGCTCAACCATGTATTGCCGTTCAACTATCAGAAGCTCTATATGCAATCAGAGACGCAGCCGATGCCTCAGCAACCACAATACAGTGTTCCTGTACCGAGTATTCCAAAAGAGAGCTCTGCGAGTGCTCCAATGACCAAAAAAAGTCTTCAAGAGTTAGAGCGTGAGGCGATCACTCAAGCTCTTATCGACTCTCACGGTATTCAAACCAAAGCAGCGCGCATTCTTGGAATGACGGCTCGACAAATCGGATACAAAATCAAACAATACGGGATAGAAATTTAAGCTTTAGAGATCATTCGGACAAATATTATTTAATATATATTTATACGAACACAGTTCTTACCATCTGCTTTTGCCTGATAAAGTGCTCGATCGGCATGTGCTATCGCCATCTCTAGGTTCTCTCCATGAAGAACGGTGGTAAGACCGAAACTGCACGTAATACGAATACTTGATTCAAAGTGAAATTGATAGATCAACTGACGAATATGTTCGGCAAAATTCATAACAGTCGCTACGTCTGAATAACGTAGTAAAATAGCGAACTCTTCACCACCCCATCGGACAAAAATATCCGATTTTCGAATCGAATTACTCACCGACATGGTTAACTCTTTTAAAACACCATCACCGATATTATGTCCATAAGTGTCATTGA
This sequence comes from Sulfurimonadaceae bacterium, assembly GCA_963845295.1. Taxonomy (GTDB): domain Bacteria; phylum Campylobacterota; class Campylobacteria; order Campylobacterales; family Sulfurimonadaceae; genus Sulfuricurvum. The sequence goes on along the minus strand of CAWJRP010000019.1, from coordinate 107,934 downwards.
TCTCTTTAAAGTCATCTATATCAAACAGTAGCAAAAAAGGTGTGATATGCTCCTTTTCTGCTATTGCTTGGTGTGCTTGAAAAACCTCTTCCAAAAGCCGTCGATTTCCAATCCCTGTCAAAGGATCGCTCGTTGCCAGCTTTAAGAGTCCACGATTCCCCTCGTCAGCCAACCCTAATACAGAGTGCAGTAAATTATACTCATGCTTTATTAAAGGGGTAATTTTTGTGAAACATAACGATAAAAGATCACTATAATCAATTATCCCGATAACTCTATTGCACTCTTTCACAACAATTTTGCTAAACTCAACATGTTTATCAGCATTCAAAACATCAGAGATACTCTGCATTGCATCGAACGTGATCAACGGAAAGACCATAAACTCCCGAACGGGGAGGCGCAAATTTTCAAAATTTTGCAATATCCGCATCATATCTTTAAGGGTAATTATCCCTACATGAACGCTATTTTCAGTGATTAAAACAGCATCATGCAAATATGTTGTAAAGGAATCAAATACTTCATGCAATAATACATCAGTCTCAAAGGCAATAGTAGAATGATCTTCATCAAAAAGATGTCTCAACTTCGTCGAATAGGTGAGTGCATGCATCTTAGCAATCATTTTTTCATCCCTTAAACGGCTCGCTCTAAATCACACTGATACATAAAATTCATATAATCGGGAGCTTTCTTTTTCAATGCTTGCATTTCATCGAAATACTGTTTTAACGGTACTCCGTAAAGCCGTTTGAAATCATTCAAAAAATGGGATTGATCGTAATAGCCATTTTCTCGTACAGTGTGAGAATCGTATTGATCATTACAGATTGATTCTATCATCTTTTTCCTCCGCAAAGTTACAAAATAAGTTGAAAGGTTCATCCCAATATATTTTTTAAAATAGCGGCGTAACGTACTCTCCGAAAGACCGAATTTTTTTGCAACCACCTTGGTGGAAGGGAGATAGGAAAAATTAGTATCGATATAATGGATAATTTCCCGAGTAATATGATAGGAATCATGTTGGATATCTTTCTCCATCATTGATTCAATCCATTGCAACGAATGATCAATTCCAACATTATCTGATAAATCAATACTCACTTTTGAACCTTGGGTAATTTTATTGATCATTGATGCGATAGGAATATTGGTAAGTTTAAACATACCGTACGAATTTAATCGAATAACCGTCAGCTTTCGTTTGGTATCTTTAAAAATAATTTTGATTTTAGGTGGATGTGTAAATTTACCGCATACAATATTACTGTCAAATACAAATATTTGATTATCTAAACGAAAAGTAATAACCGCACAATTTTGATTCAAAATAATATGTTCGTGAATCGATGGAGAACCTCGAAAAAAAAAGTCATTTTCAATTTCATACATTTCAACAGGGACATGGAAAATCGAGTCGATAAAAGGACTTTTATGCCATATAATATTCATTCATCAAATCCTTGATTTGGTATTGAAATAATAGAGCACATATAAAAAAATGTATTGTAAAATTCCGCCAATTGAAGAAAAATGATTACTTTGTAAACTTTATTGTGAAAATAAATTACACTTATGTATGCAAGGGGATGAAAGGTAATAAATTAGTCATATACTATTAACTATATATGACTAATATATGACTGAAAATTATAGAGATTTATTCTCCTCGACGAACAGCCACTACTTCAGATGGAAACTTTTTAGCACACGGCTCGATAAACCATGTTTCACCGTTACTGAGCTTCACTTCACCACCCCATTTTTCATCCGTGTCGAACTCTGAACTGGTAATTGTCTCTTCCATATCTTTTTTAGCAACATAAAACGAGATTGCACCTTTTGAATCATAACGTAACATAACTTTTGCCATAATACTTTCCTTATATTTTATAATTTTAAATATTCATCACCCGATTGGAGTATGAAAAAACCGCCGTATTCGATACCACCAGTCCGAAGAGAGGTGACCCTCGAAACTGATTCGTAAAAAACTCTTGGCTAAGCGGCGTATGATAGTATTGACCTCATAATGTTTAGCATCTTTTTGCGGAAAATCATTTCGAAAATGGCTTCCTCTGCGACTCTTCACGTCCCATTGCCGACATAACCATCGCTTCAGCCACCGTGAGGGAATTACGAAATTCGATAATCGACAATAATTCGACATTATCGTTTCGCTCTTTATTGATACAACACAACCCTGATGACATTTTCATCAGATAATGGACATATTCCAATGCATTTGCCAAAGTATCATGGGTACGAAATACCCCTGCATTGTTATAAAGATTATTTCCTAGATTACGCCGCATGGTGTTGATATTAAAACGGTTTTCGCCCTCTAAGATTGACTCAACGTATCGGGATTCTTTATTCACCAATGCGTAATCGATCGGATGAAACTCCCCTTTTTTGGCCGCATTTGCAGCTTCCAACCCTGCGACACGGCCAAAATAGGCTGCCTCAAGCAAACTGTTGCCACCCAGTCGGTTGGCTCCGTGCACACCGCTGTAAGCACATTCCCCACATACGAAAACATTACTGATGTCGGTAGAGGTGTCATTACGGCTCCAGATTCCCCCCATTGTATAATGGGCAGAGACGGTAATAGGAAGAAGCTCGGTTAAAATATCGATCCCTGCGCCGTTAAGGGCATGTTTACGCGCGGAGGGAAGCTTTTTATCAATCAATTCTTCCCCTAAATGACGAAAATCAAGATAAACCTTGTGACCGGCCAACTGGTGTTTTACAATATCACGCGAAAGCTTGTCACGGGTTTGAAGCTCATCGGTAAAACGCTCTCCGCTCTCATCGACTATATATGCCCCCTCACCCCGTGCCGCTTCACTGATTAGTGTTCCGCTTTTAGCAAGTGTGGTCGGATGAAACTGAACAAACTCCATGTTAACCAATCTCATTTTAGCCCGCAGGGCAATTGCGAGGATATCTCCGCTGGACTCTTGGGAGTTGGTCGAATGTCCACGATAAATCCCGGCAAATCCGCCGCCAGCCAATACTAAAGATTTACAAGCCAAAGCAATAACATTTGAGTCACGTCGTCGCAATATTGTAATCCCTGAGAGTTTTTCATTAAAAGTTGCAATCGAGAGCATCACATGGTTTTGTAAGATTTCTACCCCCTCTTTACGGCACTGCGTTAAAAGAGTTTGGGTAATTGATGCTCCTGTACGATCTGCGATATAACAGGTTCGATATGCTTTTGTCCCACCAAAAGGTCGTTGAGCAATATTGCCGTTCTCATCTGTATCAAAATGGACACCCATAGATTGAAGTTCATTGATAACCTCTCCCGCCCCGGTAGCCATTGCGCTCACAGCTGAAAATCGCCCTAACTCTGCTGAACCATTTAGCGTATCGGCAATATGTTCACGTATCGAATCGTGCCGGGTGGATTTAAGAACCGCATTGATCCCGCCCGAAGCAACAGCGGAATTGGAACGCAGCGGAGTACTTTTACAAATAAGTGCGACATGCAATCCTTCTCGACGTGCATACAGTGCTGCATATAGTCCTGAAATTCCGCTTCCGACAACAATTACATCATACAGCATAAGCACCCTTCATGAGAGTATTTACAGCTTCTATTGAGGCTTCGGGTAAATAACCCAATACCGCATTATCGATGACATGTGCAGGATCAACCGCACCGAATATTGCACTGATAGCTCCCGCACTGCGGGCAAATTGCAATGCACTCGCAACATCGCTCAATTCATTCGTATTCATCAACTCCGCTACATTAGGAGAAAAAGGTCGTTTAAAGAGATTTTTCTGCAGCAGCGGCGAAGATCCCTAAAAATGTTATCCCATACATAGCGCATGCATGCATAATCGGGTAGTAAAGATTATCTTCACATTGCTGATTTGCATAACCGTACGCATGGGGTTTTGCTAGATTAAACGGGCTTTGAAGATATTTAAATCCATGATTTTCTCCACCGACACGACGGGCAATCTCTACCATTTTTGCCAAAGAGAGATATTCGGTATGATCCTCTTCGTACAAAAACCCGTTCCATGCCGCTACACCGTAACTTACTATTTTCTTTTCACTGCGTAATGTTTCAAATATTTCAAATGCCGCTTCGATACGTTCATAAAAAGTCTCTTGATCAACATATCCAAGCTGTGTTTCAGGATTATGCAGAAAAAAAATATCAATCGTTTCTATCTCAAGATTTCGCAGTGACTGCTCACAGCTCCAACGAAATACTCGGGTGTCATACAATGCTGATCGATAATAATCTTCTTCGGCAGTTGCCAACCCTGCATTAATCACATTTTCCTGTATCCAACCGTACGGATTATCGGGAAACGGGAAATCAAGGGGTATAAATCCCCGCTTTGGAGGCGATAATCACCTCTTCACGCTTGATCTCACCCGATTTAAACATCTCGCCCAATGCTTCACCAATTTCTCGCTCACTGACATCTGATAACGATAGTTGATCGCCGTATCGATGAGATTTATCCCAGTTCGTAGTGCCGTTTTGATCGCTTCAGCAATAGTTGATAATATAATTATCCTCTTTATACGGCTCAGGTTTATAGGTTCCGATTCCAAGTGAAGGGAAAAATAGTTCTCCGTTAAAGCGGTAAAAATCTTTTGAATAATTACCGAATTTTTTTAGATAACGCAAATGTTCCCTCTTTGGTTGCGCGGACATATTAAACCACCATCACTCGTAAATTAGATTTGAGTTTGAAATTAAGCATATCCTGCATCCCTGCAAGTGTTGTCGTGGTGTTCATTGAACAGCTCATACACTCCCCTTTGTACTGGATATAGAGTTCATGCCCATCTTCCACCTCTTTAAGATCGATTACTTCGACATCACCGTGATCGGCTTTAAGGGTTGGTCGAATGTACTCTTCAAGGATCGATTCGATACTGCGGAGTTTTTGAACCAAACTCATCGCATTGAAGTTTCCATCCCCTTTTGCTTCTTTGATTTTTTTACTGATCGCCTCTTTTTGAAGTTCAGCAGTAATTTCTGAGAGCATATCGACAAGATAGACATCTTTTTTCTCATGTCCGCCCGGTTTGATACACGATTTACAAAACCCGCCTGCTTTGGTATAGTCGGTAATTTGCTTCAATCGATTCGAGTTTGTTGAGACGGATCACTTCTTTGAGAGTATCAAGACTTACACGGGCACATTCACAGACGATAAATTCGGTCTCAAACTCGCTCATATCGACCCCTTTATAGATCGATGCCGCTTTTTTAATAACGTCGTATGCCATTACCGAACAGTGCATTTTTTGCCCCGGAACCGCAGGAATATCTTCCTCATCACGGAGCGCTTTTTCAACATCGATATTGGTAATTTTTAGAGCTTCATCGACCGTTTTTTCCATACACAGTTCTGCCATCATATCAGAACTGGCAATCGCTGTTCCGCATCCGAAACTTTTAAATCGGCTTTTAATAATGACATCATTTTTAGGATCGATCATCCAGTACAAACGTACGGCATCACCACAGCTCTCCGCACCGAAATCGGCAATAATGAGTTGTTTTTGCGCTGCATCTGCCTCTTCTTGGGTAATCTCACCCATATTGATAGGATCGTTCATACGTCTTTGTACCTCGAGTTGAATACTCTTCCCATAATGCTCCGCCGATTAACGTGTCTCGTGCCATTGACTGTCTCCTAGAATGGATTATATTTTTAGCCATTGCAATAGCTGTTCTTATTCATGAATGACAATTTTGTCGTACCTTATCTCAAGAACACTCTATGCATGTATTGATTAAATAGTTGATTATTTTATAAGCAATGAACTGGTGAATACTCATACCAATTCAATTTATAATGACACATCAACAAACCATTTAAAGGGGTCCACAATGGTCCAGATTACTGCTGTATTTAACCGTCACTGCTTAAACGATGTTCTTCGAGAACTTTTTGATAATGAAATCGAGGGGGTAACCGTTACGGAAGTGATCGGAAAAGGGTCACTCGGAATTGCAGAAAAAAACAATGCACCCGATTTGTATCCGAAAGTTATGCTGTTCATTGTAGTATCAAACGAAAAAACAAAAGTCATCGCTATGGAAGCGATCCGTGCCCATACTCAGGATTTGGGCCACGGTGCCGGTAAAATGTGGATTACTCCCGTATTAGAAGTTGAACGTATCCGTACAGGGGAAAAAGACGAATCGGCTCTTAGTCAGCCGATCCCGCGTACTATGGTTAAATCTAATACTTTCTTCACCGCTGTCGATACCCCCTCAAGCTAATCTATCCTATCTATCTCCGTAATCTTTTACGGAGTACCCATTTTATTTTATCTGCTACAATAGTACTTAACACAATACTAATTATCCAAGGGGTCAATTATGAATGAACATGCTATTGCCATAAGTATCAGACAAAATGGAAGTGACTTTATTATGACAATGAAAGTTGTCGGAAAACTGAAACACAGTGATTATGAACTTTTGGTTCCGCTCATGGACAAATCGATTGACGGAATAAAAGAACCGAAGATAAAAATACTCGTCGATATCCTTGAGTTTGAGGGGTATGAACTCAGAGCACTTTGGGACGATTTCAAATTCGGATTGAAATACAATAAAGAGTTTAGCAAAATCGCTGTCGTTGGAAATAAAAAGTGGGAAGAGATCGGAATTAACATGGCAAACTGGTTCATGCATGCCGATACAAAATACTTTGAAGAGCTTGAAAATGCCAATAAATGGCTGAGCGAAGATTAGGCTATTATCAAACCGCAAGCTTATAAGCGCTATAATTGCGAAAATTATAACCTAAGGACTTTGATTTGAGAAGTCATTTTTGTACCGATTTAAGTGAAGCAAACGTAGGCGACAACGTCGTTTTGTGCGGTTGGGCGAACAGCTACCGCGACCATGGTGGGATCGTATTTATCGATTTGCGTGATAAAAGCGGCCTAATTCAGCTCGTATGTGACCCTGCAGATAATGCCCATGCCCATAAACTCGCCAGTGAAGTGCGTGACGAATTTGTCCTTATTGCCCACGGGCGTGTCCGCCTCCGCGGCGAGGGGTTGGTTAATCCACGTCTTAAAACCGGTGCTATTGAAGTGGTCGTCGAAGAGCTTATCATCGAAAACCGCTCTGAGCCGGTACCGTTCGGGATCGGTGACAACAGTGTTGGTGAAGAAATCCGTCTCAAATACCGTTACCTTGATCTACGCAATCCAGCGATGTATAACACGTTTATGCTCCGTTCAAAAGCGGCTATTGCGGCACGTAACGTCCTTGATCGACTTGGATTTTTAGAAGTTGAAACGCCGATTTTGACTAAATCGACCCCTGAGGGTGCGCGTGACTACCTCGTACCGAGTCGTGTTCATGAAGGTGAATTTTACGCCCTCCCACAATCTCCTCAGCTCTTTAAACAGCTTCTGATGGTGGGCGGATTTGACCGCTATTTCCAAATCGCAAAATGTTTCCGTGACGAAGACTTACGCGCAGACCGCCAGCCTGAATTTACCCAGATCGACGTCGAGATGAGCTTCTGTAACCAAGAAGACGTTATCCGTGTTGCTGAAGAACTAATTACTGGTATGTTCGCTGCTGCAGGCCATGAAGTTCATACTCCGTTCAATCGTATCAAATATTCCGATGCAATGGAGTGGTACGGATCGGACAAACCGGATCTTCGATATGATCTTAAAATGGTTGATGTGATCGATATTTTTTCACGATGTGACAATGAAATTTTCACAGCCATTGCCGCAAACCCGAAAATGAACCGTATTAAAGCGCTCCGCGTCCCTGGTGCCGATTTGGCATTCTCTAAACGTGAGATGAAAAGCTTCGAAGATTATGTTCGCAAATTCGGTGCCAAAGGGCTCGGATACTTCCAAATGAAAGAAGACGGTCTCAAAGGACCACTGGAAAAATTCTTCGCCCCTGAAGATCTCCAACTCCTAGTTGATCGTACCGGTATGGAAGTGGGTGACGTCGTCTTCTTCGGTGCGGGTGATAAGAAAACCGTATGGGATTATATGGGACGTTTCCGTATCTTCATCGCCGAGCACGAAAAAATGAACTTGATCGACAAAGATCGCTTCGAATTTGTCTGGGTTGTTGATTTTCCGATGTTCGAAATCGAAGAGGGACGTGTAAAAGCACTCCACCATCCGTTCACTATGCCGCGTGATCTTAACCATGAGCATCTCGATGATATCGAGTCGATCGCTTACGACATCGTCCTCAACGGAACAGAACTCGGCGGCGGATCGATCCGTATCCATAAACAAGCACTGCAAGAGCAAATCTTTACCCTTCTTGGAATCGGTGAGGAGGAAGCACAAGAGAAATTCGGCTTCTTACTTGACGCATTGAAATTCGGTGCACCGCCGCACGGCGGATTTGCGATTGGATTTGATCGTTTCATGATGCTATTGTCTAAAAAAGATAGCATCCGTGACGTTATCGCGTTCCCTAAAACGCAAAAAGCGTCATGTATCATGACTCAGGCACCTAGTCCGGTCGAGTTGACGCAACTTCGGGAGCTCCATATCCGTCTACGCGAAAGTGCCAAATGAAAAAACTATTTCTAATCATCGGTGCACCGGGTTCAGGTAAAACGACCGATGCGGAGATTATTGCAAGACGAAACGACGAGACAATTGTCCACTACTCAACAGGCGATCTCCTCCGTGCCGAAGTGGCCAGCGGATCTGAGCGCGGAAAGCTGATCGACAGCTTTATCAGTAAAGGAATGATTGTTCCTATTGAGATCGCGATTGATACAATCACCGGTGCCATCAAAGCTGCCCCTTCAGATGTTATCTTGTTCGACGGCTATCCTAGATCATTTGAACAAATGAATGAACTCGATAAATTTTTGCAAAACGATAGCTCTATCCAATTGCTCAATGTCATCGAAGTAGTGGTAAGCGAAGAAGTTGCACGAGATCGTGTTCTCGGACGCTCTCGCGGAGCAGATGACAAAGTAGAAGTATTTAATAACCGTATGAAAGTGTATACCGATCCTTTATCCGTTATTCAAGCTTTTTATGAGGACAAAAACCTTCTCCATAAAATCAACGGTGAACGTTCGATTGACGCCATCGTCGATGAGATGGAACTCTTTATTGAGAGTCAAATATAGGTCTCGTTGGGCTTCCTGCCGAAGGAAACTTAGCGTTAGCGCAGCTTATCGGGATTTTATTCCGATAGCGTATAAAATAAAATAATAGGAATTAATATGAAAATTATTCTTTTGGGTGCACCGGGTGCTGGAAAAGGGACACAAGCTCAATTTTTGACGAAAGCATTCGACATTCCGCAAATCTCTACGGGAGATATGCTCCGTGCCGCTATCAAAGCGGGAACGGAACTCGGAACATTGGCTAAGTCGTTTATGGATGCGGGGAAACTTGTTACCGATGAGATCATTATCGGACTTGTTAAAGAGCGTATTACTCAAGAAGATTGTAAAAACGGTTTTCTCCTTGACGGATTTCCACGCACCGTTCCACAAGCCGATGCACTCAAAGAAGCGGGTGTAGCCATCGACGCGGTTATCGAGATCGATGTTGCCGACAGTGTTATCGTTGAGCGTATGTCAGGACGTCGTGCCCACCTCGCATCAGGTCGTACCTATCATATCGTTTTCAATCCACCGAGAGTGGAAGGGAAAGACGATGAGACCGGCGAAGATTTGGTTCAACGTGATGATGACAAAGCCGAAGTGGTTTTAGATCGTCTCCGTGTATATCATGAACAAACTGCTCCGCTGGTCAACTACTACCAAGGTGTTGCCGCTTCCGATGAGTCGGTCAAATACATTACGATCGACGGAACACAAAAAATTGATGCTGTCGAAAAAGAAATTTTAGAAAAACTTAAATAATTCGCCCCATGAGCAAAGCCCATCGGGCTACGCTAACGCTAAGTTCTCTTCAGCAGAGAGCTCGCGTCCAGTAAACCGGACTCTGATTTTACTTTATCTTCTCGTGTTATAATCTTTTTATGAAAACTCCCCACTTTTATGCCGTTATCATCGGTTCTGAAATCCTAAATGCCCGTCGTGAAGACAAACATTTTCTTTATCTTCGTGATGCTTTGATTAAACGTGGACATACCCTCTTCTCTTCATTCATAATCAAAGATGACCCTACTTTAATCCACAATGCCTTTAGTATGATCAAAAATGATACAGAGGCGGTGATGTTCAGTTTCGGCGGAATCGGCTCAACTCCCGATGATTTGACCCGTCAGATAGCTTCAGATGTCTTCAGCGACGGAGTATTGTTGTCCCATGAACAATTTGCTCATGATATCGTCGAGCGATTCGCAGATGCAGCCTATCCGCACCGTATCCATATGGCAGAACTTCCTAAAAACTCGGGACTGCTCCACAACGTAATCAACAACATGTCTGGCTTTTTTCTCGAAGATCGTTATTTTTTCATGCCGGGATTTCCTGAGATGTCCCACCCAATGGTCGAAGAGGCACTAGAGCGGTTTTATCCTCAATCGCAACCGATTTATCGCAATACACTCATTGCCCAAACCTCTGAAAACACATTGATCGATGTCATGGAAGTAATGGATAAGGGGATCGATTTTTCATCATTACCGATGATGAACGGAGGTAACCCTACAGTAGAGATTTCGGTTGCATCCACCGACAAAGCGCTATGCGATATCAATTTTCAACGCTTTATTCACTCTTTGGAATCGAAATCTATTGCATATAATATAATCAAAAATAATTAAAAATAAACATTTTTTTTTAACTGCCGATTTAGTATAATCGTGGATATAGGAGCATTGAATGGAAAAAATGAGTTATTTAATGATTGGACTGGGAATAAGTCTCTTTGTTTATGTCATTTATCGGCATACTTTTTTGAAAATACCGAAAAAAAAGATGCCGCCTAAACCGCACTTTACCCTAAAAATCGAATCTGAATAAATTACTTTTATCGGTAATGACGCTCGTAGAGTTTATTCTCTCTCAGTGATACTTCCCCTTTTAATGCTTCAAGGCGCTCTAACCTCTGCTCCGTCGTCGGATGGGTACGAAATAAATTTGCAAACGAAATATTTTTACCGTCAAACGGACTGATAATAAACATATGGGCATTCTCTGGAGTTGAGCCGTGCACTTCCCCTCGCGCATTGTAGCTGGATAGCTTCACTAATGCATTTTGGAGCCATTCCGGATGTCCTGTTAAGTGTGCCGCTCCCGCATCCGCCATAAACTCACGCGAACGGCTGATCGTCATTTGTATAATACTCGCAGCAATAGGAAGTAAAATTGCCATCGCAATCATCAATATCGGATTGCCGTTACGGTTACGGTTACCGAACATTGCCCCAAACTGAAGCATATTGGCAATAAACGCAACTGATCCCGCAATCGTTGCCGCAACGGTTGCAACGAGAATATCACGATGAGCGACATGAGAGAGTTCATGTGCCATAACCCCCTCTATTTCATCTTCATTTAACAGTTCGAGCAATCCCGTCGTTATCGCTACCGCCGCATGAGCAGGGTTACGCCCCGTAGCAAACGCATTGGGGATATGATCGTGGATAATATAGACTTTCGGCATCGGTATATCAGCACGCTCTACCAGACGTTCTACGACGCGATAGAGCATCGGTGCTTCTCGCGGATCAACCTCTTGGGCATTATAGTGCTTTAAAATCATCGTATCGGAGAAATAGTAAGCGTAAAAATTCATCCCCCCCGCCATTACCAACGCGATCACCATCCCCCCTTGACCACCGAGGTATCCGCCGATAAATACCAACAGTACACTCAGCGACCCAAGCAATAAAAAGGTTTTAATCTGTTCCATTCTTCTCCCCCTGCAACAGTGCTAAAATCGACTTTTTGTGCATTTTACGGGCATAGTCGAGAGCAGTAAAGCCATGATTGTCCCGTGCGTCTATATCCACCCCTTTTTCAAGCAATTTCTTTACCACATCGCTCCGAGAGTAACATACGGCCCCCATCAGTGGGGTAAATCCGCTCTTACGGGTGGGAGTGCTCAGATCAAATCCACCCTCCAACAACCGCTCGATCATGGTGAGATTATTATAGGTAACGGCTACGTCAAATACACTAACACCCTCATTATCAATATGATTGAGATCAGCGGCGCTTTCAATCAACAGATCGATAATCTCAGCATCACAACGATAGCGCATCGCAAAACAGATCACAGATTCACCGTTATCTTCGTGTGCGTTAGGATTACCGCCGTTTTTGAGATATTTTTTTATTCCGAGATAATCGTTCGCTTTTAAAAGGGTAATCCACTGTTCCATAAACATTCCAAGTAATAATATGCAGTAGTATAACACGCAACATTCAACCCATCCATAGTTAATTAAGGTAAATAAAATTTCTTAGAGCAAGCTATTCACATATTTTTAAATTTCAAAATATAGTAATAATATTAATCGAAAATTACCTTATTTAGTAGAATCGACTTCATATTTATCAATTCTATTTTTTAAGTTTTCTAAAATTGGTTTTAAGTCATTTGCAGAGTTTATTGCAAATTCACTACGTTTACTTGCATCCATCAATTCAAATATTCCATCTCCATAAAAATCTCTTTTTTCACCAAAATACTGATAATGTTTTCTTTTTTCAAATGGATATTCTAGTAAATTAGCGCATTCGCTGTAACCTTTTTCTATATATTTATCATCTTTATCATGTGGATAACATCCAATATAAAGTCTATTATCATAACCATCACATCCAATGGCAAATGAAAAATACTTTTCTGGTAAATTTGCTTTTTGATAAAAAAACCAAATCACACCGTCACCCTGTTTAAAACGAGATAAAAGTATTTCAATCATTTTTTTCTCTTCATTTTGACTTTCCCACATTTTAAATCCAGATTTTTCTATTATTTTAGCAAGAGTAAAATTCATCTCTTTCCAAAACTCAAGTTCTAATTCTGCTTTTGCTTGTGATAAGGCATTACTTACTTGCTGTGCTGTTTGTACATTATTATCTTGTAAAAGCAATTCAACCATTTCTTTTTCCATATTTTCCTCATTTTGATAAGTAATTTTACGTATTAAACTCTCATATTGTATAAGTGTTTCTCGAATAGTAGGTAATGTTGCACTAGCATTAATACAGGTCGTAAGCCATTTAACAATATGATAAGAATAACTAAGTAATGCTACATTTTTATCTAATAAATCCCCTTTAGATTTTGGAGAAGGCGCTTTTCCATCTAGAGTTAAATAAATTATAAGAATGTTTTTTCCTTTTTTTGCAAGAGCGTACCTATGTAATTGAGCATGTTGATCAACTGCATCAATTTTATTCTCTATAATAATTGCATGACTATCTGTTTCAATTACAATATCTATAAATCCAGATTGACCATTCACACTATTTGATTGTTCGGTGTAAGCTTTGGCTTTCTTGGAAAAAGTTTCGATATCAAAATCTGTTTTGTCTCCTATCCAATAACCCGATAATTCATCACTAAATAATTCATAAAACAATTTTAAAAATAAACCGTTTTGTCCATGCGAGCCATTTACATTTAATAATTCTGAAATAAATCTAGAGTGACGAGTTTCTGAACGATCTCGTTCTAATATAGTAAAAATATTAAATTTACCTCCCGTCACCTTATCGATTGCATCATATTTTTCAACAATTTTTTTAGCTTGTTTGAGAAGAGAACTTACTTCTTGTATCAATACCAACTTCTAAATCCTCCATATAGCTATTAAAAATAAAAATATTATTATAGATGGTTTAATATTAAGTTCAATACAAATAATTAAAATCATTGAAAGTGATAATATTATAGTTGCTACTGTCGCAGTTAATTTTTGATATATAAGTAATTTATTTTCTTCTTTAATTGCTTGTTGAGCTATAGTTTTTTGTTCAATACTATCATTCAACTCTTGAACTTTTAACTGATTATTAAAATACTCATTATTCATTTTATCTTGTATTTTATTTTTCATTAAAAATATATTTAATTGATTATTGTCTTGAATAATAGAATAATAAATTTTGTTAATTTCTACAATATTTTTTTGTTCTTCATAATCAATATATGTAATACCTGAAAACAGAAATGTTGCTGCTGAATAATATGTAAACACGTATTTAATAACTTGTTCTCGCCTTTTGTTAAATATAATTAACACTACACTAATTAAACTAAACAATTTGATATACGCACCTGACATAGCCATAAACTTTCTACATTGACTTGATGATGAACCATTTTCAAAAATACATTGATCCAAATGATTTAATAATGATTGGTAAATATCTAAATATGTTAAAACTATAATGATAAAAAGAAAAAATAGAATTATTTTTCCTATATTGTCTATCAGATATAGTTTCATTTTCTGAATATCCATTTTAACTACTTTATAAATATTTTGTTTAATTTAAAATCATAAAAGAACTATCTATGAAAATATAAACTATGATAACAACTCATACATAACAAAACCGCATCAATATATAAGTAGAAATGGGCTTTTCCTTGAATTATGCTAAAATTCCCCATTAATTTTACACCAAGAGAGAAAATATGGAAATTTTAGAGACCGAAGCCGCTTTCAAAGCATGTGTTCAAGAGATTCAAAACTCTGCGGGATACAAAAATCCCCTCGCATTCGGTATTTGCCGTGTCGATTTCGGTCAACTTGACAGTTCAAAAATCCTCCAAGCAACTTACCCGCACATCAACTGGAACGAAAACTTCGGCAGTGCCGCTATCTTTATCAAAAGTGCTCAAGAGCAAGGGTTTACAGTCGATTTTACCGCCGATGAAGCGATCATCCCTGTAACGTCGAAATTTTTAGAGGGGTGTTTGAATGCCTTTACCCCGTATGCCGACGAAGCATTCGGTGATGCACACAAAAATATCCAAGTGATCTCAGCCCTTTACAACCAAATCAAAGAGCGAGGTATGCGTGATGGTGAATTCCGTCTCGTTATCCTTTTCAATGACGTTGCTTGTACGAGTGTCGAGGGAACCTACCTTAAACTCTATGCCCTCTCTACTTCCAAAGCAGCTCTTCGCTCACTGAACCTAAACGGTGCATTCGGTGCACTGCACAACGTTGCTTGGTCGGACGGTCAGCCGATCGAGCTTGAATGGCTACGCGAAAACGAAATCGAACTCAAATTCGCTAACGAATATCCGAAAATCGATTTTGTTGATAAATTCCCGCGATACCTCCAACACATCATCCCTGCCAATAATACCCGTGTTTTGGATGATTCAAAAGTACGCTTTGGTGCACAGCTTCATGCGGGAACGACGATCATGCCGGGTGCAAGTTATGTCAACTTTAATGCCGGCACAACCGGTGTCAGCATGGTAGAGGGGCGTATTTCAAGCTCTGCCGTGGTAGGTGACGGTTCAGATGTCGGCGGAGGGGCTTCGATCCTCGGCGTACTCAGTGGAACCGACGGTATCCCTGTCACAATCGGTAAAAACACCCTCTTGGGTGCAAATTCGGTTACGGGTATCGCATTGGGTGATGGATGTATCGTCGATGCGGGAATCGCCGTATTGGCGGGAACCAAGTTTTCAGTGAGCAATGCAGAGCTTACTAAGATCCAAGAAGCGAATCCATCCAAAACCCTCAGCGGCACAAGTTTCAAAGGTAAAGATTTGGTCGGACTCAACGGTATCCACTACCGCCAAGACTCTACAACAGGACAACTGCTCATTCGTCGCTCAACCCGTGAAGTAAAACTCAACGCCGATTTACACTAATCAGACTAATTTTAAATCCCCTATATCTCTTAAGGTGGAGGGGATTATACTTTTGTTATCTAATATAGAAGGAGCTTTAGATGATAAGCTCAAATGTCTCTTCAATCATGTCCAATCAAAGTTGGATGAATAACAATGCTAATAATGTAGCAAATGTTAATACTGATCGTTTTGTCCCTCAGAATACCACAATTAGTGAAACACAAAACGGCGGAACTAAAGCGAATACAGAGATGGCTTCGTCCAACGGAGGGGAAAAATCTCAAACCGATCTCTCCAAAGAGTTTACCGATCAAATGACTATTGAAAAAACAACTCAAGCAAATGTTCAATCGATCCGAACACAAAATGAAATGTTCGGTTCACTGCTCGATATTCGGGGATAAGTTAAAGCGATTTTTTCTTTATAATATTTTTTGTTTGACGGGCAAGAGTGGTAGGTATTTTGGTAAAAATATTCATGCTCTCTGCCCGTGAAAGCAACTTCATCGCAGGGTCATAATCGTCCAACTCTGAACCCAGTTCTAATGTGCTAATAACTGCTTTACCAATAATGTGTCGTCCTCTATTTCCTTGTTTGTCAATTGTTCGAACACCCCATATATTATGCATTACTAGAACACTATCTTGATACATACCTGTATAAAGAAGAACATGTCCTTTTAGATAAATGATAGTTTCAAAAGGGATCCCTTTTTCTTTGATAAGAGAAAGTTTTTCATCATTGCTCAATCCTGAAAAAGAGACAATCTCACCTTTGTGTGACTGTGCAGCAGAATTTCGCGGGAGCCAGATACCAAAAGGGGTCATAAAATCACGTATCATTGAAGAACAATCACGTTCTCCATACATGCCACCCCATCCATAAGTATTTTTAAGTAATTGATCGCCAATCGAAATCAAATCACTTTTATTCAATCGACTGACACCGAGATGTGCTGAATGCTTAGGCAAAGATAGTATTTTGATAGAGTTATTCATATCAACTGATTTGACATAATAATAATCACCCTCTTCCCGTTCCAGCGGTAATACCATCCCGATACGTGAATAGGCAACAAAACGATTCGCAGTATCATGCAATGCAATATTATCTTCGGTAATAAAAACTCGTTCCGATTTTTTGATTATTGACACTGTCGAATCATTGATTATACTCACCCCATCCGATGGTACCCAGCCTGAAGCGTTATTGGTAAATATATAGCTCCATGCCCCATCTTTTGAAGTATGGGAAACAAAGATCGGTTCATTGTAATTGACGCTGCTGTTTTGCAAAAGATCAAATGGATAGCCATCCCCTGCTTTCGAAGGATCTTTATAGAGAGGCTTATCGGTTGGAAAAGCCCGTATATTCATCCATTTGAGGGTAATGGCTTTTTGATTTATACTGCCGTATTCTTCAAAATTAGACTCATTTTTTATCCCTTCAAACCATGAGGGGGGGACAGGTAGAAGGTTATTTCCGTATCCCCCTCTAAAGGCACGTAACGGCCAAGAAATATCTTGGACATTTTGAGGCGCAAGAGTATAACCCCACGGTGAAAAATATCGCTCATCAAAATTAGTTTGGGCATCAATCAAACTCTCATGATCAATACTGTTTATTTCCACATAAGGAGACATTCTTTGTTCAAAGCGTTCAAGATCATTGATTTTTGGACCATATTCGGGAAGTTTAACGTCAAGATCTTGAGGAAGCATACAGCAAAAAGGATCGTTCAAAGCACTCTGATTAGCGTCACTTTTTGAAAGAGAAAACAATGACTTTGACTGGATTGCATGCGGGGTATGGGTACTGCACCCCCCTAATGCCATCAGTAATACTCCACTCATCCATGCTCTGGTTTTCATATGATATTCCAATATTATTCAACTCCGCCGAATCGCCCTACAACTCTTCCGATAATTTCTACTTCATCTTTACGAGCCACATACGTCGGATAGTCTTTATTATCTGAAATGATATCAAGTTTACCATCAATACGAACTTGCAATCTTTTGATAAAAAGACCGTGTTCAGTACGAATCGTAAAAATACCTCCACGACTAATATCGTTTTTCGCACGATTTATAAAAATAATATCGTTATAGCTAAATGAAGGTTCCATCGAGTCGCCTGAAACATTAATAGCTTCAATGTTACGTAACTCTTTTTCACCTCCTAATGAGAGGACAAAATTATCTTCAAGCATCAGTGGCTCATATTCTAACTCTTCATTATCAGCGCCTCCTCCCGCAGAGGCATTGACCGAAGAGAAATAACGTACCATATAAAAGCGATTGGTCGGTTCGATCAAACTCTCCGGAGACTGATTATAAAGCAGCCAGTTAATAGCGATAGAGCGTTTGGCACAAAAATCGAGTAACTCATTGAAAGGAATTTTATTCCGTTTTTTCATCGTAGCAAAATTCATTTGAGTAATATCCAATAACTCTGCCACATCTTTATCAAACACTTTTTTTTCGGGAAATTCTGAAGAGACAATATCTTTGATCGTCTCAACGATATCACTGAATGTTTTCATATTGAAATCCTTTTAAATGATTGATAGTGTATTGTAGGAATTATGACATAAAAAATAGAATAATATTGCAAATTGAAATATTATTTGAACGATTTTAGAAAATACTCTACCATTTGCCTAATTTATTTCAAGGAGCTTACAATGGCAAAGGTTATACGTCAAGCAAACGGATGGATGGATAAATTAGAAATGAAAATGGGAATCTGGGCAGAGAAGATTTTTTAGTCTAACTATTTTTATCTTGATCTTCTTTCTCCATTTTATCCAAACGTGAAAGATGATAGCCTCGAAATATATAGACTAAAAAAAGAACGAACAATACGATCATTATCGTATCAAGTATTTGCATCATGTTACATCATCTTTCGGTAAGAATTAAAATTTTGTTTAATCGCTTCATAGAGAATGATTCCGCTGCTGATAGCCAGATTAAGACTTCGACCCTCTTTAGTCATCGGGATTGTCATCGTCTGTGCCGGATATGCCTCTAATATCTCAGCAGGGATCCCTGCC
The DNA here is from genome assembly GCA_963845295.1 of Sulfurimonadaceae bacterium. GTDB lineage: Bacteria > Campylobacterota > Campylobacteria > Campylobacterales > Sulfurimonadaceae > Sulfuricurvum. Next base: position 89,103 of record CAWJRP010000019.1, on the reverse strand, counting down.
GTTTCACTGCCAAAAAAGAGGTAATCTCCCTCTTGGAATTGATGGTCAAAATAGGGTCGATCGGTTTTGGTTGTCGCAAAGAAAAAACGCTCTCGTTTAGGGTGAGCTTCCAAAAATTCATCAATATTTTCCCAAACGTGCAAATCGATTTTATGCCAATAATCCAATCCTGCACGTCGTACCGCTTTCTCATCGATGTCAAAACCGATCGGTTTAATCAAATGCAATGAGGAATCGGTATTGACACAAAGCCGTCCGATAGCCCCCGTATTGTTTGGAATTTGAGGATTAACTAAAACAATGTGAAACATTTAAAAAATAATCGTTTTATTATTATGGACAAAAATACGGTCTTCTAATGCCAACTTAAGAGCTTTTGATAGAACTATTTTCTCAACATCGCGTCCTTGACGCTGCATCTCTTCCCAGTCGTGTGCATGATTAACATGGATAACATCCTGAGCGATAATCGGTCCCTCATCTAAATTGTTATTGACAAAATGGGCCGTCGCACCGATAATTTTTACTCCTCGCTCATACGCTTGCTTATAAGGATTGGCTCCGATAAATGCGGGAAGAAAGGAGTGGTGAATGTTGATGATTTTGTCCTCATACGCTTCCACAAATCGTGGAGTCAATATTCGCATATATTTTGCCAATACCATATAATCGATTTCACCAAGTTCTGAAAGTTGTGCAAGAACCCGTTTCTCGTGTTCATCACGATCGCATCCTTCATGTGATACCGTATAAAAAGGGATATTGAATTTTGAAACCAGTGGTTCAAGTAAATCATAATTGGAAACCACTCCGACAATATGACAATCAAGTTCACCCGCTTCGTATCGAATTAAAATATCACCCAAAGCATGAGACTCTTTGGTTGCCATCAATACTACCCGTTTTTTACGAGGCGTAATCACTTCAAGGTGTGCATTAGCAGGGAGAACCGCACTGAGTTCTTTTCGTAACATATCCGGAGAAATTTCACCGGCGACAACACTGCGCATAAAAAATTTATTGTGTGCTTTATCAACAAATTCATTATTAGAGATAATATTTAGATTACGATTAAAAAAGATTCCCGATACTTTATACACGAGCCCTTTTTCATCATTACAATCAATCAGTACTCGATAGTGTTCATTCATTATTAATCCTCATATTCAGCGCGTGTCTTTACGACTCTTTAATTGTATCTAAGCGATTATCGATGGTCGCGAGCAGGTATTCAAAAAAGTTGAGTGTCAAATCGACTTTGGCTTCTATTTGTTTGTTATTAGGTGACTGAAATCCTTCAAATAGGACTAATAAACGTTCACGTATCCCCTCTAACATCCGTACTTCATCATCACGAACAACATGGACCGTCTCTACAACTTGCTTGAGTGTTTCAACAATCGGTTGTGCCTCTACAACAACAACCTCTTCTTTTGGAAACAGTTTTTCTTCTTTGATTACAGAAACCTTTTCTGTCGCTTCCGGCAAGGTGGTTAGCTCCTCAATTTCGGCCAGTGTGGATAAAATAACATCTTTTAGTTCCATGCGCGCAACAACCACCTTTCAAATTGGATAAATTCAGCCTCTTCTTCCATATCGATGAAAAAAGTTTTCATTTCATTATTAACCCCTAAAAATTTTTTACGCATCCCTGAAAGACGGCGAATTGCAATTTTTGCATCAGCATTGGAAGGGTCTTTTTTCAAAATCTCTTTATAGATTTCAAGGGCATCTTCTTTGAGCCCTTGAAGCTCATAAATGTTAGCGAGAGTTAGAGTTTGCATTTTGCCGCGAAATTAGCGATGATAGAACCCATCTCGCTGGTTGAACAAACTTCTTTAGCATCAAATCCTGCGATATCTTTCGTGCGGTACCCTTCAGCCAATGCTTGTTTGATACCATAATCGATACGATCAGCCGCACGATTTTCACCGAGGGCGAATCGAAGCATCATCGAAGCACTTGCAATCGTTGCAATCGGATTTGCAATCCCCTGCCCTGCGATATCAGGAGCAGAACCGTGGATCGGCTCATACACACCGATTGCTGCACCAACGGAAGCGGATGGAAGCAAGCCGATAGAGCCGGAGAGCATACTTGCCTCATCGCTGAGAATATCACCGAAAATATTTCCGGTCAAGATAACATCAAACTGTTTCGGATCACGAATCAACTGCATTGCCGCATTATCAACGTACATATGGCTGAGTTCTACTTCCGGATATTCCTTAGCAATCTCTTCCACCACTTCACGCCACAGCTGACTCACGTCCAAAACGTTTGCTTTATCGACCGAACACACTTTTTTAGAGCGTTCCATTGCGATTTTAAATGCGACGTGGGCAATTCGCTCAATCTCAGGTCGGGTATAGACCATCGTATTCCATCCACGATTCTCATCACGCCCTTTCGGCTCACCGAAATAGATACCGCCGATAAGCTCGCGAACAACCATCAAATCTACCCCTTTGACGATTTCAGGCTTAAGTGAGCTAGCATTAACGAGTTCATCATAAACATTAGCCGGACGAAGGTTGGCAAATACACCTAGCTCTTTACGAAAACGGAGCAAACCGCTTTCCGGACGTTTTTCTCTCGGAAGAGTATCCCATTTAACTCCGCCGATAGCACCGAACAAGTACTGCATCAGATGCTAAAGAGATATCGATTGTCTCCTGTGGTAATGGATCGCCGACTGCATCGTAAGCACATCCGCCCATTAATGCTTCTTGGTAATTAAACTCCAAATTTTCACATGCGGCTACCGCGTCCAAAACCTTTACCGCTTCATCAATAATCTCAGGACCGATTCCGTCCCCTTTAATCAATGCTATTTTATAACTTTTCATCAATTATTTCTCCTGTGCGGCAATTTCAGCTTCTGCATAGTTCATCAAACCGCCTGCGGCAATGAGTTCTTGCATAAACGGAGGGATGGGGATAAATTTATATACTTTTCCGTTGGTCGTGTTAGTGATAGTTCCTGTATCCATATCGATACTGACCGATTCACCCTCTTTGATCTCTAATGACTCCGGAAGTTCAAAAATCGGTAGTCCCATGTTAAAGGCATTACGGTAAAAAATACGGGCAAACGTCGGTGCGATGACTGCGGCAACTCCGGCAGCTTTAAGAGCTATCGGTGCGTGTTCTCGAGATGATCCGCATCCAAAATTCTCATCTGCAACGATAATGTCACCTGGAGTCATTTTTGTGACAAAAGTGGGATCAGCATCTTCCATAACGTGCTTAGCAAGCTCTTTTGGGTCTGAGGTGTTGAGATAGCGGGCGGCGATAATAAGATCGGTATCGATATCTTTACCGAAGTTCCAAACTTTACCTTCAATTTTCTGCATCGAAAAATCCTAATAGTTACGTAAAATTAGGGGGATTATAGCCTATAAGAGTTGAAAGAGTTTTAAAACCCCGAAAAAGGGATTTCAATTATGATTAATATTAACGTTTCAATCCGTTGGTCGTAGCCAACATTTCATCACTCGTCGTAATGACTTTAGAGTTTGCATCATATGCGCGTTGTCCTGTAATCAAATCGGTAAGCTCGACAACCAGTTGAACGTTTGAAAGTTCCACGAAACCTTGACGGATATTTCCAAGACCGTTCTCACCGGGAGTCCCCTCAACCGGTTGACCCGAACTATCCGTTTCGACAAAAAGATTGTCCCCCATCGCATGCAAACCCGCCGGATTAATAAAATTTGTCAAAGAGATTTGCCCGATTTGTGTTGCTTGCGCTTGACCGGCTTGAGTAACGCTGACAATCCCGTCGGTTCCGATACTGATATTGGTCGAATCTTCTGGGACAACCACTTCGGGGATAAGGGTATATCCGTCTGAATTTACGATAGTTCCGTTTTGATCCACTTTAAACGATCCGTTTCGGCTATAGACTTCGGTACCGTTTGGAAGCTGCATTTTAAAAAACCCTTTTCCGGTAATCGCAAGATCCAACGTGTTATCCGTTTGTTTCAAACTTCCTTCACTGAAAATTTTGTTAATCGCTGTCGGACGAACCCCAAGCCCCACTTCAATTCCGGTTGGAGATTTGGTCGTATCACTGGTAGAAGTTCCGGCATAGGTCATAACTTTATACATTAAGTCAGCAAATTCAGCACGGGATTTTTTATATCCCATGGTGTTAACGTTGGCAACGTTATTCGCGGTCGTATCGATCTGAGTTTGCATTGCCAGCATCCCGGTTGAGCTGGTATAGAGTGATTGCATCATAGTATTATCTCCTTATCTTATCGGCGTGTAACGGCTAATTTTTCAATTGCATCTTTGTTTAGATCATTCATTTGTGAATCCATCGCTTTTTGATACATCCCTACTAAACGGTTTGCTTCAACCAACCCAATCATCTCGTTGACCGCGTTAACATTGCTTTTTTCAGTAAATCCTTGCATTACCCCTCCGCTTTGTGCTTTAGGCAAAAGAGGATCTGCAGAATCAGGCATGTAAAGATTGTCACCCTGTTTTACAATATTACGAAGATTTTGCGGTTCCACGATCAAAAGTTTTTTATTGGCTACCATCTGAGTCGATCCTGGGACATTGGTTGAAATTTGACCGTTTTTATCAATCGTAATGACACTGTCCTGCGGATTAAAGGTTATCGGTGTTTTATCGGTGGAAAGAACTTCATACCCTTGTTTGTTGACCAGTTTTCCCTCGTCATTCATTGTAAAAGTGCCATCACGTGTCAAACGCACCCCTTGAGGTGTCTGAACTGCAAAAAACTGCCCCTCTTTTGAGAGAGCCAAGTCAAATGTATTATCAGTACGTTGTATTGATCCTAAACTCTGATCTGTATAGGCGTCAGTAATTTGAGGTACACGGCTTAATGAACGGTTAAAATACTGTGCCGCTGCTTCAGTGTTGTTGGCAATCGGAAGCTCACTTTGTGCCGTCTTGTATAAACGTGCAAAATCACCCGTAATCAATTGATCCCGTTTAAATCCTGCAGTATTGGCATTGGCAAGGTTCGACGCAATCGTGTCCATACGATTAAATTGCGCTACCATTCCCCCTGTTGCCGCATAATATCCGGTCTGCATTTATCATCCTTGTGGAGTATTGAGGGTTAGATAGCAACAAGTGTTCCAATGGTAAAAATAACTCTATATAAAAATTAAAAAAAGCTATTTAAGAAAAATTTCGGTATAATCCACATCTTTTTAAACGTCAAGGGAGCCCTCCACGTATGAGTGTCAAAGATCTAAATAAACATCTCGAAACCTTATTTGCAGAACATAAATCTAAAAATTGTCTCACCTATGAAACAATTGTCGATCCTTTTGACAAGCAACCTACCCTTGCACAAGCAAAAAACATCCTGAAATTGGCACAGAAACATAAAATCTGCCTTTTTACCTCTTCAGAACATGCCAAGATGCTCAATCAGCAAGAGGCTGCGGCTAAACGTGCCGCTCAACTTAAATACATCGAAGAAGCTACAGGAGACGAGTTTGATATTCTCAAACAGCATGAACTCCTTGAGTGGTCACGCTCGGATTCACCGGTGCGTATGTATTTGCGTGAAATGGGACAAATCCCTCTTCTAACTAAAGAAGAGGAAGTCGAAATTTCTAAACGGATGGAGATGGGTGAAGGGATCATTATCGATGCGATCTGTTCCGTCCCTTATTTAATTGATTTTATTCTCGATTACAAAGATCCACTCATCAATCGTGAAAGACGGGTCAAAGAACTTTTTAAAAGTTTTGAAGAAGCTGAAGAAGAAGAATCTGATGATGAGGGCGATGATGATACTGATGAAGAAGAAACAAATGAAAAAGCCCCTTCGGTAAAAGATAAAAAACGGGTTGAAAAAGTCGTAACCTCTTTTAAAGCGCTTGAAAAAGCGAAAAAAGAGTGGGTAAAAGCGACCGAGAAAATGTTGGATGAGCGTACCATTGATGAAATGGATGCGGAATATGTACTATTCTTCCTCAACGTCAGTTTCAAGAAAAAAATGTTGAAAGAATCACTATTGGATCTTGGACCGACCTCAAAACTCATCAATGAACTCGTTCGCTCAATGGAAACAGCTCTACGAAGTGATGAGGGGTTTGATCGTGAGTTGAAGCGCCTCGAGTATAAACTCCCTCTCTTTAACGATCAGCTTAAAAAGAATCATACGTTGATTTTGAATAAAATCTGCGATTTGACCAAAGAAGAGATCGCAACTAAAGTGCCTGAAGCAACCATGGTCAGCACCTATATGGAGATCAAAAAACTCATCCAAACCAAAGAAGCATCCAAGGGTGGCTTCAACATGGAGCCGGATAAATTGGCCGATATTTTGGAGCAAATCAAACGGGGCAAAAATATCTCCGAGGTCTCTAAAACCCGTATGGCAAAATCAAATCTCCGTCTCGTTGTCTCTATCGCGAAGCGTTATACCAACCGCGGTCTCCCTTTCCTCGATTTGATCCAGGAAGGAAATATCGGTCTCATGAAAGCGGTCGATAAGTTCGAATACCAAAAAGGGTATAAATTCTCGACCTATGCGACATGGTGGATTCGTCAGGCGATCAGCCGTGCTATTGCCGATCAAGCACGTACTATTCGTATCCCGATCCATATGATTGAAACGATTAACCGTATCAATAAAATTATGCGTAAACATCTCCAAGAACACGGAAAAGAGCCGGATGTTGAAACCATTGCGGAAGAAGTCGGTCTCTCTGTTGAGAAAGTTAAAAACGTTATCAAAATCACTAAAGAGCCGATCTCTCTCGAAGCTCCTATCGGAAATGAAGAGGATGGTCGTTTCGGAGATTTCATCGAAGATAAAATGTCAATCTCACCGAGTGATGCTATCTTGAAAGATGATTTGAAAGTACAAATCGAAAGTGTTCTTGAGCAGTTAAATGAGCGTGAAAAAGCGGTTATAAAAATGCGCTTTGGGATCATGGATGATGAGAGTGACCGTACGCTTGAAGAGATCGGAAAAGAGCTCAACGTTACCCGTGAACGTGTCCGTCAAATTGAAAGCAGTGCGATCAAAAAACTTAAGCACCCTAAAGTGGGTCGCAAACTCAAAAACTATATCGAGGACTGATGACGTTCGATCAGCAATGGATTGAATATGATTTCAATCCGTTTATCCTTTTTAGCTCAAACGGAAAGATCATCTCACTCAACACCGAAGCACAATATCTGCTCGGTGCCATTGAAGCTTCGGCGATCTATAAAATTGCAACTACCTATGCTAGTTCTTCATTCGGATTCAAAACCACCTTTTTAGAGCTCGAATTCGGACGATTTAAATTTTTTGGGATTACGGTTGGGTATGAGGATGAAGAGCAGATCGGTATACGGCTCTATCAGCTCCCCTCGTTTCAATTTACTGCCCAAAAACCTAACGGTCAGCTGGTTAATGTCTACACATTGATCGATCTTTGTATCAGTTCGAACTCCATCGGCAGTCAAATAAAATATTCTAAAGAACTCGACCCCACTATCCCTGAAATACGGTTGCAAACGGAGTGGTTTATCAAACTACTCAATAAAGTTTATACCGCTATGGCAGGAAATGAAAAAATTGTTACCCGATCTGTTTTTCCGCGTAGGTGAGCATATCAAGTTTGAGGGGGAGAAATATTCGCTGTTCTCAATCGAAGTTTCAGCAGAATCGATTAACCGCAGATATCTCTCTGAAATTACCCATTTGGCCGAAGAAAATAACCTCTTCGTCGATCTAAAAGAGCAAAAAATTACAATCAACGTTCCGATGATTGTTAAATAAATAACTTTTTAGCTATCCAATAACCAATCGGCATTCCTACCGCCAACCCTACCAAATAAGGGAGTATTGATAAGGCATGGCTATTGTTCAGGGCAATAAAGCCTAAAATTAAAAAAGCATACGGAATCAAGCGATAGAGCGAGACCATTGCCGAAGCATTTTTGGTCGTATTTTGGATGATATTGCTCTTTTGTCGCGCTTTTTCCTCTTTTATCATCGCTTTAATATCGGTAATCTCTGCTTCACGTTCTTCTTCGTACAAATCATACGGATCATCCATCATATCAATACTGTCTTTGATATCCTCAACATCCGTATCAGCAACACGGCTTTGAATCATATTACGATACGAATAAAGCGATCCGGCGACAATAAGCATCGAAGAGAGCATCGCAACGAAAAAACTGATCATTGATTAATCCTCGTCCTCATCGTCATCGACTAGTTTGTCCCATGTTGTATCGTGGATCTTTCGCTAATTTTTCAAACTCTTTGTATTGTTTGCTGTAGGCTTTATAAACATTCAATAATGCTGCAGCAATACCGATCGCAACACCGACCCACAGCAGCCATGTGATCCCTGTGAGTTTTTTAAGTCCCAATCCGATGGCTACACCGATCAATACGGCAACAACAATCGATATGCCGAGAGACAGACTCTCTGCCCCCTCTATAATCGGTTTAATACGTGGTTTTTGTTCTTCGTTTTCCATTACAGCTCCCCGAAAATTTTATCCGCTGCGGCAATCGTCTCTTCGATCATCGTATCGGTTGTTGCGGTAGAGATAAAGCCCGTCTCGAACTGTGAGCAGGCAAAATAAAATCCTGCATCGAGCATTGCCGCATGAAACGCAGCAAATCGTGCCGTATCGCTTTTCAATGCCTCCGTAAAATTGGTTACTGACTCACCGCTGAAGAAAAATCCAAACATAGATCCTCGGACATCCGTTTGCAATCCGATATTGTGTTTCTTTGCCGCTTCCGCAAATCCGTTCATCAAACGCTTTGCACGCTCTTCGAGAACACCGAATACACGAGCGTTGCTTTTGAGCTTGTTAATTGAAGCCAATCCTGCCGCCATCGCCACCGGATTACCGCTGAGGGTTCCCGCCTGATAGACGCCACCCTCTGGGGAAAGATGGGCCATGATTTCACGGCGTCCGCCGAAAGCACCCACCGGCATACCGCCGCCGATAACTTTACCTAAGGTCACCAAATCAGGTTTGGTTCCCGTAATGCTCTCAGCACCATGCAGACACGCACGAAAGCCACTCATGACTTCATCAAAAATCAATAATGCGCCGTATTCGTCACACACAGCTCGAAGCTCAGCAAGAAAATCTTTGGTCGCGGGGACGAGTCCCATGTTTCCGGCAATAGGCTCGATAATGACACAGGCAATCCCCGCGCTCTCTTGGAAACATTTTTTGACACTTTCGATATTGTTGTATTCTGCCAAAAGGGTGTGTTTCGTAAAATCAGCAGGTACTCCGGGTGAGCTCGGTGTTCCGAACGTTACGGCACCTGAACCCGCTTGAACAAGAAGAGCATCGCTGTGACCGTGATAACATCCGGTAAATTTGACAATGTCATCTCGCCCGGTAAATCCGCGCGCTAGGCGTATAGCGCTCATAACCGCTTCGGTTCCGCTGCTGACAAATCGGATTTTCTCGATAGAGTCATAGATAGAGATAATCAGCTCTGCAAGCTCCGATTCCGCTTCGGTCGGTGCACCGAAACTCAAACCGTGTTTGACCGCTTCGATCACGGCCTTTTCAATCGATTCGTCACGATGACCGAAAATAAGACGGACCCCAGCTCTGAACATAATCCACATAGCGGTTTTCATCGATATCGATCAAATATCCGCCCTCTCCGCGTGCGATAAACCGTGGAATCCCTCCGACACTTTTAAATGCGCGTACTGGGGAGTTTACACCACCCGGAATAAGTTGTTGGGCTTTTTCAAAGGCTGCTTGTGAGTGCTCAATGCTCATAGTATTTCCTGCATAAATGTTTTCGGTATTATAGAGTGTTCTTGCTTTGGAGTTGCCTATAAACCTAATGTACGGTAAAATAATGAAAAAACAAGGTTTTGAATGGAATTTAAGGTCGATGCCACTTGTGGCAAAGCACGAGCGTGTACCATCACTACGGCACATTCTACGATCCAAACCCCTATTTTTATGCCCGTGGGAACGGTAGGATCGGTAAAAGCGCTCGATATGGCCGATATGACGGAGCTTTTGGATACCCAGATCATCCTCGCCAATACCTATCACATGTATTTGCGCCCCGGAGATGAGACCGTTGCCAAGATGGGTGGATTACATGGCTACACGACCTATCCTAACAGTTTTTTGACCGACAGCGGCGGATTTCAGGCGTTCAGTCTCAGCGATATCTCCAAACCGACCGAATCGGGGATCGAATTTCGCAGTCACATCGACGGTTCAAAACACTTCTTTACCCCCGAGAAAGTGATCGATATCCAAAATAATCTGAACAGCGATATCATGATGATTTTAGACGATCTCGTCGCCCTACCCGCAACGCAGGAGCGGATAAAAACCTCGATCCAGAGAACGACTCAGTGGGCACAGCAATCGATCGATTATCACCGCCATAACCAGAGCAAAGGGATCGGAATTAATCAAAACATTTTCGCGATCATCCAAGGGGGGACGGATTTTAATTTCCGTACCCAATCGGCTGAAGAGCTGTGTGCAATGGATTATGACGGATTCGCTATCGGAGGGCTCTCCGTCGGAGAAGCCAATAACCTCATGTACGACACGGTAGAGCATACTACCCCTCTGATGCCCTCCGATAAGCCCCGCTATCTGATGGGTGTCGGAACACCGGAAGATTTGGTCGAAAATATCGAGCGTGGAGTCGATATGTTCGACTGCGTTATGCCCACCCGCAATGCCCGTAACGGAACCCTTTTTACGACGTTCGGAAAAGTCAATATCAAAGGGGCACGTTATAAATTTGACGCGGAACCGATCGATCCGGATTGCCAGTGCTATACCTGCCGCCGATACAGCCGTGCCTATCTACACCACTTGTTCCGTTCCAAAGAGTTAACCTATTTTCGTCTAGCATCGCTCCATAACCTCCACTACTATCTGTGGCTGGTTCGTCAAGCACGTGAAGCAATAATTGCACGGTCAATTCATCCAGTTTAAAAAGGATTTTTATGCACGTCGACAAGGCTAAAATGACGCTTGGGGTCAATATTGATCATATTGCCGTTCTTCGAGAAGCTCGTAAGATAAACGATCCTGATCCGTTAATGGCATTGGCAATATGTGCTCAAAGCGGTGCCGATCAAATCACCATACATCTGAGAGAAGACCGCCGTCATATTCATGATGAAGATGCACGCCGCATTATTGCTTCATCCCCTCTTCCTGTCAATCTGGAGTGTGCAATTGAACCTTCCATTATCGATATCATCTGTTCCCTACGTCCTCATCGCGCGACTTTAGTCCCTGAAAAGCGTCAAGAGGTGACAACAGAGGGCGGTTTGGACGTTATCGGAAACTATAATTCAATTTCAAATGCTATCAAGCGATTGAGGGAACATGAAATTGATGTTTCCCTCTTCATCGATCCGACACGTGAAGCGATTGAAGCGAGTGAACGGTTAGGGGCAGAGTGGGTAGAGCTTCATACCGGGAGCTATGCCAATCTTTATGCAATGCGCCACAGTGCCCTGCCTCACTCTCACCATTCGATTGATTCATTAAACCTCTCACGCCGTGAGTTAGACAGTCTCCTCGAGAATGCCTATGGAACGATTGTCGATGCAGCCAATTATGCCCGTTCCCTCGGATTGAAAGTAGCGGCGGGGCACGGTTTGAACTACCAAAATGTTGCTCATATCGTTACCATCGATACCATCGAAGAACTCAATATCGGTCAAAGTATCATCGCACGTTCCGTATTTACTGGATTAGCAACCGCTGTATCGGATATGAAAGCCTTATGTCAGCGCTAAAACGTATCGCCATCAGTGTTGGTGACCTTAACGGCGTAGGGTTTGAAATCATCCTAAAAGCCCATAATCAGATCAAACAACTCTGTGAACCGCTTTATTGTATCAACTACACGATGGCACATCAGGCAGCAAGTTTACTCCATACCCAAATCCCCAATGATTTTAAAATGTATACTGTGCCCGGTGAATTTACCATCGAAGCGGGAAAAGTCTCGGCGCAAAGCGGTCAATACAGCTACGACTCCTTTCTCGCTGCCGTAGAACTTGCCAAAACACAATCACGTCGATGCCATAGTTACCCTTCCCATCCATAAAGAGGCATGGAATGATGGCAGGAATCCACTATGTTGGCCATACCGATGCACTGCGTGATATTTTCTCGTGTGATGCGATTATGATGCTCGGATGTGAGAAACTCTATGTTGCCCTCTTTACCGAGCATATCCCTCTTCGTGAGGTAGTTTCACATATTCAAACCGATAAACTTGCCTCATTTTTACTACAACTCTATCGTAGCACAATCCATGCACCTATTGCCGTATTGGGCCTTAACCCCCATGCGGGAGACCACGGAGTGTTAGGTGATGAAGAGTCTTTAATCGAAGCAGCGATCCATAGTGCCAATAAAGAGCTCGGTAAAGAGGTTTTTATAGGCCCCATCGTTCCCGATATCGCTTTTACCCCCCATTTTCGAGAACGTTATTCAATGATAGCGGCGATGTATCACGACCAAGGGCTCGCTCCTCTAAAAGCACTCTATTTTGATGAGGGGATTAATGTCTCTTTGGGGCTTCCTATCATTCGAACGTCGGTCGATCACGGAACAGCATTTGATATCGCTTATCAGAATAAAGCCTCCCTGCAAAGTTATAAGAATGCCGTTGCCGCCGCTCTAAAACTCGTTGATGCAAAAAGGAAAGATGTATGAATCCACGCATTATTTCAGACATTATTATTATTTTGGAAGAAATTCTCCCGAAACACTTATACGCACATGATTTTACAACAGAGCAATACAAAACACTTCTTTCCAAACTCTCCGCCGCCGCGAATGAAACCCTATTCAATGATAAAAAAGAGGCTATTCGCAAAGCGCTTGTCCGATATTTTTCCAATAGCAATCAAAAGATAGAACTAAATGTAACATTAGACTCATTCGCTCTCAAGAAAAAATTTGTCGATCCATCCAAATCTGAAGAGTATGATCGGATGCTTTTTAGAAATAGCTCTTTGTTAATCGATATTTTCGAACGTAAAGAAGAGTTCTCCCCAATGCCTTATATTGTCTCTATCCCTGAAGAACTCCGAGCCCCAATATTAGAGAATTTTTTACAGTTGGATAGCAATATTGACAATGCCCGTCAAATGACACGGCGACAAATCGATCAGATTTTTAATCTCGATGTTAAAGATATTATCTTTTTTCTCCGTGGCCGTATCACCATACGTAATTACACTCCTCCTAAAAAACTCCCCGAGGGAGCAGATAGCCGATTCGGAGGTGAATCGATTGAAGATATGGAAGCGATGCATAACGCCTATTTTCCCGATGGAGCATGGGAACATATTGAGTCAATTTTAGGTGAAGTCATTGAGGAAAAGCTAAACTTCGGAGTAATCGATAACATTACCTTTTCCCGAACTTTTATCCCGGTATTTCGCTCTATGATTGAAATTCTTTTACTCGAAATTATCAAGCCAGAGGATAGACCGAAGCTTGAGGGATTTACCGGCTATGTATTACGGCAGAATTTTCATGATATTTTTGTCTATACCGCTAAAAACCTTTTACACTTTGTCGAAAATCGGGATAAAAATGCGGAAGCATTTATAAAATACTATGCGGATGAAGTTGTTGTTGATGCTAATGGAAACAGAGTCCAAAAATATGCCATTGTCGATACAAAACAGCAAAAGTGGAATTTCAGCGCAATTATCTCAATTACGATGCAATATAAACAGGTCAAACAAAAAATCATAGCTCAGAAAGAGACTATTCTAATCACAGAAAATGAGTTCCATCAATGCCAAAACGAATTATCCGTTGAAAAAAGCAATCAAAACATTATCACCGATAAATTGGCCGATCTCCAAGAAACGATTGATGAAAATGAGGCGGCCATATTACGTGTTAAAAATAAAATTGGAGAAACCTCTGAGGAAAAAGTCTCTATAAAATCACAAGTCAACCGCCTAAATTATCACCAAATAGAGCTTATTGATACGAAAAAAAAGAGCACTGCACAACTTGATCTGAGTAAAAATAAAATTTCTAATAAAGTCAGTGAATTGACTCGACGTCAAAGAAAACTTGATTTCGAGAAAAGTTCACTTAAAAACTACCTAGAACAAATGGCTTCTCTTCTTGAATCGTATGAACTGATCACTGAAGCTCTTGCTACCGTCCTCACAAAACGGTAATATGTTTAAGATAGGCGGTTACGGTAATCCTCATAGCCGAACTCATGAATGATTTTAAGCTCTCCCTCTTTTGTCCAAATAGCGAGTGATGGAAGCTTAATTCCGTTGAATGTCGTGTTTTTTACAAACGTATAGTGAATTTGATCTTCAAATATAATTTTGTCCCCCACTTTTAGCGGCTCATCAAACGAATAATCTCCCATAATATCCCCCGCAAGACACGTATTGCCTCCGAAACGATAGGTATAGGCTTTCTCACCCGCTTCACCAGAACCTCGAATCATCGCACGATACGGCATCGCGAGGGTATCGGGCATATGAGCTTCGGCAGAGGTATCGAGGATAGCAATATCCATCCCGTTATGGACGATATCAAGCACTGATGCGACCAACGGCCCCGTCTGCCACCCTATCGCTTCTCCGGGTTCGAGATAAACGGTAATATTGTTATGTCTGGCTTTAAACCCTTTAATAACTTCGATCAGACGCTCAACATCGTAATCGATACGGGTGATGTGATGCCCTCCTCCGAAATTGACGTATTTGAGTCCATCCATAAATGAGCCGAACTTTGCCTCAAACGCTTCGAGCACCCCCTCCAGTGCATCAACGTTTTGTTCGCACAGCGCATGAAAATTAAGTCCGTCTAGTTTACTAACAATACTCTCATCAAAATTAGCCAGCGTTGTCCCCAAACGGCTGTAAAGACCGCACGGATTATAAAGATCGACGGGTGAAGAGGAGTATTCTGGATTGACACGAAGTGATACGGAGATATTGGGATTGATCGCTTTGACCCGCTCATAGTAGCGGTGAAACTGTGCGGGAGAGTTAAATACGATATCATCGCTGATACGAGCAATCTCGTCAATATCTTCATCTTTAAATGCCGGAGAGTAGGTATGAACCTCTTTGTTCATCTTCTCGCGTGCCAGTTTAGCCTCATGTAATCCGCTGGCGGTACATCCGTGGAGATATTTGGCTACGAGCGGGAAAGTCGACCACATCGCGAACCCTTTGAGGGCGAGGATGATCTTCGCACCCGATTCTCTCTGAACACGCTCCATCACTTGGAGGTTTTTTTCTAACAAAGCCTCTTCGCAGATATAACACGGAGTATGGGGTAAAAGAGAGAAATCGATAGTGCTCATGGAAATTTCCTATGGAGGTGGTTTTAATCGTGAGATTGTATCACAGAGTTATTTACCCTTGAAAATTATCGTCCCCGTCCGCCCGATTTTTTTGGAGAAGGCTTTTTGGTATTGCCGAAAGCGCTATCTCTTCCTGAAACGCTTTTACTAGAAGATTCATCCCAAGCTACACGTGGACCCCGTTTACCGGCAAATTTGGGCTGAACCGGTTCCTTTTTGCGCTTATTACCGAATGCTCCCGCCGTTTTTCCCTTGTTTTCCCCCTCTTTTGAGAGACTTTTCCCCGCGTTTTTACGAGTGCATTGTCAGCAGGCGGTTCAAACCCAGGAACCAAAATCGTCTCAACATTTTTACCGAGCATCGTAATAATTTTTGACCATGAGATGTGCTCTGCCGATGAGAGAAGCGTAATCGCCAACCCCTCATTGCCCGCACGTCCCGTTCGTCCGATACGGTGGAGATAGTCGGTACTGATATGGGGAATATCGTAGTTGATAACGACATCCAACCCCTCGATATCCAAACCGCGCGCCGCGATATCGGTTGCAACGAGGATACGTGCATTCCCCTCTCTAAACTCGCTGAGGGCACGATCGCGTGCTCCGTGTTTTTTATCGCCGTGGATTACGACATTTTTCAACCCGCTGGCGGTGAGGTCGGCACTTACTTCATCGGCTTCAGCTTTGGTTCGGGTAAAAACAAGCACTTGCGGATAGTTGTTTGAACCGATCAGGAACGACAACAACTCTTTTTTACGCTCTTTCTCCACCGGATGTACCACTTGACGCAATGTCATATCGGCTGCTTTGAGGTTATCAATTTCGATTAGAAGAGGTTTTTTGAGTATCTTTTCACTCAGTTGCTTTACTGCACCTGTCATGGTTGCAGAAAAAAGCATATTTTGACGTTTGATCGGTAAAAGATCAATAATTTGCCCCACTTCGCGGATAAATCCCATATCGAAAATCGTATCGGCTTCATCAAACACTAAATACTCGATACGAGATAATGGAACATGCCCTTGCTTATTCAGCTCGATCAACCGTCCGGGCGTGGCAACGATGATATCAACGCCCTCGGATAGTTCTTTAGCTTGACGTGCCATGTTGGCTCCCCCAAAAAGGGCGATACATTTGATCTCAAGCCCTTGCGCATAAGTTTCTATTGCCGATGCAACTTGGGATGCGAGTTCTCGTGTCGGAACGATCACTAACGCTCTCGCACTACTTTGTTTGGATTCACCCTCACTGATTAGTTTGTGGAGAATCGGAAGGGCAAACGCTGCCGTTTTACCCGTCCCTGTTTGTGCCGCTCCTAGAATATCACGCCCCCGCAATACGAGCGGAATAACCTGTTGTTGAATAGGGGTTGGCTCAGTGTATCCGATTTCAAGAAGAGTGTCGAGAATGTGGGGATTAAGCCCTAAAGTCGTAAATGACATAAAATAGTGTACCTTTTTGGTATTTTGTTAGAGAATGTTACCATTTTGTCGCTTCAAACCTCCTCTAAATGGACTATTTTTTGCTACGATGTCGCAATCAGATTACAGGGGACAGAATTGAGAGCATTATTTGTGTTAGCCGCATCCATAACATTGTCATGGGGAGCTTTAATCAGCGGAACGATTTTAGATCAAAATACGTCAAAACCGATAGCCAACGCTATCATCATTTCGCAGGGTAAAGAGTACCGAAGCGACTGCAAGGGCGAATTTAAAGTCCCCTCTTCCACTATTATCGGTATACGTGCGGTAGGATATGAGCGAAAGTTTTACAAAAGCGGCGGAAAAATGTATTTGAAACCGTTTAGTCCCAAAGCCCTTTATCTTTCAAGTTTTGGTGCAACCAGCGGTAAAATTATGGGAAATGCCAAACATATACTTGAAACGACCGAGATTAACGCCTTTGTTATCGACATGAAAATGGATCGCGGTCAGATTGCATTTAAAACATCCAATCCAACCGCCAATGCTATCGGAGCACAAGATGTTATTTTGTTCAAAGATATCAAAAAATTTGTCGCAGATCTGCATAAAGAGGGAATTTACGTTATTGCACGTATTGTCTCGTTTAAAGATACCCCTTATGTAACTGCTCACCCTGAGATGGGTGTCCATACCACTGACGGCTCCCTTTTTAAAGACAAAGAGGGGCTGTATTGGATCGATGCATCGCGCAAAGAACCCCGTAATTATATTATCAGTATCGCTGCCGAAGCCGCAGCGGCAGGATTTGATGAGATCCAATTTGACTATGTCCGTTTTCCCGATCGAAAAGGGGTAAAGTTTTCGGTTGAAAATACTCAAGCGGAACGTGTAAAAGCGATTGCCGGTTTCTTAGAAGCGGCACGTGAGAAACTCACCCCGTATAATGTCTTTATTTCTGCCGATATTTTCGGATACGTCAGCTGGCATAACGCCGATATCGAGATCGGACAACGTGTCGATGCTCTATCACCGTATGTCGATTATCTCTCACCGATGCTGTATCCATCCGGTTTTAACGCCGGTATCCCGGGATATCCTGATCCGGTAAAAGCCAATTATGAAATTGTCAAACAATCGCTCGACAAAGCTCTTGAAAAATCAGCGACTTCGCCATTGGCTTATCGTCCATGGTTGCAAGCATTTAAAGATTATGCTTTTGATCGCCGCGTTTACGGAGCTAAAGAGATACGAGAACAGATTTCAGCGAGTGAAGCATTCGGAAGCTGCGGATGGATACTGTGGAATCCTCGTAATGCTTACAGTGCAGATGGATTAAATAAATAAACTATAATTTTGGTGTGATGGAAAATTCGGGAGGCTAAAACCTTATATTAAAAAAGACAAATCTTTCGGATGAAGCTTTTTTAACCCGAAGCTTCTCTTTGATTGATACTTATAATACAAACAATGTGATGAGAAAAATGCTACAATCTCTTAACGATTTTTGAGGGAACCAAATGAGCATTTCTAATGTGAACGATACAATTACTTCGATTCATGATCAAACGATCAGTACCCTCAGAGCCTTAGGGCTTCCGCCGCTACCAAATCATTATAAAAAATATTTCGATGAAATTCTTAGTCAACATGATGATGAGACACTCTTTGCAGTGCGAAGTGAATATGCGACCTCTATTTCGACAGACGTAGAATTGAGCCATTATCTCGATATTGCCCATCGAAGTATTGAGTCTTTTGTCGAAGCACATGCTGATATTTCACATGTTGCCGAATTGCAGGAGAATTACATCAGCAAAGCTTCAAAAGAAGGGGTAGATCGATGTGTCAACTTTGTAGACGGTCTCAGTGAACTCGCTCAAAATATGTCACTTGAGCTCAAAAAAGCACAGAGTAAAATTAATCTAATTAGTAACGAACTTCATGAAACCATTAACCAACTCACGATTGATCCGCTTACTAAAGTGACAAACCGGAAAGGTTTAATTGAAGACCTGAATGCAACCATACAAGCCGGAGAGAGCAAAGCACTTCCGACAGTGCTACTTATGATAGATGCCGATAATTTCAAAATGACCAACGATGTACATGGTCATGTAGCAGGTGATAAAGTACTCTATTTTCTCGCCCAAAGCATTAAATCAGTGATCCGAAATGGTGACAAAGTATATCGTTACGGCGGTGAAGAGTTTAGCGTTGTCTTAAACCGATGTGACCAAGAACAGGCATTTGTCGTAGCCGATAAAATTCGCTCAAAAATTGAACAAAGTCATCTCATCTATGCGGGAAAAACGATTAAAATGACGGTAAGTGTAGGGGTGAGTATGCATCATGCCGGTGACACATTTGATAATTTTGTTGCTCGAGCCGATAAGGCTTTGTACCAAGCAAAAAATGAGGGTAAAAATCGAACTATTTTAGTCGATTAATTGTTATTTAGGAAGGGTATCTACGTAAGTCTGATAATTATTTTTTCCCTTCCCTTTTGCCACATACATTGCCAAATCAGCAGTACTCATCAGAGACTGTACGTCGAATGAGTATTTCGGGAAACAACTGATTCCGATACTCGCACCTACCTTAACTTCATGCCCTTCCAATACCACAGGAGTTGAAACAGCTTTGATAATTTTTTGGGCAATCTCTCCAACTGCTTCCTTATCCGTGTTACTCTCGACAATGATAGCAAACTCATCGCCGCCGATACGGAATATACTGTCGTTTTGACGCATCGTATGGGTGAGACTCTCACTCACATGCCGTAGCAGCAAATCACCTACATAGTGCCCGATCGTGTCGTTGACGATCTTAAAATCATCCAAGTCAATCATCAACAAATAACACGAGGTTCCATACCGCTGAGCATTTCCGACCACTTGGGCAATACGCTCTTCAAAAAAGTGACGATTAGGTATCCCCGTTACACGATCATAGTAAGCTACCTGCTGCATCGTCAGGTCCCGCTTATGGATTTGCGTCATCATCTCACCAAACGCACGAGAAAGATTCCCAACTTCATCCTGAGAACTAATCGCTATAGGAGTCGTATAATCACTCTCGATCGTCACTTTTTCTGCAGCGGCGATTAAATCCATCAGTGGAGCCGTGATCGTTTGACTGATGCGAGCAGCTACAAAGCGCGCCAATACAGACCCAATTACGGTCGCAATGAGAATAATTACGATGAACCATTCCAATCGTCTATAAAGAGAATCTAAGCCGCTCGTCAAAATCAATGAACCTACGTATTCTGAACGCAAAAATATCGGTTTTTCAATAGTAACCGTAGTCAATGTAAGATGCTCTTTAGCTTCTCTTGAAGCTTGAAAAGATTCCGATGGCTTGTGAGGGATATTTTTTTTGCCGTAATAACTTTCTAATAATGTCCCATCCGACAGTACTAAATGAGCTTCCATCATATCATGCACGTCATGAAGTGCCGCAAGGGTATCGTGTGCGGCTTCTTTGTCTCTAAAAGCCATTGCTGCCGCCGAACTCTCTCCTACGATATTAGCCTGTACCCGAATCTCTTCTAGCACATTGCTTTGTATAGCAAAATACTCGTATGTCACCATAATAAAAACAACAGGGACAAATGCAAGAGTAATCCCTAAGATATTCGAGTAAATCAACTTTTTTTGGATGGATAAGTTATTTAACCATTGTTTAAAAATAATCACGGTTCTACCTTTCGCGCCAGTTTTAAAAGTCGAGAACTAACACTTAACTCCGATAATTTAATCGATTTTAGATTAATATCAAAAGCAATCTTATGGTTATCACGCACCATGGTAATATGAGCATCGGCAATCTTTGGATTCTCACTTATGATTAGTACCGATGAACCGGAGAGTTTTTGGATCAATTTCTCACCGCTTTGCTCTTCGCTCTCTCGGATAAATACCATTTGACACCCTTTGGCACTTTCAGGTGTCATAACAGTAGAAACTTTCACTTTTTGGTTATGCAATATTTTATTATTCAGTGCATCGGATGCACTCCCCAAATCTTCTTTAAAAAAACAAATATTGAAATCACCGGATTGTTCACTATTGTGCCAGTCGGTCAAAAGTGCAAAGTTATATAAATATGCCGATTTGAGTATGTATTCCGGCAATGCATCGGCCTTCAAAAAACTTACCGTAAAAATTAAAACTAATATTATCTGACTCATTGGAAGGTGTACTCCAATTGCAGCCAGAAGGTACGACCGTCTTGGGGATATAATGTATCACCGCTATATGTCGGAGCGATAATGTCACTATAACTTTTATTCATCATATTTTTGATAGTTAGAGAAATATCACAATTTGGAATAAAGTTATGAGAGAGAAGATTGACATTCGCTAGAGTATGGCTTGGTGCCTCCTGATCTCTTGTAGCAGTATTAAGCGGGCGTTTTCCCAGATACTGCACTTCAAGCCCCATGCGTAACAACTCGTCTACGACAGGTACGGAGAGATTAAATTTAGCAATATGGTGCGGAGCATTGATCAGATTTAACCCTGTATCAACCTCATAAGAGTCCTGATATGCATAACTGCTACGCAAACGGGTACTATTATCCCAAATTTTTTCAAATTCGATCTCGGCTCCGCGTGTAACAATATCCGCCAAAGCAGGATCACTGATTCGGTTGCTGATGCGGTATCGGTACAACGATGCCATCAATTTAGTTTCTCTTCCGAGATCTTGTTCCACTACCAGTTCCACAGTCCGTGCATGCTCAAGTTGATGAGAATCACCTATCTCACCCGGGGTGCCTTGGCGGTTCGTTTGTCCGACGGAGCCTTTGAGCACCGTCCCCTCTACCGCTTGCCAAATCAGAGCTGCCTGTGGGCTGATGGAGTGAATGGAATTATTGCTCTTTTCATAGCGGAATCCATAGTTGAAGCGTAAATCTGAGGTGATGGCATAGTCGTCATATCCATAGAGACTGTAGGTTTTTCTTGGATTATGTTTTATAGAATATGGGAAGACACTTTCACCAGTCAATTGATCGATATAATAGTTAGTAAAATTCCATTGGTAATCATGACGATACTCGCTACCGAACGAGATCACATGATTATCAAACCATGAACCGATCAGTTTCAAATCGCCACCGTACCATTTCGCATCATAGCCGCTAATTTGCGTGTACCCGTTAAAGGTTGGATCATTTCCTCCATAGGTATAACTGCCGTACCAAATCGACGATGAGAGTTTCAGATTACGGCAGAGGTCAGTGTCATATTTGAGACGAATAAACTGATTGTCATCCGTGGTACGAATAGGTTCGTCAAGCCAGTACAAAGAATATGGATAGGTCGGATTCTTATTATCGCGTTTAATAAGTGCCGCCAACAGCGAAAGATTTTCATACGATGCTTTTAAGAATAATCGTTTGTTTTCTTCCCCATTTTGCTTATGTTGGGTTCCTTCTGTTCCAGTGAAAACATCTGTATAGGTAAAATCTTGATCATCAGTTTTGAACGTCGAAGCGTTCAATAATACATCCGCCCCATTTTCAAATCTTTTACCGAATGTTACTCTGCGACTTCGGCTACTATGACTACCATACCCTAATGCGACCTGTGCTCCGTCAATATCAGACCCTTTTTTGGTAATAATATTAATTGCGCCTAGCAACGCCCCGTTGCTGTACCCTGCTGAACCTCCACCGGGGATATACTCGACACGATCAATCAACGATACATCAAGTATCCCGTCATTTCCCAGATAAGCCTGCCCAAAAAAGCTATCATCCGCTCGATACCCGTCGATTAGTACGGCAATCCGTCCTGCATATGATCCAGGGTCGCTAAAACCACGTCCGCCAAGCATACCATATTCATAATCGCGGGATACCTGCAACCCACGCATACTTCCCAGTATCTCGCCCAATGTACGATAGCCGTAATCTTTTATGTCTTGTGCAGTAACAATCGAAACGGCAGAAGCTGCGTTACTGACCTGATTGGCGATATGGCTGGCGGGGATATATTCGGTCTGAAGCAGCTCTTCAAGAGGGATATTCGTCGCATCGTTTGCGTAGTTATTTTCCGATGCACCCAATGAGGATGCCATAAGTAACAATAAAAATGACGAAAACACTGTTCTATTTTTATGTTTCAAAATGTAATAGCTACCTTTTATGAAAGTTGTATGAATCATTGCTTTCAAAATCTTATCTAACGAACGGTCACATACCAGTCACGAATATATAACAAAATGAGACTATCTAAAAATCATTCTACCCGTGCTATAATTCGCAAAATTTTTACAAGGGCTGATCCATGTTAACCGATCGCGTCAATATACTCTCCGAATCGATTACCATTGCTATCTCTACGTTAGCGCAAGAACTCAAAGCACAAGGGAAAAATATCCTCAGCTTTTCCGCCGGTGAGCCCGATTTTGATACACCTCAGGTAATCAAAGATGCCGCCATCAAAGCTATTAACGAAGGCTTTACCAAATACACCGCCGTTGACGGTATACCTGATCTTAAGGCGGCTATCGCACTTAAACTCAAACGTGACAACGGACTGGAGTATAAACCCAACCAAATCATCGCAAACAACGGTGCGAAACACTCGCTTTACAACCTTTTTGCCTGTACGATACAAGGCGGTGATGAAGTAATCATTCCGGCTCCGTATTGGGTTACTTATCCTGAGCTCGTCATGTACTGCGGCGGAACCGTAGTCGAAATCGAGACCAACGATGCGAGCGGATTTAAAATGACTCCGGAACAGCTCAAAGCGGCATTAACCCCTAAAACAAAAATGGTCATTTTAACATCTCCATCGAATCCGACCGGTGCAGTCTACTCACGTGAAGAGCTTACCGCTCTTGGAAAAGTATTAGAGGGAACCAATGTACTCGTTGCCAGCGATGAGATGTATGAAAAACTGATCTACGACGGAGAGTTTACCTCTGCTGCAGCGGTGAGTGATGACATGTTTCAACGCACCATCACCATCAACGGGCTTTCTAAATCGGTAGCCATGACGGGATGGCGTTTCGGATATATGGCTGCCGCCAATACCGAAATCATTCAAGCGACCAAAAAGCTCCAAAGTCAAAGCACCTCAAATATCAACTCTATCACCCAAAAGGCGGCAATCGTCGGTCTTAACGGTGGAGCAGACGCCGATATCGAAGCAATGCGTATTCAATTCAAAGCTCGCCGTGATGAAGCTGTCAAATTACTTAATGAGATTGATGGATTATCCGTACTATCACCGGCAGGTGCATTCTATCTGTTTGTTAACATCAAAGAGGTTAGTAACGATTCAATGCAATTTTGCAAAGAGTTGCTTGAAGATCAAGGGATCGCAGTAGTGCCGGGAGTAGGCTTCGGTTCGGAGGGATATTTTAGATTCAGTTTTGCAACCGATATCGAGAGTATCCGTGCAGGAATTAAACGTATTGCTACATTTGTAGCGTCTAAAAAATAAACGTGCTATTCGTTTCATTCCCGAGATAGTTCGGGAATGAATCAACTTATTTAATACTTTTTAACGCTTCGACAACCGCATCAATATTTCCCATCGGTAAATGTACTTTCCATTCAGGACTTTTTGGATCACCCGCCAATGAAATACCGATACTTGCAACACTGTCACTTCCTGCTCCGTAGGGTTCATCCACTTTGCTGATAGAAATAATACCTTTTTTTGTCCCATCCAAAGGGATCTCTTTAATAATAGTTACGGCTGAACTCATAAAATCTCCTAAATAACAGTATAGGAAAGAGTTTAACCGATTTTGGCTAAAGCAACCTTAAAAAAATAAGAATTAATTCGAACCCTGATTATTTGTATTGTTTCCGTAGATAAAAGCATACATTTTTCGATAATAACGTTCATTTCGGGTACGATCTGTTGCACTAAAGTGGTGGTAGCGTCCTAATGTTTCCCATGAATAACCAAAGCTTTTAACCAAGTGCGTCAAAATAGCGTTTGCTTTTTCTCGTGCCGTATTCTCTTCGAAGTATTCATGCAACATCGGATCAGGGTGATATTTGTAATTAATTTGATACGGTCCGAGGTCGAGATTGACAATTCCGCCCTCAATCAATGCCTGAGCTTGTGCACTGCATTGCTCGCTTGAGCCGCATTTGATAATATGTCCCGTAACCGCAAAACCGGCATCAGCTGCACGCTGCAGCTTCATCTTCCGCATTAATACGGATGACATTAGGATTACATGTTCCCCCTTCTTGGAGGCATTCACAATGTTTGATCGCATCAAGGACAATATCAGGCATTCGAATATCGGTAGTTAGTTCACCATCTGCACGCAACAACGACGTTGCAATCATTAAACTTACCGCTACTCTTCGCATCCATTTGCCCCTTTTGCTTAAGATTCTAGTATTTTAGCCAATTTTGCCTGCATTTTCAGCCATAATTTATGTTCCATCAACGGAAAGCCGCTGTAGACCCCTTTTTGAGCGATACTTTTTGTAACACCGGAACGTGCCGCCAATGTTGTAAATGGTGCAATACTAAGATGCCCCGCTGTTGCACTTTGCCCGCCCATCACGACATTTCGACCCAATGTCGTAGAGCCTGCAAGACCCGATTGGGAGACCATAATCGAGTGTTCACCGATCACACAGTTGTGACCGATTTGAACCAAATTATCGATTTTTGATCCCCTGCTTGATGATGGTTGAACCGAATACAGCACAATCGACTGTCGTATTAGCACCGATCTCCACGTCATCTTCGATGATTACATTGCCGTTTTGATACAGTTTGATATGTTCTCCCATTTTTGTGTGAGCATATCCGAAACCGTCACTTCCGATTACTGTTCCCGCATGAATCATCACACGATCTACCGATAACACAATCACGATAAACCGTAACATTAGGATAAAGAATTACATCATCACCGATGAGTGCCTCTGCACCGATATAGACACCGCTCATTATCGTACAACGCATACCGATACGTGCCCCATTTTCGATATGAGCCGTCGGATAAATCGTTGTTTTATTACCGATTACAGGGGGAAAATCACTGCTTTGTATCGGTTTGGCAAAATGTTTGAGAAAGGAGTGCAACACGACATATACGGTTCATCAGATACCAGTGCAACAACACCTTCGGGAAGAAGATGAGCTTTGGAGGCAGGGAGAATGACGGCAGATGCTTTTGTCCCAGAGAGCTCTTTTTCGTATTTGGAGTCAGAGAGAAAAGAAATCTCCCCCATCGATGCCTCATGAAGAGTATTCATCCCCGTAATTTCGATACTCTCTTTAATTTCGACGCACCCTAGGAATTCAGCAATTTCGTTAAGTTTCATCTTCTTTATCTCTCTAATGCGACAGAGCCGCTACGGACAATCTCTTTGGGATGAAATCGTTTGATCGCTTCGAGAAAATGATTCACTCTCATCGGTTCATCCGATACCATTACGATCATCGTATCGCTTCCGACATTCACGATACGTCCGTTGTACGCATGGGTAAGGGCTTCAATATCGCCTAATGATTCAGACATCGAGATTTTGACCAATGCCATCTCAGTTTCCACCAAATCGGCATGTTCGTACACTTTCAGTACCGGAATCAGCTTATGCAACTGCTTCGTAATCTGTTCCACCACACGTACCGAACCTGCCGTGACGATTGTAATACGAGAATATTTTGACTCAGGGATCGGAGCCACCGTCAAAGACTCAATATTATATCCGCGACCTGAAAACAGTCCTGCAATACGTGAGAGTACGCTTGCTTCATTCATGACGATTACGGAAATAACGCGACGTTCTGTCTGTTCCATCATCATTTCTCCTTGTACTCTAACATCATATTAAAGAGCGATCCGCCCGCCGGAACCATCGGAAGTACATTTTCAAAACGGTTTACCGCTACATCGATGATCGCAACAACATTTTTCTCAACTGCATCTTTGAGTGCCGCATCAAATTCCTCTTTGGTTGTTACACGATACCCTACTCCACCGAACGCTTCGGCGAGTTTTACAAAATCAGGCTGCATCGAGAGATCGGTCGAGGAGTGGCGTTTGTCATAAAACAGTGTCTGCCACTGGCGAACCATCCCGAGAAAATTGTTGTTCAAAATAACGTTGATGACCGGGAGTTTATACTCTACCGCTGTCATCAATTCTTGAATGTTCATCAGAATCGAACCGTCTCCCGTGATGTTGATACTGACACGCTCAGCATCGGCACGTTTTACGCCCAGTGCTGCCGGGAATCCAAATCCCATTGTTCCAAGTCCGCCGGAACTCACCCATTGACGAGGGCGGGTAAAGGGGTAAAATTGCGCCGTCCACATTTGGTGCTGTCCGACATCGGTAGAGATATTGGCACCATCTCCTAACAATTGTCCGATTCGCTCAACAACCCATTGCGGCTTGATACGGTCACCCTCTTCTTTGTACGACAATGGATGGAGCTTATTAAAATTGGCGATCGTGTTGTGCCATGACTCATATCGCTTAGGGTCAACCTGCTCTTTTGCCAACGGAATCATCTGCTCCAATACATTTTTAACATCCCCGACAATCGGAAAGTGGGCATTAACCAGTTTTGAAATACTTGCCGGGTCGATGTCTACATGGATAATCTGTGCGTTTTTTGCAAATTCGGAGAGTTTTCCGGTAACACGGTCATCAAATCGTGCCCCAAGACCGATAACGAGATCGGTCTCGCTCATCGCCATATTTGCCGCATACGATCCGTGCATCCCGAGCATTGAGATCAATAACGGATCATCATATCGGAGTGTTCCGCGAGCCATAAAAGTTTCTACGGCAGGAATCTGGGTCATATGAGAAAATTCACGTACCAGTTCTGCTGCATTGGCGTTGATAATCCCTCCACCGAGATACAAAAGGGGACGTTTGGACGCGGCAATCGCTTCCATCGCTTTTTTAATCTGACGAGTGTTCCCTTTGGTCGTCGGCTTATAGGTTTCGAGATCAACCTCTTTTGAATAATCAAATTTAGCGATTTGAGCCGTTACGTCTTTAGGGATATCAACATGAACGGGTCCAGGACGACCGGTACGTGCAATATAAAATGCCTCTTTGAGAATACGAGGCAAATCCGCTGCATCGGTAACCAAATAATTGTGTTTAGTACACGGTCGGCTGATCCCAACCGCATCGATCTCTTGAAATGCATCGGTACCGATCAATGACATCGGAACTTGACCGCTGATAAGAACAAGTGGAATAGAATCCATATAGGCATCGGCCAAGCCAGTCACACCGTTGGTAAATCCGGGGCCTGAGGTAATCATGGCGACACCGACTTTACCGGTAGCCTTTGAATACCCTTCTGCCGCGTGAACGGCTGCTTGTTCATGACGAGTCAAAATATGTTGAAATGATCGCTGCTTATAAATCTCATCATAGACGTTCATGATCGCCCCGCCGGGGTAACCGAATACGACTTCGACTTCCTCGGCGATGAGTGCTTCGATAACCATCTGTGCACCGCTGATTTGCATGTCGTCTCCTTTATCGTAAAAAATTGGTCAATATAACCGAAAAATTAGGGGATTATAAAAGAAAATAGCTATAAATTACGTTAAATAGAGGAGAATTTTTCTCTTATTCGGATATATCCTCAATTTCCGGCAAGAGAATTTCATCACTTTCTAAAAGCAATGCCTCTTTTTGAGTCAATGTCGTTTCATCAACAATGTTGGGAAAAACTTTACGTATAGCATCTCGTAATTTCATAAGGTTGATCGGCTTAAGCAAATATCCTCCAGCGCCGGAACGGATAGCATTAATAACCATCTCTTCCTGACCGTGAGAGGTAACCATAATGATCTTAAGATTTTTATCGATTTTTTTGATCCCCTGAACGGCAGTGATCCCATCCATTTCCGGCATCGTAATATCCATCGTCACTAAATCGGGTTTTAGTTTCCGATAGAGATCAATAGCCTCATTTCCGTCTTTAGCTTCTCCGATCACTTTGTGACCTAACGCTTCCACCATTTTTGCAAGGTTTCGTCGCATAATGAGCGAATCATCCACTACTAAAACTTTAAGCATTGAGCTCTCCTTTGAGTGAACCGATCACATTAAATTCCATATTTCCATAAGGTGTTAAAAGTAATGCGGTAAGCATTCCCGTTCCGTTTGTCTTTAAAATGGATTTAGCATCCTCAATCGTTACCGGAGGGGTGATCGTTACCCCGCGTCCACCATTGGGAAAATCGTTAAGCGAATGTCCTACGATGGTATTTGCAATCTCACCTGCAGCGCTATCGCGCAATTCCATAAATTCTTTTTCATGAATTTCCCCATAAGCAAATGCTTTTGTCAAATTATCTAGCAACAATTCATTATAGGTTACATAAAACAAAAGATTCAATGTCCCGCCGATCCCGATCATTGTGGTGTATTTTTTTAACTCAATTTTGCTAATAGAGCGATAAGTTCCGTCAAACCGTGTTTCTATCTCCATCTCATCTCTTAAAAAAAGCTCGGCTCGGTAGATAATCGCATTTAATATAGGTTCTAAAAATTCATTATTTTCCATTATTAACCCTTTTGTAAAACTTCTTTGGGAATATAAAAGAGAAATTTGGTACCGATTCCATTATCCGAAATGACACGATAGCTTCCACCGATTTTTAATACTTCAGCGCGTACCGATGCCAACCCTATTCCTCGACCGGAGAGGTCACTCACTTCCTCTTTAGTTGAAAAATATTCTTCAAATAATAGTTCCATTACAGCCTCATCACTTTCAAGTTCTGATGCGGTTTTTAACCCTTCTGCAATAGCTTTTTGCTTGAGTTTTTCTCTATCAATTCCACGCCCGTCATCAGAGACTTCAATCACGATCGAATCCCCTGCATCGGCTATGGAGAGGAGAATCTTCCCATGTTCATCTTTCCCTTGTTCAACCCTCTCCTCCGGGGACTCAATCCCGTGATCGACACTGTTGCGAATAACGTGAATCAAAGATTTGGCAAATCCTCTTAACTCATCTCCTGCGGTAAGGTTGCATTCATCACAAATTTCCATCGGATAAAGTGATTTTTCAAGCCGTTCTCCGAGAAGCTCAACGTATTTCGGAAGCGAACCGAAGTAGTCACTGATCGGCTTATATTTGAGCATACGGATAACATCCAAAAGCTCCGATAAATCATGACATTCATCCGGCTGGTTCTTAATCAATTCGCTAATTTTGTCGTGAAGTTTTTCGAATGTATCGTCATCGATAGTAATCGTCGCCTTTTTGTCCATAAAATCATCGCCTAAGATATTATTTAAAACATCTATATCTTTAGTCAACCATATCTCAAAACCGATTTTATTCAACATCATTTGTAATGTCTCATTTGACACATTCCCCTCATTAAGCCATGAAGAGAGTTTGGACTCAACTTTATGCAACCCTTGCGGCGTTGTAATAAAATCTTTTTGGGCAAAAAGCCCCTTATAGGTATGTATAGAGCGATAAAGCTCACTAATATTATAGGATGGAAGTTGTGTAAAATCCACGAATTTATCACGATGAGCTAAGAACGTTTGATAATCCTCTAAAAGTTCAAAAAACTCATCGCTATTACTGATCGCCGAAACAACCATTTTAAGAGTCTTACGTTCTCTTTCGACATTTTGCTCTAAATTCTTTTTATCGGTGATGTCGGTGAGAATCACCATTAACCGATGGGGTTCAATCAATTTATACACCACATCAATGGCTTTATTATTGATGACGAATTCTTGTTGTAACAGCGAGAGGATCGCCTCAGTTTTTATCTCATCTTTCTCTTCAAATATTCCTCGGATCGTTTGTTCAAAAAATTCCCTCTTATGGGTATCATCTGGATAAAGAAGTTCAGCGACATTTCTCCCCTCTATCATATCGCCAAAGATATCCAAACATTTTTGTGAATACTCATTTTCAACCGAAAGTGAGGTCGAAAAAGTTAAAAAGCCTTGATTCGCATTGTCAAGAAGTCTAGTAATAGCGGTTGATCGCTCCTCTAAATCAGCTGTCCGCTCAGCGACTTGACGTGAAAGTTCGCTTTGAATAGATTTACTTTGTACTCGATAAATAATAAAAAACGGGGTTACAATCAGGATATAAAATAGTGTTTTCCCAAAAGCCGCAATCAAAAGGGTATGCATCTGTGCATCAATATTACTGATCTCAATATCAGCACCCGTGACGTAAACGCGTCCGCTTGGCGAAACATGAGGCACATATACTGAGCGGAAATGCCCCCACTGATCCGTTGACTCATCAAACTGCATCTGAGTGGTTTTAAACGCTTTAAACAGCATCGGAGTCGTTTCCGTATACTCATCAAAATAGTAGCTGATCTCCTCACCGCTTTTAAGCTCTTGGGCAGTTGCACTGCTGGAGGTAAAGTAGACTTTTTCACCTTGCAAAATAAATGAGTAGACGTATTTTACCCCCATATTTTCAGCGAATCGAGACAAAGCAAGACGATTATGTAGATCTTCTTCTGAAGAGATAGAATCCTCATTCATAACGGGGGTATGAAGAGATGGTGGTAAAAATTGATCCGTTACACTCGCACACTCGATCAACTGTTGATCTATTTGCGCGATAAGTTCTGACCGATGGGTAGTGTACTGATAGGAGATAAACGACACTAGCGCAATCAAATAAAATGCGACAGCACCGTAATAATATTTTTTCATACCTATCAATATCCTGTATCAAATTTATGATTGTTATATTTTACTGGATATTGTCTTTACAAAAGTTTAGTAGCTTCCCTCTCCAACGGTAATCACATAGTTGTCATCCACTTCGACAACTCCGAATCCGTGCTGAGAGCAAAAGCTCTCATTGAGTTCCTGCGCCCAAGCTCGGGCGACACGATAGGCATTTTCTTTATCATCGAACGTTTTAATCTGAGGCATCCCTTTTCGGAGTGCGCATTTGCACAGTTTTTCAACAACTACATGATATTCCATCATTTATCCTTACATCCGCAGCCACCGACCATACCGATTACATAATTGTCCCCTACTTCCACAAGCTGAAACTCATGTTTTCCGCAAAAATTCCCTTGCATATAGGCCAATTGTGTCTCAGCGGCTTCATTAGCACCCTCTTTGGAATCAAAAGTAGTGATTTGAGACATCTCCTTTTTTTTAGCGCAGCTGCATAACTTTTCAATAACAACATGGTGTTCCATAGAAGAATCCTTAAGTATAAAATTTATAGTTATTAATCTGCATAGAGTGTTCCAGAAGGGGTGTCATCGGAGATATGGTTTTTATACATATTGGATTTAAACCGCAGATAAATTAAGAAAGCGGTGTCGTCTGAACCACAAAATAAAGTTCATCTTTGAGCGTATTGAGGGATTTTACAACATTATCGCGGCGGATTTCATCAAGCTCAAAATGCTGTTCTATTGAATCATATATACGATCAATACTGGCATAGATTTCAACCATCAATTCCGCTTTAATTTTATCGTGTACGCTTGCCATAAATCATCCTTCAAGCCGTCATTCCCGCGAAGGCGGGAATCCAGCTCTTTTTTAAGATGGATCCCCGGACTCAAGTCCGAGGATGACGAAAGTTTTTGACTCAATATTTCTAAAAACATTCAACCAAAAAAATCTCCCATATGGGAGAAAATGACGAGAAACAATGAAGTTTTGTCCCCTAAGGGGACAGGTGTCCAATTAGCGAACGAGGTCGAAGAAATAGTCAGTTGTAGCGATATTTTTAGTATCTTCATCCAATTGGTCAAGAACTTTGTTCGTGATCCAAGTAAGAAGATTCAACGCTCCGTCGTATCCGCTGATAGAGTAACGGTGTAGGTGATGACGGTCGAAAATCGGGAAACCGATGTAGATCAACGGAGTACCGGTATCACGCATCAACTCTTTACCGTAGCTGTTACCGATCATGAAATCAACCGGCTCAGTGAACAAGAGTGAACGCATGTGCCACAAGTCTTTACCAGCCCATACGTTCAAGCTGTCTTTTGCCGGAGATGTATCAAGCAATGCTCTCATCTCAGCTTCCCAACCGTTCGGTGCATTGTGGCAAAGAACGTGAGTCGGTTCAGCACCCATCTCTAAGAAGAATGATACTGCACCGATTAGGAAGTCAGGATCTCCCCAGATTGCGAATTTTTTACCGTGCATATACGGATAGCTGTCTTGCATAGCATCGACAAGGCGACCGCGCTCAGTTTTAAGTTTTTGTGGAACTTCAGTTCCTGTCAATTCTGCAAGTTTCATAACGAACTCATCCGTCCCTTTGAGACCGATCGGGTTAGAGAATCCACCAGCATGTTTCCAACGTTTTTCTACCATTTTCATAGTTTTAGACGTTGCATATTTTTGTAAAGAGATCGTTGCACTTGAATTGATACAATCTTTTGCATCATCAATTTTTGTTCCACCTTGGAACATTTCGTAGTTACCTGCCGGCATGTCCCATTGATCAGAGTGGTCGCCCAACATGATATAGTCTGTGCCGAACGCTTCTACGATGCTTTTTACTGAACGGAGGCTTCCGATATACGTTTCAAAACCAGGGATGATGTTGATACGTTGTTTCTTTTCGCCTTGTTGACCTTCAGTGAGTTGTGACATGATACCGTGCATCATGTTGTCATAACCTGTAATATGGCTTCCTACGAATGAAGGAGTGTGCGCATAAGGAACAGGATATTCCATCGGCAAGAACTCTCCGCCGTCTTCTTCTTTAGCTGCAAGGATAAATGCTTGCAAGTCATCACCGATAACTTCTGCCATACAAGTAGTAGATACAGCGATCATTTTAGGTTTATAAACGGCTGCACAGTTTTTAAGACCCTCTTTCATATTTACCAAACCACCGAATACCGCAGCATCTTCAGTCATAGAGTCAGAAACACACGGAGTCGGCTCTTTGAAGTGTTTAGTAAAGTATGAACGGAAATACGCTACACATCCATGAGAACCATGAACGTAAGGCATAGTCCCCTCAAACCCGAGTGCAACCATGACAGCCCCGAGAGGTTGACATGCTTTTGCAGGGTTGACGGTAATCGCTTGACGAGCAAGGTTTTTCTCACGGTAATCCCATGATTTAGTCCACTCAGCGATTTCATCTACTTTCGCAGGGTTGATTGCGAGCATAGAAGATTCGAATTGTTTTTTGTTTGCGAGTACATCTTTGTACTCTGGGCGTTTAAACAGGTCTTTCCCGTTTACGATTTTTTCTACTTCTTGCATCGTCTCAACCTTCCTTTTCCCATGGTGCTTTTGAGTGCGCCCATACTGGTGAATTAATTGCTAAATCCATATCTTGTGCGAAAATCGCGAATCCGTCGTATCCGTGGTATGGACCGCTGTAATCCCATGAGTGCATTTGGCGGTATGGGAGACCCATTTTTTGGAATACATACTTCTCTTTGATCCCTGAAGCTACAAGGTCAGGTTGAAGTTTTTTAACGAATGCTTCAAGCTCATACTCGTTGACGTCATCGTAGATAACGGTTGAGCGGAAAATTTCTTCTTTTGTACGTTTGTAGTCGTCATCATGAGCGAACTCATAACCCGTTCCGATTACTTCCATACCCAAATCTTCATAGGCACCGATAACGTGACGAGGGCGAAGTCCGCCGACGAACAACATGACGGTTTTACCTTCAAGACGTGGTTTATATTTTGCGATAACCGCATCGATCATCGGTTGGTATTTAGCGATAACTTCTTCACATTTTGCTTGGATGCTCTCATCAAAGAACGCCGCGATTTTGCGGAGAGATTTGATCGTTTGTGATGGTCCGAAGAAGTTATACTCGATCCAAGGAATCCCGAATTCTTTTTCCATGTGACGGCTGATGTAGTTCATTGAACGGTAGCAGTGAAGCAAGTTCAATTTCACTTTTGGTGTCAATGCCATCTCTTTCATTGTCGCATCGCCTGACCATTGTGCTACAACACGTAGACCCATCTCTTCGAGAAGAATACGGCTTGACCATGTGTCACCACCGATGTTATAGTCACCGATGATCGCAACGTCATACTCAGTAGGAGTAACATCACTGATATCGATGTGGCTAAGATCACCTTCGAAAATATAGTCACGAACGGTGTCGTTTGCAATGTGGTGACCCAAAGACTGAGAAACCCCACGGAAACCTTCACAGTTAACCGGAACGATAGTTTTGTTGATCTCTTTAGCTTTTGTTTTAGCAACCGCAGCGATATCATCACCGATCAAACCGATCGGACACTCTGATTGCACTGTGATTCCGTTGTTAAGTGGGAAAAGAGTTTCGATTTCATCGATACAAATACCCAATTTTTTATCTCCACCGAAAACGATGTTGTTTTCTTGGAAATCCGAGCAAAAGTTCATAGTAACGAATGTATCAACACCGGTTACACCGATGTAATAGTTACGTCTGACCTGCACGGCTGTATTGACCGCATCCGATAGGACCGTGAGAGATATGGATCATGTCTTTGACCGGACCCCATACAACCCCTTTAGACCCTGCATAAGCACAACCGCGTTGACTCATTACACCCGGAACGGTTTTTTTGTTTGAACGGACATCACCGCACGTTTTTTGATTTTCATCATTTGGAGATCCGACACCGAGATGTTTTTCACGGTTTTTTGCCGCTTTCTCAGGATACGCTTTTAAGATCTCTTCAATGGCCGCTTTTTGTTTAGCTTCTAGTGTTTCTGGACCCATAATACACCCCTTCCTTACGCGACTTCGATACGGAATTGTTCCATCGAATCTAAGTTGTGACACAATTTCATTGTTTCATCATCTGCTGCATCTACACGTTTAGAGATAGCAGACATTTGGTAACGGTTCATGTAGATCATGTACTTTTGCTCTTTAGTCAGGGTTCTCTTCTTTGAAGTAATGAACCATAGCACGGAACAAGAATGTATCTTTGTTGGTGTAGCTGATCCACTCTTTATCTTTATCTTTAGTACCCATCAAAAGTTTGATCTCTTTAACGTCACTGATATCAACACCGGCAATTTTTTCTGCAACTAATTCGTCTGGAATTATATTCCCCATTGAAGCTGGGAAGTGAAAACCTAATACAAACATCTAATCTCCTTTTTCTGTTGTTTTCTTTTCATTATTAACAAGATGTTATTTGTCATTTACATGACGAGCCATTGAAGATTCCTCAAAAGAGGAACCCTCGGGGTAACGTGACTAATTAAGCTTCTGCCGCTTTACCGACTTGTGACTCATCAACTTCGTCTTCAAGACCGAATGCAAGAAGCAAGTCTTCAAGCTCATCCATACTGATTGGAGTAGGGATAATTTTCATGTCGTTGTAAACGATTTTACGAGCAAGTTCTTTGTATTCGCGAGCTTGGTCAGAGTATGGGCTGTATTCAACAACCGTCATACGGCGAAGCTCAGCATGCTGAACGATATTGTTACGTGGTACGAAGTGGATCAATTGAGTTCCAAGACGTTGAGCAAGCTCTAACGCCAAATCGTACTCTTTATCTGTCATACGAGCGTTACAGATAAGACCTGCAAGACGTACTCCACCGGTGTTTGCGTATTTCAAAATCCCTTTAGAGATGTTGTTAGCCGCGTACATCGCCATCATTTCACCTGACATAACGATGTAAATTTCTTGTGCTTTACCTTCACGAATCGGCATAGCGAATCCACCACAAACAACGTCACCAAGAACATCGTAAGAGACGAAATCTAAACCTTCTTCATCGTAAGCACCCTCTTCTTCAAGAAAGTTAATCGCAGTAATAACACCGCGACCTGCACAACCTACTCCTGGCTCTGGTCCGCCAGACTCTGTACAGTTGATCCAACCGCCCGGAGTTTCACGGTCAAACAAACCTTTACCCCAAAGACGAGCTTGTTCCATCTCAACATCTTCGATTGTTCCCATTTCTGCTGCGAGAGAAAGAATAGTATCTTGTGCTTTCTCGTGAAGAATCAAACGAGTTGAATCCGCTTTTGGATCACAACCAACGATCATAATATTTTTACCGAAGTAATGTGACATTGCTGCCAATGTATTTTGAGACGTGGTAGATTTACCAATCCCACCTTTTCCGTAGAACGCGATTTGTCGCAAGCTAGCTGCTCCAGCCATGTTATCCCCTTGTTTTTGAACTTCACTTAGGTTGATGCAAGGGGTGTTCTATGGTTTTTTACGACATTTACTTGCTCAAAGCGACAAAATAGGAATTTTATGACAAATTTGTAGGAATAGGTTTTGCAGGGGGTAAAAATGGACAATAATATATAGAATGGTACAATATTGGTAATCTAAACATATTACTAATTTCACATGTGGGATCATTATGCTTCATTTCATCGACTATATCTATTTCTTTTACGGGCTCGCATTTTTTCTATTCGGCTACAGTATTCTCCACTATCCGAGCGAGAATTCTATTTTTAAATTTTCACGTGATCTAAAGTATCTCGGTGTGTTCGGTATTATCCACGGAATGTCAGAATGGCTCGTCATGTTTCAGTCGCTGGAGGGGGTGCCTCCTGCTAGCGACATCCTCGGTGTGATCGGTTTTATAGCGATGAGCCTCTCATACGGAGTGCTACTCTATTTTGCCGCGCGTGTTATGTGGGGGCGTTTACGCGCAACGTTAATTTTACTGATATTGATTTTATTGACCGTTACCGTTCAGTTTGCTTTTGAAAGCTTCACCTTTCAAAATGCAAATATTTTTGTCCGATATCTCCTTGGGGTCCCGGGAATTTTTTTAACCGCTTATATCTTCGCTCATCCGGCCTATGTCATTCACGGACCGGTCTATACAACTATAAAACGATGTATGTATACCCTCTCCGCCACTTTTTTCTTTTACGGTATATTTGCTGGGATACTTGTCCCAGCAGGGACTTTTTTTCCCGCTTCCCTCATTAATGCAGAATCTTTTGAAGCGTTGAGTACTCTTCCTGCTCAATTGTTTCGTGCCATATGCGCCATCGTTGCCAGTTATGCTATAACTCAAATCCTTCGTGTATTCAAGCATCAAAGCGACTTTCACCTCCTAAAACTTTCCAAAGCACTTGAAGCGAGCGGGGATACCGTGGTCATCACCAATGTAGAGGGGCGGATCGAGTATGTAAATCGTGCATTTGAACGCCAGTCCGGATATTTGGCGGAAGAAGTGATTGATAAAAAACCAAATATTCTCCGCTCCGGTGAGCATGAGACTTCCTTTTATGAACATATGTGGCAAACGATTTTAAAAGGGGAAACCTATCAGGGTGTTCTGACCAACAAACGAAAAGATGCAACATTCTATAATGAGTTCAAAACGATTGTTCCCATGAAAAACAAACAAGGAGAGATCACCAATTTTGTCTCTACCGGCAAAGACATTACGTCTCGTATCCTCTTTGAAAATGAACTGGCTAAAGCTGCTGCCACTGATCCGTTGACCCATACGGCAAATCGGTTGCAGTGCAACCAGTGGCTTCACTCCCTTACGAATCATGCACGGCAATCAGGCAGTTCGGTGGCATTGATTATGTTCGATATCGACAACTTCAAAAATGTTAATGACACCTATGGACATAATACCGGAGATGATGTTTTGGTCAATACTGCTGAAATCGTTCGCTCTGTGATACGAAGTAACGATATGTTCGCACGATGGGGCGGTGAAGAGTTTGTTATATTACAGATCGATACCCCGTTTGAGGGGACGGTAGCTCTGGCGGAGCGGCTGAGAAAAGAGATCGAGAATGCACCTTTTAAAGATATCAGTCATATTACGATTAGTCTCGGTGTAGCACAGTTCAATAAAACAGAGAGTCTCGAAGCATTTGTTAAAAAAGCGGATGATGCCATGTATAAAGCAAAAAAAGAGGGGAAAAATAGAGTCTCTACCTCTGTAGAATAGTTGTGGATATTACATGTTCATCCGATACATCAGCCCAAGATGGCTGGTGGAAAATCCGTGCTTTTCATAAAAAGCGATAGCATGATGATTTCTATTATCAACCCCAAGAGCTAAACGCTTCATTCCAGCATTTACAGACTCTTCGATCACTCTTTCAAGCAATTTTTTTCCGATCCCTTTGCCTCGATACTCTTCTGTGACAATAACATCCTCGATTAGTCCCACACTCTCGCCCATCGCCGTGGAAATAAGCGTTTGTACGCTTGCCATCGCAATGACTTGATCATCCGATTCTACAACCAATACGATCGCGCTTGATGTATCGAGTAAAAGTTTCAGTCCGCGAGACTGTTTTTCAAAATCGACGGTAAAATCATCTTCGATAGAAAAAAGCTCACGGAGCAATTGTCCCATCGCAGGAATATCACTCTGCACAGCACGCCGAATCATCATCGCCCGGTTTTCATCCGCTCTAAAAGTTCGCCTAACTTATCATGACGAAGCTGAATGAGCCGTTCAATCTCATCATAATCAAATGTTCCGAAATAGGACATGTCAAACACTCTTAAAAGGGCTGCACGACAGCAGCTCTTCTCGCACTCTGTGACCAACTTTTTCGCTTTTTTATAAGGAAGCGAAGTCTCTTGAAAAATTTTAATCGCATCGGCTACACTCTTGCCGCCGCACTCACAAATCTCCAGAGCTAAAACTTCTTCCTGAGTAGCCATGACCCACCCCTTATAGAGAGTGCTCTGCCTTATAGCTGTTAGCTTTTTCGACCGCTTCGTAAAGCTTTTGAGCAAGGGAGGGCATTTTAACGTGATTCGTCCAAACAGTATCTTCGACAATATCGTGAATTTCGGAAGCAATTTCTACCGCTAGCCGTTTGAGCTTTGCCAGCTCTTTTTTGTTATCAATTTCTTCAGACATAATAGACTCCTTTTTTTAATTTACTGCATAAAGTATTCAAAGTGAAAAGGCGTAAATATTCTCAAATTTCACATTGCGAGAATCGCCGTAACACATATGGATAAAGGTCCCTTTTTTGACAAAATGGTACTTTTCGAACAGTGCAACCGCTTTTTCATTTCCCATCGGAACATCGGCAATCACTTTTTTCAATCCGCGAAAATAGAGCACTCCCTGCATCAATTTCTCAGCCTCATCTTCAAAGCCGACTTTACACTGCCACGGCCCGAGATAAACTCCGCGCGAATTGATGACACTGGAGTGTTGAAACGCATTCGGTAGAGCGAATTTGAGTGAACTGTTCCGTTCCATCTCATCCATCATAAAATTCATACGGTTTTCACCGAATGTCTCTGCATCGATCCGTCGAATCGTCGCATCGAAATTTCCGCTGTCAAGCTCTTTTGCCTGAGCATTAGTGAAACTAAATGGGGGTACTTTTCCGACATTAAGATAGCGCCCTACTTCCATGATGCTCTTAAATCCGTACCCATGGAAAAAAGATTCTAACGCAGGATTGGCATGAAGATACAGCGAGGGGTGTTCATCCTGAAGAGCACCGAACAACGTATTAAAAAGACGGCGTCCCAGCCCCTGTTTTTGATGACTCGGTTTGACCATAAAATATTTGATCATCGCCGATGTCTCAAACTCAATCGCCATCACCGCACCGACCAGTACACCCTCGTCATACGCACCATAGCAAAGGTGAGGAGAGTGCATCATCATGAGTTTGACATGATAGCCGTCCAGCAGCCACCCCGTCTCTTCGGCGATTTTAGTCAGTTCAGCCACATCGGCGTATTTAAGCCATCCTATATACACACTGCATCCTGATAGAGAGATTTAAGCTCATATGTCTCCAATACCCGTTTACGGGAAGTGACAATTTCACGAATTTTCGGCAGAAGATCCCCTAGAATAGAGTTGTCGGCACTGATCCCCATACGAGCCAAATGGTAGCGGATGGTTGCACTGCCGGAGTGCTTTCCGATAGGAAAGGAACTCTGTAACCCCACTTCACTCGCCTCATACGGCTCATACGCATGGGAGTCTTTCATCATCCCGCTCGCGTGTATCCCACTCTCATGGGCAAATATTCTCTCACCGACCACTGGAGCATTCGTTGCTAGATCAATGTTTGCAGCAGTTGCAACGGTATGAACCAATTCTCGTAATTGAATCGGATCAATGGCACGTGCTTCTTTGTAAAGATGTTTCAATGACATAAGAATCTGTTCAAACGACGCATTGCCGGCACGCTCACCTAACCCGATAACCGTCGTGTTCATACTGATTGCCCCGGCATCGATTCCACTGAGGGCATTCGCATTGGCTAAACCGAAATCATTATGGGTATGCATCTCTATCGGAAGGAGATTGAGCTCACTTAATGATTTGATAACGTTATACGTTTGTGTCGGGGTCATGATACCGATCGTATCACAGTAACGGAAACGTGATGCGCCGCATTGCGATGCAAGGAGCATAACATCTTTGATAAAGTCGAAATTTCCGCGTGAACTGTCTTCACCCCCGATACAAACAAAAAGCCCTTCTCGAGATGCGGCAGTAACTACCCGTTCAAGTTCATTTAATACTTTGAGCTTGCTGCCGCCAAATTTGACGTCGATAAGAATATCTGAGATAGGAATCGAGAGGTCGACCGCTTTAATCCCGCAGGATAGGGAAGCCTCTAAATCTTCCATTTTCATGCGGTTCCAGGTCATCATCCGTGCCTTCAACCCCAAGGCTAAAAGTTCTTTAATATCTTCGCGCTCTTTAGTACCCATCGCCGCAATACCGATTTCAAGTTCATCCGCACCGCACGCATCAAGGAGTGTAGCAATTCGGAGTTTTTCATCAGTATTGAACGCGACATAGGGAGCCTGCTCCCCGTCACGCAGTGTTGTATCGTTGATGAGTGCCATAATAGGCTCCTTAATTTACTTCCGCGTTTTCATCCATACCGAAATATTTACGTGACGCTTTAAGTACCGAAATTTCGATCGGTTGATACGCATAGCTTTGATCTGCAATGATTCCAGCTGTTTTAAGATCATCCTGAGGACATCCTCCGATTTTCGCGGTCAGAATCAATTGTACATCTTTGAGTTTTTCCAAGATCGGAGCAAGCGGATTGGTACCGTCCGGTCCCGCACAATATTCTGTGTCCACTTTACGGTGGTGAATAAATCGTATACCTTTATCCCCTGCCTCGTAGATCAAGAACTCACGTACGCTTCCGAAGTGTTGGTTAATCATCCCCTCACCCGCAGTCGTTACCGCTACAAGGATTGTTACACCGGTAGAACTAAGCTCTTCTTTCTCTTTACGGACACGTTCGTTTGCTTGATCGAGAAAGAATCGGAACTCTTCAATTTTTGCCTGAGCCGCTTGGCGCGCTTCAAGATCGTATTTGATTTGAAGCTCATCAAAACTGAGCCCTGCAAAGGTATCTTTGGTAAATTCCGCTCCGCGATCTTCACCGATAAGCCCCACCGCATCGGCGCGGCATTGGCGGCAGTGCTGCATTAGTTTCATATCCATTCCGCACGCTTCTTGAACTTCCATCTGCTGCTGATCGGTAGCACTCGGTACACCAGCCAATGCAAACGCAGTTCCGAACTCCGGTTCAGAGAGGA
Source organism: Sulfurimonadaceae bacterium (assembly GCA_963845295.1). Classification (GTDB taxonomy): domain Bacteria; phylum Campylobacterota; class Campylobacteria; order Campylobacterales; family Sulfurimonadaceae; genus Sulfuricurvum. Next base: position 46,819 of record CAWJRP010000019.1, on the reverse strand, counting down.
TCGGCATAACGTTATGCAAGAAACACCCCGATCTCTTTGAGTTTTTTGGATACCTCAGGGAGGTGTTTGTCGTTGATTCCCGGGATGAGAACCGAATTTGCTTTGATCAAAATCCCTTTCTCAACACATTTTTTCATCCCCTCGAGTTGACGCTCGAGGAGAATTTGCGCTGCTTCTTTTCCATAAATACGTTTGTTGTTATAAAAAATCCACGGATAGATTTGACTTCCGATCTCTCCGGTCTCATCGACACTGTTGATCGTAACAGTGATATGATCGATATTGTGTTCAACCATCTCATCAATATAAGTCGCAAGTTCCAATCCGTTAGTCGAAAGACACAGTTTAAGATCGGGTGCAAATTCACGCACCATTCCGAATGTTTCAAATGTTTTTGCAGGATTTGCCAACGCATCACCCGGACCAGCGATCCCTAAAACACTCATACGCTGTACTTCACCGCCGACGAGAAGCACTTTCTTTGCCGCTTCTTCCGGTGTTAGACGCTCAGACGTCACACCCGGACGAGATTCGTTTGAGCAATCGTATTTACGGTTACAGTAATTACATTGAATATTACACGCCGGGGCAACCGCCACGTGAATACGGGCATAGTGATGGTGAGCACCTTCTGAATAGCATGGATGATTGTGAATCTTCTCTTTGATGTCATCGGGCATAAAAGCTTCGTTACCGCTTGAGGAACAACTCATGATAAACTCCTTAGTAAAAATCCAATGATTCGATAGCCTCATCCAGCATGCAACCATTTTCTTAAAGTGTTAAATGCAAACAGCGTTCTATGGGTTTAAAATGAGAAATTCAACAAAGAGCGACAAAAACGTCGCTCTTTTAACGGTAGTGTAGAGAGTGGTATATCAGAGTGTAGGTTTAGGAGTAGAAAAGAGATAGCCTTGAGAATAGTCGATCCCTAATTTTAGTAGCGTATCATATATCTGCTCGTCTTCCACAAATTCTGCTATTGTTTGAATCCCTTTTTTCTGGGCAAAAAAGAGGATACTTTCGACGGTAAAGAGATGATCTATGTCATGATTGATATTTTTGATCAGCGATCCGTCGATCTTGATGTAATCGACATCGAGTTTACTCAGATAACTGAAATTAGAGTATCCGGTACCGAAATCATCGATTGCGATCTTGCAGCCGAACAGCTTAACCGTCTTGATAAAGTCGATCACCTCTTCGTAATTGACGATCCCCTCGGATTCAACAATCTCAAAAACAACACGTGATGCCGCTTTGGATTCTTCAAGTATCCGGTATATATACAGACGTGTCACATCCGAAACAATATCAGACATCGTAAGATTCAGCGAGAATTCAAACTCCTCATTTTCAAAAGCTGCAAACGTCTTGGCAATCATAATGCGGGTCAATTTATCATACAGTTTTGATTTTTTGGCATGTTCCAAAAACCAAAACGGAGTCAACACCTTCCCATCGGGTTCTATTAAACGGATTAATGACTCATATTTGACGATACGGCGAGTTTTATTGTCAACAATCCCCTGAAAATAAGGGACAATCCGATCTTCTTCAATCGCCGATTTGATTTTATCGAACATCCAGATATTGTTACGCGTTTTTTCGGTCAGAGCTGTATTATCGTTGAAAAATATCAGTTTGGTATGCTGTTCTTTTGCCTCTTTTAGCGCCATATGCGCCAGGTTATAAACATCCGTATAGCCGCCGTGCGCAATACCGGCCGAAACACTGATAGAGAGTTCATGCCCTCCGACGTGATACTTGAAGTTTTCGAGTTTATTGATATATTCCACTAAATGATCTCTCAACGTTTCGTCAAATTTCTCTATAACACAGATAATTGCGAATTCATCACCGCTGATACGGTAAAGAAGATCATGTTGAACCGTCTCTTCGAGCCGTCTGGCAAATGCCTGAAGTAACATATCTCCGATCGCATAGCCGAAATAATCATTGATCGTAGAAAACCGATCGATATTGAGTAGTACGAGTGTGACTTCAGCCTCTCCGAGTTCCAAGTCACCCAACAGTGCCGTACGATTTTTCAGACCGCTCAGGCTGTCAATCAACTGGCGACGGATAATTTGATCTTTGGTGATTAACTCCGTCACATCCACCCGTGCCGCGATAAACTCAACAACATTACCCCGATCGTCGAAGATAGGGGCAATAACCGATTTTACATAATACTCGTGCCCCGTTTTGGAGAGATTTCTAAAGGTCTCTTTCCAAACTTTCCCCTCTTTAATCGTAGTCCATAGATCTTTGAAAAGCTCTTTCGGGGTATCGGGATGACGAACCAAATTATGATTATGCCCGATCAGTTCTTCTCTTGAATAGCCTGAAATAGCACAAAAAGCATCATTCACATAGGTAATAATCCCATGATCATCGGTTTTTGAGACAATTGAACTTTCATCAAGGACCATTTTGTACTGATCGAGGATCTTAATATTATCGTTAAGCTCCCCTTGTGTCGTATTAACCAAATGGGTCAATGATTTGAGCATCGTGTGATTATAGTGATGTGCCGATTCCTGATTCTTGGGAGAATACGCCTCTTTTGATTCACTCAGAGAGAGGGTTGTCGTGGTAATATTGAGAAGCTGATTACCCGATGGAGAGTGAAAAAACTCACCGTAGGTAAACATTCCGGCAGTCGGTGCAATCTCATTAATCAATCCCAATTCATAATTAAGCTGTTCTTTCAAGAAAAGTTTTCTCACCGAACACGAATAGACATAGGTTGCTTCTGCGGGTCGAGAGGCGACATCGGCTTTGATTTCTACTGCACGCTCGAGTATCTCTTCGATATTTCCGATCGCGAAACGGACTTTATCGCCGTTATGGAAATGTCCGGCATAGACAAACCCACCATCTTCACTTTGAGCGATCATTGAGCGGGCTGTGTCTACCCCATCCTCCACCTTGACCAACGGGAACTCGATAGCGCTGGCAGGGATATGTGCGACTGTCTCTTCTCCCAAATAATGGGTATAGAGTTCCCGTACCGGATAACCGTCTATTTCATAGATGATGTTCTTATCCGCTCTCGTGACGATCATTGACTTGCCGATCATCGTCCAATTCAGTGAATAGGTAGGATGAACCTCTAATACATCGCTCTCCAAAACAGCGATCACTATCCCATTATCATAAATCGTATTCTCTTTGAAAATATAAGTACGGGTAAAGGTAAGATCATCTCCCGCATTTCCCCCCGCAATCACAACATTATTACGAATCGACGTAAAACCGTCCAAAAACGATTCCGAATCGCTTTTTAGCCCTTCGCTGAGAGTAATACATGCTTTGGTTTTTGGGGTAAGAATCTTTTGGGCAGCCAGTACACCGTGTTCATAATCAGAATGGGGGAAATAATAGGTTTTAACACTCGTAGAATCAAACAAGGAGGCGGAGATAATTATAGCCCCCGATGTCATCTCACCGTCGATAATCTCTCCGGCGGTGGTTGCACCGATCAGCGTTGCACGGGGGAGTTTAGCAGTTAGTACATCGAGAATCGGTTGAATTTGTGATTTATCCATCACCCCGCTAAAGATTTGGATGAATACCTCCCCCTGATGGGAAAGTATCCGGTCGATAAAGATATCGAGTTTTTCAACAGTGTCATAACGATGATTTATTAACTGCATTAAAACTCCAGCCTTCTTAAATATTGCCCTATTTTATAGGATATAACCTGAATTTAAATAAAAACTCAACATCTGATATGCAAAAACTGTACAAGAATAAAACTTGCATTCTACCGTTAACTATAAGGAGTCCGATGATGATCGTCGCCATACCGCTGGATGCGAAAGAGAATGTTTATCACAACAACCCATGTGCTTGTTCGATGTTCTCTATGTATGAAGTGAGCGGAAATCGCAAAGATATCCGATACCGTCACATCGAGACTAAACTGAACCCATGGGAAAAGTACTCAGGAGATATGGTAAAAGATCCGAAGATGATCTCCTGTGAATGTGAAAGTGCCATAGCCAAAAGTCCTCATCACATCAGCGAGCATTATGCCCTCCTCGAAGTGATCGGCAAAGCCAACACCCTCATCGTCGATCAATACTGCCTCAATACCTTATTCGCGATGAAAAACGTCGGGATCAAACTCCATAAAATCCCCCCTTTCATCAAATCAGCCACTGCTGCGATAGAACATTTTGTCGTGGGGACTGAAATCGCCGAACATCTTCGCTACGTTCACCCCGCATAAGGCTGCAAGAACGCTAAATGCAGTGAAATAGCAATCGTTCACCCAAGGAGCCCATTATGCAAATCACCTATCATACTTCTACACTTCAACTCGAAGATATGCCGCTGGATATCGGCTATGCATCCGAAAAAGTGAGCCTAAAAAATCGTTCCGGTGAAACCTTTACCGTCGGCGGGCAAAACGGCGCGACACAGCTTCTCATCAGCGCACCCTTTATCGACGATCTCCTCATTACTCAGCTCCACGAGTTGAGCACCCTCTTCTCTCTCAATGCACTGGGGGGAATTACCAAAGCACTCATCGTTGCTACCGATAAGCAGGAATTGCCGTCACTCGAAGAGTGGTTGAGCGGGTATGATTATGATGAAGCGTATGGGGATTATTACGGTCTCCGACTCAGCAACAAAGAACTAGCCAAGTCCCTTTTTATCATCTCAAAAGACGGTGCGGTGTTCTACCATGAGATTCTCGCTGATATTGACACACCGTTCAGTATTGATAAAGCACTCTCCAAAATTGTTGCGGCGCAAAGCTGCTATACCGGTAAAGGGTGTCACGGGTAAATAGAGATAACAAGAACGCATTATGCAAAGTTAAAGCAAAAGCTCCAAAAGGGATCAGAATGGACACACTATTTGAAACGATAAAGAAAGAGTTGCGAAACCAGACCACGATCCCCTACTTCGGTTTGGGAGTGTTTGAGGGAGTCATGAGTAAAGAGGGCGAAGCGGTCCCACATGATAGCGATTCGCTCATTTTGGCGATGAACGGGGGACGTGCAATGTCACCGCGTCTGATGTTCGAATACTCCCGCGCCGCAATGCATTTGGAGCAACGTCGCGGCGTAGAGTATATGACACAGCTGATGAATCATATCTACACCAAACCGTTCGATCCGACACCGTTACATAAAGCGATCGTCGATATGTCGCCGCGATACATTATCGATACCAACCGCGATACCAAATTCCAAGAGCTATTAGCTTACACACAGCACTGTCTTATCATCGGTAAATCACGCATCATGGGTGATCTGAACCGATACGAAGTATACGAATACGATGTGGAAAACCAAAAATACTTTCTTGTCGATGATGAGGTTCTCGAAACCGCTGAAAAAATTCTCTTCAAACCGATGGGTTCACCTCTGCCGAATCCGACTTTCGTCATCTCCGATGCCGACTACGTCGACTGGCTTACCGAAGCGATGAGCGGATTTGCCGTACCGAAAATCCTCAAAACCTACCGTAAAACCAAAAAGTACCTCTTTTTAGGGACGTCGTTTGACCGCGATACCGACCGTATGGTTGCCAATGAACTCACTCTTGATTTGGAAGGGGGCTACGTCATCACCGACAAAGAGCTGGGGAAAAAAGAGAAAAAGTTTGTCGAAAAACACAACATAGAAGTGATCCCTATGTCACTTCCTGAATTCATCAAATCATTTGTGTAAAAGGAGAATATCATGCCTTATATTCCAACCGTAAAAGATGTTTCACCGCGTGGAGAGCGTTATTTCGATCTCTTTTCCAAACTTTTAGGAGACCGTGTCATCGTCATCACCGAAGCGATTGATGATGGTATGATGGGGATTATCGTCTCACAACTCCTCTATCTCGAAGCGATGGATCCCGAAGAGCCGATCCATATGTATATCAGTTCACCGGGTGGATCGGTGATGGCGGGACTAGCTATTTTAGACACGATGAATCTCATCAATGCCCCTGTCCACACCTACGCGATGGGTCTTGTCGCTTCTATGGCGGCGGTGCTGTTTACCTGCGGAGAAAAAGGGAACCGCTATATGCTCCCCAATGCCGAAGTGATGATCCACCAACCACTGGGGGGCTATTCAGGTCAAGCGAGCGACATCGAGATCCACACCAAACACATCCTCAACCTCAAACGCCGTTTGTATGTGATCCTAGCCGAAGCGACGGGAAAAAGTGCCAAAGTGATCGAAAAAGAGTCGGATCGCGATAACTACATGGAAGCCTCCGAAGCGATCGCATTCGGTCTTGCCGATACGATCCTCACTAAATTCACTCCGAAGGATGTCTGATGAGTACTGAAAAATTGTGTTCTTTTTGCGGTAGAAAGCAAAACGAAGTCAAAAAAATGTTCTCTTCGGAGACAACCCATATCTGTAACGAGTGTGTCACTACCTGTTCCGCTATTTTGCAAAAAGAGGTACGCTACGAGCAACGCTCCGCGATGCAGCAGCAGCTCCCTACTCCTGCAAAAATTGTCGAATTTTTGGATAAATACATCATCGGTCAGGAGGAAGCGAAAAAAGTGCTCGCCGTTGCCCTCTACAACCACTACAAACGGATCGAAAACCCGATCTACAACAATGTAGAACTGGAAAAATCGAACATTATGCTTGTAGGTCCTACGGGGAGCGGAAAAACATTGCTCGCCAAATCACTCTCCAAGATCATGCAGGTGCCGTTCGCCGTCGCCGATGCGACCGCCCTCACCGAAGCGGGTTACGTGGGTGAAGACGTCGAGAGCATCCTCTCACGTCTCCTCGCTGCAGCAAACTACGATATCGAACTCGCACAGCGGGGTATCATCTATATCGACGAAGTGGACAAAATCGCCCGTAAGGGTGAGAGTTCAACGATGGGGCGCGACGTATCGGGTGAAGGGGTACAGCAGGGGTTGCTCAAAATCCTAGAGGGTGCCGAAGTATACGTTCCGATCAAAGGGAGCCGTAAAAACTCTACGACCGAGACGGTATTATTCGACACGTCTCACGTCCTTTTCGTCTGCGGCGGTGCGTTTGTCGGTCTCGTCCCCGACACCCATACGAAAAAAACGAACAAAGTGGGATTCAGCAAAAGCGCCTCTGCCGATGCGAAACCGAAAAAAATCGATGCTAAAGCGCTCGTCCATTACGGAATGATCCCCGAATTTATCGGGCGTATCCCCGTCGTCGCACAGCTGGGCGAACTCACCAAAGATCAAATGATCCAAATCCTCCAAGAGCCGGATAACGCCCTCATCAAACAGTTTCAGGCGTTGTTCGACATGGACGGCATCGAGCTGAATTTCGAGCATAAAGCCCTCGAAGCGGTGGCGCAAAAAGCGATCGATCGCGGTGTCGGTGCGCGGGGATTACGGGGAATTATCGAAGAGGCGATGCTACCGTTGCAGTTTAGCTGTCCGTCGAATAAAGCTATTGCCAGTGTTACCATCACCGAAGCGGTCATCGAAGACCCGACCAAAGAGCCTATCTTTACCTACAAAGAAGAGCACGCGGAAGCGTGAGTTTCTATCATTTTCCAAGATAGTACATATTTCCTAGATTCGTACATCCACGGTCATTACCTTTATCGCATGCTTTTTTATAGAGTTCAATCGCTTTATCACGATTTTTAGGAAATCCTTTTCCAGCATAATAAAGATTGCCTAAATTGATACATCCATCCATATTGTTAAGTTCACATGACTTATTAAAAGCATCCGAAGCTTTAATAAAATCTTGTGTGACCCCAATACCCTGCAAATAAGCATTCCCCAAATTTTTGCATCCTACGTCTTCACCACCTTCACAAGCTTTGGAATAATATTGAACAGCAATATTCGAATTTTGCGGAACGCCTTTACCTCTAAAATAAGCATGTCCCAAGGAAGTACATGCTCTATAGTAACCATTATCACAAGATTTGGTAAAAAGTTCTATTGCTTTTGAGTAATCAGTATTTCCGTTTTCCGTTGCATCATCAGCATATACAAAAAATGAGAATGTAAGCAGAATTATTGGTATCAATAAATTTTTTATATTCATTTTTAACCTTTCTATTGGCATATCAACTGAATTATACTAAAAAAAACAATTATATACTGCCAAACTCATACAAAACTCTCGAACAAATCTTGCAATCTCTCCTCATAATAACCGACACTATGAGGACTATCTATGAAACGCGTCTATTTAGATAACAATGCCACCACCAAGCTCGACCCGATCGTAAAAGTAAAAATGCAGCCTTTTTTCGAAGAGCTTTACGGTAACCCGAACTCCCTCCACCAATACGGGATCGAAGTGCGCCCTTATCTAAACGAAGCGATGGGCAATATGTACGATGCCCTAAACGCTCCCGATGCCGATGACATCCTCATCACCTCATGTGCGACCGAGAGCAACAACACCGTCCTCAAGGGGGTCTTTTTCAAACATATCCTCCGCGACCCGTCTAAAAACCACATCATCGCCTCTGCGGTCGAGCACCCATCCGTTCTTGAAACCCTCCACTTCCTCGAAGAGAACGGCGCTGAGATCACTTTCGTCGATGTCGATCAGTTACGGTTATGTCAGTGCCGAACGTGTCGCGGCGGCGATCACCGACAAAACGATCCTCATCTCTATGATGTGGGCGAACAACGAAACGGGGATGATCTTCCCCGTCGAAGAGGTCGCCGCACATCGCAAAAGAGCGCGGCATTTTGTTCCACACCGATGCGGTTCAAGCGATCGGAAAAGTTGCGAGTCGATCTCACCGCAACACCGATCGACTATCTCACCTTCTCCGCCCATAAATTCCACGGTCCCAAAGGGATCGGCGGATTGTATGTCAAAAAAGGGTCAGAACTTCCGAACCTCCTCCACGGCGGAGAACAAATGGGAGGCAAACGTGCGGGAACTCTCAACGTCGCCTACATCATCGGTATGGGTCTGGCGATGAAACAATCGGTCGGACATTTGGAAAAAATGAACAGCGACGTGCGAGCACTCCGCGACCGTCTCGAAGACGCTATCTCTCAGCTCCCCGACACCATCGTCGTCGGAGATCGCGCTCGCCGTACTCCGAACACCATCCTCATCTCTCTGCGCGGTATCGAGGGTGAATCGATGCTGTGGGATCTCAACCGTGCAGGAATCGCTGCATCTACCGGAAGTGCATGTGCATCCGAAAGCCTCGAAGCCAACCCCGTCATGAGCGCCATCGGCGAAGATCCTGAACTCGCCCATACGGCAATCCGCCTCAGCCTCAGCCGTTTTACCACCGCTGAAGAGATCGATTACACCATCGATGTCTTCATCAAAGCGGCGGAACGTCTCCGCTCTATCTCCTCAACCTACGCGTACACGAATGAAAAAATAGCTGTCTAAGGCTATTTTTCCTTCTCGGCTATGCTATCATTGTGCAACATATACACATAAAGGCTTTTTATGTCTTCATTGCACAGTGACACTTTTATATCCAATGAAGAGGATGTTTGCCATAAACTATTTCAGTCCGCAATCGATACTCAAAAAAATCTGATAGTCCTCCTTTATCAAAACCAGCCGATTCTCTTTAACAAGTCATTTAAAGATTTTACCAATATGTCTACGGTAAAAATGTTTCTCCGCGAATTTGGTTCACTCCCCACCCGTTTTGTCCCTCATGACGCCTATTTCCATGCCGGAAAAGCAGACAATCCCGATGAATGGACCGCTTCGATACTGAAGCTTCCCGAAACCGACAGAATTGTCAGTATGATTAATTCTCGTGCCGAACCGTTTGCATTTTCGGTCACTATCGAAGAACCGGTAGAAGAGTATGCGATTGTCTCTTTTACCGATATCTCCCAAGATCTTATCAAACGGATTATGATTGAAAACGATGTCAGCATTAACAAAGAGAGCGGAGCGTTTAACAAAGATTATTTTATCCACACCTCCAAAAGCTTCCAAAGTGCGGCAGAGTTTAATGTAAAAGAAATCGGTATTACGATGATTGAGCTTATGTCTTCGGATAGCGAAGCAGATAAATACCTGCGCGATTTTACCTCCAGTATCAAAAGCAATATCCGTCAAAGCGATATGCTGGTACGGTGGGATAAAAAGATTTTTCTATTAGCCTATCTCGTAGAAAATTCGGAAAATGCAATAAAATTCAGTCAAAAGCTCTTTAATGTAATGTCTGAAGAGCCGTTTGATAAGCTCAAAACAATCAATATGCGTCTTGGGACGACAGTACAAATCGACAATGAGGAAATAGATGATATTATCGAACGAGCTGAACGTGCCCTGCGACAATCCGAGGCATCACAAACAACCCTACTTTAATGTTCAAAATCAGACATCGGGACATCAAATAAAAAAAGACGGGCATCCCGATTGGCCGTGATTTCAAACGGCTCATCCCCGATCACATGAAGCTCATCTCGACGTTTTAGTGTATGTCCGCATGCATTTACCTCACCGTCAAGAACAAATAAAAGTCTTCCGTATCCCGGTTTATGCAGATCAGAGACCAAGGTATGTCCCACATACAGATGAGATACCCGCATACACATATCCTGCTCTATCCGCAGTGAATTTTTTTGCCCGTTCCCGCTGAAAACCAGTGTCCAACGATTGAGTTTATCCATTTCACACGTACGATGCTCATGTCGTGGAGTACTATTTTTTTGACGCGGGACAATCCATAATTGCAATAATTCGGTTTTATCTACAGGGGATGGATTATGCTGTAAAAGACGAACATTATTCCCAGCAGCAATATAGTGAATCTCCCCTTCCCTGACTACTCCACGACTTCCGCCCATCTCCTTATGCTCCATGGTGCCACGGGTAACTATCGTGACAATTTCAATATCACGATGTGTATTAAGTTCACAACTTCCCAACGGCTCTATTTCTCTCTCGTGAAGATGACAGAGTGCACCAAACTTGCTCAGAGCACAGTGACGATCATCATAGTGTTTAAGAAATGAATCTTTCTCCGATATACCGCACTCTCCGGCTCGATGTATAGATATTTCCATCACGAACCCCTTTCTCAAAAATAGCTCCCACTTTATAGCTATTTTGGGTCATTACTGATTATTCTATGCTATTTTTGTTAAACTTTAATTAATAAAAATAAACTAAACATATTAAATATATCAGCACAAAGTTTACACATCGTACTCTTCACCTAATTCTGAACGGGTCAATCGTAGTCTCTCCGCCAATACTGCTGCAAGACTTTCCATAAATCGGAGCGAAGCTTTCTTATGATGTTCTGAAAACAGATCAAACGATTCCCGCGAAATAGAATACAAATCGGTGTCACTGCTGGCAATCGTATCGGTATAGTGAGGGACCCCTTCTAAAAAAGAGAACTCTCCGAAAAAATTATTTTGACCTATCGTATTGAGATGGATACTTTTACGACCGGGGTATGGGAGCATGATGCGTACTGATCCGCGCCGAATGAGAAAAATTTCACCGTTTCCCTCCCCTTCAGAGTAGATTCGATCCCCTTTTTTATAGCTTCTCGTCTGAACCAAACTGCGCAGTTCCTCCAAGGTTTGCTCTTTTCGCCCTCGGATTAGATCAAACTCGCTCAAATCTAACAACTCTTCGCCCGTCCTCTCAATAAGTCCCTCTTTAATAATCTTGTTTTCTGTCCACTCGATCGCATCATCGAGATCATCAAATACTTTGATAGGACTCAAGTGTTTTAATAATCCGACATGGTTGAAATAGCTCTCCAAATCATCTCCGGTCGGAAGTTTATGGGGTAATCGGCAGAGTATCAAATACCCCTCTTTGTCGTGGAGAATATCTTTGATTTGCAATAATATATGAGCCGCCGTCAAATCGACGTTTTGAACCCGTTTCAAATCCATAATAATGTATTTTTTATGTTGCAGGTCTTCTTGGAGGATCGAATAAAGTTGATTGGCCGTTCCGAAAAAAAGGCTTCCGTGTAACTCATAAATCGAAAAATATTTTCCCTCTTCTTGAAGAAAATTGGCTTCTTTATTACTGCGGATTATTTTACTTTTTACCTCTGTTCCGTCGAGATGGCGATAGACGACTGACATCCCGATTTGTTGGATAATATATAAGATGATCGCCAGCATCAAACCGACTCCGGCTGCAGCGATCAGACTGACGGTAATAGCGGTCAATGCCACCGCAACAATAATCAGAAAATCGAGTGCCGTCTTACGGCTTTGAAGCAGTTCTATACTGTGTTTGTCGATCATACGGAGTCCGATAATAATCAATATCCCTGCCAAGGAGGCAACAGGAATCCAAGAGATGACCTGCTGCAAAAGGAGAAATGCGATGATCGCCATCACACCCTCAATGACCCCGGAAAGACGGGTGGAAGCACCGCTGGAAATGTTAACCATTGTCGCCCCCATCGTCCCTGATCCGGGCATACCGCCGATCAAGGAGGAAATCACATTTCCAGAACCCTGTGCAATCAACTCTTTATTCGGATTATGAAACGAGTGGGTCATCGAATCGACTACGACACAGGTCTTAAGGGTATCGATCGAAAGAAGTGCCGCCAAAGTCAATGCTGGGAAAAAGAGGATACTGATATCATCCCATCTAAGATCCCCAAACTCCTTAAAACGATGGATAAACATTTGAATAAAATCGACACTTCCCCCCCCGCCAAGTTCACCGATAATAAATATATTGTTGGGCAAAAGAAGCGAAGGGTCAATGAACGATAAAAGAAAATAAGTTCCGATCCCTGCGATCAGCGCAATGATAACTGCGGGGAGGACGCGGAAAAATTTGTTTGCAAAAAGCATTGTGATGATCGTAACCATACCGACAATAATGCTCTGCCATTGCCATGTAGCGGGTATTTGGAGCGATTCCCAAAAATGGGTTCCCTGAGGAAGTCCCAAAAAGATCGGTGTTTGAGATGCAACAATATAAAGACCTACCCCACTCAAATATCCGCTTACAACAGGGAAAGGCATGTATTTAATCAGTTTGCCCAGCCCTATCGTCCCAAATAGAATCTGGATCAATCCGGAAAACAAACCGACGATCATGAGCATTACGAAGACGATATCAGGACCGAAATCTTTGGAAATATACTCTAATGCAAAGGCGGACATAACAGCCGCTGCGGGAGCACTCGGAGCCGAGATGAGACGATTTGTCCCTCCGAGCAGGGATGCCACGATTCCCATCGCAACAACCCCTAAAATACCGGCTATTGCACCGTATGCGCCGTAGTGCCCTCCGATCACCGCATATATCGTTACCCCAAATGCGATTGCAGAGGGCATAGCAACGAGCATAGCGGCTGTTCCACCCCAAAAATCACCTGAAAAATTTTCTCTTTTAAACATCCTGAGTAATCCCATACACCATCAAATCGTAGAAACTATTTTATTGTATCCAAAATAGAATTTTGGAGGGTAATTCTCGATACGTTTGCTCTTAAAATTTAGTCGATACTGAAAATATATTCAAATTTATTCACTAAAGTTTGTTTAGAAGTTCGGGTGCCGATGATATGATTGATCGATCCTTGCTGCAGACGTTCGTCATTAATATCATTCGGACTGTCGACAAGAAGAACAACTTCTATCTCATCATAATTGGGGAAATTTTTCAACATTTTGATCAACGTTTTAAAATCGGATTGATAATCGGCAAAAATGTATTTCGGAAGGTTTTTCTTCATCATATTGATAGCGTTTGAGATATCCGGTGTGCACTGAAGCTCTATTTTTATACTAAGAGATGCAAATATACCGGTTATCCGTTTTGAAGACTCGATATCGGCCGTTAAATAAAGGACAGAAACTTTTTTGAGACTTTCAAGATAGGGCAATAGTTTAATGAGCGCCCGATGTTCATCGGTGAGTTTTTCTTCATTCAAGGTTTGAAGATAGTAGCGCAGATAGGTTTGACTCGATATACTCCCCTGTATGGGCAGTTTGGAAAAGTATCGGGTTATTACATTGGATTTGCGTGCATTTTCCCATAGAGCAAAATCGAGTAAATAGGCAGCTTTATTGAGAAGTGTAGTGATCTCCTGCTCGAAAACCGCCGACATAGAAGTGAACTTCTCTCTAAAACTATCTTCATTTTCGTTGATAATCATTTCGATATAAAGGATTAATTGAACATTATCATCCTCTAACTTTCGTTTATTATGAACTGAGTCAACCGACTTTGCCCGTAAGATTTTTAATCGGTGCATCATCGCAACATAATGTTCGGATTCTGTTGAAATATTTTTTATCTCAGACTCTAATTGTTTTAACGACGCATCTGTTGTCCGAATCATAATGTCGTAGGTAGCGATTAGTCTCTTTGTTTTCATCAAGACGCTTCTGATATTTTACAAACACATCGTGGTTGTCTAAGAAAAGTTCAAAAAATGCTTTCTTTACGTGAAGGGCCCGAAGTTTGAACTGGTCATATATCTGACTTAGCTTCAACACATCGTTACGAATAGGATAAACAGATGTATCCATTAAATTCATATCGATTTCGACCAAATTGTTATACGTCGTCATCAAAAAACGGCGAAGCATTAAAAAATCTATTTCGTGTGTTTCGCTCTGATAAGAAGAAAAACGATTTACTTGCGATTGGAGATCTTGAAAATAGTCCGTGTATTGCCCCTTCTGTCGTAATGACTTCAGGCAATGTATCATCTTTTTGAGGGTCAGAAAATTCTTCGTTACTATAATTTGATATGCTCACTCAGCTTATCCCCTAATCGATCTAATGGCATTTTTTTATCTTCTGCTTCTTTTTTTTTCTTTTCTTTATCTGCCGACATACCGCTCAGATTATTTTCATTTGGAACCGGTTTTATCTCAGGCTCATGCACCGGTTGGGGCACTTCCTCTGATACATTAGTCTCTACAGTCGCATTGGCATCAGTTTTATAATAGTGTTCAGCAAGATAATCGTCCAAAAAAAAGGCTTTAAAAATCAGAAAAGCAATAGCAAATAAAAATAGATAGAAAACTCGTCGCATTTTGCTTCCTCCTCTTATGAATAACATATTTTATCGTATATTATTAACTGTTTATAAATGAGTTGTTATTTTATTAAAAAAAGTGACGGATTAGGCGGTATGTTGTGCGATGGGACTCATCATCCCACTTCTTGCATCTCTTCGGGCTCTTCTTGAACGAGTTTACCGATACCGCGTTCGCTAAGGGGAATATCTTCACGGATAGCTTTTTGCTTTATAAGCAGGAGATCTCAGTTTTCCCTCTTTGTTCACACCGAGTTTGTAGATCTCTTCGTTGCGGAAGTGCTCGTCAAACTCTGCACTAAATGGCATATCCCATGTAATACATCCGATACTCGGGCAAATCGCTGCACATTGCGGATCGTCATAAAGTACCGACACACTCAACACATTTTTCCGGTTGAACGTAATACTGTTTTTTACCCGTCGGGTTTGAAAGTATCATCCACAATCGCATTAACGGGACATTGTTGCAAACACGCATCACAAGTGATGCAGGTATCATTGATAATTACAGACATTTTATCTCCTTAGCAAATTCTGCCCTGAAAGGGCAAGCTTTAGTGCCTTAGCGGCAAGCGTAACTATCTGGATGCATTCAGATAGTGTTATCCTTAGATGTGTGAACGATGCGCATGAGCCACGGTGGCGGATTGCCCAGCAAAAGCTCCTGAAGTTTCACAATCGTCTCATCGATTCGATCGTTTTCCCCTGAGCGCACCGGATATATCTTGGATGAGAGTACCATTTTTGAAGCGGTAGGCCCTATTGCGGAACAATAGAGGATATCCGCCTCTTTAATAGTACTAATTTTGTAGGCTAATTTTTCGTGCTCATCCTCAATCGCATCTTGAGAACTATCAAGTGTTTTGACGTATTCGGCACTCTCAGAGGTAACCCGATAGAGTTCGAAATTCTTAGACCACCCGAAATGCTGATTAACACTCACACCATCAGTAGAAGCAAATGCGATAAGCACGATATATCCTTATTAAACCGCTACTGCTTCACGCGCTTCGCGAGCAGCGATAGAGATGTCATCACGGAACGTTTGCGGTGCAACTTCAGGTGAAAGCAATCCGCGTTTTTTAGACTCGCTGATAACATACTCAGAGCTGTTGACATAATAGTCGTTGAACTCAGCCGTATATGGCATATCCCAAACGATACACCCTTCAGTCGGACAAGCCGCCGCACACGCAGGGGTTGTAGCGTGACCGACACACTCGATACATTTTTCCGGTTTTACGTACGTGTATTCCCAATCACTGCGCGGAGAATCACCTTCGCTCGCAATAGCGGATACCGGACATTCGTCGATACACGCATCACAGTTAATACATAAATCAGTTATTAATACAGCCATTTTTTACTCCTTAGGTGGCTTGATATAATTTTTCTTTGCATTTTTCATACGAGACCGAATCCAGCAACGGAGTGAGTTTGATATCGACCGCTTTAAGCAGCAGTGTTACATTGCACCCCTCACAAAGCTCCATCCGCTCGAACGCATCGGTGGTGATAAGGGAGTTAAATTTTCCGCACGGGGTATCAATACTCACTTCACTAAGCACTATCCCCTTACGAAAATGTTGCAGTTCACCTTTGAGGTGATTCTCGATGGAGACATTCTCATCTCTATCCCCTTTATAGAGTGCAATCGCCGCTTCTTGAACCCGGCATTCCACCTCATCACCGACACGGAGCCACTTAGGAACTTCCGTCTTCAGCAATTTCAAATCCGTCCCGTTGACACGAACTGTAATACAGCTAAAATACTCATCACTCCGGATATCTTCTACTTTTGCTTTTATCGTGTTCATGATAATCCTCCTACCAGAGATAGATCACAATCTTTTTATCTATAACATTTTCAAACTGCTCTAAAATCATCCCTGCCGTCGAGGTAGGTCCGAGGTGACATCCCGAACACGCACCCAAATAACGAAGCCAAATTTCAGGGGTGTCACCGCTCACATAGTTGACGAGTTCAACACCGCCGCCGTCACTGGCTAGGATGGGTCCGAGGTTATCGGTTATAACCGATTCGACTTTGGCACGCTGACGAGATTCATCCAATATCCTAAATGCGACATTTATGTCGGTCGCCGTATCTTGGTTACTAACATAGGTTAGGAGAGAATGTGCTTGAGCCTCTCCCGCATGGGCGGCACGGATCATCCATTTCATTGACGCTAGTACATCATCATTTCGAAGCAATATCCCAAGTTTAAGCTGAGCGGTTGGCATGTTAGCTTCTGCCGCTACGGTGTAATAACGGATAGAGTGCTCTTTATCGGCAGCAACACCGATTCCGTTTTCATACATACCCCCCAGATAAAACGACGCTACTTCATGCCCTTGTTCTGCCGCACGGTCAAACAGAGCGTAAGCCGTTTTAATATCTTTAGCAACTCCGAACCCTTTGACATACATTGTTCCCAAGTTCACCATGGCATCCGTATCGGTAGCGCTCAGAGATTCCCAAATCGATTTAGCTTTCATATACTCTTTTGCATCGTAGGCAGTAATTGCCGTCTCCATCAATGATTGGGCTTCCATCTTCTTCTCCTCGTTTCGCTGCTTTTACAGAAGAGCTTGCAATTGCCGTTCTAAATACACGAATAGAAAATGCATAACGTTGCCAAAGTCAGATGTAAAGGAGACGGTGCACCCATGACGGAGATCATTACGAGTGAAATGGAAGAGATTCGCAGACTTATCGTCGCAACCGTAGCTAAGCGCAACGCACTCAAAACAGAGATGGCACAATGGTACGAAGCACACAGTAAGCGCTTTGAACGGACCAATGAACTTATAACGGTCGATTCAACATTAAGTGAGCTTGACAGCCATTATAGACGTCTTTGGGACTATCATAACACTAAACCTATCGCATCCTAAGGAGTCAATGATGAATGAAAACCTACGAAATGAGATCCTCAAACACGCTAAAACAGCATTTGAGCGGGCATGTACCTTACGTGAAAACGAACGGATCGAAGTCTACCTCTACGACGGGATGGTAAAAGTGAGTGATGTATTGGGCGAAGATGAAAAAATGCTCTACAGTCCAAACCGTATCTTGTGCTACCAAGTATGGGGGCACGATTATCTCGAAGAGGAGATCCGTGCATGGATCGATCAGGCTCGTCTTGAGATCAGCCCGAAGCCTCTCGAAGAGAGCATCGTCGAAACCGCTGCCAAAGTTGCCGCCACAAAAAGGATAACTCCTGAAGAGGTCAGCTCCTATGAGGTATTCGCGAATCTTCGAATGGATCAGTTAGAGCAGATCGAACACGCAATCATCGAATACTGGTGGGATAACAAAGAGGTAGAAAATGCCAAAACATTAGCATTGTCACAAATCAACGAAGCATTAAAAGGGCTGTAGGGATGATCCTTAACTAAATCTCTCTATCGCTAAATAGGTAGAACAAGAATTGTATTGTGAGAGGTAACCAAACTTAAGGAATACCACATGTCTATACAAAGCTACATCAGCGAGAACAAACTAGAATGGATGATCGTTTACAATGCACCGACCGACGCATACAAATACGCTTATCGCGGATGTCTCGTCGTCACTGAGGGTAAAGTTATCACTGCCGATAAAAGTCTCCCTCCAAAAGAGATCGTGAAACAAGTTATCCTTGCTACCAACTCTGACAAAATCGACTTCTTGGCATGTGAGCTCACATCTTTGGATGTTTTTGAAGGCTTCGTAGCGAAATACAAAGAGTTCTTGACTCCAGAGGGAAAATACCTCCTTTTCGTCTCAGACATCATCGGAAAAGGGACATTTGTATATGAGGGTCTTACATTCAATACATTCGCATTGGATGAGAGTTCTGTATGGAACGACTTGCTCGATATCGCTGACCTCTCAAAAGGGGATCTTAAAAAGATGTCTGATAAAGAGAAAATCGATGCGATCGTTAAAGAGACTATGCGCAGTAACCTCCGCCTTAGCGAAAAAACGTATGAAGATATTAAAGCATTACAACGCGGTGGAAAAGCTTCATTCGGAGCAGTATAAACCTCTTCGTCATACCCGCGAAGGCGGGTATCCAGCTAGATTTCCGCCTTCGCGAGAATGACACTACTAATTTTTACTCCCCCCTCTTCTCCAAACACCCTTTTTCCATACAGTTAATTTTAGGCATCGGTTCGACATAACGCTCCAGCACTTCCGAAACCTTCTCCGCATCAAATCCGCACAGTTTTTCAGATCCCGATAACCATCAACGGACGACGGATCAGGATCGGATTGGACATCAATAGTTCCATCGCCTCGGCTTCGTTGAGGGTATCAGGGGAAATTTCACCGTTTTTGATCGCGGGGGCGGCAGGGTTGAACCAATCGGAAACTTTTTTGTCTCCCATAAACGCCCTTAAATTCTCCGCTTCCAATCCATGTTCGAGAAGATTACGCTCGATGAGGGTACAGCCGCTTTGGCGTAAGAGCTGCTTTTGTTTGGCGTTGGCGGCACAAAAAGGTTTTTCATAAAATACGACGAGTTTGAGCATCACTCCATCCCTATAAGGGCGCGCCCTTTACGGTTGAGATAAAAGGTCTCGAAACCATCATCATCGTATGTCATACATTCGCCCAAATATCCATCGTCATTGAGTTGTTGGATAATTTGGCTCACTTCATCTCTATCCATGTTGGCATAATCGGCGATGTCATTCGACTCGTAGATATTGTATTCGATCTCGTCACTCAACGAAAATATCGCCTTCATAACCTGCAGTGATGATTCATTCATAAAATTTCCCTTTAAAACATAGTTTCACGCACTCGCCTCCGCGATGAGACAGGTGAAACAGTGTTCCTGATCATTGCACGTCGCACACGCGGGTGCGACTTTTCCGATCGCATCGTAGAGGAATTTTTTCCAGAGTTTCTCTTTGGGTTTGAGTTCGGCAAGGCGGGGAAAATGCTGTGCCATATAGGCTCCCATCTGAATGCGGTTTTTAAAGCCCAAATCTTGATAGAGATGGTTCATCTCCAACGATTTTTTGGCGATAAGCGGAGCAATAACGTACCTCGCTTCATCGTCAACAGCATACTTTTTCAGATACCCTTCGATCTCGCGGCATAAAGTGTCTAAGTCGCTCATTGTATTATCCTTGAACGGTTTTATACTATTATGCAATTTCTGTACACGACGATTCTATAGTGTTCATTAGGAATTTCAAGGTAGAATGCGCGGTTATGAAACGAATCAAATCTTTTTCCCTTTACGCATTCATCATCGCCCTCTTGGTTCATATCATTATTTTATTGCTCCTAGTTTTATTTAATCAGCTCCATCCGACTCCCCCTCCACCGGAAAAACCGGCTGAACCCCATGAAGAGCGTTTCCGACTCTCTATCAAAGATCGCCCGACTACCGAAAAAGAGGCTCTCGTTAAAAACGATATTCCTAAAATCACCCCGAAACGCTCTATTCCGCGTGGCGAGCAAATGATCAAAGACGCTCAGCCTCTTCCGAAACCTCAAAAACAAAAGGTTGCCGCACCGGAAGTTAAGCCAATACCTCCAACCGCTGAACCGGTTATTGAACCGAAAAAAGCATACGAACGCCATGTTGCCAAGAGCGTTGCGGAGATTGAGCACAAACCCCTTCCGAAAAAAGAGTTCAGTCTTCACGACAGCCTCTCAAAAGCCGATCCCTCTGCAAAAGAGAACCTGAATCGAAGCTCTACGAAAATTTCCGATACGATTCAGCGTCTTTACGGCGATAAATTCAATGAACTCTCCGAGGGGGAGCAAAAATATATCATCGACAACCAAGAGGTGATGCGCCGTATTACGCAGGGTGTTTTAGACCGCTATGCACGCTCACGCCTTCCCGATAACATTCGGATCAACGATATCAATATGATCGAATTTTTTCTCTATCCTGATGGAAGTATCTCCGATTTGCACTTTCTCAAAAATTCGCAGCTCTCTATTTTGGATGATACGACCAAAGAGGTTATAGAGCTTGCGTATGCCAAATATCCAAGACCGCAACAAAAAACCCGTATCCGTTATCGGGTATATTACGATCTTTCAGGTTACTAAAAAAAAATAAATTGTTATAATTGGGAATGGAACCGAAAAAACCGCCTTTTAAACTATCATTGAGTATCTCCATATTGGTTCATCTCCTTATATTGATGATTCTCCTCTATTTACTGCGAGATGTTCCTCCGCCCAAACCTATTCGAGTCGAACATAAACGGCTCTCTCTTTCCCTATCTCATTTTGTCCATACCCCCATCCAACAACCGCAGACTTTCCAAAAAAAAGAGTATCAACAACCTCTTGTCCGTAATGCAATAAACAACCCTTTTTTATCTCCAAAACATATCGATAATAATATTTCTCAACCCTTGCAAACCGACGATGAAAAACCTTTGTCATCTGAAGAAATAGCCCATTTGCCCCGTTCGATCCAACACCACTACGGAAATGATTTTTTTGCCCTCTCTATAGCTCAGCAGCGATATCTTCTTACCAATCTACAAAAAATCAGAAAGATCAACGACATCGTCGGAAATCGGTTATTGCAGAGCAGACCTGATGAAGCGATCGATACCAAAGAGAACAATATCGTCGAGTTTTATCTTCATCCCGACGGATCAATATCGGGACTCTCCTTGTCCAAAGAGCGAGAGGGGTCATTGCTGGATGAACTGACATTGGAAACCATAGAACTGGCACATTCACAGTATCCAAAACCGAAGCAAACTACCTTAATACGGATACGGGTATGGATAGTGGTAAGGTAAACTTTATTAGGTAAATATAGTATAATTTGATAAGTACTATGAGGGAAATTTATGTTTCAAAAAAATTTTAGATTTATGTTTGCTCTCTACTTTATCATGTTCGGCATTGCCATCGCTCTATTCGGATCACTGATCGGATATAAAATCCAAATGACCAATATTCAAGAGCGAATTGATAAAAATGCCGAAGAGGTGGCATTCAGTAAAAAAATAAATACTCTTGAACCCAGCATAGACAAAATGGATAGTATGGTCATAGCTCTCGCCACCAACAAAACCCTCCAAGAGTATCTTCAAAATCCTAATGATCAACACAAAAACGATATGACCAATCTTTTTTATGCGATCACGATGTCGGATAATCTTATCATGCAAACACGATTTATTGATGCGGAAGCGGTAAAGAAAAAATACGGATTGATCGTCTTAATGAATCGAGTATACCGTTTGTCGTAGAGGATGCAAAACTTCAAGACAAAAGAACCCGAGACTATTTTCAAACCGTCAGCAAAATGCCCAATGGAAAAATTTGGCACTCCAAGCTTGACCTCAATATCGAACACGGCAAGATCGAAGTCCCTTTCAGACCGACTATCCGTATCGCTACACCGATTTACAGCAACGATAAATTTGTCGGTATAGTTATCATCAATATGCTTACCAATAAGCTTTTGGACAGTTTACGAACGTCTCCGGTATTTGATCACTATATTATTGATAAAGAGGGAAATTTCATCCTCCATCCCAACGACAAACTCTCATGGTCAAAATATGCCAATACTCCAGCCAAACTCATCGACGATTTCCCGACTGAAGCGTCAAAAATTCTAGCAGGCAGTCCGAAAAGGGGATGATTTTTATGCTTTTCCCCTGGATGATGTACTGCACAACGACGATGAATGCAATTTTAATCCTCAAGCCGAAAGCCGATTATAGACATTCACTTATCCGTTCCAATATTCAATCGGCAACCGTCGTTATCATTTTAAGTATTTTACTGAGTATCCCTCTCGCCATCTACGCATCAATAACTCCTTCAAAACTCCAAAAAGCTCTATGGATATCCAACCAAGAGCTCAAACGCTTTACCGATATTCTCGATAAATACGTTATCTCTGTTAGCACAAAAACAAACTCTATCATCACTACCGTAAGTTCCGCTTTTGAAAGAATATCAGGGTATACGAGAGAAGAACTTTACGGGAAAAAAATAAATATTATCAGACACCCCGATACCCTCAAAGAGGTTCATAAAGGGCTCTGGAATACCATCGAAAACGGTAAAGAGTGGCACGGAGAACTCAAAAACAGAGATAAAGAGGGACAAGAGTATTGGCTTGAAGAGTCTATCATCCCTATCAAAGATGAGAAAGATACAGTAATATCTTATATATCCGTCGGAATCGATATAACCGCTAAAAAAGAGCTGGAAAGAATATCTATGATTGACAAACTGACCGGCGTATTCAACCGGCGGCAGCTTGATCAGTGTATCCATCATGAAGTTGAAAAAGCAGCTCGCTATCACCGACCGCTCTCCCTTCTGATGATCGATATCGACCATTTTAAAAAGGTTAATGATACCTACGGACACCAAATGGGGGATTATGCTTTAGTCACCGTCTCTCAAATACTTTCCAAACATATACGGACAAGTGATGTCTTAGGAAGATTCGGAGGGGAAGAGTTTGTGATTCTCTGCCCGGAGTCGGATAAAGTCGAAGCTGCCGAATTAGGCGAAAAACTCCGCCATGAGGTAGAAGCGTTCTCTTTTGACACGATAAGAAATCTCACTATCAGCATCGGTATTTCTGAACTAAAAGATGAAATGAGCAATGAAGAGTTACTCTATAAAGCCGATATAGCCCTCTATAAGGCGAAAAACGGGGGGAGAAATCAGGTCGTTGTTGAGGGGTAAGGGCACTGTGCCAGTACCGCTAACGCCCCCTTATAAATCGGTTCGTCGATAAATCCGTACCGCTCATCCACAAATCCGCTTATCCCTCTGCACACGCTGTTCTTCGAACAATCTGACAATCTCGTGACAACGTTCTATCTCCGCTTCGCTGTGTCCGAAAATCTCATGGATCAGCTCGACTTGAGCGGGGGCAATGCACCCTTTGGCATCAAATCCCATCATTTTCTCCAACTCCAACCAATTACGGAGCCCCTCTGTGTTTTTATAGTCTTGATAAACAAACGAAACGGGCTTTACGCCGCATGAGCGGCTTGTCATTAAAAAACGGGAGAGCATATAGTGCACCATGGGGTTATCAGGGAGCAAAAGGCTCTGAGAGAGTCCCAAATCGGCAAAGAGATCCAGTACACCCAGATAATAAGCTTTTATCCGTGGGTCTATCGCCAATTCCCCCAGTGCCAGCCATGCCTCTTTCGTCTCGATCGAGAGATGGATTTCGATCCTCTCATCGACCAACGCCAAGAGCTCGACGAACATCCTCAACACTCCGTATTTTCGGAACCCGAATCCCATCGGGCATATAGGGGTTAAGAAATAAAATCTCTTCCTCTCCCCCTTCAGAGAGAGGATTGACACGAACGATAAGTTTTTTATCCGACTCAGGGTTGGAAGCCAATGCCATTGCGCACAACACCAATGCAAATGGTTTTTGTTCCGCACTCACGCCGTCTTCGAGGTTGAGCATCAAACACTCCGCTTCGAGAGTCGGAATTTTAGAGAGATGTTTGAGATTATGAGCAGAGATCATCATCGCCGAGCGAAACGTGGTTGTCGTGTTGAGATGACGTTTTATTGGAGTCGACAAGGTTTTTAGGGTTTCAATATCACCTGAATCGATAAGATCACTGAGCTTTTGGAGGTTTCTGAGCGGCACGGTTTAACTCCTCGCGATGGAGATAATAGTAGAGGGTTTGAATCTCGGTATCGGTGAGATAATAGCGTGGCATTCCGACGATTCGACTGTTTAGTTTCTGATAAAAATCTCGAAAAGGGAGTTTACGGATCGGATTGCCGGCAAAAACCTTTTTCTCCCCCTTGTCACGATAAGCGGCGATCAATCTCCCCTCACCCTCTTCACCGTGACATAAATGGCACCCTACCCCTCGCGGGTTATGATAGAGTCCTGCGGCATACTCTTCTTTCGTAATAAACGACTCCGCATAGGAGAGTGAGAATGTCAAAAATAGTAGAAAAACCCCGCGCACCTGATCCCTTTAACCAAATATTAGTCTTTTATCGGTATCATACCCAAAAACAATTTGACGGTGATTAAATGCAAATTCTTGACGGTAAAGCGCTCGCACAAAAAATCGAAGAAAAAGTCTCTCTCGGAGCCAAAGAACTCAAAGTTAAAACAGGAAGAGTTCCCGGTCTTGGCGGTGATTTTGGTCGGCCATGACCCTGCGAGCCAAGCGTATGTCGGAATGAAGAAAAAAGCATGTGACCGCGCCGGATTTTACTCCGTCACCCACGAAATGCCCGATGATATTTCACAAGACGCGATCATCAAAACCATCGAAATGATGAACACCAACCCTAATATCGACGGTATTTTGATCCAACTGCCCCTGCCAAGCCACATCGATACCACTAAAATCCTTGAAATAGTCGCTCCGACCAAAGACGTTGACGGATTCCACCCCTATAACGTCGGGCGCCTTACCACGGGGTTGGACGGTTTTGTACCGTGTACGCCGTTAGGTGTTATGGAACTACTCGCCGAATACAACATCGATCCGAAGGGAAAAAACTGCTGCGTCGTCGGCGCTTCCAACATCGTAGGCAAACCGATGGCAGCACTGCTGCTCAACGCCCATGCTACCGTCGAAATCTGCCATATTCACACCGATGATCTTAAAAAACACACCCTTGCAGCCGACATTATCCTCGTAGGTGCCGGTGTCATCAACCTGATCTGTGAGGATATGGTAAAAGAAGATGCCATCGTTATCGACATCGGAATTAACCGTGCACCTGATGGTCGCCTCGTCGGAGATGTCGATTATGACGCCGTTGCCCCTAAAACATCGTATATCACCCCCGTACCGGGCGGCGTTGGTCCCATGACGATTGCCATGTTGCTCAGTAACACCCTAAAAGCCGCACAAATTCATGCAGAAGAAGAGAAATAACCTTTGAAGAAAAAAATATTCCACGCCGCACACCGAGCATACCGTTTTTCCAACACTTGGACGGGGACGATTATCATCGTTTTGTTTGTCATCTTTTTTGTAGCTCAAGCATTTCGTATCCCCAGCGGATCAATGAAAGATTCGCTCCTTGTCGGAGATCATCTTTTTGCCAAAAAATTTGCCTACGGTATCTCTACCCCTCATATCCCGTTTCTCGAAATCCCTTTGATCCCAGGAACAGACGGTCATATTATTGACGGTGCTGAACCAAAGCGCGGCGACATCGTTATTTTCCGCTATCCGAACAATCAACAAATGCACTACGTCAAACGATGTGTCGGACTTCCGGGCGATGAACTGTTTGTACAGGATAAAATCCTCTATCTCCACCCGAGAGAGGGGAATGAATACGCTGCAAAAGCATTTCCGGGATACGAACTTATCAATATCGACGGAAAAATGTGGGTAAAAGACCCCTATACCAAAGAGCATCCGGGAATCCATCATGATGAACATATCGTTGATGATGGCGTTATGCCGATGGAAATTTTTAACTTCGCCCCGATTCAAGTACCTGAAAAACAGTATTTTATGATGGGAGACAACCGCGACCATTCCAATGACAGTCGATTTTGGGGAGCCGTACCGTACGGGCTGATAGAGGGGACTCCATGGTTTGTTTACTTTAGCCTCAATGCTAATTACGAAGTTCGTTGGGATCGTATCGGAAAAACACCGGCCGACTTGGAACAACAAGTTCCATTAAGCCGTGCTATACGTGAACGGATAAAAGAAGATCAAGAAGCAGCAAATAAACATGAGCTCTATTGATCTGCTCGAAATCGCTGCGGCGATAATCGCTTTACTGATCGCCATCATCGGGCATGAGATCATGCACGGGTGGGTTGCGTTTAAATTCGGTGATCTTACCGCGAAAAGCCAGGGCAGACTCAGTATCAACCCCCTCATCCACATTGATCCTTTCGGCTCTGTTCTTATCCCTCTAATGACCTATTTTATCCCTATGCTTCTCGGAGCTTCGAGCGGTTTTTTATTCGGATGGGCTAAGCCGGTTCCGGTTAATGTCCATACCGTTCTCCGTAACGGCGGCTATAACGCGGCTATGCAAGTGAGTCTGGCAGGAATAGCCTATAACCTTTTCCTCGCCACTCTCTCTTCTATTGTGCTTCTCTCCCTTGCCCAACCGGGTGAAGCGGATAGTATTTTCTACATTTTCGGCTATCTCCTCATCCTGAAATTACTATTGATCAATGTCGTCCTCGCTGTCTTTAATCTTCTCCCTATTCCGGGGTTTGACGGCGCCCATTTCATCACATATATGAGTCTCAAATTTAAAATACGTGCCGTTGCCGAATTTTTCATCAAAGCCGAACCTTATGGTATGATTGTTATTATCATCATTTTAGTTACGCCGCTTAAAATACCATTGGTGATGTGGCCGATCCAGAGCGTCTTAAATTTACTATTGAACTAAGGAGAGTTATGAAATTTTACATTGCAACAGATCACGCCGGAATCGACCTAAAAGATTTTACCGTTGAACTTCTCCGTTCAAAAGGTCATGAAGTGATCGATTTGGGACCATTTTCAAAAGATAGAGTCGATTATCCCGATTATGCGGTAAAAGTATGCGAAAATGTCCTCGCTGATCCTTCAGCACAGGGAATTTTAATCTGCGGTTCCGGGATTGGAATGTCGATAGCAGCCAACCGTTTCCACGGTATCCGTGCGGCACTTTGTCATGATGCGTATACCGCAAAAGTTGCGCGCGGACACAACGATGCAAACGTATTATGTTTCGGTGAGCGGATCGTGGGGCAAGGTGTCGCCGAATCGATTCTTGACGCATGGATTGCAGGAGTGTTCGAAGGGGGCCGCCACTGCGGTCGTGTGGACAAAATAGAGGCAATCAAAGGATAAAGTATGTTTGTAGAGTGGTCATTGCTCACGATTGTCACGTTAGGGGCATTTTTCTTCTTAGTCAAAATGTTCTATTTTAAGAGCATCACGGTCAAAGAACAGCGCACCAGTGAGATGATGAAACTCACCCTCAAAGAGGCTGAAATATTGATCCGAAAATATCAGATACAGCTCCAACGGGCTTTAGGAAATGTTGACATCCTCAGTGAAGAGCTGAACAATCTTCGAAATGAAGTTAAATCACTCAAACAACGTAACACAAAACACCGTTCCGAAACTGACCGCCTTCAAAATAAAATCAAAGAACTGGAAGGGCGTATCGACGCACTTATTTAAAAAAGGAAACCTTTATGAATCTCACGGTAAACGACCGAGCCATTTTAATCAACGCGATTCGCGATATCCCCGATTTTCCAAAACCGGGAATTGTGTTTAAAGATATCACCACCCTCCTCTCTGATGGAGAAGCATTCGGTGTTTTGATGCGTCATTTACAGGATCGCTACGCATCGTATGATCTTACCCACGTTGCGGGAATCGATGCAAGAGGATTTATCTTCGGTGCGGCATTGGCTCAAATGCTCGGAATCGGTTTTGTCCCCATCCGTAAAAAAGGGAAACTCCCCTACACCACTGTATCAGAGAAATATTCTCTGGAATACGGAGTCGATGAAGTTGAAATACATATTGATGCATTCACCGGAGTTGAAAAACCGCGTGTCCTTCTGATCGACGATTTGATCGCGACGGGGGGAACTGCCTACGCAGCAGCTAACCTTATCAACAAAGTGGGTGCAGAGTGTATCGAAGCGTGTTTTGTGATGGGGCTAGATTTCTTAAGCGGGCAATCCAAACTACGTGAAATGGTTGAAGTTTATACTGTGATCGGAGTCGATTGATGTATATCCCTTCCCCTTCTAAATTCGATCCGGTTGACGGACATTTTGGCATCTTCGGAGGACGTTATGTCCCTGAAACCCTTATGCCTGCACTCTTAGAGCTGGAAGCCGCTTATAAAGAGATCCGTTTTGATAAAACATTTTGGAGCGAGGTCGACGGATATCTCACCGATTATGTCGGTCGTCCAAGCCCACTTTACTACGCCGCGAACCTATCAGAAGAGTTGGGGGCTAAAATCTATCTCAAACGCGAAGACTTGAACCATACGGGTGCTCATAAAGTCAACAACGTTATCGCTCAAGGACTGATGGCAAAACGTCTGGGCAAGAAAAAAGTCATCGCCGAAACGGGAGCGGGACAGCACGGCGTTGCGACCGCAACCATCGCCGCACTTCTCGGACTTGAGTGTGAAATTTTCATGGGAGCCAAAGACGTTGCACGCCAAGAGCTGAACGTCTTTCGGATGAAACTTCTCGGAGCCAAAGTTCACGCCGTTGAGAGCGGAAGCAAAACCCTTAAAGATGCAATGAATGATGCAATTCGCCACTGGGTTACCCATGCGCGTGATACCTTCTACATCATCGGAACCGTTGCAGGACCACACCCCTATCCGATGATGGTACGTGATTTTCAGGCAATCATCGGATGTGAAGCACGTGCCCAGATTTTGGAAAAAGAGAACCGCCTTCCCGATTACGTTATCGCTTGTATCGGCGGAGGCTCCAATGCCATCGGAACCTTTCAACACTTCCTCGAAGACAAAGAGGTTCGCTGTATCGGAATCGAAGCGGGAGGATTAGGAGTCGATACCGACAAACACGGCTGTTCACTCCTAAAAGGTCGCCCGGGAGTACTTCACGGTCAAATGAGCTATCTCCTCCAAGACGATGACGGCCAGATTCTCGAAGCCCATTCCATCTCGGCAGGTTTGGATTATCCGGGGATCGGACCCGAACACGCGTTTCATAAAGATAATGATAATGTCACGTATGACAACATTACCGATCACGAAGCACTCGACGCATTCGTATGGCTCAGTCGACGTGAGGGGATCATCCCCGCTTTTGAAAGTTCCCATGCTGTCGCATACCTGAAAAAAATGGGAGATATCAAAGATAAACTCATCATCGTCAACCTCTCCGGTCGAGGGGACAAAGATATGATGCAGGCAAAACAAATTTTAAATTTCGATAATTAAGGCTATCCGTGGAAGAACTATTAATTGGGTGGCTTAGAGAATACGGCTACATCGTCCTCTTTTTTTGGAGTATTTTAGAGGGGGAGATGGGGCTGATTATGGCCGGTATCTTTTCACACATGGGAGATATGTCCCTGCCTATATCGATAGCAGTCGGCGGATTCGGCGGATTTATCGGCGATCAGATCTATTTTTACATCGGACGTTTTAATAAACGCTATATCCATAAAAAGCTCCGTTCCCAGCGGCGCAAATTTGCCATTGCCCACCTGCTGCTCAAAAAATACGGCTGGCCGATTATTTTTGTACAACGTTATATGTACGGAATGCGTACCGTCATCCCCATGGCGATAGGGCTAACCCAGTATTCAAGCCGCCAATTTGCCTTTATCAATTTTATCAGTGCCATTTTTTGGGCAAGTATCACGATTATCCCTGCCTATTATTACGGTGCTGAAATTTTAGAGATTCTCAAATGGATCAAAGGACACTGGTATATTGCTATACCGATCATCCTTATCGTTATTAATCTCATCGTCATCAATCTGAACCGACTTGAAAAAAATCTTTTGGAGAAACGCCGTGAACGTCAAACTTTATAATCAACCCCTAGAGCAAATCGGAACCGACCTAACATTAGAATTTGTCAGTGCTAAAGCACTCGAAACCCATCGCCACCACGCACTGTTAACTCAAGCGGGATTTAAAGCGGAGCAGGAGCAACTCTGCGCGTTGCACGAACACCGTCTCCTCGTCTGCGGCATCGACAGTGAAGAGAGCGATGAACTGTACCGATCCGCTATGGCATCCGCGATCAAAGCGGCTATGGGATACAGCTATGGCTCACTCAAATGTACCCAATACACCCAGGAGCACTTCCGTGCATTGATTGAGGGGGTCGTATTGGGAAGCTATAAATTTGAGAGCTACAAATCAGATCCGAAACCCTCCAAACTAACCGAAGTAATCTTCTCCAATGAAAACAGTAACGGGACATCGAACTCTTACGAGACGCTGGAAGCGATATTAAACCAAACCCTCATCATTGCCAAAGCGACCAATTTTGTTCGCAATCTTGTCAATCAGACCCCCGATGACATGACACCGCAACAAATGGCTATCACGGCAGATGCTCTGGCTCAAAACAACAATCTCGAATGCACCATCCTCGATGTCAATGGACTTGAAGATGAAAAAATGAACGCAATGCTCTCCGTCGGACGCGGTTCTGCCCACCCTCCCCGCCTGATTCACCTCGCCTACAAACCGAGAAATCCGAAAAAGGTAATCACCCTTGTGGGCAAAGGGCTCACCTATGACAGCGGCGGACTCAGTCTCAAAGCGGCGACTTCCATGGTGACGATGAAAATGGATAAAGCCGGCGGATGTGCCGTAATGGGAATTATCAAAGCGGTAAGCGAGCTGAAACTCGATATCGAAGTGCATGCGTTTGTCGGAGCGGTCGAAAACATGATCAGCGGCAATGCCTACAAACCCGACGACGTCCTCCGTGCCAAAAGCGGCAAAACGATCGAAGTACGCAACACCGATGCCGAAGGTCGCCTCGTTCTCGCCGACGTTTTAGGGTATGCGCAAGAAAACGTCAAAGCGGACTACCTCTTCGACTACGCCACCCTCACCGGAGCGTGCATGGTCGCACTCGGGCCGTACACGACGGGCGTTATGGGGCATAACGAAGCGCTCAAACAATCATGGATAGAAGCAGGTGCCTCTGCGGGCGAATACTGCGGTATGCTGCCGTTTAACCGCCACCTCAAAAAACTGATCAAAAGCGATCTCGCCGATGTGTGCAACGTCTCCTCTAAACCCTATGGCGGAGCAATCACAGCCGCCCTCTTCCTCGATAATTTCATCGATGAGGACATGAAACAGCGCTGGGTTCATTTTGATATTGCAGGTTCCGCTTATACCGAAAGTGCATGGGATGTTCATACCTACGGCGGAACGGGTGCAGGTGTCCGTATGACACTCAACTGGCTCATGGAGCATTGTAAATAATTCACCGCTATTCTCGAGTTCCATCGAGAATAGCCTATCCCCCTCAGTCCCCACTCAACAACCCTGCTGTATAATTGCACCAATACTTTACGCATCGAAACACTACAAGGAAACACTTCATGGGCTTATCAATCGGACTCGTAGGACTACCAAACGTCGGAAAATCGACCACTTTTAACGCACTCACCAAAGCACAAAACGCCGAAGCGGCGAACTATCCGTTCTGTACGATCGAACCGAACAAAGCGACCGTTCCGGTACCGGATACTCGTATCGATGAACTGGTAAAAATCGTCAAACCTGAGCGTGTCCAATACTCGACGCTTGATTTCGTCGACATCGCGGGTCTCGTTAAGGGTGCGAGCAAAGGTGAAGGATTAGGGAACAAATTTCTATCCAATATCCGTGAAACCGAAGTAATCTTGCAAATCGTCCGTTGTTTCGAAGATGACAACATTGTCCACACCGAAGGGCGCATCGATCCTCTCCAAGACGTTGAGATTATCGAAAACGAACTGATCTTCGCCGATATCGAAGTTTTGACTAACCGCATCGAACGTCTTAAAAAACAAGCGAAAAATGAAAAAGATGCAGCAGCTATGATGACATTTGCCGAAGAGTTGGCGGAGTTTTTAGCGGAAGGGAACCTCGCCCGCAACTTCCCGAAAGCGGACAGCGAAATGTACGAAAAACTGATGAGCGAAACTCGTCTTCTCAGTGCCAAAGAGATCATGTACGGCGCCAACGTCGATGAGGACGGTTTAACCGAAGATAACGAGTACGTTCAGCGCCTCCGCGAACACGCAGCTAAACACGGATGCGAAGTGATCAAACTCTGCGCGAAAATCGAAGAAGAGCTGGTCGGAATGGAAGACGATGAGCGTGACGAGTTCCTACGCGATATGGGTGTCGAAGAATCGGGACTAGAGCAAATCATCCGCAAAGGATTCGATAAACTCGGTCTTATGAGCTACTTTACTGCGGGTGTTAAAGAAGTGCGCGCATGGACGATCCATAAAAATACGACGGCTCCGAAAGCGGCCGCCGTTATCCATAACGATTTTGAAAAAGGGTTCATCCGCGCCGAAGTTATCGGGTACGAGGACTTCGTAGCGTGCGGTGGAGAAGCCAAATCGAAAGAGGCGGGGAAAATGCGTCTTGAAGGAAAAGAGTATATTGTGGCTGATGGTGATATCATGCACTTTAGATTTAATGTATAATTAGCTAACACACACCTTTTTAGAGGAGTTTTAGATGTCTTTGAAATATGCCGGTCCAAAGCCGCTCATCTCAGCTCACGGGGTCACATTTGATCTCAATAAAGATGATAAATTTATTTATCTGAGTATCGTTGCAGAACTTATTCAGGCATTAAATCATGAGTATGAGAGTGGTAAACGTTATACTTATATCGCATCCAATAAACCCCTAGATACAGACCGCATTCTTGAATTAATCCGACAGAATGATCCTTTATTAGACCAAGAGATTAAAGATCGACAAAATCTTGAAGAGCAAGAGATCGCTGAAGAACTTGAACGTGCCCACAGCAATAAAGTGTTATGCGAAGAAGAAAAAGAGGTTTTAATTAAAAATATTGAGCTGATGCGCAAATATCTCATTAATCGTTCCGTTAACAAAACGGTCTATTACAGCGGGATTGCCTCACTGGCACGCATTATCCAAAAAGGGCATATTGATCGAATTTTTGCACCGATGTTTCCAAAGTTCCATCATACTTTTCATTCGATTCAAGGGGCACTCGGAAAGCTCCATCCTCCAATTGACAGCGCTATTGATATTTACGAAGAGGACGGACATCTGAACGTCCGGCTTGATATCCTCTTTAGGCGTTAAGACGGCCGATCGTTTGGGCAAATCGTACGTTATGTCCGCTTGAGATTCCCAGTTCTACCATATCGTCCTCACAGAGCATGACAATGGTCGAACCCATTCGAAAACATCCGAAATCATCCCCTTTGCTCAGATAGAGATCTTTATAGCTGTATTGGCTCGGAGTAAGTGTTCTATTGGTTCGGATACGAGGCTCAAAATTCACCTCCATCTCACCCACATTCAATGCACCGACCAAAATGAGAAAAAATCGTTTCCCTTGCGCGCTCAAACACTCCAACACAACCCGCTCGTTTTCAATAAACAAATTAACCTGTTTTTTCAATGAGGGAATATTGACCGGATAGAGTTTACCCGGAATATGAACCGCATGAAGGACCTGCATATCGATCGGCGCATGATAGCGGTGATAATCACGCGGTGAGAGATAGAAGTTTACAAAGATGCCGTTATAGACACTTTTTTTCGCATCCGCTGTTATACCCTCACCCAATACTCCATCAACGCTGTAAGACATCCCTTTGATTTGTAATGCGAGATCTTCATTAATCGTACCGCATTCGGTAATCAAAGAGTCGCACGGACTGATCATATCTTTCGGATCAGCTGAAAACTTTCGCATCTGTCGAAACTTACGTGTAAACAGAGCATTGAGGCTCGGATAACGTTTCGGGTGATTCGAAATCGCTCATATCGAGACCCATCGATTTTACATAGGTACGATTGATTATTTTTTGAAAAGTTTTCCCATGCTCTTTGGAAGCAAAACGTCCAAAGCTCTGAGAAATAGCAGAGGTGAAGTGTTGTTGCATATAGGTTACTCCTGGGTTTCGTCGGTTTGGATTGAACGTTTGGCGATCTCTTCGATCAGTACGGTGGCATAACACCCTTTTGGGAGGGTAAAATGAAGCTCAAACCATGCTTCGTTCTCTTTGTACTCCCCCTCAATCTCTTCGGGGAAAATCCAACCGTAACGGCGTGCCCCGTCAATCCCATCGGTAATGGTGTCATACTCTTTTTCGATACTCTCTGCTAGTCCGATAGAGCGAGTCGCCCGTTTCCCGCTCAGCAGACCTGTTACCGAAATATCCCGTTTTGAAAATCGCTCCACCTCTTCATCACTCTCATAATGAAAAATTTTCCCATAGGGGTAATGCATCATCACATCCCCGTGGATCAGTTTAAATGGATGTTTTTGGGCTTTCATAGCTTGTAGCTCTTCTTTGGGAAGTGGCAAGACGGTACTGAGTTCATCAATTCCGAAGCTCTCTACGAGTTTCGATATCTGAACCCGACGGCTCAACCAATCGTTGAAGAGATAGCTTTGGTACGAATTAACGTAAAATTGGGACAATTTTTTATTACGCTCTTTCAGAGTCCCTGCCAAAATTGCTTGACCTTTTTTGTAATTTTCT
Source organism: Sulfurimonadaceae bacterium (assembly GCA_963845295.1). Taxonomy (GTDB): domain Bacteria; phylum Campylobacterota; class Campylobacteria; order Campylobacterales; family Sulfurimonadaceae; genus Sulfuricurvum. The sequence goes on along the minus strand of CAWJRP010000019.1, from coordinate 11,617 downwards.
CCGTCCATCCCGAAGCGTTGAAAACCGAAATAGTTCGGCATCCCCTGTTTTTTGATCATTTTCAAGGCTTCTTGAATTTTAAACGCTGCGGTCGGATTGACCTTTTTGAGACGGATAAAAAATCGGTTCCCTTTGAGATGCCCGACACGGATTTTATTGTTATGGTACGTTTTTTCGAGGATTTTAATCCCCTCGTGTTCGAAGTTTTCCAACACGCTCTCATATTTGCGAGGAAGCGAAATATACTGTTTGGTTTGGGCATTTTTATCTTTTAGCCCCGCATATCCGATATCGCGCCCTTTTATCCCTAAGTGGTTGCTAAAAATATCGATCATCTGCCATGTAGAGAGATTTTTTTTGCGTACATGAAGAACCAAATGTTCCCCATCCCCGCTAAAAGGGTAAAGAGGTATTTCATCCACGACAAAATCACGCGGAGATTGCCGAAAATGAAATTCGATAGCGCTATGGGGGAGGTAATACTGACGTTCCATGAAACTCCTAAAAATGATGAGACTTACAACGATTGAGGTACTTCCCTCGTACCGCATACCCCACAGGGGTAATCTCTGTTCGTGTCCGCGCCGCAATCCGACGAATTGATTTTAGTTTCTGAGGCGAAAATGCAATTAACATCTCGTACTCTTCACCACTGCATCCGATATTTTTTCCAATTTTTGAGAAAAATTTAATCCCCATCCGATTGGCACGGCACAGTTTGCCGATATCACTGAACAAACCGTCTGAAATATCCATCCCGCACCGTAAATAGCGGCGTGACTGAGAGACAAACGATTGGCGCAGAACAGGAGCGACAAAACGGCTTTTTGTATGAACTTTTCCGCCCGACATAAGATAGCGGAGCTGTTGTGCCGATTTTCCTATATTTCCCGTATAAGCGATAATATCCCCTCGTTTTAACCCTTTGCGTAACAAAGGAGACGCAGCGGATGAGACTATCGTGATCGAGATATCCAATTTTACATTGCTGATCGTATCACCGCCGATAATCTCGACATTGAACGCCGATGCCGCAGCCTGAATCCCCGACGAGAGCTCTTTCATCTCACAGAGGCTCATATCGCTTGGCATTGCGATACCCAACAGGGCGTATTTTGGGATCGCATTCATCGCTATGGCATCCGAGATATTGATGATCATCGCTTTGTAACCGATTTGATAGAGGCTCAGCCACCCTCTTTTAAAATGGACATTTTCAAAAAAAAGATCTTTGCTGTATATCCACTTTCCCATAGCCGCACCGTCATCCCCTATATGGCTTTTTGCAGAGCAAAAAGTGGAAATAAAGTAGTTTTCTACGTTCAAGTTTTTATCCATCTTAAATAATGGCATTATTATAAGCAAATAGAGATTATAGAAGCGTTAAAGGTCAATTTATATCCTTTTATACTCCCACCGAACACCAAAATCGCCCGTACCCTGATCCGAAACTGTAACTTTTTAACCCATATATTGCATCATCCATCCCACAATTGTTACTATTTTGGACAACATTGAATACTTTCATTCTTCCGCTCCCACTATAACCCTTTTTAATCTTGCCCAAGGAGCGGCGCGCTATAATCATTCCCAGATTTTATGAACAAGGAAGGCGTATGAGTATTCCCATTTATACTTATGATGCGGTTATTGTCGGAGCTGGTTTAGCCGGATGTGCTGCAGCTCGCGAGTTGCAAAAAGCCGGTAAAAAAGTTGCCGTCGTTACAAAACTTCACCCATTGCGTTCTCACTCCGGTGCAGCGCAGGGTGGAATTAATGCAGCATTTAGCGATGCAGACAGTGTAGAACTCCATGAGTTCGATACCGTAAAAGGGTCGGACTATCTTGCAGACCAAGATGTTGTCCAGTTTATGTGTGAAAAAGCACCGGAAACGATCCGTTGGGCAGAACGTATGGGTGCGGCATTCAGCCGTAACGAAGACGGTACGATAGCACAACGGCCGTTCGGTGGACAATCTTCACCGCGTGCCTGTTTTGCAAAAGACCGTACGGGACTTACCCTCCTTCAAACTATTTATGAACAAGCTTTCCGTGAGGGTGTCGAGTTTTGGGACGAGTGGTATGTTGCCGACTTGTTGTATAACGAAGGTAAAGTGTACGGTGTCAGTGCCTATAACATCCGTAACTCTGAGAAAGCGATCTTCAATGCAAAAGCGGTTATGTTCGCAACCGGCGGTTACGCTCGTGCATTTAAAATCAACTCTAACGCTCACGCCAACACGGGGGATGGTCTTTCACTCGTAGCGCGTCACGGTCTTCCTTTGGAAGATATGGAGTTCGTACAATTCCATCCGTCAGGACTTTCCGGAAACGGTGTTTTGATCTCTGAAGCGGCTCGCGGTGAGGGGGGGAAACTTCTTAACTCACTCGGTGAGCGTTTTATGGAAAAATACGCTCCAAATGCTATGGAACTCGCATCTCGTGACGTTGTTGCCCGTGCGATCATCCAAGAGATTCGCGAAGGACGCGGTGTCGGCCCTCGTAAAGACGCCGTTTACATCGATCTCGTCCATTTGGGGAAAGAGAAAATCATGGAACGTCTTCCGGAACTTCGCGACCTCGCGATCACGTTCCTTGGACTTGATATGATCAAAGAGCCGATTTTGATCTCGGCAACGGCTCACTACTCTATGGGCGGTATTCCGATGGACAAACACGGACATGTTCGTAAAAACAATACCGAGTTTGTAGAAGGGTTCTACGCAGCGGGTGAGTGTTCATGTTCATCTGTTCACGGTGCAAACCGTCTCGGTGCCAACTCGGTTCTTGAAGCATTGTTATTCGGACGCTTCGTCGGTAAAACGATGGTTAATGAAGTAGATTCTATCCATCTTCATAAAGCAACCGAAGCCGATGCGAAGAGCATGATCAATGAGATGAACTGGGTATTGACCAATAACGGTCAAGAGTCAGTTTCAGTCCTTCGCGAAGAACTTCAACAATCAATGACCGATAACGCCGGTGTTTTCCGCACAGCCGAAACATTGCAAGCTCAAATGGGAATTTTGAAAGATCTGCGCAACCGTTATAAACATATCCGTATTGCCGACAAATCGAAAATTTTCAATACGGAACTTCAAGAGGCGATCGAATTCGGTCATATGCTTGATTATTCTCTCTTCATTGTTTCAAGTGCATTGGATCGTAAAGAGAGCCGTGGTGCCCACTTCCGTGAAGATTTCCCGACACGTGATGATGAAAACTTTTTGAAACACACCATGGCATACATGGATGCGAACGGTGAAATCACCCTTGACTACATGGACGTTACCCTCGGTCGCCATGAACTCAAAGCACGATCATATTAAGGAAGAGAACTATGGATACGATAAAATCGCAACAAGTAACGTTTAAAGTTTTCCGTTTCAACGAAGAGACCGATTACCTTCCTTACTATAACACCTATGTTTTGGACGTAACACACGAGGAAGTTGTACTAGACATCCTCAACCGCATCAAATGGGATCATGACGGAAGTCTCTCGTATCGCCGAAGCTGCCGTCACGGTATCTGCGGTGTCTGTTCGATCAAAGTAAACGGTAAAGGGATTTTGGCTTGTAAATCACGCCTTTTTGACCTCGTTGAGACCTTCGGAAGCGAAATCACTATCGAGCCTTTGAGCACTAAACGGGTTGTCAAAGACTTGATTATCGATAAAAAAGATTTCTGGGACAAACATGCGGCAGTAAAACCGTATCTTGTCAGTGAAATTCAAGAGCATCCGGCGCAAGAGCATCTTGTCAGCCCACACGATGCTGAAAAGCTTCTCGAAGCCGATTACTGTATCCAATGCGGTGCATGTCACTACTCATGTCCGGCATTAGCGATCAACGATGAATTTTTCGGCCCTGCGGCATTTGCTGCGGCATACCGATTCAGCGCCGATGTGCGTGATGAAGCCTCAACTCAGCGTCTTCATATCGTCAACGAAGAGGCTCAAGGGGTTTGGGATTGTGTCAAATGTATGGAGTGTGCCGAGGTTTGTCCTAAAGAGGTCAATCCGATCGAAAAAATCACCAAACTGCATAACATGGTATTCGAAGCCAACATTGCGAAAAACAATGTTGCAACTCGTCATGCCGTCGGATTTGCCCACTCTATCGAAAAACACGGTTTACTCGATGAGGGTGAACTCGTCCGTTATTCTGAAGGAAACATTGGTGTCCTAAAACATGTTCCGGTTGCACTAAAAATGTTTGCCAAAGGTAAAATCGTATTGCCATGGAATATGCCGAAAGCCGATAAATTAGATGAGATCAAAAAATTAATCAAATCTTCATCAACAGTAAAGTTTTAGGGAGTACTCAATGGAAAAATTAAAATACGCACTTTTTACCGGTTGTACGGCAAAAGAGAGTACGCCGGAACAGATGATGTCGACTTTGGCCGTTGCAAAAAAATTGGGAATCGAATTAGTAGAACTAACCGAAGCTTCTTGTTGCGGAGCTTCACATCTACAAGATTACGATGACTTTTTATCTTTGGTTTTAAATGCGCGTAACATCGCATATGCTGAAAAACACGGTCTTACCATGGTTACTATCTGTAATACATGTCAGCTCAACACTGCTATGACCAAACACCGTCTTGATCATAATGCAGAGCTAAAAGCAAAAGTCAATGAAAAGCTCACAGAAGTTGGATTGGAGTACAAAGGTACTTCACAAATCACCCATTTCTTGTATGCGATCATCGATGATTTCGGTTTGGATAAAATCAAAGAGATGGTAACGACACCGTTGAGCCAATTCAATATTGCACCGTTCTATGGATGTCACAATATCCGTCCATCAGAGCTTCAAAACGAGTCTCATAAAAGCCCTGAAAGCGCTTACAAACCAACGTCACTCGATGATCTCATCGTTGCGTGCGGCGGAGTAAGTGTGGATTATGAAGAGAAAAACAAATGCTGCGGTTTCCATGCTGAACTTCAAGCACCTCGTACGGCTGCGATCCTTACAGGTAATGCTGTTGCCGGTGCGATGGATGCCAATGCCGACTGGATGGTAACACCATGTCCTCTTTGTCACCTTAAACTCGATACACAAACGCATCATGCCTCTATTGCTATCGGTCGTGAAGTCTCTCTACCTGTACTTCATATGCAACAAATGGTTGGTTTGGCGCTTGGATGTACACCTGCAGAACTCGGACTTAAACACCACGTTACGAAAGTTAATTTCGTATAATCTTTTTCTTCTTTTGGAGATTCTCCTCCAAAAGAACTCTATAATTTATCCTCTCTTCCTTCTATAACATAAATTAATATTTTTTTAATCAATCTTGACTTATAGTATTTCTAACGTCATTCAAGGAGTTTCTCATGGGTAAAAGATTTTTCACCGGTGTCATTACGACTTTAGCATTATCGACTACACTAATGGCAGGTCAATATGATTTGAAAGACAATATGCTTAAATTCAACAATTACATGAAGTCAATGCAAGCAGCTTTTATCGTAGGAGATAAGCAAAAAGCACTTCAAGCTGCCGAAGCACTGGGTACAGAGAGTGAAAAACTACTGGGGAATGAAGAGATGATGCGCAACATGCTCCCTCCGGATAAATCACATCAAGCCCGCATTGCAACAACGTCGGCACACTTAATTTCTGATAATGTCGAAATTATCAAATCAAGTATGGATAATGTCCGCCGTGAAACTGCTCAAAATGCCTACCTCGATATTCAACGCGCCTGTATGCGCTGTCATAACCTCGTTCGCGACTGGTAATGGGATACGGCTAACACCGTATCCCATTAATCTGCCATTCTCCATAAATTCTAGATTAGAAATCTCACTTCATTTAATACAAATCAATTTTTTTCTTTCAATAAGTAATTAAACAATGCTATACTCTTGCACGTACTCAAGGTTGGAGAAAAATAGCTATGCGAAGTTTGAATCTTTCCAAACAGCTTTTTTGGATTATCGCTTCATTTATTATTGCCGCAACACTTTTAATCACTCTATACCTCTATAATCAAGCTCAAGTTCTTATCGAAAAAAACGCTCGTGAAAAAGCCAAATCTCTTGAAACCTACTTTGTTTCCATGCGTTATATATATCACCATCAGTTTTTAAAGAGCGGATTGGATCTTAATGATTCAACAGTCGGTTTTTTACCCGCTCATGCCGCTTCATTCATCAGCAGTGAATTTGAAAAACGTTCAAATGACGGTATCTCAATACGAAATGTAACTGATCGCCCCCGCAATCCTATCAACCGTGCAGACCCATACGAAGTGGAAGCCATGTACTATTTTGCCCAGCATCCTGATCGTAAAGAGCGTCTCATCTTAATCAAAAAAAATGATCAAGACTATTTCTTTTACAGTGCTCCTTTAAAAATAGAAGCGTACTGTTTGCGATGTCACGGAAAAAAAGAGGAAGTTCTTCCCTTTATTTCTCATCGTTATCTAGGTGCTTATGATTACAAAGTCGGAGATATTCGTGGGGTTACCAGCATTAAAATTCCTCGTAAAATTATTGCAAATGATATGCTTTCTATCTTTTGGAAAGAAGCTTTATTAAGCTGGAGCATCATTTTTTTTCTATTAGGTCTAATCTATTATGTAATACATCAGATAACTCGACGAAATGAAGAAGCGAAAAGTAAACTCGAAACAGAAGTAAAAAAGCGGACATTTGAGTTAGAAACAACAACCCTGGAACTTCAAAAAGTCAATATCTATCAAGAGCACCTTTTCTCAATACTTCGCACCGTTGCTGATAGCAATCAAGTCCTCATAACTTCACAAACACTCGAAGAACTGATAGAAAATACCGCTTTGAGTTTAGTGGCTAACGATACATTTATGAATGTAAAAATTTCACTAATAAAAAAAGATGGCCTAAGTGTAATGGCAGCACACGGTATAGCGACAGAATGGCACATTATACCGATTGAACAAATAGCGTTTGAGCGTAATACTTCCATTATTTTAAGCGACTTCAGTACCGGTATTTCGGAAGAGTGCCGCCGTAAAGTAGAAACACACGGTATTACCGCGATTTATGTAGCAGCATTGCGTAAAGATAAATTTTCAGCACAAGCCTTAGGTGTCATGACAATCTGTACATCTCAAGAGAATGGGTTTACCGCAGAAGAGACTGCCATGATTGATGAACTTTCAGGTGATCTTGGATTCGCAATCAACTCATTTTATCAGGAAGAAGATATCGTAAAGCTCTCTTTTTACGATCCATTGACCGAACTTCCTAATAGACGTTTGTTAATAGATCGTTTTACCCAGATGATACTTGCAAGTTCACGAACACAGCAGTACGGCGGTTTACTTTTTATCGATTTGGATAACTTCAAAGAGATCAACGATCTGCACGGTCATATTGCCGGAGACGAAGTTCTGAAACAAATGGGAAAAAGGTTGTTAAATATTCTTCGGCAAACTGATACGGTAGCCCGTTTCGGAGGTGATGAATTTGTTATTATAATCGAAAATATCGGGGAAGATCAGAATGATGCGGCTACCGCGATCCAAACAACCGCTCAGAAAATTTTGGAAGCGGCGAAAGAGTCATTCGTTATCGATGAGCACCCTTTTTATCTTAGTGCGAGCATAGGGATTGTTTTATTTAAGGGGGAAGATTCCACTATCGATCAACTCTTATCTTATGCTGACAGTGCCATGTATGCAGCTAAAAACAGCGGACGCAATACTACCCGATTTTATGATTCATCATTACAAGAAACTATGGCTGAACATGCGAAATTAACACATGATCTTAGAGCGGCAATAATGCTAAACCAGCTTTTTATCGTCTATCAAGAGCAAGTCAATATTCAGGGAGTGACCGAAGGTGTTGAGGCACTGATGCGATGGGAACACCCTGAGCTCGGATTTATTTCCCCCTCTCAATTTATCCCTTTAGCGGAAAATTCCGGGATTATTATTGAATTAGGGGATTGGATTTACGGTGAAGCAACCAAACAAATCTATCTGTGGGATAGCGATCCGATAAAACAAAATTGGCGTATTTCAGTCAATGTGAGTCCAAAACAGTTTGAAGAGGACAATTATGTATCCAAACTCAAAGATCAAATAGATATTACACATATTGATCCTTCTAAAATTCGTCTTGAACTGACCGAAGGATTATTAATTCATGATACTAAAAAAGCTATGGAAAAAATTAATGCCATTAAAGCCATCGGATTTACACTCTCTATAGATGATTTCGGGACGGGATACTCAAGTTTGTCCTACCTCAAAAATCTCTCGATAGATGAACTGAAAATTGACCAATCCTTTGTTAGAGCGCTCCCTGAAAGTATTTCTGATAAAATCATCATTCAAACCATTATTACAATCGGAAAAACATTTGGTCTTGCCGTAATTGCCGAAGGGGTGGAAACTATTGAGCAATTTGAGCTCTTAAGAGAGATGGAGTGCAACTCGTTTCAAGGGTATCTATTTAGCCGTCCGCAACGTATAGAATATTACATCAGCTAATCTATTCGTGTTGATTTGCATCCAGGCAAGTAAACGTTGCCCGGAACTATTTCTCACTTTCTATATACTCTATTTTGTACCCTTTTCTCCGAAACTGTTCCAGTAATCCGTCCTGACCCAATAAATGCATTTCCCCGACCAAAACAAATCCCCTCTTCTCTTCGTGAAGCATAGCGATAAGCTGCGGCATCCATGCATTGTTACGCTCTACTAAAACATGTCGATACATTTTCGGGGACTCCTCTTTCATCTCTAAGACCAATTCACGTTCCAGTCGATCGGTTTTCCCCACTCGCCAGTCCGCTACCATCCATCCCATCATAGAAGAGAACTCTTTCATATCGCTCAGCGTTTGGAGGATCACTGCATCCTCTTCCCCCTCACCGATATCGGTGATAATACCAATTTGTTTTTCGATACCCTCTAAGTACCGCTGTGGAAGATGGTCATGCAAAGAGCGCTCGGAATAGTAACTATCGACCCCGTTTTGATCGATTCCGATTTGTGAAAGCTTCAACTGTGTCAAGGTCAGCATCACCGCCCACGGCTGCAACCGATCAAACATTTCAATTTTATACCCTTGTGAATCGACGTACTCTTTCAATTGTTCATATGTTTTAGAAGATATTCTGTTTGACAAGCTCTCTCCGGCAGGAAGGAGCATTTTTTGAGCCAACAGATGCTGCATACTCTGACTGTGAACCAAAGACAAATCGGTCTCAAAAACAACATAATCGGATTTGTTATACGCTTCATCGAACTCTTGCGGCAGAGGAAAATCGGATGCACGAAGTACGTGGATTGTCCCTCCGAGATAGATCGTGTGATTCGAATCGTCACTGATTTTCCAAACGCTCGATTGGGCAAAAAGGTGTAGAACAAGAAAAAGAGAACTAAAAAGAATTTTCATTTTTCGGCTTCAAAAAGAGCTTCTTTCATATAGGGGTCCATAATCGTTTCCTCTTTTAAAACATTCTACTCATAAGAGTATATACACTAAGTGGATAAAATAGCGTATTGCAGATTCAAAACTTTTATTTTGTGTTGTCAAATTTTCTATTTTTTAAAGGTTCGTTTTTGAAAGCCAAAACTCTTGCCAACACTTTTTATCAATGGGAAGGGGATATTTTGGTTCTGAATATTCTAGGAACACCCAGTGCCAAACGAGACGCCATCGGAAAACCCAAAGGAAACCAGCTCAAAGTAAGCGTCACCGCCGCACCCGTAGCGGGGAAAGCGACCGATCATATGGTTCGATTTTTGGCAAAAGAGTTCGGTATATCCCCTTCAGACTTCGAAGTGGTATACGGACGGATGAGCATCCACAAACAGCTTCGGATCAAAGCTCCGAAAGTGCTCCCCTCATCGATAGAGTTTCCGTCCTGAGACAAATTACTGTTTCGGTCGGAATGCTTTGATAACCTCTTCATTACACTCTAAATACGGTCCCTCGATCAAATCGATGCAGTATGGAACGGCGGGAAATACAGCGTCCAGACACTCGCGGATCGATTTAGGTTTCCCCGGAAGGTTAATGATAAGACTTTTTCCGCGAATCCCCGCCGTCTGGCGAGATAGAATCGCTGTAGGGACGTATTTGAGGCTCACTTGACGCATCAACTCACCGAATCCCGGCATCATCTTCTCACAGACGTTTTCGGTCGCTTCAGGGGTAACGTCGCGTTTTGCGGGACCGGTCCCCCCCGTAGTTACGACGAGACAGCACCCCTCACGGTCACACAACTCCATCATCGTCTCTTCGATCGTATCTTGATTATCGGGGATACAGCGATAGACGATCTCATGTTCGGATTTTAGGTAATCCTTCATCGTATCTTGGATCGCAACTCCCGAAATATCTTCATAAATTCCGGCACTTGCTCGGTCTGATGCGGTAATAACACCGATCTTGATTGTACTCATAATGGCTCCTGTAAAAAATGGTTTGCTTTTTTGATCGACGTGACGGTAGCATAGGGGAGAAAAAACTCCCGTGCTCCGGCAACGTCGATTACCTGATCATCAAGTCCCAGATAGACCTCGATGCGTATCCCTTTGGCACGAATCGCTTCCATCAGCTCGTGAGTCCATTCGAAATAGAGGAGTTCTTGAAGGGATTCGGCATCATTGCTCCCCAAAGTCATCGGGGTAACGGGTGATGGAGCAAAACAGCTCGCCAAAAAGTTCTCCAAATACCGTTCGGCATCTTTGAAATATCCCCCCATCTGAAGGCGGCGAAACGACTCTTTTTTCGTTTGAAAAAAAGCGGGGGAAAAGAGTTGAAGGGTATCGATCCGTTCATGGGCATCGCGTGCATACTGCGCCGCTTTGATCGCACCGTAACTGAACCCTGCTACCGTGTAGTCGCTGTGGCGCAGATACGGATCAAAAAAATGCTGATCATCCGTGAGGGCGAAACCGCTATAAAATCTCATTCATCGTTGCTTTGGCAAGGGCTTTGGAGATATGCTCGTATTCATCTAAAATCGCTTCAAATTTGCCGAGAACTTTTTCATTCCGCTCCAAAAGGGCACTCATCTCGGTATACAAACGCTCCATCAATTTGGATTCATCTTCTTCTGAGGGGAGGACACTGCTTCCCATACCGTATTCATAAATCATCGCGTGAACCAAATCTTTGGCAACCGACAGATCATGCGACGCATTGCTGGCATGTTCGCCGAATCGCAGATGCGATGATGCAATTCCCGCCAAATGAACCCGTATATGTGCTTCGATCTCATGACGAAGTTGCGGTTCGGCAGTCGGAGGGGTGATGGCATCATTGGTGAGGGTAATCTTCTCATACGGGAGATCAAACCAGGTAGCGGCAAACACTTTCCCCGCTTGATAACGCACCTGATAACGGCGCTGTTCAGCACTCAACATCGCGATTTTCTTTTTACCGAACATCACCTTGTCTTTAACCGCTAAAAAGTGTTCCTGCTTCACCTGAATCTCGTTTTGACGCATACAGAGCAATGCCGCTTCATTTACCAATGCCGCTAACGAAGCACCGTTAAATCCGACCGTCATTTTGGCGATATCGGCTACCGAGAGATCATTAGGGATATGACGAAGATACTTTTGCAAAATTGCTTCACGCTCTGAGGCTGTCGGAAGC
>CAWJRP010000018.1:0-96212 GCA_963845295.1 Sulfurimonadaceae bacterium | reverse complement strand
TATTTTACCGCATAAAGCTGTTACATTTCTCACAGAGCAACATTGTTAATACTTTTCAGTTTACCTATAACATGAGATGTTACACTATGTCACTATGCCCTCAATCGGTTTAGGCTGATGGAGCGGAGCGAGCTGGTGTAAATGTAAGCTAGGGTATTGTTCCCTATCGCCAGCTCTGATTTTATTTAGGCGACTTTACTATCTGTAACTTCTAACATACTTTCGATATTGAGATGATAATCCAACTCTTCCCAATCAATACCTGTATTCATGCAGATCAATTTATAGTTCTTTAGTTGTGATATGGTCGCTGTTTTTAGCGGTTTGTACCATTCGATAGGTGTTGATATGATTCTGTCATCTTCTAAGCTTTACATGCAAATAAGTATCATCGAAATGGACTTCTTTCCCTTTAATTAAACCACTCATCCCACCTCCTTTCAAACTCAACTACTTTTATTTTTCTAGTATAGCATATTTTTAATTTCCTCTGTTGCCCCTTTACCGCCACACTGCCATTAAGTTAAGCTATCTTTTGTCATTCTGAACTTGATTCAGAATCTAGATTTCGCGTTAAGCACGGAATGACTGTTGTGTTAGGTTATTTTATTTAATCGTTCTTTAACATAAATAGCCTATAATTATCACTGTAATTCGCCTTCGGGCAGCTCCGCTTACTTCGTAGGCGGAATAAATAGATTCCGTGTCTTTTCCACCACTTTTTCAAAATCCTCTTTATTTAACATCCCGATTCTCGTCATCAACCTTTTTTTATCGAATGTTTTGAGCTGTAAAATCATTGCCGTACTGGAGACTTTCCCCCTTTTGGTATCGTACTCAAATGTATGAAAATAATCGTTATCTTTTATGGTTGAAGTGAGAGGAATACCGATAAAAATATGCGCCGTCAATTTTCGTAAAATCAAAACAGGACGCTGAAATTCATTCCCTTTACCGTATTCTTCTGCTCCGATATTTTGCCCAATTCGTGCCCAAAATATCTCTCTTTCTTTGAATCCGACATTGTTTTCTTTGTAGTGAGATTTCTTTTTTGCATTATTCCAATCATCAAATTGATTTTCCGTTATCGTATGACTCATAATCTCCCTTTTTAATCTATGCACTTGTAAAAGTTCATATTTTAACTCAAACCCTTAAAATTTAGATTTATATGTCAAGTTGATAAATTACATGACATTGTTAATATTTTTCAGCTTAGACATAGCCGTAAATGCTACACTACCCGCAACTTTATACGGAGCTTCTTATGCCAAACCGTCTCGCACTTGAAGATTCACCCTATCTGCAACAGCACAAAAACAATCCGCTAAATTGGTACCCTTGGTGCGACGAAGCATTTGAAAAAGCCCGTATTGAACACAAAGCGATTTTCATCTCAATCGGGTACAGCAGCTGCCACTGGTGCCATGTGATGGAGCATGAGGTGTTTGAAAATCCCGAAATTGCCGCATTTGTGAATCAGTACTTCGTCTGTATCAAAGTGGATCGTGAAGAGCGCCCTGACATCGACAAACATTACCAAGAGCTCCATAACCTCCTTAACCGACGCGCGGGAGGATGGCCTCTATCCATCTTCTGCACCCCGCAAAACAAGCCCTTTTACGCTGCCACTTATATCCCGCCGTACAATAAAGAGCGGATGATGGGATTCAGCGAGCTCACCGCCATCATCGCCGAAAAAGTAGCCGAAAATGACGAAAAACTGTTTCAAAATGCCGATGAGATCACCGCGTTTATGCGACCTAAAAACGAAAGCGTTCAAGCAGCGGTATTGAATGATAAGATCATCACACAGTTTACCCTTCAAGCTCAGCACAACTACGATGAGCTAAGCGGCGGATTTTCCAAATCTCCGAAATTTCCCCATGTTTCCACCCTTAAAACACTCCTCACACTCGACAGGCTAAAAAGTGATGAGAAGATCAAAACGATGATAACCCATACGCTGGATTCTATGACACTTGGGGGGATGTATGATCACATAGATGGCGGATTTTGCCGCTACAGTACCGACGAATCATGGCTCGTTCCCCATTTCGAAAAAATGACCTATGACAATGCCCTCCTGTGCGAACTCTATGCAGAGGCGGGAATGATCTACAACCGTGAAAGCTATACCCGTATAGCCCGAGAAAGCGCCGATTTTATGATGAAATTTATGATGGAAGATGATCTGTTTTACAGTGCTAGCGACGCCGATAGCGAGGGGGAAGAGGGAAAATATTTCGTCTACACCTATGATGAAATCATTCATTCGCTCAAACATTGCGGTGTTGAAGCGCCTGATCAAGCCGCTTTAGAGATCGGAGCGACACGAGAGGGAAATTTTGAGGGGCATTGCATTGTTCGTCTCGCTTCTCATGAGCGCCCTGAATGGTTTGAAGCATTTAAAGGAGAGTTGAGTTCTCTGCGTCAAAACAGAGTTTATCCCTTTATTGACCGCAAAGTGATCACGGCATGGAATTCGATGATGATAAAATCACTTTTTGTTTTAGGCAAAAATGACCAAAAATACACGATGCAGGGAATCAAAAGTTTAGAAAAACTAAAAGAGACAATGTTTGTGGACAATCAGCTCAAACACTCTACCCTCATCCATAAAACACCTAAAATCGATGCCTTTTTGGAAGATTACGCTTATCTATGCAGCGCATTACTCGAAGCTTACCAATCGACGTTCAATGAGAGCTATCTCATTGACGCACAACGGTTTGTGAACAAAGCATTGGAGCTCTTTTACGAAGAGGGAAAATGGTATTTCAGTCGAGGTGCCTTTACCACCGTAGCAGAGCTTGATGACGGCACTTATCCAAGCGCATTGGGAGTGATGGTGAACGTACTGCAAAGTCTCGGAATCCTTATTGATCCAAAATACACCCATTTCGCATTCAAAAGCCTCGAATACGTTTCACTAAAGCTGATGAAAACGCCGATCTATTATCCTACCCTCGCCTCTGAGGCGATACGTTACCTTAGTACACAGCGCCTTATTAAAAACAATTCAGACAATCTTTCCAAACTAATCTCGCCGATGGCTTATCCTTTTCTCCTGCTGAAAAATGACGAAATGCTTCAAGAATTTACCGTCTGCGGCGAAGACTCCTGTTTTGCTGCAACCAAAGATATCACAAAACTTGACGAATTAATCTCATCAACGTTATAATCAAAAAAATTGTGGAGTTGTGAATGGGTGCAAAAAGTGCAATGGCAAAAGCCGAAATTACAGAAGCTGAAAAAATTGAAGATGTAATTCACGACGATCGACGAAAAACAGAAGAAGAGAATACCAAAGAGCGGCGCACCAAAAGTAAAGTCGAAGAGAGACTCCCGGTTTGGGTTAAAAAATCGGTTTTAGAATACGAAAAAGAGCTGAAAAATCTCCAAATCGAACTTCTCAAACTCCAAAACCATGTGAAAGATGAAGGGCACAAAATTCTGATGATTTTCGAGGGGCGTGATGCCGCAGGAAAGGGGGGACGATTAAGAGGATCACTGAGCACCTCAATCCTCGGGGTGCCCGTGTCGTGGCACTCGACAAGCCCTCTGACGTCGAAAAAACCCAATGGTATTTTCAGCGCTATGCAGAGCATTTGCCCAGTGCCGGAGAGATTGTCTTGTTTGACCGCAGCTGGTACAACCGTGGCGGCGTTGAGCCGGTCATGGGATTTTGTACCCCCGAAGAGCATCAAGATTTTTTAAATCATGTCGGCGAATTTGAACGGATGCTCGTCAACTCAGGAATCATCCTTTTTAAATTTTACTTCTCCGTTTCTAAAAAAGAGCAGGCAAGACGATTTAAAGAGCGTAAAACCGATCCACTCAAACAATTCAAACTCTCTCCCGTCGATGCCAAATCACAAGAGATGTGGGATAAATATTCAGTCGTCAAACTCTCAATGCTTCGCGCATCTCATACCGGTACGGCTCCGTGGATCATCATCCGCTCCGATAACAAGAAAAAAGCCCGCATCAACTGCATCAAACACATATTATCCAGCGTTCAATACCCTACTAAAACACCGCCGGATTTAAAAACATCGAAAAAAGTTTTGATTTGGGGTGACGAAGAGATCAAATTGATGGAAACAGGGATACTACGCAGTGAGGATAAAGAGACCCACACGAAAAGCTAATTTTTGCCTCGATAGAGGCAAGCTTTAGTGCCATAGCGGCAAGCGTAGCCAAAAGGGACTTTGTTCCGTTGGCGTTATAATTAGATAAATTTTAGAATTTCGGCTTCGATATTCTCTTTTTCGATTACAATGTCTTGGATGATAGGTTTGGAAAATAATCCTTTGATCATGGCAGGAATCGGTGTTTTAGCCGTTTTTGAGATAGAGGCAAGGGCATCAATATCGTTCGCATCTTTTTCACCCGTGAGGGCATTTGCGATCGTCGGAGAGAACTTCGTCCACTCTGCAGTTGAGTAAACAATCGTCTTAAGCGGTTTGGTTGCACAGCAATCATACGCTTTGAAGCACGTTGCCGTATGCGGATCCATCAGATAACCATGATCGAACGCCTCTTTGATATACCCTTTTCCCTCCGCACCATTACAGTAATCGGCGGCAAAAAAGTTTTGGAGTTTCATCGTCTCATTATCACTTAGCGCATAAAAACGCTCTGCTTCGAGTCCCGCCATCAGCTCTTTCGTACGCTCACATCCGAAAAGATCAAACAAAATGCGCTCGACATTAGAAGAGATCAAAATATCCATCGCAGGAGAAGTCGTCGCAACGACGTGCTCACCGCGTAAATCATAGCGTCCCGTATTAATAAGACGGGTAAGAACATTGTTTTCATTCGAAGCGATAATAATCTTCTCAACCGGAAGACCCATTTTATAGGCATAATATCCACCCAATGCATTGCCGAAATTTCCGCTCGGAACATCAAGATAGACTTTCTCACCCATTGCAATGACATTTTGGCGGACAAGTTCAAGATAGCTGTGGATGTGGTAGATGATTTGGAAAATAATCCGTCCAAAATTAACCGAGTTTGCCGCTGAGAGGGAGATGTTTTTCGCTTTCAGGGCATCTTTGAATGTTTGTGAACCCAAAAGTTTTTTTAATGCGCTTTGGGCATCGTCAAAATCCCCTTTGATCCCTATGACTTTGAGATTTTGTGCATCTTCGGTCACCATCTGAAGACGTTGAACGTCTGAGGTTCCACCGTCGGGATAGAGACACGCCACACGGACATTCGCTCTGTTTTTAAATGTCTCCAATGCCGCAGGACCGGTATCACCGCTGGTAGCCGCCAAAATGAGATACTCATCTCCGCGCTTTTGAGCGATTGAAGAGAGAACGACACCAAACGGCTGCAATGCCATATCTTTAAACGCGCGGGTCGGTCCGTGATAAAGCTCACTGACATAGAGATCATCTCGTACTTTTACGACCGGAACAGGATTGGTCGGATCATCAAATTTATCATACAGAGAAAGCGCTTCATCAATCACCGATCCGTCAATATCGATCGCGAGAGTTGTGAGTAAATCTTTCGCAAGCTCTTTATAGCTTGAGCTTAAATGCTTGGTGAGAAATGCTTCTCCAAGATTTGGCAATTCGCTCGGAACATACAATCCGCCAAACGATGCGATCGGACTTAAGATTGCCTCTGAAAAGGCAACTTGTTGTGGATGGATACCGTCATTTCCGCGTGTTTCAATAAATTTCATTAGATCCGCTTTATAAAATTTTCGTGATTATAACAAAGAGGCTATCAGGGAACGCTTAGAGGGAAACAACAAAAAGTGCGTTACCGCTTCTAAATCTATCTCTTGTGTTATAATTACCTATCAATGCACTGTAAAATGAGGAAAAAATGACCGCTGATTTAGAATCAAAACTCCAACAGCTTCGCTCTCGTTTTAGTAGAGAGGGATTTGTCATTATCGGTGTCAGCGGCAGTTATGCACGAGGCGAAGAAAGCGCCAAAAGTGATTTAGATCTGCTCTATGAGATTCCGAATCCTGCCGAGTTTGCCGAGCGTAACGGCGGTTTTGGTTCCTTTAGTAAAATCATGGAGATCAAGTCTGAAATCGAAAAAGAGACTTCTCTCACCGTCGATTTAATCTCACTCACCGCTCTAAATGAAATAGGTCAAAAATATATTTTAAAAGATATGAAACGTGTCAGCTGATTCGATACGCGCTAAAGCGGAATTTATCCTCAAAATGCTCGCTAATATTCAAACGATTATCGTTCGTCATAACGGAATCGTCGCCGCATTATCCGATGAAATCGAGGCTCGACCCGCTATTTTGATGGCATGGTTGCAAATCGGAGAAACCCTCAACAAAATAGACCCAGATGTTTTAGCGCAGTTTGGTTTGGAAACCGATGCAAAAGGGAGCTATGACGTTCGTAACTTTATCGCTCATGATTATATGGGGGTTGATCTCGGACTTGTCGAGATGATAACCCGAAACCATCTACCTGTTCTAAGTGAAAAAATTAACCGTATGAGTGAGTTTTCTAAGCAGTAGAGAGAGCGTAGGGCTACAGAGTAATCTGTGTCCCTACCCCTTCGGAAGTGAAAAGTTCGAGCAAAATCGCGTGTTCGATCCGTCCGTCAATGATATGGGCTTTTTTCACCCCCATATCGACCGCTTCGAGACATGAATCGACTTTCGGAACCATCCCGCCGCTAATCGTACCGTCGGCTTTGAGTGCTTCGACCTGAGCTTCGCTGAGGGTCGAGAAAAGCTCTTTATCTTTGTTCAATACACCCGGAGTATCCGTCATAAAGATCACTTTGCACGCGCCGATAGCCGCCGCAACCGCCGATGCCGCGAGGTCGGCATTGATGTTGTATCCCGGATGCCCTACGATAGGATCAGAACCGATCGGAGCGATGACGGGGATAAACCCTTCACGAAGCAGATTATGAATCACATCCGCCTTCACACTCTCTACCCGCCCCGTAAGACCAAATTTCGTTTCGTCTTTCGGTTTAGCACGCAAGAAATGGGCATCTTTGCCGCTGATTCCGATCGCTTTGGCACCGTATGAGTTAAGCAGAGAGGTGATCTCTTTGTTGATTTCACCGCTGAGAACCATCTCAACTACCCGCATCACGTCAGGGGTACTGACCCGCTCACCGTCGATAAATTCGGTCGGGATTTTAAGATCGCTGAGAAGTTGAGAGATACGGCTGCCGCCGCCGTGAACGATGACGACTTTTACCCCGACGAGGTGAAGCAGTACGATATCTTGGGCAAATTTAGCCTTGAGTTCATCAGAGGTTTGGGCTGAGCCGCCGTATTTTATGACAACGATCTCATCGCGAAACTCTTTAATGAACGGCATCGCGTCCATGAGGGTTTTGACGGTATCAATTTTTCGCTGCATTTACATAATCCTTCACAGTTTTTATTATCGTCTCATTCAACTCGATAGAGAGTTCTAAAATGGAGAAATTTAGTTTTTTATAGGATGACATTTTAACCAAGTCTTTTGAAGTTACCAAGAGGCTGGTGGCTCCCGTACGCGCTACGATCATTTCAAGTTCCCCTTGGGTGAAGAAATGGTGATCTTCAAAGTAGACTTTCTCAATCACTGCCGGTAAAAAGGGATCAAGCCGTTCAGGTCTCGCAATCGCCGTTACTAACACCATTTTATCGGTCGGATTTTTGATAGTAACGGAGCGTTTAAAAGCCACTTTCTCCATCATGACCAGCGAATTTTTACCGCTCCACAACCGCTCTCGATAAGCACCTGATGGGAGACAATAAGGGTTCTGCGTCGGTACCGCGATGAGAAGATCGAGTTTTTCAATGGAATGTTTCCCATACCCGTCATCGAGCAACACGACATCACACCCCATCGATATCGCTTCTGCAATCCCCCGTTCTCGGATTTCGCTTACAATAACCGTAGCATTCGGAAGCGATTCGGCGTACAGCATCGCTTCATCCCCGCTTCGAATCACATCGCAAAGGATGGTCGATTTGTATTTGACGACCACCATCCCTTTGCTTTGCCGACCGTAGCCGCGTAAGATTATCGCCGGTTTTTCAAACATTCTGGCGAGTTCAATGACAACGGGAGTTTTACCGCTCCCCCCTACCGTGAGATTGCCGACACTCACGATGGGAATTCCAAACGATTTCGGGGTGCTCCGTTTATAGCGGATGTATGCCAGTAAACAGTAGATCCAACTAAGCGGTAAAAGTAGTATAGAGAGGATTTTTTGGATCAGCGAAGGGTGATACAGATATCTCTCACCCCATTGGACCCAAAAACGTTTCAAACGCGTGTAGAAGCTACATCCAAAATTGCGTCACAGATCTCTTCGACCTGTTCATCGCTCAAAGCAGCGTAATTCGGGATAGAGAGGACTTGCTGATAGTTACGCAATGCAATGGGAAAATCGTTTACCCGCAATGAGTATTTTGTTTTATAATAACTGAGCAAATGTAGTGGGATATAGTGCAAACCGCACTCGATTCCGCGAGCGGCTAACTCACGAGCAAACGAGTCACGGTTTTTATCCACCTTGATGATATAGAGCGAATAAGGGTGCTCATCATTGGCGATAGGGGTTCGGATATGAGGGGCATCGGCTAAGCGTTCATTGAATGTTTCGGCGATTGAGCGCTGTCGCTCGATATTATCATCCTGCTTATCAAGCTGAACCAAAATAGTTGCCGCATCCAAAGGGCTCATCATATATTGACTCCCGATATCGGTAACATCATAGATGTAGCCTAACCCTTCGTCATCAATCACCATTGCATGGTTACGAAGCGAACGTGCGCGCTCCATGATATCTTCATCGTCACATACCAGCATACCGCCGTTGCATACATTACGGCGCAAATGAGGACTAAAATCAAAACAGGTGATATCGGCACCCGTAGAGCCGATTTTTTGCCCTTTATAGGTTGCACCCAGCGCATCGGAAGCATCTTCAATAATCTTGACATCATACTCTTTGGCGATCGCGTACAAACGATCAAGTTCTACACTTTGTCCCGCCACGTGAGAAACAATTACCGCTTTGAGTTTTTTGGATTTGTTTTCACCCAAATAGGCTTCGAGTTTGTCCAAATCGATCGTAAAGGTATCGGGGTTAATATCGATAAAAATAGGTTCAGCATCAAAATGGCGCACCACTTCAGGAACAGAGGGATAAGCGTTGATGGAGCACAATACCTTGTCACCCCGTTTCAGATCAATCGCCAACATCGCCAAATGAAGAGCCGCCGTGCCGTGAGACGTAGCCAGAGCATATGAAGCTCCGATATACGATTCAAATGCCGCTTCTAAATCTTCAACAATATTCGGTGCTTCCCCGTCA
This sequence comes from Sulfurimonadaceae bacterium, assembly GCA_963845295.1. Taxonomy (GTDB): domain Bacteria; phylum Campylobacterota; class Campylobacteria; order Campylobacterales; family Sulfurimonadaceae; genus Sulfuricurvum. The sequence goes on along the minus strand of CAWJRP010000018.1, from coordinate 86,882 downwards.
AAGACTTCATCAATCTTTTCACGTTCATCTCCGCCGACTTCAACACGGTAAAATGGGATACTCATTTGTTCTTCCTTTTTCATAGGGTAATATCTCTGGGATAATTAAAATCATGGTTAAGCGTTCGAGACGTCAATTTTGCGATGACCGGCATGCGCCGTTTGAATTGATTTTGATAAATTCTTTTTATAATCATATCAACTAATTGAGGGTTTTCACCATCAGCAATCATCTCTTCTACGGTATGGCGCTCTTCCACATACCGCTTTAAAACACGATCGAGTTCACTGTAGGGATATCCGATCTCCTCTTCGTCGCTCTGCCCTGCCCACAAATCTGCCGAGGGAGGTTTATCGATAATAGAGTCTGGAACCCCTAAATAGCGAGCCAATTCAAATACTTCGGTTTTGTATAAATCACCGATCGGGTTGAGTGCACTGGCTAAATCACCATAGAGTGTTCCGTATCCGAGCATCAGTTCGCTTTTATTACTCGTCCCCAGAACCAAAGCCCCCTCACGTGCCGAAATATCGAACAGTGTTACCATTCGTAACCGTGCGGAGAGATTTCCGACCCGAAGCGGTGACATATCGGACGTTTCGTATGCGCGAAGCATTGGTTCAATGGAATGAACTTCTGATTTCAGTCCAAAACGATCCGATAATTCATCGGCATCATCCAGTGAATTCTGAGAAGAATAGTGTGAGGGCATTTTGACACAAAGCAAATCATCCCCGAAGGCACGGTGGGCCAAAACCGCCACGACAGCCGAATCGATCCCTCCGCTCAAGCCTACCACTACTTTTTTCAAACCGGTTTTACGCACTTCTTGACTCAGAAATTCGTTCAAATACCGACTGATCAGCTCGTATTTACTCACTCAGTAACCTTATTTTAGTATTAACTATTTGTATTATAACTAATTTTATTATCGAAGAAGTCAACACACTGTTAATGAAATTCGTCCCAGTTCATCCTTATCGAATCCGGCTTGCATCCGTGCTTCGCAATTAATATCAATTCTGCGGGGAAAACTGTTCGGATAGTGCTTCTCGATGATCTCAAAATAGCTTGAAAGTTCCTTATTTTCGCACTTACACGCATATGCAAACCATACATCCCCTTTGCGGACATGATCAACCTCTTCTTCCAATATGACATTAAGTGCCGCCATGATTTTTTGGATCATCGGGTCTTTGTTATGGGGTTGAAGTTTTCGAAGGATGAGAGGGGTCGCATCCAGACCGTTGGCCTCGAGATACCTCGGAACGACTGCCATCCGCTCATACAGATTCAATGTCCGCATGGATGCTTCAAACAGGGCATCATGCACCGGATAAGCTCCGTAATAGCTCCCCAGTTCTTGCAGCAGCGTCTCGATCATCTCGAAATGGCGTACCTCATCATCGGCGACAACGAGCCAATCTTTCTCAAATGCTTCCCCTAATCCGCGAAAGCGGTACACCGCATCGAGAGCCAGATCGATCGCACTGTATTCGATATGGGCTATCGCATGAAGAAGGAGAATCTGTCCGTGTGGAGTGTTGAGTTTCGTCCGTCTGGGAACCTCTTTGGGGTCGATTACGGTACAAAAATCACGGTAAGAGGGGTAGGCAAATACAATCGGTTCAACAGAGTTTTCCCGAGTAATCTCGCCGCGACAATACGCATCGTAAAAATCTCTGAAGCGATCAATTTTTTCTCTCGGATCGGAAGTCGTTAAAAGGGTTTCTAAGGTCGCTATAGAGTTCCATAAAAGCCATTATATCGTATACTCTCAGCTTATGAAATCATCCGAAAAACCCTACGTTCTCTATATCCTCCAATGCAGTGACAATACCTACTACACGGGGATTGCAGTTGATGTCGAAAAACGGCTCAATGAACACAATACGTCGGACAAAGGGGCGAAATACACCCGCTATCGCCGCCCCGTGACGCTGATGTATCAGGAGAGCTGCTGCGATAAAAGCACCGCACTGAAACGGGAACTTGCCATCAAACGGATGAAACGAAGCGATAAAGAGGCGTTATGGATTTGTGGATAAAAATCGCAATCATCGTTCTAATCGCCATTGCGGTGTATCGCGAAATTCTCAAATCGGCGCAAACAGCTTCCCTTCATCCTGATCGAACATCCAAAGCCGGTTTTATAACTATTCTCGGCGTTGGGAGCGTTGTAGGAATGTTCACCTATGCGGGGATGTCAATGACATGGGTTGAAACACGCGATCTGCGCCCCTATCACCCTGAGAACTCTTCACAATTCGTCAGTCTGATGGATCGGGGAGTTATCGAGCTCAATGGAATGGTGATCAAAACCAATCTGGCACGTGAGGGGGAACTCGCCCCTCTCGCCGAAGCACTCACACAAGGGTGTAACCGTGATGACGGATGCGAAGCCCAGAAGCTCTTTGACTACGTCACCGCTATCCCCTACCGTACCGACCATACAAGCCGCAACGCTCTCACAGTTGTAAAAAGTAACTGGGGGGACTGCGATGATAAATCGAATCTCTTCGCGTCACTGCTCGATGAGAGGGGTATAGAGTACCGTTTCGTCTATGTCCCTCACCATGTCTTCGTCGCCGTTCATCTCAACGACACGAAGAAGCTCCCGTTTCTAAATGCCAAACTGACCGATGGAGGGGCAAAGATTTCTATTACGCCGAGACGACGGCGAGCGGCTCAAAGATCGGAGAATTTAACGGACAGTTTCCCTACAGTTTCGAGGGGATATACGATATGCAAAAGAATCGTCCCGAAGAACTTTCCAACGTCAAATTTTCGACCGGGTAAACAAGACACAAATCCCTTTGTTTTTCCTTTCTCTCCAATCAGATGATTGTATCTTCATATGTTTATCTTTTCGACAACTAATGTTTGGTCTATAATCTTTGTTTTAAATGTTGCAATTTTTAATTTTTGTTTTTTCTCTATATCTTTAATAATTTGCTTTATGATTTTATCTTCTCTAAATTTCAATCCCAAAATTATAGAGTCAATTTGAAGAGCTATTATCTTATTTTTAAAGGCTTGCTCTACATCAAAAGTGTATGGTATTTTTTCTTCCTTTCCATAATGCAAAAGTCTAATTTCTTGTTCATATTCCCAATCTTCTGATTTAACTGTCCAATAATCTATGATATTTTGAAAAATATCTTTTTCATCTAAGTTTGTATTTTTGTATATAACTTCCTCTTTACCCACATAATTTGGAAGATATAAGAATTTATAACCAACACATATTCCAGTATGTTCATTTGTGTAATGTGACCACATCAATTTATTATTATTTATCTTTGACAATGAGCACAATTTAAAATCTTGTTTATCAAGCTCTAAATTTTCAAATTGTTTTTCTAAAGATTTAGATGCAACATCAAAAGGATCATTCAACTTATCTGGACTTGCAAAATATAAATAATCATTTGCTAAACTCGATAAAGAATTCATAGAAAAACTTTGATATTTATATAAAATTCGATCAAAAAATACTGTTTGAATATCCTTTTGATATGAATTATGAAAAATAAAATTTTTCATACTTTCATCGAATAGCTGTTTATTTTCTTCTTTAGTATACTCATTTATTTTAAGCAATAGCAGTTCAGATTCGCCATTAAGATTTATAAAATACTTTTGCGCTAACTCTATAGATTTATTTAGGTTTTTAGCTGCATCTGTAAAATCTTTATCCGATCGATTAGCTTTAGTGTAATTCAATCTACCTAGGTTTAAGTAGTTCTGTGGATTTTCTGGATGTTCTTGTACTCTTTTTTCATAAATTTCAATTCTTTTGTTTATTGAATCATAGTCATCAAAAGCAGATAAGAAATAAAGTTCTTTGTCTTCCGTTAGTTTGAAATTGATTTTTTTAGCTTCATTATACAAACTTTGATGCAATGCAATATATTTTTTGTGGATTCGATTTTTATATTGATCAGTTTTTTTTAAATATTTATTTTCAAACTCGATGTTTAGCTTTTTTATATATTTTTCAAGTTCTCTATAAACATCATAATGTTGATATCCTAAGCCATAAGTATTATTAAGCTCAAAATCTTTTGTTTCAAGAATTCTTTTATACTCACTTTCTAGGTATTGAAAAGTTTTTTTATAGTAATTCGATATATATAACAGAAAAATATCTTTTTTTAAATCTTGATTATTCAAAATATCAGGAAAACTGTTTAGCTTATTAATACTATCGCTATACTTTTTTGCAATATTCAATAACTTTGCTTCATAAAATATTTTATATACTTTATTTAAATCAGATTTTTCATCTTTCAATATATCTTTTATTACATCATACGCTTTAAGTTTTAATAATTTTTCTATGCCGTCTTTCCAGTAACCAGATTGAAAATCAATGTAATAGTTTTGATAACATTCAATTGCTTTTTGCTTTTCATTTTGTCCCTCATAACATTCACCAAGTACATAGTAGTCATTACTTTTTTTATTCTCCTTGCTAATGTAAAATTCAATTGCTTCATCATATTTTTTAAGTTCAAAACAAACTTTTCCAAATGAAATATACTTCGTTTTATATATTTCAGATTTATTATCATTAAAATAATTATATAACCATTCATAATTTTTTTTCTGAACATTATAAATGAAATTATTTTGAGAGCTATCAAGCTTATATTTTATTCTTAATGATTTTGAATCATCTAAAAACTCATCTTGGTAGTACAATTTACTAAGAAATTCTTGAACTATTTTGGTACTAAAAGTGTTGATATATAAAAACTCAAAACATTCTTTAGTTTTTTCTTCACATAACAATGTATAAAATTGAGCTTCAAAATTATTTGGATTTTCTTTTAGTGATTTTTTTAATAATTTGATAGACTTATCCTTTTTTCCAAACCAAGTATAGCGATCAAAAGTTCTAAAATTTTTGTCTAAAAACTTATACATTTTTAAATAAGAAGTTGATTTATCAAATTTATTTTGTTCATTTATCTTATTAAAATATAAAATCTTCTTATTTTTTATTGCATCACTATTTTTATTATTCTTATGCTTGTCTACCCATTCCATTAAATCATATAAAAAGTAATAAAAATAACAAATTTCTTCTGACTGTCCTAATACCTTTTCTAATTTTTCTATATTAATCAATGCTTCGTAAAAATTTGATTTATATAAATTATCTATAATTGTCTTTTTTAACTGATCCATTCCCAATTCACCGTCAACATTATCTATCTGCTCTCCACAATGACTATCACATTCTTATTTTACAAAGTGAAGACATTATAGCAAAGGAAAATCCCATCTTCCTTTTATGTTACAATCCGACTAAAAAAGAGCCTATGATGGAAATCCTAAAACGCCCGATGGGCGACTATCAGACCAACTGCTATATCGTTAAAGATTGACGGCAAAGAGATCATCATCGATCCGGGGATGGGTGCGACCGAATGGGTCATGGCGAATGTCAAAAATCCCGATAGCCATCCTAAATACCCACGGACATTTCGACCACGTTTGGAGCAACAGTGAGCTGCAAGAAAAGCTGAATATCCCCCTCTACTCTCCCAAAGGGGATATGATGCTCCTCCAAAACAGCACATGGATGCCGGGATTGCCCCCCTCAACTCCCGATGTTGCCGTAGAGGGTGATCAAAGTTTTGATATCGGCGGGATCGAAGTGAAATTTCACCATTTCCCGGGGCATTGCCCGGGGTGTTCGATGATCGAAATCGGTGATGCGATATTCAGCGGAGATTTTTTGTTTGAAGGTTCTATCGGGCGGTGGGATTTTCCCTATTCCGATGGAGAAGCGATGCGTCAAAGTTTGAAGAAATTCGCCACATGGACGATTGACAAGCCCCTCTATCCGGGGCATGGGAATCCAACCACCGTCCGTGCAGAGCAACGAAACGTCGACTATTGGATGAGTGTTATTTAATTGTCTAAATTTTTTAGAAGATCCAAACGAAGGACATGGCGTTCCGTAACAACGGTTTTAAACTCCCCTTCGAAGATTTTGATCTCATGGACATAGCCGCGAACGGTAACGTTGCGTTTACGCCCATTTTTTTGGTGTTCGTTCGCTTCAAGCATCACAGTATCGCCTACTCTCACCGGCGCTAAAAAAAGACAGTTGCACGATGCCAATACGACATTGGGTTCATTCACGGCTACCATAGCGGCAAAATCAGCCGCGCTGAATATAAATCCGCCGTGAACCAATCCCACTTCATCAGCACGCATAGCCTCAATTGTTTCTAACATAACTTTTGCATACCCGACTTCCATCTTAACAATCTCTCCGCTGTAAACGGTATTAACACGTTCATGGGTATTCAATGCCGTCTGTGGAGTTATTGCGACCTGGATTAATTCATCCATGGAATCTAATTGTTCTGTTGCCAAAGTCACCCTCTTTTAATACGAATATATCCCCGCTTCGGTGCAGGGTATCCCTCTACTGTTTTGGTACTATCGGCAGGATCGAGAAAATCTTCAAGGCTATGTGATTCTATCCAGTCGGTTTTGCGTTGTTCATCGGATGTAGTGAGTACCGTTCCCAATACCTCAAAGGAGCTAAACCCGGCACGGGTACACCAGTTTTCAAGTGCTTTAAGGGTAGGTACAAAATAGACATTGGTTATTTTCGAATAACTCTCACCCGGACAAAGAGCATAAGGTTCCTCTCCGTCAATGATAAACGTATCGAGGTAAATCTCACCCCCCTCTGCCAATCCTTGAGCGAGAGATTTAATCATCGCTACCGGATCACTGCGATGGTAGAGCACCCCCAGACAAAAGATGACATCAAACTTCTCTTCATAAAACGGCAGATGTTCGACTCCGAGGAGTTCATAGACGATGTCGCTTTTTACAAAATGGTTGATCAGATCAAACTGTGATTTGAAGAGTGCCGAGGGGTCAAACCCGACCACTTTTGCCGGGGCATCTTCGAGAAAACGGAACATGTAATAGCCGTTGTTGCATCCGATATCGGCTACTTTTTTACCGCGTAAATTGAAATGGGGACGGAGAAAATTGTATTTAAGATCACTGCGCCATTCGGTATCGATAAAAAGACCGAACAGATCAAACGGCCCTTTGCGCCACGGCATCATAAGACGTGCAACCCGTTCAAGTTCTTGTACATCAATCGTCTCATCTTCGGATGTTAGAGCAACAGTATTGCCGAGTTCGACATGTGATTCAATCTTTGGAAGCTGAAGCAACGCTTCACGCAATGGAGCAATATTTTTCCATGTCATCCATTTTGAACGCTCTTGCCGAACTGCATTAAGATCCATACTTTCTCCTTGATACTATACGTGTAATTTTAGCGATATTAGGCTAAAATGGCGCTATGCGTATAGAACAAAAAGCCACCCTTGTCTCCAGTTCCGTTGCCTTTTTATTGGTAACGTTGAAACTCACTTTCGGTATCCTCAGCGGATCGGTTGCTGTATTAGCCTCTGCCGTCGACTCTTTGCTTGACCTCGTCGTCTCAGCCTTTAACTATTTTGCCCTCCACCATTCGGACAAAGAACCCGATGAGAATTTCAACTACGGTCGACGTAAACTCGAACCTCTCGCTGCTGTCATAGAGGGGACGATTATCAGTCTCTCGGCTCTCTTCATCCTCTATGAATCCATCTCAAAAATTGTTCAGGGAAGCGGCGTAGAGCACTTAAACTCTTCCATCATCGTAATGGCGGCATCTATCGTCATTACTGCCGCATTGGTCATTTTTCTCCGGCACGTCGCCAATAAAACAGGTAATATGGTGATCCGAGCCGATTCATTGCATTATCAAACCGACCTTTTGAGCAACGGTGCGGTACTCGTGGCACTCGGTTTGATTGCCCTCACCGACTTTCCTCTGATCGACCCGATTTTAGGGATCGGAATCAGTGCCTATATGCTTTATTCGGCGTTTCCACTCATCAAAGAGGGGATATTGATGCTCCTTGATGCGGCGCTCGATCCTGAAAGTGTCGAAAAAATCAATAAACTTTTAAACTCTCAGATCGATATCAGTTCTCATCACGATTTACGGACACGCCGATCAGGGAGCGATATTTATCTGAGTGTTCATATCGTATTTAGTATCAGTACATCGTTGTACGATGCTCACATGGTTGGTGATCGGATCGAACTGGCTTTTAAAAATCTTTTCCCTGACGATACGGTTCATTCACTCATTCATCTCGATCCGTATGATGATTCTGAAGATAACCACTTAGATTAAAGGATAGTTCTTATGAAGCGCTACTTTTTTATCCCGTTCACCTTGGCTTCTGCCATACTGTCGGCAGCTCCTTTGAGCGACGATCAAATGATTGCAAAAGGGGATGCAGTCTCCTCGGCATTAGTCCAAAAGCTCGGAGGAGAACTCAAAACTCAAATGCAAACTTCCGGAGCCATCGCAGCACTCCATTTTTGCTCAGCCAATGCTCTGATGCTTACCGATCAAATCGCCAAAGAGAGCAAAACATCCATTAGACGGGTCAGTCTCAATAGCCGTAATCCCTATAATACCCCCACCAAAGAAGAAGCTGCGCTTCTAAACGAATGGGCTGCATTGGTCAAAAACGCTCAACCGCTCCCCTCCAACAAACTCGTTAATGTGTCAGACAACACTACAATGTACTATAAACCGATTGTTATCAATAATGAAGCGTGTTTAAAATGTCACGGAAATGTTGATGGAGAGTTAGCTAAAGCTATTAAAGCCGCTTACCCGGAAGATAAGGCAATCGGCTATAAAATGGGAGATTTACGAGGGATGATCGCCGTGACTATCGAGCGTACTCGATAACTCTGCTCTCACGAATAACGCTTACTTTTATCTCACCCGGAAACTGCACTTTTTGAGAAATCTCTTCGGCGATCTCCCGGGCTATCAATGCCGTCTCATCATCATTGACACTCATCGCACTCACGATAACACGTACTTCACGTCCCGCATTGATCGCATAAGCTTGTTTAACACCCGCTTTTTGGGTAGCAATCTCTTCGATCTCACTCACACGGCGTAAAAAGCTCTCTAATACCTCTCGTCTTGCACCCGGACGGGCGGCAGAGAGGGTATCAGCAGCACACACTGCCGCACACTCGATACTTTTGATATCCTCATGTCCATGATGGGCATAAATCGCATTGATAACCACCGGATCTTCACTGTAACGTCGGCACAACTCCACACCGATATCGACATGGTTCCCCCCGTTATCTTGGGTAAGCGTTTTACCGATATCATGAAGCAATCCCGCACGTCGAGCGAGTTTAATATCCCCTCCCATTTCGGAGGCCATCATTCCTGCCAAATGGGCTACTTCGAGGGTATGGGCAAGGGCATTTTGTCCATAACTGGAACGGTATTTGAGCCGTCCGATCAGCTTCATCAGTTCAGGATGGATACCTTGTATCCCTAAGTCAAGGACAATCTCTTCCCCTTCACGAGTCGTCGCCTCTTCAAATTCATCAGATACTTTTTGATATACCTCTTCGATCCGTGCGGGCTGGATACGTCCGTCTTGGATCAAAAGTTCTATCGTTTTCGTTGCAATCGCACGACGATAGAGATTGAAAGAGCTCACAATGATCGCATTCGGTGTCTCATCGATAATGATATCGACACCGCTCACCATCTCGAGGGTTTTGATATTACGCCCCTCTTTACCGATAATGCGCCCTTTGAGTTCATCATCATCGAGGTGAATGACGCTAATCAACCGCTCTGCGGCATACTCCCCCGCAAATCGTGACGTCGCCTGTGCCAAAATATAATCAGCTTTGCGTTTGAGCTGTTCTTTGGACTGCTCTTCTAATTTGCGAAGTTCTCTCGCCAAATCCAAACGTTCGCTCTCACGGATTTGCTCTAATAAAATCGCTTTTGCTTCGTGTGCCGATAATCCGGCACGCTGCTCCACGATCACCTTTACTTGTTCACTTTTTTGGCGGTAGTCTTCTTTTAATTTCTCTAATGCACGTTCATTACGCTCAAGATTGAGCCGTCTATTTTCGATAGTGGTACGTTCCCGTGAGAGTTTCTCTTCTTCGCTATTGCGAAGATTCTCAAACTCACGCTCAATGCGTATCATTTTCTCTTCCCGAGAAGCAAAATCTTTTTTGACTTGCTCAGAAGTTTCATCGTACCGTTTTTGTGCCTCTTTTTCGATCTCACGAGAACGAAGAGAGGAACGTTCTAACATCATTTGTGCTTCATTCTCGATCGCTTTGGATTTGGCTTTCGCTTGTTCCAAATACAAATCAAAATGGGTTGCGGTAATCTTTTTTGAAATTAAAAATCCGACTAACCCGCTCACAGCGGCTATGCCGCTTCCTACGAGTAATTCGTTTAACATTGTTTTTCCTCATGCCCTGAACCCCATGAGGGGTAATCAGCAGGTCTCCTTGCACATCATAATCATCACATAGATCCTGAGCGGTTTGACACGCACAAGATTGAATAAAAATCGTAAACGGTTTCGTTTTTAGGGTCGGAAAAAATCTATCATACATCCCTTTACCGAAACCTACTCGGCGCAGTGACCCGTCTACCCCTACTACAGGGACAATAGCTACATCTATTAAGTTATATTTTCTATACGAATTCCGCGGCTCATAAATCCCAAAAGCTTTACGTTCCAACGGGTATCTAAATGGTACCATTTTGAAACTGACGCCATCCATAAACGGTAGGAATAACTCATTCTCACGTCTTAGCGAGCGGATTGTTTTACGGATATCGGCTTCAAACCCCATCGGCCAGTAGAACAATATCCGTTTACCCTCTAAATGGTTCAATACCATCCGTAATGCCCTATTCACCTTGGCATCACGCATTTTCTTCGTATTTTCGGGAAGAGATTTGAATCGATTCAGACAATGAGCTCTAAAATCGCTTTTGGTCACTTTTTACCTTTGCTTCGTTATAATCTTCATCATTTTACTCTAAAAAAGGTTTTGTATGCGCTTATCCCATTTTTTAATCCCTTTATTCACAATGGCACTCCTGTTTCAAGGATGTCAAAAAAAAGAATCAGCCGAAGACGCATTAGTCTCAACCGCCGAATTCACCCTGATGGATACTAAAGGGAAAAGTTACAATGTAGAAAAACGGGGAGCTGATTTTACCCTCGATGCAGGGAAAGACAAAGTCGTCCTTTTTGACATTTTTGCCACGTGGTGTCCCCCTTGTCAGGCTGAAATCATGCACCTAGGAAATTTACAAAAAAAATACGGTGATGATTTAATCGTTATGGGAATCACCATTGAAGAAGATAAAAGCAACGCCGAACTCGACGCATTCCGTGAAAAATACAGAGGGGGAGATTATCTCATCTCCAACAAAGCCGATAATCAAGTCTTTGGCCCGTGCCATCGCTTCCACCATCGGTGTAGGTCAGCAGTTTCCGATCCCTTTGATGGTTGTGTATAAAAACGGTCAATATGTCACCCATTACGAAGGGGCAACCCAAGAAGAGATTATTGATCGCGATATTGCTCAAGCATTAGGGAAATAAGTATGTTTTCATTCATCAAAAAAGGGCTTCAAAAAACCATTGATGCGATAGCGGCTATCGCACCCTGAAAAAAAATCCAAAATATCCAAAGATGAACTCGAAAGCATCCTCCTCGAAGCCGATATCGAATACGACCTGGTCGAAATTATCCTCCGTGAGCTGTATCAAAATGACATTACCCGCGATCAGCTTCGATCCAAACTCCTCGCGACACTGAATTTCGCCCAAAACACCCTTCCCGATAATCCAGACAAACCGACCGTTACCCTCATTATCGGCGTCAACGGTGCGGGGAAAACGACTACCATTGCTAAATTGGCGCAACACCATCTAAACAACGGGGAGCGGGTAATCCTTGGAGCTGGCGATACCTTCCGTGCCGCCGCCATCGAGCAGCTTACCCGCTGGGCAGATAAACTGGATGTTCCTATTATCTCTTCACGTCAGGGGCATGATCCCAGCGCCGTTGCCTATGACACGATCGAATCGGCAAAAGCGCGCGGTTTTGAGCAGGTGATCATCGATACTGCCGGACGGCTCCATACCCAAACGAATCTGGGCAATGAGCTTAAAAAAATCGTCCGCATTTGTGATAAAGCCCACACCGGTGCCCCTCACCGTAAAATCCTAATCCTTGATGGGACACAAGGCTCTTCCGCTATCGCCCAAGCCAAAGCCTTTAATGAGATGGTCGGGGTCGATGGGATCATCATCACCAAACTCGACGGAACGGCCAAAGGGGGATCGGTATTCTCTATTGCCTACGCTTTGCAGCTCCCGATCCTCTACATCGGTGTCGGCGAACAGCCCGAACATTTAATCGCATTTGACAAATATGAGTTTGTGGACGGCATTTTGGATGCAATTTTCACCGAAGAACCACACGCATAATGGCCAAGAAAAAAAACGTCCTCTTCGAATGTCAGAACTGCGGGTTCACCACCCCAAAATGGATGGGAAAATGTACCAACTGCGGCGGATGGGACAGTTTTGTCGAGCTGAGTGAACAGCAGCAGGAGGTGATTAAACTCACCTCCACCTCTTCACCCTCAGCGGGGACAAAAGCCAAAGAGATCACCCAAATTGTCGAAGAGAATACCGAACGTTTCACCAGCGACGATGCCGAACTCGATATGGTTCTCGGCGGCGGAGTCGTCCCCGGCTCACTCGTCCTCATCGGCGGAAGCCCCGGAGTAGGAAAATCGACCCTGCTTGCTTAAAATCGGCTCGAATCTCGCAAAACAAAACCGAAATGTCCTCTATGTATCAGGTGAAGAGAGCGAAGGGCAGATCAAACTCCGAGCGAATCGTTTGGGAGCCAATGTCGACAACCTCTACCTCCTCGCCGAAATACGGTTAGAGCAAGTGCTCGCAGAGCTGCATGAGAGAGCCTATGAGTGTATCATCATCGACTCAATCCAAACCCTCTACTCTGAAACCATCGCCTCCGCACCCGGATCGGTGACACAGGTGCGCCAGATCACTTTTGATCTGATGCGGATCGCCAAAGAACGTCGTATTGCTATCTTTATCATCGGGCATATCACCAAAGAGGGTTCCATCGCCGGACCGCGCGTGTTGGAGCATATGGTCGATGTAGTCCTTTATTTTGAAGGGGACAGCTCTCATGAACTTCGAATATTGCGCGGATTTAAAAACCGTTTCGGACCTACCAGCGAAATCGGCGTATTCGAGATGCGGCATGACGGCCTCGTATCGGCAAAAGATCTCTCCTCACGCTTTTTCAACCGTAATAAGTCTCAAAGCGGCTCTGCCCTCACCGTTATCATGGAAGGGACTCGCCCGATAGTCCTCGAAGTGCAGGCACTGGTCAGTGACACCCATGCCCCCAATCCGAAACGTCAGGCAACGGGGTTTGAGAACAACCGTCTCAATATGCTCTTAGCCCTTTTGGAGCGCAAACTCGAAATTCCCCTCAACAGCTACGATGTTTTTATCAATATCACCGGGGGGATAAAAATCACCGAAACCTCTGCCGATTTGGCAATCCTTGCCGCTATCATCAGCAGTTTTCGCAACCGTGCTATCTCCAAAGAGACCGTATTTATCGGTGAAGTTTCCCTCGTAGGTGACATTCGAGAAGTGTATCAGCTCGATCAACGACTCAAAGAGGCAGCATCTCAACAGATCACCAAAGCCCTTATCCCTAAAAAACCGATTGAGAAAACAGCGATAAAATGTTACGAAATTGACGAAGTCAGCAAACTATTGGAATGGTTTTAACCTAAATTTTCGTATAATAACCCAATCATTAACGAAGGATATTTTATGCCCGTATGTTCTATTGTTGCCGACCATAAATCCGAAGAGCTCTACAGTAAGCTCTCACTAGCTTATTCAACCGAAGAAGAGCACCAAATAATCGAAAAAGCGATTGAAAAGTGCACTTCATTATGTTCCACCAAACCTAATATTTACGGTGGTTCAGTCACAGAGGGAAAAAGAATGATTACCATAGAATATCATGACGCTTGTGACCGTGAGGATGGACAAGTGTATGAGGCTATTATTAAATATTTGGGGATTGAAGAGTGCCGCTAAGTAAAAATGCTGTTGATTTAAGTGTCCAACGGCTCAAAGAGTTTGCTGACGGTAACGAAACGTTTCAACAAACCTATTTTAAAAAACACGAAACCCAATTGCTCAGCCTTGTCAAAGAGGGGCAAAATCCCCGTGCCCTCTTTATCGGATGTTCTGATTCGCGTGTTATTCCCGATCTTATCATCCAATCGAGTCCGGGTGATCTTTTTGTCGTCCGAAACGTCGGTAATTTTGTCGCCCCCTATAAACCGGATGAGGATTTTCACTCCACGGCTGCAGGGATTGAATATGCGGTATTGGTACTGGAAGTATCCGAAGTGATTATCTGCGGACATTCCCACTGCGGTGCTATCGAAGCCCTCTATAAATCGTCTTGCGATACCTCGATGATTCATACGGCCAAATGGCTCACATTAGGTGAAAAAGCCAAATCAATGGCAATGCTCGCTCTGGGAGAAAATGCAACGCGAGAAGAGTTGCTTCGAGCCACGGAGCACCTCTCTATCGTCACCCAGATCGAGAATCTACTTACCTATCCGTACGTGAAACAATTGGTAGAAGAGGAGAAGCTCTTTATCCACGGATGGTATTACGATATTGAGACGGGTGCGATTGAATATTACGACCCTGATACTTATCAGTTTCGTCCTCTAAGTGAATTGGGAGAGTAATTCTTACCAATTCAAATACAAAAACAAGGCTGATAGGAAATAGTTGGTGATGAAAATTGCCACAGCCGAATAAACAACCGCATAAATCGTCGATTGACCTACCCCGCGAGCTCCTCCGCTCGTGTGAAATCCAATATAACTTCCGATCGAACTGACAATAAATCCAAATACGGCCGCTTTTATTACACCGCTCATGATATCACTCATTTCACCCAAACGCATTAAAGTTTCTTGATAAGCGATCGGATTGATCCCAAGAACCCCTGTCGAAATAACATATGCCGAACCGATAGCGATAAAGTCAAACCAAATCACCAGTATCGGCAATGAGATAACCGTTGCGATAATACGGGGAGTAATAAGATATTCTTTGGCATTTACCCCTAAAATATCGATAGCGTCAATCTGCTCTGATACACGCATTGTTCCAAGTTCTGCCGCCATAGCACTGATCGAGCGTGAAATCAGCATCAACGAGGCAAATACCGGTCCCAACTCTTTGGTAATCGATAAAAAGATCGTATATCCGATAAAATTTTCTATCCCAAACTGATGAAAACCGTCATACAGCTGTATCGCTTCAACCATCCCCGTAAACAGTGCCGTAAGGGTAATGACCCCTATGCAGCCAAACCCGATCACATCAATCTGCGTTAATACGATTTTATATCGCTTAAATGCGAGGGGATAAAGCTTAAAAAGCTGAGTTTGAAATAAAATAAACAGGCCAAATCGTTCGATTATCTCATAAAAGTTGATAAAAGGACGACCGATATAACCTAAAACCTTCTCTACCATAGGAGCTTCCTTCAATTCATCTGCTAAGTTTACCAAAATTTCCATTAGGTACCGTGGCAAATTTCATAACTTTCTCGCTACAATAAAGAATTAACTTTACCTAGGAGCTACGGATGGCTAACAAAGAAAAAGAAGAGAACGAAACCGAAGAAGGCGGAAAGAAAAAATCGGGGAATATGCTCCTAATTATTATCATTGGCGTATTGGTACTTATCTTGGTAATAGGCGGTATTGTTGCCGCACTCATGATGGGTAATAGCGATGCCTCGGCTGAAGCCGGTAAGGGGGCGAAAACTGAAGTAGCTGCTGAAGGGCATGCAACAGAGGGAGGCGCATCAGGTGAAGTATCATCCGGAGAAGGGCATGGAGGAGGCGGTGAAGCAATGACCGAAGTGGGATTGATGTTCCCATTAGAGACATTCACTGTTAACCTCTTAAGCGAAAGCGGGCGCCGCTATCTAAAATGTGAAATCAACCTCGAGATGGGAGGAAAAGAACTCTCTCCTGAGCTTGAAGAGAAAAAACCGGTTTTCCGAGATATTATTATCCGAATTTTAAGTTCTAAATCACTTGAAGAAATTTCCACCGCTAAAGGGAAAGAGAAACTCAAAGAACAAATTGTTAATGAATTGAATTTACGTCTTAAAGACGGAAAAGTGAAAAATGTCTACTTTACCGATTTCGTGGTGCAATGATCGGGATTGACCTCATCAAAACTGACCGTATGAAACGCTTCATGGAGCGTTTCGGCGATCGGGGACTTCATAAATTTTTATCCGAAAATGAAATCCTTTTAATCAAAAATTTCCGTAATGCAGCAGGTTTTTGGGCGGCTAAAGAGGCATGTGCCAAAGCTCTCGGATGCGGTATCGGCAGCGGATTGCGGTTTTCATGACATTATCCTCTCCAAAACCCCTAAAGGTGCTCCGATTATCACCCTCTCAGAGACTGTCACACAGCGTTTTGGGATAACTTCCCTGTCCGTATCAATCACCCATGATGGTGATTACGCCATTGCCGTCGTTGCACTTGAATCCTATCTGTTAATAAGGTAAACCCTATGCAAGAACTCCTCAGTATCCAAAAATATGCGTCAAAACACCATATCAGTACCTTCAATGTTATTAAAAAAACCATGAGCGGCGAATTGCCTACGGTTGTGAAAGAAGAGAACGGTAAAGAGGTAACCTATATCGTTATGAGCCCTTCATCCGTTCAATCTCAAGGTGAAACAAACAATACCGGTAGCGAAGAAGTCGAAATCGATTATAAAAAAGCGTATGAAGATTTGAACAAAGAGTATCTGATTTTAAAGACCAAATATGAAAAACTCGAAAGCTTTACAAACACAGGAAGTAAGCACATAAATATGTGATAAAAGTGCTATTTGCACATGCTTTTTTTAACACATTTTATTTTGTAATAATAAAATTATAAATCTGCTAAATTATCATTCATGTCTATTTTTCTTCTGATATAATAAATTAAATACTAAATTAATTTATTATGATGATGAATAATATATAGAAGGTTATATGTATCATGGAAAAAACAAATTACTTATCACCAGCTGAACAATTACAAAACTTACTCAAGACAAGCAAGCCGGGTATTATTACAAGCTTATTTTTGGGATTGGTACTTGTTTTTGCTGAGCAAAATATATCTAACCCCAAGATGATCCTCATATGGTTCGTTACACTATTTTTGTTATCAATAATACGTATAACACTAATTACCGTGTATCAGCGCGATACCCATGCAACTGTAGAAATTACAAGTGCTCATCTAAGAAATATACGTATAGGCACCTTTTTATCCGGAATTGTATGGGGCTTAATCGGCGTTTTATTGTTTACTACCAATGATATTAACCACATAATATTTTTAATTTTTATCTTAGCCGGGTTAACTGCTGGCAACACAGTTTCAAATGCCTCTGACCTTCCCAGTAGTATTGGTTTTTCTATTTTGACATTGTCCCCTATCACAGTTTATTTATTATTGGACGAAACCAGTATAGTTTCATACATGGGGATAGCACTTATCCTCTATTTTGGATTTACGGTTGTAATTGGGCGATTTATTAATGCAAGTATGATTCAAAGTACCATTTTGCAACACAAAGCCGAAGCAAGTGAAAAAGAAGCGTGGATCAGTGAGGAACGCTATCGTCTCATCCTCCAACATTCGCCGGCAGGAATAGTCCATTACAATCAAGAGCTCATTATTACCTATTGCAATGACCGCTTTGCGCAGCTTGTGAAAGCTCCAAAAGAGAAGCTTATCGGTCTTGATATGAATACGTTGAAAGATCAAGGCATATTGCCTTCATTAAGAGAAGCGCTTGAAGGCAAGGAAGGGTCGTTTGAAGGCGAATACAACTCGACGCTCAGCAATACACAACTCTGGCTGATACATGTTCTATGCGCCGCTACGCGACACTGATGGCACTGTCGAGGGGGGGATTGCGATTATTGAAGATATCACCGAGCGAAAAATCGCTGATAATGAAACCAAAAAGCTGTTAGCTAACCTTAAACAAGCTGAAAAAATTGCTCAAATCGGCAATTGGCATCTTGAGCTATGCTGTAATAAACTGGAATGGTCTGATGAGATTTTTCATATTTTTGAACTTGACAAAGAGACATTTGAACCCACATACGATGCATTTTTAAATGGTATACATCCTGATGATCGCATTAAGGTTTCAAATGCCTATGAGAATTCACTGATTACGAAACAAAAATACGAAATAACCCATAGACTTCTGATGAAGGACGGGAGAATTAAATATGTCAATGAACAATGCGAAACGAAGTTCGATCAGAACGGAAAGCCGATTTGTTCTTTGGGACCGTTCAGGATATCAGTGAGCAGATACGATATCAAATGCGCCTGGAAAAAAGCGAAAATACACTTTTGTTTCTGTTAAAAATGTCTCCGATTGCTGTGCGAATTGCAAAAAGCGGAGGAAACGAGGTTGTTTTTGCCAATGAAGCGTATGCCCGTTTAATCCAAACAGACATCTCTACCGTTTTAGGTAAAAATCCAAAAAAATATTATGCAAATAAAGAAGAGTACGACACCATTGTTACTCAAATCAACAATAAAGAACTCATTTATGATCGGCTTGTAGAGCTTTTTATAAACAATAAAACCATTTGGGCTTTGGCATCTTATATGCCAATAGAATTCGAAGGGGAACCCTGTGTTTTGGGATGGTTTTATGATATTACCGAAGAAAAAAACCTACAGAAAGAGTTAAAAGAACAAAGAGATGAATTTAAAACCATTTTCAATACTTCAAAAGACGGTATTGCAATCTTAGACAAAGAATCAAATTTCTTGGATTTCAATGATGCTTATCTGGAAATGACCGGATATACACGTGCAGAACTTCTGAAAATGGATTGCATATCGCTCAGTGCCCCAGAAGACATCGAACGTTCAAAGGAAGCGATGAAAAGCATTTTTGAGCTTGGTTACATCAAAGGGTTTGAAAAAACATGTATAGTAAAAGACGGAAAACAGCTTTATATAAATATGACAGCCACTCTCTTACCTGATAAAAAACGTGTCTTAGTCAGCACAAAAGATATAACTGAAATGAAGAAACATGCGCAGCAACTCGAATACTTAGCGCATTATGATGCACTTACGGGTCTGCCAAATCGTATTTTAGAATCAGATCGTCTGCATCAAGGAATGATTCAAACTCAACGACACGGAGATCGACTGGCAGTACTTTATCTTGATCTTGATGGTTTTAAAGCGGTAAATGATACCTATGGACATGATATTGGAGATCGATTGCTTATAGGCCTTTCAGCACGTATGAAACATACTTTACGTGAAGGGGATACACTCTGCAGATTAGGTGGAGATGAATTTATCGCTATTCTCGTAGATTTAGATAGTCCGTCATCTGCAATACCAATTATCGATAGGCTCCTAGAAGCTGCAAGTTTACCTATACAGATCGGTGATTTAGTAGTTCAAGTATCCGCCAGTATCGGAGTGACTTTTTATCCACAGGAGGATCAAGTTGATGGAGATCAGCTAATTCGTCAAGCTGATCAGGCAATGTATGTCGCAAAGCAATCGGGAAAAAATCGTTACCACCTTTTTGACACTAAACAAGTACAATAAATGCTGTATTTCTAAAAGCAAATGATGAAAAACTTTTGGCAGCACAGGGTGAAAACTAAATCACCCTCCCCCGACGAAATCGAGTAATTCAATCGTATCTCCCTCTTTGAGAAGAGTACTACTCCAAGCGTCTTGTTTCACAATCTCCATATTGAGTGCTGAAGCCATTACCCTCTCTTCTAATCCCAAAGAGCGGATAAGATCAAGCATACTCGATCCTTCATCTATTTCGCGCATTTCACCATTTACTTTTATTTGCATTCTCTTTCCTACATTGACATTTTGATCATCTGTGCAACCACAAAATTTTTCTTTACTATCGCAAAATCATAAGCCGTTGCCCCGTCATTATTTTTGAGATGGGGATCGGCTTTCGCTTTTAAGAGAAAATCAACCACCGCTTCATTGCCGCTGAATGCCGCTTGATGCAAAGGGGTAATCCCCTCCTCGTTTGCCAAATTGACATCCGCACCATGCAACACTACAAAGGTCACTAAATCAATATTCTTCATTTTAACCGCTAAAATGAGCGGCGTATTCCCATGTAAATCCTGTGCATTGATATCAGCACCGTTATCGAGTAATAACTGGGAGATTTTCAAATCTCTCATTTTAATCGCAACATGGAGTGCCGTAAGCCCCGCAGCGTTTTGTTCATCAATTGAATGTTTTGAAGCTAAATAATCTTTTATTTTTTCTTCGTTTCCTTCATACACCGCATCATGCAATACTCCAGCGAATACAGAAATAGTGACGAAAAGTAAAAGAAGTACCCGTAGCATCGTTATTCCTTAACAAACCGTATCATCTTAAATCTCTCTCCCATAAGCGATGGTGTAATTAAAATTTTAACCTTTTCGAGTTCTTGGAGATAAATCTCTTCTCCTGCATGCTCTTTGAGCATCGCTAAGAGGTCCAGAATCCCCATCTCTACCAATGCTACCAACTGGGTTGCGTATTGAACACATTTGATCCCTTGAGCTTCATATGCCTCTTTAACATGGGTAAAGTTAACATCATAGGTAATGTCATTCTTTCCAAATGCCTCTGAACGATTGAGTGCTTCATCAAAGAGGGGAAACGTTTGATGCGATTGATAGACACGGATCGAAAAATCGCTCCGCGCTTCCAGTTCACCATAATCGAAGCTCATAAACTCAAACCGCTTCGAGCATTTTTCCATTGCTTCAGCAAACGATTCGTATCCTAAAGCTATTTCCCCTCGATCTTGCTTATATTTTTTGGCCAATGCCGCAATTTTAGGATCATCGATATCAAAAGTAATTTCATGATTCTCGACACGGGCGATTTTCCCTTTGTAAAAAAGTTCACAACCGAAGGCGTCAAAAATTTCATTCGCGATAAAAAAAGTTGATTGCTCGTTTAGCTCTGACAGATCACTGTAATGTTCCAAAACAACCGCATTTCCGAATGAATCATCAAAATAGGACTTTTGCGCACTGCGTAAGTTTTCAAACCGCTCTACGATCCCGAACCGAAGCGTCTGTAACAACTGAGGACGGAGAGTATGAATAAATTCGATAATATCGGCTAAAAGATAGCCGTGATGGGCACCGATCTCACAGATCAGCGAATCGGTACGTAAAAAACCCTCATCGATACGGGCAATGATATGCTTCGCTATCGTCCCGCCGAAAAATTTTGAGGTACTTACCGCCGTGTAAAAGTCCCCGCTCTTACCGATAGGGCGATAAGAGGAATAATATCCTTCGGCTCCATAGAGCCAATCATTCATATAGTCGCTAAAACGCACGTTTACCAATGCCTTCATTGCATTTTCTAAGCGAATAAATCCTTCGTCGATGTCCCCTTTGGTAATCGTAAGCGGCGGAAGGAAACGGAGAGTATTGCGCCCTGCTTTGAGAACGATTACCCCTTTTTCACGTGCAGCATTGATAATTTTACCCAATGTGTCTGCATCAACCACGCGAAGCCCTCGCATCATCCCCAATCCGACATGTTCTAAAAAAATAGCCGGATGGGTACTTGCAAACTTCGCTAAAGCAGTTTCAAAATAGAGAAGATGCTCATCCAGTTCACCGCTCTCTTTAATCTCTTCGAGAATATCAAGCACTTCATTGGCCGCCGCTGTCGAGAGATAGTTTCCTCCGAAAGTAGATCCGTGATCGCCGGGGGCGAAAATATCTTTTTTGCTTGTCATAACAACACCGATTGGGACACCGCCGCCAAGCCCTTTTGCCAATGTAATGACATCCGGTTCGATACCGTAAAGATTTGAAGCTAAAAATTCACCCGTACGGTAAATCCCTGTCTGTACTTCATCCACCATCAGTAATACATCTCGTGATTTGAGCATCGCCGCTAACGCTTGTACTTTGAGCACGATCCTGAGGCTGAACACCGCCTTCACCTTGTACCAGTTCGATCATCACCGCAACCGTATGATCATCGATCAGCGACTCTATCTCATCGATGTTTTTAGCATAGACAAAGCCGTCGGGAAACGGGCCGAAATAGTTATGCATCGACTCTTGTCCCGTCGCTTTTAAAGCTGTGATCGTTCGACCATGGAACGAGTGATCGAGTGTAATGATTTTATAGCGCTTCGGTTGCCCCTCTACCTCTCCGTATTTTCGAGCAATTTTGATTGCCCCCTCATTCGCTTCGGCTCCGCTGTTACCGAAAAAGCATTTCATGTCATACCCGCTGAGTTCAACGATACGGCGGGCACATTCGGCTTGCGGTTCGATGTAGTAGAGATTTGAGACATGAATTACTTTACTTACCTGATCGCATATCGCTTTGTTCAAACGATCATTCGAATGCCCGACACTGCACACGGCGATCCCTGCGGCAAAATCGATATACTCTTTCCCCTCAGAGTCGATCAAAACAGCATTTTTCCCTGATACGAAACTGATATTTTGGCGTCCGTACGTCGGCAATACATATTGTTCAAAATTCTTAGTCATTTTTTTTAGTCACCTTTATTTTTATTTCCTGATACACGGCATTCTCACCTTCATAACTTAAATATGGAGGGGTCAAAATATTCACATCCGGCGTTCCCGAATAGATCAGTAGAGAGTCATGCCTGAGTCGATCATCGTGCTTAACAACCATATCTGTTTCTCCGATTCGTGATGAGAGATGAACAATCTCTCCCTCATCAAATCCTGCTTCAGGATGGAAATAGACACCAACAGAGCGTTTAAACTGAGAATTCAGCCCTTTGGGATATTTCGAAGTGATGAGATAAAACCCTTCACTCGTATCAATCTCCAAATCAACCTCATCTAAAAATTCAAATTCTCCGTTTTTAAATCCCTCTTCATAAGGAATATCCGGCCTGGAAGGACGGTACCCGACACCATCAGAATACTCAATTTGATTTCGAAAAAAATCCAAATAATACTCTTCACGCTCAAAGGGTACCCCGAACGCTTCGGACAATCTTTTCGTTAGCTCATATTCGCTGATACCCACATCATTCTCCAGCATTTGAGTCATCTCTTGGAGGGTGTAATCCCCGTATGAACTGCGAAAATCATTTTTTTCCAAAAATGTTTTTGCCGGTATCACCAAATCAGCTGCATTCGACGTTTCATTTTCATAAAGCCCGAAATAAACACTGAACTCCGCTTCTTTAAACGACCGCTTAACACCATCGCTATTAGGCATCTGAGCCAAAGGGTTCGCACCTTGAATGAAAACACAATTATACTTTGAAAAATCAACACTCGCTTTACTTACACGCTTGGAGATCGATTCAAACGGCAATACGATATTACTGAGTGAGTTTCCGACATAGCTAACCCCGCATCCTCTCTTACCAAAAAGTCCCATAATCGCTCCGAAACCATCAATTGCACGGAGGACATCGGCACCGTTACGATATTTTTGGACACCGGCACCGACGAGTATAACCGTTTTTTTCCCTCTCATGAGTTCTAATACCATCCCGATCTGACCGAGTGTAACACCAATAGCATCAAGAGTGGCTTTGATTCGTACACTCTGGGTTAATTCATAAAAATCGTTATATTCAGACGCATGCTCTTCTAAAAACGCTCTGTCATGCAACTCCTCGATAATCGCAAAACGGCTTAATAATAAAGCCAAATGCAAATCACCGTGAGGTTTAATCTGGATATAAAGATCTGCTTTTTGTGCCATCGCCGTTTTCACTGGATCAATAACAATGATCGTTTTTTCTTCTAAAAAAGGGAGTAGATGTGAATGGGTTGTATGAGGATTACGCCCCCATACAATTACCACTTCACTCTCACTTATCATATGCGGTGCTAATATCTCATTACTTCCCCGCCCTGCTAAAACACCTGCTTCTCCCGCACCGTCGCACAAGCTTCCAGAGGTTCCGACCGCATTGACCCCGGCAAAAAAATGCTCACAACTGCGTTGCATTAAACCCACATTTCCGCTTCCACGGTAATAAAGGTTTTGGTCAGGTTTTGAGCTTTTTAAAACCTCAATTAATATCTGAATTGCACCCTCTATTGAGAGCTCTTCACCTCGAAATTTCGGAGTAATCAAACGCTGCTGTTCACTAAAATGGTTGAGATTCGGACATAAATAACCACGCGTAACCGGGTGTGTTTGATCCCCCTTTAGCTTACCGTTCTTGTCAAGCAGAATTCGGCAGGCATCGTAACAATCCAATGGGCAAACGGTTGTCGGGTTCATTACACTCAATTTTTCTTTCTTGTTATAAAGTTATTTATCATCTTTACCGCATTTTACCCCTCACACCCTTTATGTTTTAGTAAAAAAAACCCCTGAATTGGATATCATTAAAGAATATAAATATTTTGAGGTCACTATGTCTCTTTTAGAACACGTCGACGCCGCCACAAATTTAGCTAAAAACAATGAAGTACAATTATTGGTTTTTAAAATAGATGCAGCCGAAGAATCTCCCTATTATGCGATCAATGTTTTCAAAACCCGTGAAGTGGTTGAATCAAAACGTCATCACCTCACGCAGATTCCCGGAGCACATACTCTATTAGAGGGGACGATCGTCTTACGTGAACTCCAAATTCCGATTTTAAACCTTCCTAAATGGCTTGGAGTTGAGTTAGCAGAGGATAAACGTAAAGCGTCCAATCTACTGATTTGTGATTTTAACGGAATTGTCATCGGAATCCGTATCATGTTTGCATACCGTGTAATCAAGAAAAACTGGAATGAAATGCACGCACCGGACAGTTACCGCTTAGGTGATGACGGTCTGGTTATCAATGATACCCGTCTTGATGACGGTAGCTTATGTTTGGTACTTGATTATGAAAAACTTTTAGCGGATGTTATTCCTCAAGCTATGGTTAATGTCAGCAATGCAACAAAATCACTTCATAATCTAACAATGCCAGATAAGCTGAAAAATGGTGTTGTATTGATCGCTGAAGATTCCAAAACAGCACAGCGCCATCTTCGCCAAATCTTTGAACATGCTCATATCGGATTCCAAATTTTTAATAATGGACGGGACTTGGTTGAGTTTATCACTAGACACCCAGATCCAGCTTCAATCCCGGCTATTATCACCGATATCGAAATGCCGGAGATGTCAGGTTTTACCGTTATTCAGCATCTTAAAGCCAATAATCTAACTAAATCAATCCCAATCATTGTCAACAGTTCTATGACAGGTGAAAACAACAAACGTGAAGCGGCTTCTTTAGGGGCTGATGGGTTTATTGACAAAACAAA
Organism: Sulfurimonadaceae bacterium; assembly: GCA_963845295.1. Lineage (GTDB taxonomy): Bacteria > Campylobacterota > Campylobacteria > Campylobacterales > Sulfurimonadaceae > Sulfuricurvum. Next base: position 61,468 of record CAWJRP010000018.1, on the reverse strand, counting down.
AAGTGAAAATATCATAGCACTGATTGTTGAAAAAATGAATGAGGAATCGACGAAGCTTCTCCCTCGTTAAGGGAGAAGAAAGAAGAGTTATTCTACTACTGCTAATACTTGCCCGGCTTCAATTTTATCATTGACTTGCACGTTGATTGACGTTACTTTTCCGTTACGCGGAGCAACTACATCGATCTCCATTTTCATCGCTTCTAGAATCATAATTTTATCACCTGCATTAACACTATCGCCAACTGCTGCAACAAGCTTAAATACTGAACCCGGAAGTTCCGCACAAATCGCGTTTGCATTTGCTACAGGTGCTGCTGCAACCGGTGCTGCTGCGCTATTGGAGCCGCAACCGGTGCTGCTACTGATACTGATTGAACATTTGCGTTACCATCTACGATTTGTACATTATATTGTTGTCCGTCTACGATTACTGTGTACGTTCCATTTGCCATTGTGAAATTCTCCTGTTTTAGTGTTTGTTGTTTTGATTCTGCCGTTTTCGGGCTATTTTTTCGAACATTGACGGTTGCTTCCCCTTTGAGGAAAGCGATCCCTTTTACATCACATGACGCAGCGATGAAAATATTCTCATCCGTTGCTTCAAGACCTTCGTCACTCAATTTTTGAGTCCAATAGGCGATTGATTTTGTCTCATCACGATCGGCGATGTCGATTGCATGATCGGTAGTCGGTTCAAGTTTAAGTTGCTCATGTGCAATAGTAACTACCATAGGATCAGGTTCAACCGGCGTTTTGCCGAAATAACCTAAAACCATTTTCCCATAACCCGGAGCAATTTTTTTCCATGGCCCCAAAAGAGCATTGTTCAGCGCCTGCTGGAAATAAAACTGAGAAACCGGTGTTACCGACGTACCGTATCCGCCCCGTTCAACTACTTCACGCATCGCATGTATCACTTCCGGATAACGATCCAACATGTTGTTATCACGCATCATCTGGGTATTAGCAGTCAGTGCACCTCCCGGCATAGGAGAGAACGGGATCAAAGGTGAAACCTGTGTCGCTTCCGGCGGCATGAAATAATCGCTCAAACAATCGCCCAATACATCTTCGTATTTGAGGATTTTTTCGAGTTCAAGTCCACCGAGATCGTAATTCATACCCTTGGTTGCATGAAGCATCGTCAGAATATCCGGTTGTGACGTACCGCCGCTCACAGGAGCCGCCGCCATATCAATACCGTCTACTCCCGCATCAAGTGCCGCGAGATAAGCCGCAACACTCACACCCGCAGTTTCATGGGTATGTAGACGTAAATGAGTTCCCTCAGGAACAAGACGACGTGCCATTTTAATGGTTTCATGGATTTTGTGAGGGCTCGATGTTCCGCTGGCATCTTTAAAACAAATTGAATCATACGGAATACCTGAATCCAAAATCTCACGAAGCGTTTTTTCATAAAATGCAACGTCATGTGCTCCGACACATCCCGGAGGAAGATCCATCATCGTTACAACGACTTCGTGCTTTAGTCCGTGATGAGCGATGCGCTCACCGGAGTATTTAAGATTTTCGACATCATTCAATGCATCAAAATTACGGATCGTTGTTGTTCCGTGTTTTTTGAACATTTTTGCATGCAAATCGACCATTTCACGGCTACCCGTATCGAGCATAACCGTATTAACCCCGCGTGCAAGGGTTTGAAGATTTGCGTCCGGTCCCACAATAGCGCGGAAACGGTCCATCATATCGAATGCATTTTCATTTAGATAGAAAAAAAGGCTTTGAAAGCGTGCTCCGCCTCCAAATTCAAAATGTCGGATTCCTGCTTCTTTGGCCGCTTCGAGGGCTGGGAAGAAATCTTCCATCAACACCCGACCGCCGAATACAGACTGAAAGCCGTCACGGAACGTGGTGTCCATCACATCGATGTATTTTTTTGCCATTTACGTAATCCCTACTTCTTTATATTATTACGGTGGTGAATTGCAGCTACCAGTGCCGCGATTCCTAACAAGCCACCATTTTGAGAGTTTTCCATTTCATGATGGTGCAGTGCAGCAGCAATCGCCGCTACTTTTGCTCGTACATCACTGTTTTCCAAATCATGGTGGTGCAATACCGCTGCAATTGCTGCTACTTTGGCACCTTGTGCACGATCATGTCGATGCATCACCTGCAAAGTTTTGAGATTTCGGGGCATTCTTGGATTGAAACATTGTCAAATATTTCATTACTTTTTTCAGTAATGCCATTTTCACTATCCCCTGTTTAATTTGCACGCGTAATCTTTACACGATGCGTGATTCTAGTATAAAGTTCATTAAAAAAGATTTACTGCGTCCTATTTCAATGAACCTTTTAGTTTCTTTCGTTACAATCCGCCTCACTATTTTATATACAGAGGTATCACAATGGATCTAAGCAAAATCGGTTACGGCGAAAATCCCGATAAAGTCAAAGCAATTATTGAAATTGCATGCGGATCAAACATCAAATACGAAGTTGAAAAAGAGAGCGGTGCTTTGGTACTTGATCGTGTTATGCACTCAGCAATGTACTATCCGGCAAACTATGGCTTTGTGAATAAAACCCTTTCTCAAGACGGTGATCCGGCCGACATTTTAATCCTTACTGAATACCCTATGGTTGAAGGGTGTGTAACGAACTGTCGTCTTGTAGGTGTTCTTATTATGGAAGACGAAAGCGGTATAGATGAAAAACTCCTTGCGGTTCCAACCTCTAAAATTGACCCTACTTTCGAAGAGATCCAAGACCTTGGAGATATTCCGAAACACACTTTGGCAAAAATCAAAAACTTCTTTGAGACTTATAAAATGTTAGAGCCGGGCAAATGGGTAAAAGTAAAAGGGTTTGAGGACAAAGCATCAGCAACCAAAATCCTTGAAGACGCTATCAAGAATTATAAAGAGTAACCATTAATGAATAATTTCGACTCTCCTGATTTTTTTGCCTATGCCATTTTTGGGCTGATTCTAAATTTTGCTTTTTCGATAGCGTTTGGTCTCTATCTGAGTAAAAATATCGGAGTTGATGAAATGATGCATTCTAAAGGGGATCGCGAGCAACCATGGTGGCTCGCCCTCTCACTAGCTATACCGTATGCTAAAATGGTAATCACCCTTTATCGGGTTGCTATTTTGCAGATTTACTTCCTAGATCATGGAAAAAGCCATAAAGAATTCTGGATTTATCTCACGACAAGCGATGAGAAACTCTAACACTACTTCTCCTCTTTAATACACCACTTTCTTATTAATGTATCATGCAGCCCCGCTTTCTCTTTTTGGGCCCCTTGCTCGGCACGTTTTAATTTCACATTCCACTCTTTTTGATTGAATTTAGGATCAATCAAGGCTAGCCCCGCTCGTAACAACATCTCACTGTAGGTTTCTGTACCGTTTGCATATAGTACACACCCTTCACTAATGGTTTCATAATGATAGGATTGTTGGAGAATTAAGTGCTCACGGGCAAATTGTTTATCATGAGGATGGGCAATATAAAATGTTTCTACAGCTGATCGGCACTCTTGAGGTGAAGCACCGCTCAGTACCATTTTTTCCAACGTAATAATACCAAAAGGCTCACATACGATAGGAATATTTTGATAGAGAAGATTTTGTTTGCTATTATTTTCAATCGAAGTGAGCAATCCGACTGTAATTTCTGCATGTAAAGGGACTATCCCTATCAAGAGAATCATTAATCGGACAAAAATTGTTTCATTTTTACTCATTGACACTATTTCAACCCTTTTTTTTGATACTTTTTGGAAACTTTTCAGCTTGAAACTTAAACGAGTATAGACATTTGTAATATTATTTAACATACAATACCCATATTTTGACTCAATCTTAATCACTTGTTTCCCGCCATGGGGTAGGATACCCCCCTTTTCTATTACTTTTTCTTAACTGATTCATTTAGAAAGGCCACACCATTGTTATATCTTCCCCAGTACCCTAAAATTTCACATTCCATTTTTGAGGTGTAACTTTTGAGATTTCTTTCCCTAATATTACTATTTGCTTTGTCACTTTTAGCTGATCCGATGACCCCTAAACAACTCCATGTTTTGCAAACCGTACGAGATGTCGCCAAATCGATCCCTGATAAAAACGGCAAAACATATGAGAATACGCTCAGTGCAATTTGTTTAACGGAAAGCGATGCCGGTCAAAATACCATCGGTGATTTCAAGCATAAGAAATCACTTACCAAGGCTTCCCTTGGAGCTATGCAAATCCAAGTGGCTACCGCACGCCACGTATCACAAAATGTTAAAAAACTGCACTGGCTCAATAACCTCAGCGATATTCAACTTGCAGGTCGATTATTAGGTGATATCAAACTCTCTGCTCAAGTCGCTGCACACTATATAGTTTTACTCCAAAATCAACGATTAAATCACTTTTACGCTATCAGCGGATACAACGGCGGAACCACGAATTATACTTACTACAACCGTGTAATGAAAAATATGGATATTGTTAACAACCTTATCTCCTCAGGCAAGCTGTCATAATTTTTAAGCTATAATATTCCAATTTCGAAATTGGGAGATTATTATGAAGGATGAAAAACTCAAAATTATTTTAGCACTTCTAAGCGGTGTTATTTTTAGCCTGGTTTTTATCCTTTTAGCTTTTATTCTCCCTCTTCAATCTTCCAAAGTTCCTGCTAAAACTATGAATTCAGAACTTCAAAAACTCTCTAAAATGTATAAAGAGAGTCAAAGCAGATCATCGCATGAATAATAATAAAGATAACGCATCATTCGTTTTAACCTAATTTTAGATAAAATTAACAAAATTTTTTCTATAGGGATATAAATGATCAATTTATCCACAATTAAAGGAAAACTTAGCGCCATGATGGCATTAAGTTTAGTTACCTATTTGGTTCTCATCTATTTGTCGTATTCCAATAATAAAGATGCAGAAGCAACTACTACCAGAATGGTGTTATTAGCCGATATACGGGCAAATACCAACGGTGCAATTATGGAACTGCGAGGCTTTCAGTTACATGCGGGAGACTCTGAATATCTATCAAAATATGAAGATCGCAACCAAAAACTTACCAAGGCGTTGGAAGATTTATTAGCAATTACCATGTCAGAAAAAAACCAATTGACTCTCAAAGATTTAATCTCTCAGCATCAAGCATGGATGGACGGTAATGCTCCACGTATCACTATCATACAAAAGCACGGCAATAAAATTTTTGAAGAAGAGTTCAAAAATTCTGCTGAAGGGCACGAGCTAAAAGAGCTCGTTAAAAAGGCTGAAGAGTTACAAAAAACCTACGTTGATAACTCTAAAAAATTAAATAATACCATGAAAGAGTCGAATATAAACCGACTCAATAAAAATGCAACTGTAATGGACAGTGTCATGATTTTAACCGCGATGGTAATGGTAACCATGTTTTATCTGCTCATTCGCAACATCACGTCGTCTATCTCACGTTTGGAAGAGATGATCCGAGTTGTTGCCCAAGAGCGTGACTTTACCCATACAACAAAAATCGAAGGTCAACGATGAGCTCGCCCTTATGAGCCGAAGTGTCAACGAACTTGTCAACACCCTCCGCCAAGCATTTAGCGGTATCCGATCCGCTTCATCTGAAAATCTCTCCGTATCGGCTGAACTCTCGGCTACCACCCTTTCTATCGGAAGAGCAGCTGAAGAACAAGCCAAAATCGTTACTCAAACGACGGTTGAATCCGATAAAATGAAAGAGGCAATGAAAGCCTCTGCTAGCGAAGCGCAAAGTGTACGTGACAAAGCACTCGGTGCTCGTGAAAACCTACAAGAAGCACAATCGGCTCTGCATAACACCATTGATCAGCTCTCTATTACAGTACAAATGGAAGGGGAGATTAATGATCGTCTCAACTCCCTCTCTCAAGAAGCTTCCCAAGTTAAACAAGTCCTCACCGTTATCGCCGATATCGCCGATCAAACAAACCTTCTTGCCCTTAATGCCGCCATCGAAGCGGCACGTGCGGGTGAACACGGACGCGGATTTGCCGTTGTTGCCGATGAAGTACGCAAACTCGCTGAACGTACCCAAAAAAGTCTCGTAGAGACCAATGCGACCGTTAATGTCATCGTCCAATCGATCAACGATATCACCGATCAAATGAACCACAACACCAAACGGATCGAAACCCTGGTAGAAGCATCAGCAGAGGTGAACAACCATACCGAAACGGCGGTCAATGCGTTAGCCGATACGGTCACTGCCATCGAAAAACTCTCGAATGAAACACAAGGCAATGCAGTAACGACGGAATCGATTATCCATAAAATCGGTAACATCAATGAACTCTCAACAAGCAATGCACGCAGTGTTGAAGAGATCGCTGCAGCAGCTGAGCATCTGCACCAAATGACGGAACAACTCACCGCTCAAATCGCTGTTTTTAGAACGTAACAGATTTGTTTTTTCCCCTAGTTGAGGGGAAGAATTACTTAGGTTGAAACAACCTTGTCTCTACCGCTCTCTTTTGCTTTATACAATGCTGCATCAACTCTACCGACACACGCATGAACCTCTTCCGAAAAAATAAACTCTCCCACTCCGATACTAACTGTTACCGGATACAGTACTGTAAACGGATATTCAGCTACTCTTTTTCGAAGGTGCTCAGCAACATTCAAAGCCTCTTCTAATCGTGTGTTGGAGAGAATGACGATAAACTCTTCTCCCCCCCATCGTCCGATCGTATCGGTTTTACGGAGTGATGCCTGCATCACTTGAGCCAAATCTCGCAATACTTTGTCTCCCTCCTGATGCCCTAATGTGTCATTGATACTTTTGAAAAAATCGACATCAATCATCATGACACAGCAATGGTAATTGGGGTTTCGGCTCACTTTTTTCTGCTCTTCACTCAGTTTTTGATCGGTTTTTTGACGATTATAAAGTCCAGTAAGTTTATCGGTGGTTGAGAGTTCAAGCAAGCGGGTATTGTAACGTTTTAAAAGGGTATATCGCCAGATAAAAACAGCTCCTATAAGGATCAATACAGAGACTATTTTCCAGATCATAGGTCGATCAAGCCATGCTACCTGTTCAATCGTCGATGCCCAGCCGTTATAACATTTTTGTATAGTGGGTTGGTCTAACTGTACCACCAATTTTTCAAAAATATCATAAAGAAGCGGTTCATCATTCCGAACCGCCACACGCAACTCATCTTTTTCTTCCAAACGCAATGAAACTTTTAAACTGCCGGTATAATCTTTTTGAATATAGGAGGTTGCTACTACCAGATTGTCAACATAACCGTATAGCTGACCGTTTTCAACTTTTTTTAATCCGTCATTGATCGATTCAACTTCGATGATATTGAGTTTAGGACAACGTTTTTTTAATCGATCGAGTATTTCATACCCTTTTACGACTCCGATCTTCTTATCTTTAAGAAGCTCTATATTTTCGCTAAAAGGTTTCTCCATCGTCGTAACTATCACATACGGAAGGCTCAAATAAGTTGACGTAAAATTCAAATATTTCTCACGCTCAGCCGTTTTTGCCGCCAACGCTAAAATATCACATTGACGATTTTGTGCCATGAGCAGTGATTCATTCCACGTAGCGGTTTTCACGAGGTCAATAGGAGTACCTATTTTAGACTCGAAAGTTTTCATCACATCCGAGGCGATACCGATATGTTTTCCTTCTCTAATGGCTTCGAGAGGATACCATTCCGGATCAACACACATCATAATTTTTTTCTTTTGCTGAAGATAGTTTTTTTCTGCATGAGTCAGCTGAAAGCTGCTCTGTGAACTGGCTACAATATCTTGAAATAAAAATTGCCCTAATGTCTGATCTTTCTGAATCATACCGGCATGAAACAATTGTTTATAAAGACGCAGAGTGAATTCACCGTTTGTTTCTCCGATTTTATACAAATCAATCATCATCAGTTTTTTGATCACATTTGCTTCATATATTAGCGCTTCACGAGATTTTTTAACCCCATATTTTTGTTTTAGAATCTCTATCATCTCATCAGGATGATCAATTGCATATTTCCAGCCACGATTGGTCGCATCGATAAATTTTTGTCCCCGTTGAGTGTGCTCAATCGCTTCTTGATGAGAGGTAAAAAGATTACCCGCATTCATCACAAATCCGTAGTCAATAGGATCAATAATATTGTAGGGAATTTTCTCTTTATCAAGCTCATAGAGCTGATTAGAACGATATGCACTCATTGCGTCGACTTTATGACGAACAAAAGGTTTGATGGTGAAGGTTTGATTGATTAAGCGGCTGTTTGAGGGGGTGATATCAAAATGGGACATAAGCAGCGATAAAGTACTGTGATTGAGTTCATTATTGGTTGCCATGATTGTTTTACCAATCAAATCAGCAGGATTTTTCAACCCCTTTCGAGTGACAAAAACTAAAGGAGAATGTTGTAAGTATGTCGCCATAAGGACAATCGGTTTTATACGCCCATTTTCGACCACAATACTGCTGTTATATATTCCGTACGTTGCTTTGCCGTTCAAAACATCGGATACGACGTCGGTCCCTTCATGATATTCACGCAGCTCGACATCAAGCCCAACGTTTTTATAGTATCCCTTCTCTTTAGCCGCAATGTATCCGGCATATTCAAACTGATATTTCCAGTCGAGCTGAACGGAGACTTTTTCGAGATCGGCACCGTTTAGAATGGCGATTAAGCTGACAAGAAAAAGAAATCCACGAAAAAGCATACTTAAACCAACTTTCACTTACCACTGACAACTAATTTATTTATTGTACTATGCTAATGATAAAAGTTTTCCTTACGAAAAAAATCTGATTAGCGTCGGCGATCATTATCGCGGCGCTTCGGTTCATGGCGAGCTCCGTCACGTTTTTGTGTCGGCTTGCTTCCCCGCTCTCCGCCGCCGCTATTGCCACCTCGATTTCCGCCGCCGCCCGCACCGCCGCGACCACGTTGAATCGGCTCAGCTTTGATAGAGGGATCCGGTTCATACCCTTCGACAATACGACTATCCAGTTTTTTATTGATCAGTTTTTCGATCCCTCGTAAGTAATCGGCTTCATCGACACATACCAATGAAAGAGCTTCTCCCTCACATCCCGCACGTCCCGTACGACCGATACGGTGAACATAGTCCTCCGCGATGTTAGGGAGCTCGAAATTGACCACATGAGGCAAAGCATCGATGTCGATACCGCGTGCGGCGATATCGGTGGCTACCAAAACTCTCACGGTACTTTTTTTGAAATCATCAAGTGCTTTAGTACGGGCTGCCTGGCTTTTATTTCCATGGATAGCCGCAGCGGTAATACCGATTTTTTGAAAATATTCGGTGAGTTTGTTGGCTCCGTGTTTGGTACGGGTGAAGACAAGCACCTGCTCCCATTTGTTTTTAGTAACGAGTTCCCCCAAAAGGGCACTTTTACGTTTGCAATCAACCAGAATAACGCTTTGTTTTACCAGTTCACTTGAGGTATTACGACGGGCTACTTCCACTTCGGCCGGATTTCGGAGCAACGTGTTGGCAAGTGTTTTAATCTCATCCGAATAGGTAGCAGAGAACATAAGATTTTGGCGCGTTTTAGGCAAGATCGTAATAACACGTCGGATATCGCGAATAAATCCCATATCGAGCATTCGATCGGCTTCGTCAAGGACAAAAACTTCAACACCGCTAAGATCGACTGTCCCCTGCCCTACATGATCCAACAGACGTCCCGGAGTGGCAATAAGGATATCAATACCGTTACGGAGCATGGTGATCTGCGGGTTGATACCGACACCACCGAAGATAACGGCACTTTTGAGTGGGAGATATTTGCCGTATAGTTTAACACTCTCCCCTACCTGTGCCGCAAGTTCACGTGTCGGAGTGAGGATAAGGGCTCGAATCTTACGATGATTTTTGGGTGTCTTTTGCTCACTCAAAATTTGAAGTAACGGCAATGTAAATCCGGCGGTTTTACCCGTTCCGGTCTGTGCTCCTGCGAGCATATCGCGCCCCTCTAAGATAAAAGGGATCGCTTGAGCTTGAACCGGTGTCGGGGTTGTATAGCCTTGATCTTGAATTGCTTTAAGCAACGACTCATGTAGGTTTAAATCTGTAAATGTCATTAAGGAAGTCCTTTGGTGGTTCGGCCCAACCAAAGTCGCAACTCAGGACGGTTTTAGGCAAGGGGAAAAAATTAGGGGTGAAAGTGCAGTTAAAGGCAAGTTCGCAAATGCGCCAACCGTAGGCGCAAATCATTGTCCGAATTATAGCACAGATGCAACTGGATAAGGGTAATTTGTGTTAAAATAAACGTAAAAATAGATATAAGTGATATTTATGGCTCAGTCAAACCATTTTGATTCCATCGCCGAAGTTTTCAACCGTATTTGGTATTTTTCCGATGAGTATAAAGATTTTGTGACTGCACATATCATTCGTGATTTGTCCCTCTCAAATGAAGATATCCTTGCCGATATCGGAGGGGGAACAGGGAGTTTTACCAGTCAAATATCACGCGAGGCAGAGCTGTTAAAAGCCTACTGTATCGAGCCCTCTTGGGCTATGTGTGAAGAGGCATCCAAACTGAGTAATATCACAGCCATTTGTTCCGATGCTCATGCATTTTTAGCCTCCAATATTCCATTTTCAAAAATGCTGTTTAAAGAGGTTATCCACCATATACCTGATCGAGAAGATTTTTGGGAAACTCTGTACCCTACATTCCCGCAAAGTGGAAAACTTCTCATTATAACCCGTCCTCAAAATATTGCTTTTCCATTTTTTAGATCAGCGAAAGAGGTCTTCTCACAAAATCAACCTTCCAAAAAACTGCTTGAATCCGAACTACACAGAGGCGGGTTTGACATTACAACCCGTCAGCGCAGCCACACTTTTACTCTACCGAAAGAAGATTGGTATGCCATGCTTCGTCACCGTTTTATGTCAGATTTAGGGGTATTCAGCGACGAAGAGATCGAAGAGGGGATAAAAGAGATCGATAGTGAGTATCACGGAGATACAATCGATATTGTCGATCATCTCATCTTTATTACGGCAACCAAAAAGTAATATGATTCAAATATACGTCACGAGAGTGTCCAAGATTGCGTGTGTCAACTTTCATCATAAATCTACTATTTTTTGAAGTAAATTTACTGCTTCATCATAATCATACGCTTGAATAGACTTTACTATTTTTTGACGCAATTCGTCATCACATAAAGTATTTAACATATGCTCAAGCAAAGTAATTCTCTCTGATCCTATCATCAAGGATTGCTTTAGATCTCTTATTAGGGCATCTAAAACAATTGCACTCTCTTCCCTCGTATACGTTTTATCAGAAGGATTAGAGACATGCTGATCATAATATGCATGTATTGCCTTGATTACCTCATTAACAGAGTTCATAAGTTCGGGAATAAGAGAAATTATCGTATTTTTATCGTTTTCGGATTCGATCCTGCCGGCGAGATCATGAACGCGAACCATTGAAAGGTTGCCGCTGATCCCTTTGAGAGTATGAATTAGATAGGTAAAAGGCTCTGTCCCAATCTCTACAGAATTTAACTTGGATTGTAATATCTCATATTCATCGCAAAAGTAAAGCATGTAACGTTTCATTTTTTCAGCATCATTTCCAATACGATCGATCAATTCTTCCATTTCGATCCCCTCAATCGTCCCCTCGATCTCTCCTGTAGAACTACGTTTTTCTTCTTTTAGATTCAATTTTTCTACTGATAATGGATGGATCCACTGAACTAATGTCTCCATCAATGTATCCTTATCGATAGGTTTGTTCAAATGGGCATTCATACCCACCTCTGATGTTAGTTCCTTATCCTTTTGCATCACTGCAGCACTCAAAGCGATAATAGGAACCTCTTTATATTCGTGAATCTCGCGTATTTCTTTTGTCGCTTCGAATCCATCCATTACCGGCATCTGCAAGTCCATCAGTATCAAATCATATAATTCACTTTGGACACGTTCAACCGCTTCTTTCCCGTTGCAAGCGATATCGACAATCATCCCTACCTCTTCCAATAACTCCGCTACAACAATCTGATTGATAGCATTATCTTCAACCACTAGAATACGAGCACCACTGATTGCATTCAACTTTTCTTGATCCATCACTATTTTTTGAACTTCCGTTCGGGCTAAAACAGATTTCATCCTACCAAATACCGCTGTAAAGAAAAATCTACTTCCTTTCCCCTCTTTACTTTGAACCCAGATGTTGCCGCCCATCATATGAACCAGCTGTTTTGAGATGGCGAGTCCCAGTCCTGTCCCCCCGTATTGACGCGTAATCGAAGTATCGGCTTGAGAAAACTCTTGAAAAATTTTATCTTCTGCTTCTTTGCTCATTCCGATACCCGTATCTTCAACGCTAAACTGAACATACATATAATCATCGTCTTCGTTAGTTCCAAGGACATGGATTGTGATCGTTCCTGATTGCGTAAATTTGATCGCATTCCCGACCAAATTGGTCAAAATCTGTGTCAAACGCAGGGCATCACCGATCATCACACTCTCGTTTAAACTGACATCCAACGTCAATACCAGCCCTTTTTGAACTGCCTGAAATTCAAAAAGACTCATAATGCTCTCAAGAACACTATTGAGTTCAAACGGTTTGTTTTCTAAATCAAATTTTCCCGCTTCAATTTTGGAATAATCAAGGATATCATTGATTACGTCCAGCAAAGCATGGGAAGAGAGGTTTGATTTTTCGAGGAAATCTCTCTGTTTCAGTTCTAAATCGGTTTTTAGAACCAATTCGGTTAATCCAATAATACCATTAAGCGGTGTTCGTATTTCATGAGACATATTGGCTAAAAAATCGGATTTCGCTTTTACTGCTGCTTCAGCCGCCTCTTTGGCTTTTTCAAGCTCCAACTGGCGCTCTTTTTGTTCTGTAATATCAATCCCGATGGTGGTGACATACTGCATTGCTCTATTCTCATCTAATACCAGAGCATTAGACCACTCAAACATTCTGGCATTTCCCTCTTTGGTTAACCATTCGTTTTGAAAACTTTGGGTGATATTGCCCTCTCGCGCATTTTCAATAATACCGACGACTTTATCAGACATATAGGGTTGCAAAAATCTCGCCCAGAAATAAGGTTCAGATGCGATCTCTGCCTGAGTATATCCGGTAAAATATTCCCCGTATGGATTGATATTAATCATAATTCCATTACGGTCAATGACCGCAATAATAGCATTTGCGCTTTCAACCAGTGTTCTATTAATACTTTTTTCAAAAATCAGCTTGCTCTCCAACTCATTACGCTGAATTATGTCTTCTTTGAGTCTTATTACCGCTTCATTTAATTTTGCATTCCGCTCCGCAATACGTGCTTGCATCATATACAATGTTTCAGAAAGAACCGATATTTCATCTCCATTATTTTCCGAATTTTGGCCATCCGCTTGTTCATCTTGGGCAATTCGAGCAGCATATAATGTCAGTTCATTTAACGCCAATGTAAGCTTATGCCCGATCAAATATGCGATAACGGTGCTAATGCTAATCTCAATAAGAATCAATAAAAAAGTCAATCTTCGATTTTCATCAATAATCTTTAAACTGTCTGTAATTTCAAACAAAATCTTCACATGTCCGATCGGATCATTTTTCATTAAAATCGGAATGTTTTTTAATCTAAATGTTCTGTTGCCGAATTGTATATCATTCGACAGCGTAGAAAAATCATCGATATTTATATTCGAATCTGCTCTTGAACTGCTTAAAAGATGTTCCTCTTTGTCAAACACTTTTACAGCAGCAATATTTTTTAAATGGACGAAACTTTTCGATTGATTATCAAGTGTTGCCAAATCATAGATAATCAACGGTGTTTTAACCATCTCGCTAAAAAGTGCTGTTCCGGTCTCTATTTTTTCTTCTATCAATGAGTGCGAAAGTTTTGAGAGAGAGGTAAAATTAAAAAAAACTATCAATGAGATGAAAAGTATCTCAATAGTTAAAAAAGAAAGTATAAATCGATACCGAAATGATAACTTCATAGTTTATTCTTGCGTCGAAGGAAAGACAACTGCGATATCACGTACACCATCATATTCTGCATCTTGTATGGAAACAAGATGCTTTATCTTTAGCGTGGTGAGCAACGGTTCAGGAGTTGCCAAAATAGCATTGGTAATTTTTGTTTTTAATGACGCTGAGAGTGAGGGGTTAAATGCAAACGGATGGCTGGGATAGCTTTTGGTTTTATAGATTATAGATAGAGAATCTTTGGTCTCTTTGTCCTCCAAAGTATTGAGGGTTCTTTCAATTCCGCCTCCGACATCACCTATACCCCGTGCCACCCCCTTATAAACAGAATCATGGGAGTTAACGTAACGATAATTTTTCTCTTTATTAATGTTTATCCCGTATTTTTTCAATAACTCATATTTCGTTAATAATGTTGCGGCAAATGCATCAGGGGCGGGGAAAAGGAATGATTTTCCTTTAAGCATTGAAGGATCAGTGAGAGCACTGTTTTTATTAGTAACCAAAATACCGACAATATTTTTCTCATCACGAATAGCAGCTACATACCCCTGCCGTTTATGTGCATTAACATAATGGTATGGATTCATATAAGCTATATCATATCCGCCGCTGTAAAGTACTTTTTCAAACTCAGGTATAGAGCGTTCAATCTTGAGAACCACTTTTTCTCCCGTAGCATTTTCGAGATAAGTTATTACCGGTTGCCACTCTTTAATGAGTTCCATTGGAGCTTGCTGAGGAACGATACCGAATGTTAGTGCTTTTGCATACAAAGCGGTAAAAAAGAGTCCATTAATAAATAAAATTATAATATACCGCATTACATTTCCTTATTTATATCCTCTATAATTATTATAGCACATGATATTGGTTTATAAATACAAAATTAATAAAATCAAAATTTGTGTTACTATTTTCCCTATGATACACTTATCCCCTGAAGCACGACTGAACATCATCCTCCCCAATACCAATAAAGCTCTCAGTGAAGCGATCAAAAATGCGACCCCCGAGCAACTCGAAACCCTCAAAGAGGGAAAAGATATAAAATCGCTTCTTATCTCGGTCTTTCAGGATAAAATAACTGCTTCGAAATCGGATCAAACCCTTCTTGATCTGCTGAAAAACTCTTCTTCATTTAAAAATATGGGAAGTTTTACCGACTCGCTCCAATCGCTTCTAAAAGAGCTTAAATCTTCCTCTGATTCAGCTCCGAAAACGGCTGTACTGGAAAACTTTCTCAAAAATATAACTTCACTTGATCCCCAGAACCTCAAAAGCCAAATTGCTTCCAGCGGTGTATTTATGGAGTCCAAATTTGCCGCAGCACTGAATAAGATTCCCGATCTTGCTCACTCTCTTGAACAACTCTCTGCTGCTCTGACTAAAATACCACAAAGTGACGCAAAAGCTTTACAAACTCAGATCAAGACACTGTTGCAGAATCCTATCCTATCAGAAGCGATCCACCATCCGCAAAGTGACACAAAAACTTTCCAAACTCAGATCAAGACACTGTTGCAGAGCCCTATCCTATCAGAAACGATCCACCATCCGCAAAGTGCACTCCAACTCACGGATGGGATCAAAAAAATAGCCGTTACACTCCAGACACTCCTTTCAAAAAGTGACCCTCTTTACTCTAAAGAGGTTGCCATGCTCACCCAAAAACTCGATCAGCAAAATCTCACTTCAGAGATCAAAAGTACCCTTTCACAACTTTACGGCACCCTTCTCTCCAGCAAAGCTCCCGATACGAACTCCCTCCTTGATTCGATCGAAAAACTGCTCAAAACTATTAATACTGTCCCGACCGAAGAGCTAAAATTATTTACGCAACAGCTTAAAAATGCCGTTACTGAGGGAGATACGACCAAAGAGCTGACCCCACTTCTTACCAAACTCTCCGAATTTACCAATCCTAAAGAGCTTGTAATCGAGAGCTTTCTCAAAGAGTCGATGGCAAGTGACTTGAAATCCAATCTCCTCTCATTACACGATGAGCTCACCCAATCAAATGACCCCAATGCTCCGAAGCTATTAGAGCAGACCGATAAACTTCTCACCCAAATCGATTATCATCAGCTTATCTCCCATTTGGGGTCTTCCACCTCTATCTATTTCCCTTTTGTCTGGGATCAGCTTCAAGAGGGGTCGTTATCGTTTAAAAAAACAAAAGATAAAAAGTTCTACTGTGAAATTAATCTTGTACTTAAAGAGTACGGAGAGCTTGATCTCATGATGGCGCTGTATGATGGAAATCAGCTTGAAATTCAAGCCCACACTGAAAAACCTGAGCTAAAAACCCTGATCCAGGAGAATATTGCCGAGCTTCGTTCACTCCTGATTAAAGCAGGTCTTACCCCCCGTTCCATCCGAGTTTTTGAGACCAATGAGACGAAAACCCCGCTGAATGAGACTTATAACACGGCTGAGGGTTCAGATATGGGATTTGAGGTCAAAGTATGAAAAAAGCAGTAGCACTGCGTTATGACAAAGAAAAAGAGGATGCTCCACGCGTTGTCGCCAAAGGGAAAGGCTCAAGTGCGGAAAATATTATTAAAATTGCTGAACTCCACAATCTCCCCATCAAAAAAGATGAAGATTTAGTGGAGCTACTCTCTAAAGTGGAACTCGATAAAGAGATCCCCGAAAAACTCTACGTTGCCGTTGTTGAAGTGTTTAGTTTTATCTATAAGGTTACTAACCCCCGATAAAGATTTCCCTCTCAGGCTTGAAAATGCCCGAGATTTTGATTAAGCCCTTCCGCTACTTTATAAAGATGCTCGGCTGTTGTCGCGATTTCTTCCACACCCCGTGCGTTCTCACGGGTAAGATCGTTCATCATCGAAATTCTTTTTGAAATTTCCTCAACCTCTTTGGTGTTGCTATCGGCATCGGCAACCAATTGTTTTATTGCCTCACTCGTTTGGTTTACAACACGGGCAGTGTGCTCAATTTTCTCTCCGACCAACTTGGATTTCTCTCCAACCATCTGAATACTTTTAGCATTATGTCCCATCTGTATCGATGCTTCTTCAATCGAAGAGACAATCACCGAGATAGTTGCATCCGTCTGGGTCAAACTCCCCTGTGTTCGCTCGGCGAGTTTACGTACTTCATCGGCAACAACGGCAAATCCACGACCGTGTTCACCTGCCCGTGCCGCCTCGATCGCCGCATTGAGTGCGAGAAGATTGGTTTGATCGGCAATATCACCGATTACAGATAACACTTCTCGGATTTGACGCGCATTGTTGGTCAATTCATGGATTTTAACCGCAAACTCCGCCTCTGCTTCTACACTGTGATGAATCATTTCAATCATCGTTATGAGCTCATCTTGTGATACTTTGAGAGTTTCACTCGCCGATACAACCGCTTTACAGGTTACCTCATTTTCACCTTTGGAACGGCCCAACAATGAAATAATCTGTTCGGTACTGCGATAAATAGCATCCATCTGGGTTGATTCATCTTCCATGCGGCGTCCGATCGCCAAAGAGGTATTGGATAACTCCGTCGCTACCGATGCATTTTCATCCGAAGAGCGTTTGGCATTTTGGACCATCGTCTGAATAACTCCGATAAAAGCGTTTATCGATGTAGCGGTTTGTGCCGGTTCATCTGATCCTGCTATCGCTAAACGTTTGGTTAAATCGCCGTTGCCGCCCGCAAGCTCTTCCGCCATATTTTGCATCGTTGAAAGCTTGCTTCCGATTGAGCGTTCAATGGCAAACAGCAACCCTCCCACAAGCAAGACCAACAGGGCAATCAAAATCCCTTTTACAATGACTAAATCCAAAAATTCATTATCAACATCATCGACATAAACACCCGTTCCGACAATCCATTCCCACTGCGGAAACGCCCGAATGAACGTCAATTTAGGCAACGGTATTTCCGTATTAGGCTTCGGCCACATATAAGAGACATATCCCTCTTTGTCCTCTTTCGCTACTCTTGCGAACTCCACAAAAAGGTGTTTGCCTTCCGGATCTTTGATATCGGAGAGATCGGTATTATCCAATGCCGGCTTGATCGGATGCATAACCCCTTGAACCTGCTCGTTCAAAATAAAAAAATATTCTTTACCCTCGTATCGCAGAGCTTTAATATGCTCCTTAGCCGCCTCTTGAGCACTCTCAAGGCTCATGCGTCCCTCTTTTACCTCACCATCATAATAAGACAACAACGAGCTGACCGTATCAATCTGTGTGGTGAGCATCGTCTTTTTTGCATTCATCAATCCGCTTTTGGTTGATATTAACGATTCAAGAGCAACAGATATCAACGCCAAAGAAACCAACAAAGAGACCAATAGTAATTTTGTTTTTATCGTGACATTATTCATCATAAACCACCTTTTGCGTCATACATACTATGAGCCGTATTATAGGGATAAAGCATAGCACGAATGTAGCAAAAATGATTAAATAGCAAAATTAATCGTCAAATTAATCTATTATATAATCTTCTAAATCGATTTCATCATTTTCCAAAATCGGATTTAGAGAGTGCATTCCAAACGGAAGTACTGAGGCAGGATTGTTAGTAATAAGCGGATGCCATGAGGGGAGCGGCTTAAGTTCACGGCGAAGACGGTAAGCACATGTTTCGGGAAGCCAGTCAAATTCAGCCACCCTCTCCAATGTCAGCTTCATACACCCCTCTACCTTCTCATGACGGTTAGCATAATCACTGCAGGCACGTCCGGCGATATCGTAGCAGTGACACGCTACGCGGGTCAAATAGATCTCATCGTCATCTTCATCTTGGATACGGTGCAGACAACACAATCCGCACCCGTCACACAATGCTTCCCACTCCATAGAGGTTAGTTCTTCGAGCGTTTTTGTTTCCCAAAAAGGATTTGTATCTTGTTGTTTCATAGTCGAAAAATAGCATACTTATGGTTATACGAAGCTAATCATTCCATGAGAAATCAGTTCTAATGCTTTACAGGGATATTTATTCAGTTATATTATAAGAATAGGAATATACAATATTTGCATGAATGATCACAGATTAAGTGAATTTTTACCACTGAATGAAACGTCCAAAACACTCAATATTTCCGAAGTGCCGATCCTCTGGCAGAACAAAGAAGTAAGCGAGGTATTAAATATAATCGGTACCGACCCGAAACGGGGGCTTGATCATGAAAATGTCCGGCAGCGACTGAAGCAATTTGGAGCCAATCGCATCGAAGTGAGTGCTAAGGAGCAGTGGTACGGGATGCTGCTTCGTCAATTTAGCGACGTACTAATTATCATTTTACTGGTGGCAGCGGCGGTCTCTTTTAGCATCGGAGAGATCGGCGATGCTCTGGCGATTATGACCATCGTCATTTTGAACGGAATTTTGGGATTTGCTCAGGAGTTCAAAGCGGAAAAAGCAATTCAGGCACTTCAGCAAATGCTCTCTTTAGAGTGCGCCGTACTGCGCGAAGGCAAAGAGATGCGGATCGACTCCATCCTGCTGGTACCCGGAGATATCGTATTGCTTGAAATCGGAGATCGTGTACCTGCCGATTTGCGTTTGCTCGAAGCGATCAATCTCAAAGTCGATGAATCCGCTCTGAGTGGAGAATCGGTATCTGTCACTAAAAATATTGTTCCTGTTTCTAAACAGGCCGCTTTGGCGGAGTGTACATCAATGGTGTGGATGGGGACGAATATAACCAACGGATATGCTCGCGGCGTAGTCACCGCTACGGGAATGCAGAGCGAATTTGGGAAAATAGCAAAGCTCACCGGCGAAGTAGAACACACACAAACTCCTCTTCAAAAAAAACTGGCCATTTTCGGGAAAAAGCTGGGGATTCTCTCCGTCACCATCTCAGCACTAGTCGCAATTGTCGGTTATTTGTCCGGAAAACCGATACTGGAAATGTTTATGACCGGTATCTCTTTAGCGGTCGCCGTCGTCCCAGAGGGGTTGCCCGCCGTCGTGACAATCACCCTCGCGCTAGGGGTCAAGTCGATGGTACGACAAAATGCGCTGTTGCGCCGCCTGCAAGCGGCAGAGAGTCTGGGAAGTGCGAACGTCATCTGTACCGATAAAACCGGAACCCTCACCCAAAATCAGATGACGGTGACAAAAATTTGGCTTTTCGACGGAGAAATAGAGGTAAGAGGGATAGGATATGACCCCGCAGGACATTTTGAGGTAAACGGGGGAAAAATCGACTACAAAGAGCGACCCGATCTGCTCAAACTCTTACAAACAGGGTTACTGTGCAACCATGCTTCGCTAACCAAAGCGGAATCCGGATGGGAAATTATCGGTGAACCAACCGAAGCGTCACTCATCGTCGCCGCTTACAAAGCGTGGATCGCTCTTGAACATCATCCTGTTTTAAGTGAATTCTCCTTTAATTCCGATCGTAAACGGATGAGCGTGATCGTCGAAAAAGATAAAACTAAAATCGCCTATGTCAAAGGGGCACCGGAAGTCCTTTTGGAACACGCTTCGAGCTATCAGGACGGAGAAAATATCAGAGCCTCTGGATGAAACAGCGCGAATACACTTTGAACGCGCCTATACCGAACTGGCCAAAAACGGTCTTCGCACCCTTGCGTTTGCGACCCGTACTCTCCCTGAAGAACTGAACCTCGACAGCGATAGTGTGGAGAGGGAATTGACGTTGTTGGGGATTGTCGGCATTATCGATCCACCCCGCCCCGAAGTCCCCGAAGCGATCCAAACCGCCCGCCGAGCCGGTATCCGTGTTATTATGATTACCGGCGATGCCCCCCTGACGGCACTCGCTATTGCAAAAAGTGTCGGATTGAGAGGACAACGTACCATTACCGGGACGGAGCTAACTGCAATGGACGATGAGGCGCTGATAGCATCCATCAAGGAAGAGGCGATTTTTGCCCGAACGACGCCGGAAAATAAGCTCCGCATCGTACAAGTTCTTCAGAAAGAGGGGTTTGTGACGGCAATGACAGGGGACGGGGTCAATGATGCCCCTGCCCTCAAGCAAGCCGATATCGGGATTGCGATGGGACTGCGCGGTACCGATGTCGCCAAAGGGGCTGCCGATATGATTTTGGTGGATGATAATTTCGCCTCAATCATCAACGCCGTCAAAGAGGGGCGGCGGCAGTATGACAATATCCAGAAATTCGTCACCTACCTCCTCTCATCCAACATGGGAGAGGTCGTTGCCATTTTTATCACTATTTTACTCGGCGGCCCTATGATTCTTCTCCCGGTACAAATTCTATGGATGAATCTCGTTACCGATGGGATATCTGCGGTGGCACTTGGGCTTGAAAAAACAGAAAAAGGGATTATGAACCGACCACCGCGGCCGCTTAATGAGCCGTTCTTGCAGAAAAGAGGAATCATTATGATTTTACTGATGGGAGCATATATCGGCGGCGGAACACTCTGGCTGTTTCACCACTATCTTGCCTCGGGATTGCCGGAGACACAAGCTATTGCCATAGCACAGACTGCCGCGTTTACGGGTATCATCATCCTTGAAGAGATGAACGTATTCAACTTCCGCTCGTTGTACGCTCCGATGCCGCTGATCGGATTTTTTTCCAATCCCTGGCTGATCGGCGCATGGTGCATGACCATTGCGGCACAGATAGCCGCCGTATATGTCCCGTTTTTACAGCAAGCGCTGCATACCGTCCCCTTAAGTTTGGAAGAGTGGGTTCTCATCTTTGAGGTAGCCATCCCCCTCTTTATCGTAGTCGAAGGGTATAAATGGGTGGAGTGGAAAATGTTAGGTAAACAGTACGGCGTTAGAGACTAAAGGTGAAATTTGGATATCATGAGTAAAAGATATTGAGGAATAAATTATGGATACAACACCAACTAAAACGACCAATACAGAACAAACATTAGGGGAACTCTTGCGCGAATGTGCCGACGCTGTCGGAGGCAAAAACTTTTTCCTCACCCTCGCTGAAACGATCCGCTCCACCCGTGAGGGGATCATCGTCGGTGAAAAAAAACAGATCAACTACTCCAGCGGTATTATGACGTGGAACAAAACACTCCATGCCGATAACTGGAGACTCCTTGTCGAGACAGCAAAGGTACGTACGAAAGACGGCAATATCCTCCTCGGTGCCGAAGATAAACGCCATAAAAATATTCTCAATATGATCCGTACCCTCAAACCGCTCACCTTTACCGTGACACCTACCAACAGTTCTGATGGTGAAGGGTTTAGTTTTAGTGCACTCGAAGTGATCGATGATAAAACGACCCATGTATCGCCGCTGTTTAAAGCGATGTTTGTAATGCCGATCGATGTGTTACGTAAGACAATGGCGTAGATATTTTACATCCATATTGCACGGGTTTCCCAATCACTTGGAAAACCCATTGATACGGTATTAATATTATGATGTATTATCAATTCTTTCAATCTATTTTTCCAATGATGCCCTGGGCTAATAACATCCATCATATGTGCTAAAAATGTGAACGTATTGTAAAGATTTTTATGTGTTGGAGCGTTTAAACTTTGCGATAATATCGCCGGATGATTTGGTATTTTAATTGTAAATGCAAATCGTCTATTCCACAATCTACCATGATGAGCACATATATTTCTGACAATGGTTAAATGGTGCAAAAAGGAACCCATAATACTTTCATCAAGTTGATAGGTTCTTGCAATCGCCAGTCTGTCTTGTCGTGCTTTGATATTTGCAAACCAATTTGATATTTGCCCCATTGTCATCAACTCTACTGCTGCCCAAAGCGGCGGTAATTTTTCTGCATAATTATTTTTAAAATGTTCACTAAACTTTTCATCACTTCGATCAAAGTCACTTTTTAGTTTATTGATCGTTTGAGCATATCTTATAGGGCAATGAAACAATTGTGGCATTAAATGCGGATGTGATCCATATGTGAGTGTAAGCACTTGAGTCATTTGTGTCCGTACAGAAACCTCTACACGCTCGATTGCATCAAGAACAAGCAGTCTTAGTTCTCTATCAAATACATATGAATTAATTACGTCATCAAATTGTGTCCCGGCATGAAACTGGTGTAGAGAATGATCCGATTCGTATGGGAGCCAATACGCTGAGAGACGATAATAATTAAGATGACCCAAATAATGTTCTGCCATAGGAATATCACTAAACTGCATTCCACGAGACTGTAATTGCGTTAGTTGATCCGTAATCGATAATGGTGGTTTAAGATAAGGGGGATTTCTAGGAGGCATATTCAACCTCATTGTCAAAAGAAGAAGCGACCTCTCGGGGTGCGCTGATCTTACGAGAAGCGTGAGAGGTGTTGTTATGAGAAGTATACCGTGCACTCATTTAATGGATCCTTAACTTATTCTATTTCTTCATCACTGCTATACGGTAATTCAAGCGCTTTTATATTCCCGATGGCATTACCCGCAATTCCTTGAATCGATCCATACATTCCCGTTGTGTTTTCGAGAACTTTATTGATCTGCTTTTCACGCTGTTTCCAGATACGTTGCATCGCCCGTCGCTCAGAATCCAAATCCGCTTGCATTTGAGAAAAACCTTCGACAATAGCTTCGATCTGCATTTTAAACTCATTACTGGTCAGGAAGCTGTAAAGCATGGTCATCTTGTCAGTTTTGTTCTCTTCGGAGAGTAACGCCCTTGCCATACGTATGACGTTTTCGCGCAACACCATCGACAGCCCTTTGAACTCTTCGTAAGTACACACCCACACGCCATCGAGCAATCCCATCCGATCCATATCTTTTGGCATGGTACTGGTGACTAACACCCCGATATCAGCTCCGCGATCACGCATATCGGCTTTAAACTTTTCGATCCATGTAGATTGAAAATCTTTTGTTCGCTTGCTTTCATAATAGATCGTTCCGCAATTTTGCATCTCGCGTGTATGAACACTCTGGATACAGTCTCCACCGCGCTGACCTTTCTTGATCTCTTCGATTGAATCAAACGGATACTGTGCCATCAGCCACTCTTCGATAGCGAGTTCTTGTACCTCTCCTTGCATCTGCATACTGCCCTGCTCGGCTTTGCGCTTCATCTCTTCGATGAGCTTTTTTTGATCTTCGAGCTGTTTGTCTTTCTCTTTGAGTTTGAGTTCGTTTTGCTCATCGACCAGTTTGTGTATCTTCTCTTTTTCCTCTTTGAGGCGTTCGGTCAACACCTGTTCGGCTTTGAGTTTAGCGACCTCTTCGGCTTCAGTGATTGCACGTTTGAGCTGTTCGATTTCGGCTTTTGAACGGTTCAGCTCTTTGACCTGCTCAGATTTTTCGGTTAACTCTTTTTGGAGTAGCGCCATCGATTCGCTTTGTTCTTCGAGAATCTGTTTTTTGAGAGTTTCGGATAGTTTTAGGCGTTCGGCTTTGAGCTGAGTGGATACGCTATCTCGGAGCTTTTCATCGAACTTTTCTTGCTGATCTTTGAACGCTTCTTCTTTGGCTTTGAACTCATCCATAGCCGCTTTGTACTTTTTACGGTGTTCGTCAACTTCACTATCAAACTTGCTCTTCATCTGAGCTTCGAGCTGATGATAGAGGATTTCGTTTACGTCAATTTGTGTGCCACATTTTGGGCATTGAATGGTGGTTTGATTCAGGTTATTTTCCAATTATACTTCTCCTATGCTTTGCAATAATGCTTCAAATTGCTCTTCGTCTTTTTCTTTAACTTTTTCAATGATGGTTTTTACACATTCTTCTACTTCACTGACATCAATAGGACACCATCCTCTATCAATATGAGTCAAATGTGATAGTTCATTAACAACTCTATTTAATAGTGATGGTATTTCACCTTCAAATAGTTTGTCTAAATTCGCCAATGGATTATCAGTATTGGGATATTTGTAAAAAAGATAATATTCTAAAAATTTTCTCATATTATTTGGTAGATTATAAAAAGTATTATATGTATTGCTAATTTGTTGTGTTCTATCACCTTTAGTTGATTTATAATAAGAATAAATCTCTTTAAAAAGATAATTAAATTCTGTAATATAATCTTTCAAATAGTCTGGCATAGTAGCGATATAGCTTCTTTTGTCATTTTGTTTTTGTTTTCTTTCTATTATATAGTGAACTACATTGTCTTTAAACCCTACAACGCTTAATCTTTTGAGATATTTTAAAAAATCCAAATTGTGTGTTGATATAAAAAGTTGTTTATATTGTTTAGATTTAGCAATCTCAGAATCTATCAAACTAAACATAAAAAAGATATGGTTGTTGTCAAGACTTGAAATCGGATCATCAATATAGATGGTTGTATCAGTATCCAATTTATCTTTTATAGTTGCCATAAAATAGCAAAACGATATGAGGCTTGCTTCTCCATCACTTAAATTTTTTGCCTGTTGTCCATCTCTTATTACTTTAAATTTTATATTCGGTTTCTCACCTTCGGCGACAAGTTTAAATCCACTATGACCTATTTTTTCAAGATATATATTAACTTGTTCAGCCCCTTTACTTTCATCTTGTTGCTGAGTTTCTAATTTTCTTTTTGATTCTTCATTGGCATTAATACTATCAATAAGTAATTTTCTTTCTGCCTCACTTTCATCAAAATCTTTTTTTGCTTTTTCGATTGCTAAAAGCTCATTTTTGTATTTAATCTCTTCAATAAATTTTGCAACTTCTGAAAGTCTAAGCGCTGTTCGTGATGTAGTTTGATCTTGTGCTAAAGTTTTTGTTTTTTCATTATTTTTTGTAATAAGCGTATTGGCTTCTTTAAAAAGCTCTAAAATTTCTTCGGAATTATCTTTGACATTTAACACTTCAATACAATTAAATATGTCTTTCTCTCGTAATTCTAATAGGCTAATAAGCTCTTGAATATTTGATGAATATATATCTTTCTGTATTTCCCACTTTTTAAAAAATTCTTCGTATTCTTGATGAAAAATTGAGTAAACATTTACTTTAGAAAATTTTATATAGCTATCTAACGCTACCTTTGCTTTTCCAAACGATTCAACTTTTACTTTAATTAGCTCACTTAATTCCTCAGATTCTTTATTAAAATGAGCATCTATTTTTTCCCATAATAGCGGATTGATAGGGTTCCCACAAAAAGCACAAATTTCTCTTTTTCCTTTGTGCTTTTCTATGCCTTGTTTTACCCATACTTGCAACAAGCTATCATTTACCAAGTCAGTAATTGCTTGTGTTGGTTGAATCTTTTTTGATAATAGCTCCTGGGTCTCTAATAAATATTGTTCAAATCTCGGTTTGATTTCTGGAAGACTTTTTATATCTTCTTTGATCTGTTCTTTTAAAAGTTGTTTTTTTAATTCAATGTCTTGTTCAGATAATAAATCCTGTGCTTTTAAGCTATCAATATCTTTTTTTATTTGAGTTATATTATAAGTTGGTACATTGTATAAATGGGTTTCATTTTTAATTTTTACAGCCTTGTCTGTAAGTTTTGTTTTTAATGAACCATCTTGGTCATCATGATTTTTTTTGAGTTTTTTAGTCTCTACTTCTTTTTTTGAAAATTCATAGATTAGCCCTCTTTTTTCATCAATATTGCCTAAATCTTCTTCTATCTTATCAATATTTTTTTTGATTTCGTTATTTACTTCACCAATAATTGTAAAAGGTTCAATAGTCCCATCATCTTTATGAAGCCAACTAAGGTTTTCTTTGACAAAATCTCTATTGTAAACACATATTTTTACTTTTTCGTGATTAATATTGCCATTGTTAATTTTTCTACCATCAGCTAATAAGAACTCAAAACTGCTATCTATAAAATCTGGATGTAATGTATTTTTTTCCAATGATCTAAAAATTCGTGATAATGTGGTTTTTCCTGAATAGTTTCTACCATAAAAAATATTGGCAGTTTTAAAATAAAAATCTTTTCCAATGGAAGCATCCCATTTATAATCCTGATAAATTCCAAATTTAGCTATATCAATTTTTTGAATCATCACACATTCTTCAAATCATAAATACGAGACTGATTCATCATTAAAACCTATATATTGATTTTTTGTTTTTTTAGATTATAGCGGAAAAGAATGGCGTGGAAAAATAATATTTTTGTGGTTAATCTTGAGATGATTGAAAGTAAAAAAAGTTGATTGTTTAAAAAGAAAGAGAGTGGAGCGGGAAACGAGACTCGAACTCGCGACATTCAGCTTGGAAGGCTGACGCTCTAGCCAACTGAGCTATTCCCGCATCACTGGTGGGATTTTATCACCGTTACCCTTAAAAGTTCATTTACTTACTGGACGGGGATATACGCAAATCCCTGATTTTGCCATTTTACCAACCCGACCATCGCCGATTTTATCGGAGTGACAAAGGGGTAGATGTCTTCGCTCAATATCCCTTTTTTATGCATCCCTGCCATACAGATATCCATATGCACCTTATATTTCTTTTCGATCTCTTCGAGACGTTGATGGATGGATTCTTGATGGTCTACCAACAACTTATCCATAGCGTATTGTGTATTATCAAGATTTTGGACAAAAAACTTATAGGCATCACCGTGTATCACGACCGCCACTTCGACCGTATCCCCTTGCGATATAAAGTAGTCGATAGTTCCGGGAACCCCGACCAAAAATTCTCTGCTAAACGTATCCAAATCACCCGTTTTTAAATCGATCATAAATTTTTTACTCTCCGCAAAAGAGATCGTCACCATAAACATAAGGATAATGAGAGCTGCACGCATGAGTGTTGTCCTGATAAAAGAATTTGATGAGTATATCATGACTGATATATGTAAAAAGAGTGTAAAAAAATCGTTCTTTCGCGGTGATATCTCTGTATAATAGTTATTCTATTAATCAATCACTATCGGATATCACATTATGAGAACACAACGTGTGCCGTTCGGGCAACAACATCCCGATAAAAAAGATGCCGTCTTTTTAGCCATCTACGTCGATGCGATTTCACCGTGGCGGTATTTTAAAGACGATATGCAGCATTTCAAATGTCCTGCATTGATTATGATCGATCGGTGGGACGGACGGATGGGATTTCCCGGAGGGACGGTCAATGAGGGGGAGAGCCTCCTTGAGGCATTGGTACGTGAGATTAAAGAGGAGATCGGCATTACGATCAAACCCGAAAAAGTCCATCCGGTGGTTTCACATGAAAACCGCCTCGTCACCCACCTCTACGGTCTAAAAGTGCTCGAAGCGGAGTTTTTGCATATCTATTACCATATCCTCAACAATTTCTCCCGCTCGATCCTCCTGCACGCCTATGAAGAGGGGGATACATCCCATTTTATGTCCGAAATAACCGGGATCAAAATCGTCCCCTTGATTCAGCACGAGAACAAAGGGATCAATAAATTTGTTGAAAACGCTTTTGCGGGGGCGACGCGGGAAGATTTGGATGTTTTACTGAAAGAAATTTTTCACATCGATTTGGGTTAATTCACCCTTTTCCCCACGATATCCCCAAACAAAAGGACATCTTCGAGAACGGCTTTTTGACAAAGCCCATCGGAGCCTAAATTAATCAGTAATTCCCCCTGAGCACTCGAAAAAATGCGATCGTTCAGAACAACTTTTAAAAAATCACCCTCTTTTATTTCAAGCTTCTGTGTAATCTCTCCCAACTCTTCATCTCGGGGAAAATTGATGTCAACACGACCATCTTTTCGATTACCGCCGATTACATAAAAGGGTCTATCCTGACGACTTTTTAAATAGTTTTTGAAATTAAAAAAGAGGGTTAGCACATCCTCTGAAGCGTAAAAATCATTTTTAACTTTATCCCATTCATCGCTTTGGATATTTTCGACCCACACCGTTTTATTGGGGTGGTCAAACGTATAAATTTTTGTCGTTTTTTTCGAATCGGTTCGTCGGATTTTGATGTATTTTTTGGGAACGAGTATTCCCTTATCGATCGTTCCGTAACTCTCATACGTTTCAACACGATTATTACTCAGTACTTTGGCTATTCCCGTCGTGCGAGCTTCGATACGGATAGAGTAGGTATTATCATCGTTGGTTTCAAAACGTGCGTCCGCAATCCCCATCGCTTGAAATATCCCATAGGAAACTTCATACGTAGCAGTGATGACTTTGGCGTATAGGATTTGAGAAAGCAGCACAAGCGCTAAAACGATTGTTTTCATAATTTAATCCTTTTAAGCCAAAGTAACACCTAATCGTGGAGCCTTTGTCAATTAGATTAACGCAAAGCCCCCTCATTAATTTCCTCTGCAATCTTCTTGTACTGCTCTTTTATCTCTACAAATGCATCGACCAACATCGGATCAAAATGGGTTCCGCGACCCTCAATAATAATATTCTCAGATGTTTCGTACGAGAATGCCTCTTTATAGACACGACGGCTGATAAGTGCATCATAAACATCAGCCAAAGCCATAAGCCTCGCTTCCAAAGGAATCTCATCCCCTTTTAGTCCGTTAGGATACCCCGAACCGTCCCATTTTTCATGATGGAAATGGGCGATATTCTGCGCTCTCATCATGATGGTACTTTGTTGATACTGCCTTATTGCATTTTCTACGATCTTTTTTCCTAGGTAAGAATGCGTTTTCATAATTTCAAACTCTTCGCTTGTGAGTTTACCGTTCTTTTTCAATATTCCATCCGGTATCCCTACTTTACCGACATCATGTAGCGGTGCGGCATGATAGAGATCCACAATATACTCCTGCGTTATAATATCACGGTAAAATCCCTTCGATAGAAGGTGTTCCGCTAACACCCGAATATACTCTTTGGTGCGCATAATATGAGCACCGGTCTCCGTATCGCGTGTTTCGGCCACCAGTGCCATACTGTCGATCATCGCTTCGTTGGCTTTTGCCATCTTTTCATAAAAACGTTTTTGATCGCTATAATAGATAACAAATAATACCATTGCCAAAACAAATAGATAAAAGGCAAGGGGGATAATAAAATAACCTGTCGAAACATAAAAATTATGTCTCATCATAATCATACTGAGAACAAGTATGCCGATGCTAAGCAGTGAGAAAAGGGTTAATACGTAGATGTATTTTTTTGCACGCATTAATATCATGAGAACTATCGCGCTGAATAGGGAGAATACAAATAATATACGTTTGGTAAATGAAGTTTCACTGACCAAAGCATTATCAAGAATGTTTTCAATCAAAGTCGCATGAGCCATAATGCCAGGACGAAGGGTTCCGTCACTGAGCATATAATTATCGTGCAGCCCCATAGCAGTCGCGCCGATGAAGACATATTTACCCGCAAATACCGCAGGATCAACCGCTCCGCGCAGTACATCCACTGCTGAAACCGTTTTATACCACTGTTGCGGATAAAATTGCAACAAAACTTGAGAGTGCTCGTCTGAGCGGATAGTATGCCCCAGAATATCCACCGCAATGCCTCTGCCGTATGAATCGAATGTCAGTTTCATATTCGATTCAAGCGTCGACATGGCAGAGAGTCCCAACGTCGGAATCAGCTTATCGTTATAGCGGATAAAAAGGGGGAGACGTCTAAAAATACCGTCCCTGTCCGCCGAAGCTTGAATATGACCGCATCCATGGGCAGCATTCTGTAAAATCGGTAGGCTGCTGACCAAATAAGGGCTGTTAAATAAGAGAGCAACATTCTCATTCGGAGAAATATTCAGCGATGTGGGGAGAGGATACGATTTTTGCACCGAACCGCTCGGATCAAAAAATACAGGGAGGATAAGATTCATCTTTGCAATCGTATCGGCTAGCAAACGGTCATTATCTCTCAGCGTATCCGGAACTCCTGAAAGTTCTGGATCAAGATGGAAAAAATGGGTATAAAACTTTTCGAGTTCAGAGGGGGAAGTGCGGTCAGCTTCGGGGAAAATAATATCCACAGAGGTCGTTGCAGGGTTCATGGAAGCAATTTTTTCTAATAGCTGAGCCATGATGACTCTCGGCCATGGCCACTGTCCCAAAGCTTCCAAACTTCTCTCATCGATCTCAACGACAACTGTCGCCTGCGAGACCGGCGATTTTATCTCTGAGGCTGACAAGAGATCGTAAATTTTGTAATCAAGCGTTGCGAGGAGTGCGCTGTTCCACCACAACGCATAAAAAAGTGCGGTCGCAACAAACGCGAGGAGAAAGCGGGTTTTATGTTTAGCGAACAAGGACTTCAACCCGTCGATTACGAGGCTCATCTACCCCATCAGCGGTAGGGACAAGAGGATTGCTCTCACCGTACGACTCAACATGGACTTCACTGAGTTGAACATGCTCCTCTTCTAAAAAGATCTTCACCATTTTAGCCCGTTCTAATCCAAGCTCATAATTTGATTCTCGTAAGCCTTTGGTATCCGTATGTCCGATAATATCGACTATACACGGTTCGCGTCTTTTGATTACATCAATTAGCGATTGCGTCTGAGCTTTCGATTCGGGTGTCAACTCTACCGAATCATTTTCAAAATAAAAAGTAAGAGAATCCGGATGCACCGGTAGCGCTTCGAGTGCTTGAGCGTATTTTTTTTCAATCACGTCAAGCGCGACACTGCTTTGCGGTTCTGGTTTAGCTTCCGGAGATGAGAGGGTTGTTTCGTTATTGGGGGTATCGATGTCAACACTTCCACCCTGCGTTGTTACGATGATACCGTTAGTACTATTATTGTTATCCAGTAAAATTACGGTCGTTTTATGCCCTGAAAAAATAAACGGCAACATCAGGATAATCCCTGTATAGATGAAAAAAGGTGCCATGTACTATTCCTCAATATCAACTATAAATTTGGTTCCGCGAACACCGACGGTTCCTTGAGGAACGGTAAATGCGAAATTTTTAGGAGCGAGCTTTCCGATTTTTCCCGTTTCGACTGCGGCAGTCCCTTTTGAGAGACCCATATCAATAGCATAATCGTTAGCACTCGGTTTAAAATGGTATTTGTTCACCACAAAAACACTTTTGGAACCGAGTGAAACAATAGTTCCATCGTTAAATATTACCCCGACACTGCTCTTATCGGAGGTTTGAAGGAGATCGCCGACATATAAGAACCCCCCTTTTTTAATCGGGTTGAATGCCCCGTCATGCTTGACAAGAACTTCACCGCTGACATTTTTTACAATAGCAACATTTTCGCTGCTCCATAACGAGGTACTCAGTAGAACGATGTATAAAGCCTTAATCATAATTCAACTCCTAAGTATTTGATGTACAAAATAACAATGGGGTCTTCTTAGAAAATTACCCACTACTTTTACATTAAAAACTATAGCATTTATACAGTCATATATCGGCGATATATTCAGATCAGTATATGACTATTTTTAGACTAATTCTAACCGATTATACCAAAAGTACACTAATATTCTCAATCTCATCGGCCCGCAGTTCAAAACTATATATATCCAAATCCTCATCTATATGTTGTTTTGAGGTTGATCCGATCAGCGGTACGATTCCCACATGGGAGAGATAGCGATAGAGTATCTGAGCTTCGCTCTTGTTGTATTCCTGTGTCAGGGCAAAAAATTCTCTGCTCCCTAATATATGAGGGTTGGCGGTGAGTGACCAAAAACTCTGATAAATGATTCCTACTTCGTTACACCACTGCCGCAGTTCAACATCGTATCCGCTATCGGCGTAAAATCGGTTTTGGACTACCGAGGGCTTTACCTCTGCATCACGGTAAAGGCGTTTGAGCAACTCCAGATCATAACAGTTGCTGATCCCGATTCCTAGCGCTTTGCCGCTATGGTAGATACTCTCCATAGCACCCCATACTTTTTGCAGATGCGCATAGGGAAACAACGGTGAATGAAGTATCAGCGAATCGACATAGTCACTCTGAAGGTTATGCTGTGATCGCTCAAACGATTGTGCCACCTGAATCTCCAGCGGTGCATTGGGATCATACGGTATTTTCTGAGGGTCTTGTCCTGCGAGGGGGGTAAATTTGGTCTGTACAAACAACTCCTCTCGTCCGATACCGGCTTGCGCCAACCGCATTAACGCTTCACCCACCCCGGCTTCGTGATAGTGTTTCGGTTGACACGCGGTGTCGATACCGCGAAATCCGCTCAAAATTGCCGTCTCGACTAAATCAGCCGTTTGTTCTTTTTTCCACGCTGTCCCGTAGATAAGGGGTGGCATTTTCATATTTTACCTCTTATATAAATCTTCTTCCTGCTATTATAGCGCTCCGAAATACTTCCCGAAATTACTTTTTGTGGATACACTATCGCTTTATTTTTATATCAGGATTCACCTTGACTCAAATCATTATCTTTGCCGTTGTTGCACTCCTCTTTTACTGGCTTTCCCGTAGTTTTGCCCAAAATCAGCACACCTACTCCAAAAACCAGTTCGCCGGTTTTAAACTCACCAAAGAGAACCTCGCCTACAGTGAACTGGGGCTGTTTGTCGCACTCAGTGCCAAAGTGGCCAAAGCCGACGGTCGAGTTGATGAGCTCGAAGCGGAGCTTATCAGCAATATG
Organism: Sulfurimonadaceae bacterium; assembly: GCA_963845295.1. Classification (GTDB taxonomy): domain Bacteria; phylum Campylobacterota; class Campylobacteria; order Campylobacterales; family Sulfurimonadaceae; genus Sulfuricurvum. The sequence goes on along the minus strand of CAWJRP010000018.1, from coordinate 27,992 downwards.
TTTAACGACATCAGTGCCCTCTTCCCTGATTCTGAGGCAACCAAAAGAATGCTCAAAGAGATTTTTGATGAAGAGAAAGATGCACCGCATAATCTTGATCCGGTTGCGCAAGCGCTCTATAGTGCTTTAGAGGGTGATGCGCATAAACGGCTCAAGATGATGGAATTTTTGGTCAACCTCACTTTCATCGACGGAACCCTCAGCCACAGTGAAGAAGAGATGCTCCGAGTAATCGCCAAACATTTACATTTCAGCGATGCCGATCTCTCTGCTATGCTGGAGCGATTCGGCTCTTATCATCGCCACAGTGTCAAAGAGAGCTCAATCGATCAAGCCTATGCACTCTTGGGACTTATATCAACAGCAACCAACGATGAAGTAAAAAAAGCGTACCGTTCGCTGGTGCGCGAATACCACCCCGACATCATCAAATCACAAGGGGCATCGGACGAGTATCTCAAAGAGGCGACTGAAAAAGTACAAGAGATCAACGGCGCCTACGAGATGATCAAAAAATCACGCGGAATATAAAGGAACTACATGGAAAAAAAACGACTGCTTAATATCGGATATTGGGTTCTCATTATCGCACTTTTCGGCTATTTAGCCTACTCTAAAGGGTGGATTTTTACGAACTTTGAATCCGTTACCCCGCAACAAGCGGATAAACTTATAAAAGAGGGAGAAAATATCTCTCTGCTGGATGTTCGGACACCCGATGAGTTTACCCAAGAACATATCGAGGGTGCGGTTCTAATCCCGTTGCAAACGCTTGATAAAAATCTCGCATTGATCGCCAATGTCAAAAATAACAAAATCATCGTTTATTGCCACAGCGGAAACCGCAGTATCGCTGCTTCACGGATCCTCGTCAAAAACGGTTTCACCCCGCTAAACCTCAAAGGGGGAATTACCGAATGGAAAGCGCAAGGGCTTCCTACCGTTCAGTAATAGGGCATAAACAAACGCTACACAACGTAGAGTTTGTTTCTCCCCATCGCTTTCGCTTGATCTAACGCACCGTCTGCTTCACTCAACGTCTCATTCAACGTATCTTCATGTTCAAGCACCGCCCCAATCGAAATAGTAAGCGCTATCTCTTCTGGGAGGATGAGAGGGGTAAAAGATACTTTTTGGCGGAGATGTTCCAAAATATCGATAGCACTCTCCCTGGTTGTATCTTTTAAGACCAAACAAAACTCTTCTTTGCCGAAATGGGCCAGTATATCCTGATGTGAGATAGCGGATCGAAGTATCTCTGAGACATGGATAATTACCTTGTCCCCGATCTCCGCTCCATGGGTATCGTTAACGTGTTGATGATTATCGATTTCGATCATCGCTATTACGAAATTCTCATCTTGAGAGAGTGCTTCAGCAAAATAGGGTTCCATCAGTGTGAAAAAATGACGCTGGTTATAGAGTCCCGTCAAAAAGTCACGATGTGAATAGTTAGTAAGAGTATCGATATTCTCCAATGCCTCAATCGCATTGTTCAATCGGCATGAAAATTCCTCTTTACTAAACGGCTTGCTAATAAAGTCATTAGCCCCCCCTTTGAGGAACATCGCCGAAACATCCGAATCATCACTCGAAGAGAGGACAAATATACTGAGCTGATCTTTGGAGTAGTTTTTACGTACCGCTTTGGTGAGTTCCAATCCATCCATTACCGGCATATTGTAATCGGTGATAATCATCCTGATATCGGGATTTTCTTCTAAAATCAGCAGTGCCTCTTCCCCGTGAGCCAATGCAAATACTTGGAAAAAGAGGTTCTCCACCATCTTTTTCATCTGATTTCGAAACACCACAGAATCATCCACCACCATCACTTTATGGGAGCGGTTTTTGAGAAGTCGCTTAATCATATCGATAACGTAATCGATATCACCAATCCCCCCTTTGTGGACATAATCGATAATATCTTTTTTAATCATCGCTTTGCGAAATTCTTTATCGACACTCCCCGTTAAAACGATTGAAGGGATGTTCTTTTTAAGTATCACATCCACAATCTCCCCGTTGGGTGCATCGGGAAGATTGAGATCGAGGATCGCTAAGGTGTAGGTGTACTTATGGGTAAACAGCTCCGCTTCAGAGAGCGAGTAGGCGATATCGATATCTATCCCCAGTTCACTTTTTACTTTTAAGCTGATCAGCTTTGAGAGTGTCTTGTTATCATCAACTAATAAAATCCGTTCTGCTTTGACTTTAACCATTCGTTTGGATTTCCCATTCTCTATTTATTATGATCTTTTCTCTATTAGTCAGACAGTTTATAGATAAGGCGTCCGGCGTATTCCATATAAAGACTTTTTTTACGTTCTTCGATAATGCCCTCATTGGAGAAAATATAACGATCGATGATTTTATCAAGAGACTCTTCGTCATGGTGTTCCATAAGCATCTGCTCCATCGCCGCCATTTTAGCGATCATCGAATCAAACTCATAACGTGCGATATCCGGGCTTACTTGTTTCACAATATCCCAATATTTCGACTCGGGAGTCCCCCCGAAAATATCCTCTTCATCTTCAAAAAGTGCGTCGTATGATCCCATGTTTCCTATCCTTTTGGTTATAGTTGTCGCATTGTAATAAAATAATCAAAACATTCATATTGTTTTGCAGGTTATTCGACAGAATTAAGGTTTTTTAGCAGATATTCACCCTGTTTCTACCCTCTTTTTTTGCTTGATAAAGGACATCATCCGCTTTTTTGAGAAGCATCTCTTTCGTAATAAACTCCTCTTGTTCTTTAAAAGCCACTCCGATACTGATGGTTACATGATCGGTCACGGTCGAATACTCATGCACCATATGCAACGCTTCAATCGCACTGCGTAAATGCTCTGAAACACTCATCGCCCCTTCAAAATCGATATTTTTGACTATAACCACAAACTCTTCCCCTCCGTAACGGGCAACAATATCACTCGGCCGTTTGAGGGTGTTTTTCAAAGCTTTTGCAATAGCGATCAAACACGCATCTCCCTCAATATGACCGTAGTGGTCGTTATAGAGTTTAAAATAATCGACATCAATCATCATAACCGCCAACGTTTTTTTATCTCGGGTTATCTCTTTATAGACTTTCTCATACATCTCATCGAAAAAACGGCGATTCGGAATCTGAGTAAGACCGTCTTGCATGGCAAGCTCTTTTAGCTGATTATTCTTTAGCTGCAGAACGGTATTTGCCTCTTCAAGCATTAATTTTGTATCGTGAAGCTCTTGGTTGATTTCTACCTCTTCAGTAATATCCTGCACGGTTCCTCGAGATATCAGGGCTCCCCCATCCTCATCAAACTCCGTATCCCCCACTTCCCGAACCCATTTTATCCTTCCGTCCTCCATCAAAAGACGATGATCAATCGTATATTTTTTTCGGTCTTGCAACGATTTTAGATATGCCTGATTAACCATATCACGGTCTTCTGGATGGATGGCATGAAGAAACCCTTCATATGAGGCTTTAAATGTGTATTGATTGATTTCAAAGATATGATAAATTTCATCCGACCAAACCAGTCTGTTCGTATTTAAATCAAGTTCCCAACTACCGATATGAGCTATCGATTGCGCTTTTTTGAGGCTATCTTCACTTCGCTGTAGTGTCTCTTGAAGCTGTTTTTGCTCCGTAATATCCCGAAAAACGATGATGGCTCCATCTCCTGTAGAAGCAACGGTCAAATTGACCGGATAAAAAGTACCGTCACTATGAAGTAAATACTCTTCCCCTGAACGGGTTATGCCGTCATCAAGCGTTTGATAGATAGGACACCCGAACTCACTGTCGGGTTCATGAGAATTTTTATTATGATGAAAAAAAGCGTGCTGATCTTTATTTAGTATCTCTTTTTCACTAAAACCGGTCATTAAAAGGGCTTGTTTATTGATCCAGGTGCATTTCCCCTCCCGATTCACACCGTAAACACCGTCTCCTATATTGGTGAGAAGCGACTCAAACAGTTTTTTTCTCCGCCGCTCGCGTGTATAATAGACCACAATCACTATCAATACCGCAATAATAAAAATAAGCTCTTTATAGTGTTGTTCCCAAATATCGAGATAGGTAAATCTCGGTTTTTGATCAAACGGAGGGAGGCGTAAATAGCGGGCAAGCTCTTCGACCACGAGATAATCGGCCGGCAGGGTATATCCGTAAATCCCTTTTTTCACCGTTGTTTCATAGGTCGGAGGGAGTGAAAGAAGGGCTGATACAAAAGCTTTTACGTCCGATTCCGGCGTATGCGGGTGAGCGAATACAGGCCATTCGGGATATAGTTTCGTCGAGACGACATACGGATAATTGGGGTATTTTTGTTCATGAATAACTCGAATATCACCCTTGTGAATCTCTCCGTTTGCGATCATATCTTCTAAAATACCGTCACGGATAAACCCAACATCTGCTTTTTTCATCAACACATCTTGTACGACCTTTTGATGAGAATCATGGGTTTGAAGAATCCGATTATGTTTTTCATCGATTTTTATCCCGTTTTGGTTCAGTTCATAAACCTGCGCTCTGTACCCTCCCATATGTTTCAAACTCGGTGTCGAAATCGACTTGCCTTTAATATCGGAAAGAGTCTCGATCATGCTCTCAGGACGGACGATGATCACTCCGCCGAGCTGACTGGTCGGTATATGATCTTTACCGACACTGATCAAAGTCGCAAGAGCTCCGCTTAGAGCATAAGTTTTACGGATAACAAGAAAATGGGTGGGATTGGTGGTCGCAATGTCGATTTGACCTTTGGCGATTTTTTCGTCCATCTCCTCTTGGGTCAATACTTCCAACACAACACGGTTATCGAGTTTTGTATTGAGATAGTCGACGAGAGGCTGATATTTCGCACGGGTTTTTTCAACCCCGGCGTAGGCGAACACGCCAAATCGTATCTCTTCCGCTACCGATACCGAGACAAAAAAGAGGAATAATGAGAACAGTGATAGCAATCGTTTCATAAGTTTAAAACACTTTATTGGTTAGGTACATAAGCTCTCATACTAACCGATTTAATCTTTATCATACCTTTTTATTCTTCAACAATGCCCTGAATAACGCTATTTTCTGGTGTTTTACACTTAAAATATAGGATTAAATGTTCTCAGCGTACATTGCCCGCTCATAGCACTCAACCAAATTTTGCCGTACTAACTCTACGATGGATTTGTCTAACTTAAGTTCATTTTCCATAGTATTCAAAATATTCAACGCTTCCGCTGCCGTAAGACCCTTCCGATAGGGGCGATCCTGCACCAAGGCCTGAAAAATATCAGCCACCGTCAATATTCTCGCTTCAATAGGGATTTCATCACCCCCTAGATGGTATGGATATCCCTTCGCATCTAACGTTTCATGATGCATTGACGCAATTTTAGCAATTTCGTGAAACCCTTTTATTTTACGGAGGATTACATTTGAATCAAACCCGTGCCGATTCATCTGTGCTCTCTCTTCTTCATCTAAGGGACCCTGTTTATGAAGAATCGAATCAGCTACTCTCAGCTTACCCAAATCATGAAAAAATGCCGAAAGTTCTATACTTTCCTGCTGAGCTTCCGATAATCCGCTGAGTATGGATAAATAGCAGGCAAGGGCAGCGACACCGTAGGTATGTTTAGAGGTGAATCGGCTTTTTGCATCTACGATATCGGCAAACATCAACGCAATGTTCTTTAACTCTTCAAATACAATTTCTGATGAATCCGACTGATTAATCCAATCTTCATAATACCCCTCCAGCGACTCCGCTTCCAGATAATACCAAAACGAATCAGCAAGCGATGTCTCAATAAAAGCTTCTACCAGCTCGGGAGAGAACATCTCACCTACGTGTTTTTGGATCGTTGAACGGACATCTGCTTTTTCATGCAATGTGGATGAACCGAGCTGGACTCTCAGAGCATCTACCCGATCGGTCAGATAGATCAGATTGGATTCCTCTTTCATTTCACTACTTGCTGTTGCGGGGAGCTGATCCCAATGGGTATGATGATATAAAACAACTTCAGCATAATCGCTATAAAAAGGGACTTTTGAAAGAAGCAATGCACCTCTTTGGCAGTGAACCTGAGAATTATCCCAATCGAGTTCCGTAACCAGATGATGATGGACATCGGTAGAGGATACACCGCAGTCATGGAGCATTCCCATCAAAATAATTCTATCAATCCGCTCAGATGACCATCCTAACCGTTTTGCCACTTCGGCAGACATATAGCCGACTCGTTTACCGTGCATCGTATCATCAATTCCGACATAATCAAGTGCTTCGGAAAGAGCATAGGTTACTTCTCTAAAATTTAAAAAATACGTCATCGCAACATTTCTCCTTAAAATTTATCTATTCATGATACCTGTACAGTTTCTCACAATGCTCCAAGCCCCCCTCTACTCTCTCGAACCATCCTAAAAAAAGTTCTACATCATTTTTCTTATTGAATCCCTTTAAACTCGCGTATTAAAACCATTTGCCGTTTGGCGATGTAATCGATTATGCTTTTTTTTCCCTCTCCATGAAGATCAAAAACAAAAACAACTTCAAAACGACGATTGAGCTCATCGATCCGAAACACCTCCGCAGGGATATTTATGATAATCGGGCGGAGTGCAGTAGTAATAACAATATCCAAAATTACCGAATGTTTTGCCTCAAAACCGGCCGGCAATGAAAGAAACTGAATTTTCATCCCCTTTATCGAAATATCCATAATCTCTAATTCGGTATCAAACCGTCTCTCTTCGTATAACATTGTCACCTGAATTTTTTCATCCGGAGTAACCCGTATCGATTCTCGTCGGGTCGGAGAAGTCGATACCAAACGGTACTGATTAAAAAGGACATCCTGAGAGTCAAAATCGATCCGTTTGATCCCCTCCGCTAAAATCGCCATCGGAAAAAGTTCAGAAGTGAGATAAAACATTTTCTCCTGCTGCATCGCTTTGAGCTGAACATAAGCACTCTTGATACTCACCAACTTCCCATCGATGCTCTCCACTAAACCGTCATTGACGATACTAAGCCCTTTGTAAAGGTTATGGACTTTTATCTTGGCGCTGCTTCGCATAGCCATCTCCAACAATCCCCGTACCATTTTCTCATCTTGAGCTAACAATTCGCGCTCGGTTGCATTGCTGTCGTAAAGTTTGAGCAATCCCAGTTCGGTCACGTCATTGAGCGAAAGGACAGCATATCCCTCTTTTTCCGGAATACGCTGGAAAGTGAGGATAAAGTGATGTGAAACCTCATTCTGATCAGCAATTTTGACATTAAACAGCTGTCCTGAGTGGGCAGAAATATGTTCAAACCATTTCACCGATCCGTGATCATATACGAAGCTTTTGTGCTCGAGGAGAATATCGCCAAATGTTTGGAACTTTTTCCGAAGAGCTTCAATATTGGGTACATCGAAAAAATCAAGTGTGGGCTGGTTGGCTATCACCACATTACGCTCATGCAACAAAAAAACAAGATTGTTTTGATAATTGAATACCGCATTTATATTAGCATTAAAAATTCTGCGATGAAACGCTTCTATAAGTGTTTCAGAACACCGTGTAAACGTCTCGATCAGATCATCAATTTTGAGTGGTTTGATAAGATAGTCAAAAACCCCGATTTTAATCGAATTATGAAGAAAATCACGTTCATCATGTGCGGTAGTAATGATGATAATGACATCCGGATCGATCTTATGTATCGCCTCGGACATCAGCAATCCGTCCATTTTGGGCATATTGATATCAGTAATCACGATTTGGGGACGGTGCATCTTAAAAAGAGTCAATCCCTCTTCACCGTCATAGGCTGAAACAACATTATCGAAGAATTTTTTAAACAGCGTCGTTGCTTGAGCATTCAGCCCTGTATTATCTTCTACATACAAAAGAGAATAAGAGTGCAAACTGGTGCGAAGCTGTTTTAAAACATTCGGATCAGCCATCTTTTCTCCTTTATTTTATGACTGTAGAGTAACGAAAATAATCTTAAAATCACTAAGCACCATGACTTCAAGTAAACACAACTTTTTTAAAGTATACTAACTCTACTGAATATAGTCAAAACTTCAAAAAAAGCGACAGATAATGGATAATTTTACACTGCTTTTCGGCGGAATTTCTCTTTTGATTCTCTTTACATTATTCGTCACTCGGCGAACAAAAGAGGTGAGAGAGGATGAAGAGCAACAAGAGGATTGCGATATTTAACTATAATGTCATAATATTATTAAACAGAGGATTATATGGCTTTTTCAACCGAACAACTCCAGAACATCAAAGAATCGACCGAGATCTACCGCAGCGAAGTCAACCGCATCAATGAGTTAATCAATACCCCCCAAAGCGAAGATCGCCTTGACAAGCTCTATCTCTTGCGCACCATCGCGACCATCGAACACGGCAAGCGTATCGGGCTGTTTGATGAGAGTAACACCGATGAATATCTCGAAGCATTAGGGGGCGAAGTGAGCAAATATTTCCCCGAAAAAGATGACGAAGAGCTGTTTGACGATCTCGCCATTTTAGATGACGATCTCCACAACCGCCTCTTCTCCAGCACGGAAAAAGAGAAAAATATTCTCTTAAAAGCGTTGGGATTAACCCTCTAAAGGCGAACCAGTGAAAACTCTCTACCTCATCCGTCACGCCAAATCAGACTGGAGCGATGAGAGCTTGAGTGATTTTGACCGCCCACTAAACAAACGGGGGATGAAAGACGCTCCGCTGATGGGATCAAAACTCGCCGATAAAGGCATCCGCCCGGGTCTCATCATTGCCAGCCCTGCTGTGCGTGCCAAAACCACCGCGATAGCATTTGCCAAAGCCCTCTCCTACCCATTGGACTCGATCCGCTACGATCATGCCCTCTATGCCTCTGATATCGAAACAATCCTCTCTATCATTCGTGATGTATCTGATAGCGTTGATACCCTCTTTGTGTTCGGGCACAATCCCGAGTTCACTGAATGTGCCAATTATCTCTCAAACGGCGATATCGAGAACATACCTACCTGCGGGGTTGTGGAAATGCGGTTAAGAGAGGATGATTGGAAGAGTATCGGGGCTAATTCGACGGAACTGAGCGGATTTTATTTTCCAAAGAAATATCGGTAAACTTTTTCAATAAAATATATATCTCCTATGCTAAAATACATAAATAATCAGTGTCACCAAAAAGGATAGTTCTATGAGCAAGCCTCCCTTTTCAGCACAAAAAGCACTTAAAGCAGTCAACGTCTCTCAAATGATTGAGGGGTATAAACCTGTCGATAAAAAAGAAGTGAAGGATCAAGTCAAAAAAATCCTTTCTCATCAATGAAATATTACCCTCCCTCTGATCATATTTACTACCAAGACAGCGACATTCCCATCAACAAACTTGACATACACGACTCTCAACTGATTCATGAATTAGAGCGAGAGCTTCTTTTACAAAGCTATGAGTTTTTCCATACTATTTTAGAAGAAAACACCATTTTCGATAAAAACTATCTCACCTCGATTCATCACCATTTATTTAAAAAACTCTACACTTGGGCAGGTGACTATCGTACCGTTAATATTTCTAAGGGGACAAGTATGTTTTGCCCCTACATGAATTTAGAAAACTTCTCACATGATATTTTTAAACAGCTTGTAGCAGAAAATTATCTGCGAGATTTTGAATCCATTAAATTACGAGAAACCTTTGCGAAACGCTTAGCCTATTATATGTGTGAACTTATCGTGCTACACCCATTTAATGAGGGTAACGGTCGAACCTTACGGTTATTTTTTGACATGATCGTAACCTACAACGGGTACGAATACATTGATTATGCAGATACTTTAAACGATGATGCTTTTATCACTGCATCCATTGATTGCATGGAAGCAGATTGTTCTAAAATGGAAGAGATCATTTTGGCTGGATTATTGAAATCCTAGAAATAGCTATACTCGCCCCTACTCTCTCGAAATGAAGATTGAATAGCTGACCCTTCTTTAAAAAAGTAGCCTGTCCCCTATTTCTCAAACGAACCAAATCACGAGACCTCTACGATATGCTTCAATTCTACGAACTGAATGATGATCGATTTACCCAAAATACTACTAAAACACTTATTATGCGACATGAACCGCTTTATTGCACGGAAGAATATTTTCAAACGATGTGGTTGGAGAGTTTTAAAACTAAAAAATATTTGACGGAACGTGATGAAGGGTTGGCGGGATTAGTAGGTCAGCTTCAAACATTTGATGAAATGCGCCTAAAGCTAGTAAACCTTTTTCAATAAAATATTTATTATCTTTCAGCGTCTTATCGATCACGACATCTATGACCGCTTGACAAAAGATTGTTAAATTAGAGTGGCTTACAGAACTAGTTCTTACTATTACAAAAAAGTAGACTATTCCTGTTTACAGCTATTCAACTATTGATTCTAATGATTCCATTCGAATTTTTTCTTTACTAATACATTTTGCCATTTTTATCTTTGTACCTTTGTCAATATATGTAAAATAATATTCATCTCCCAAAGAATTCAAAACCACATAGTCAGTACCTTTCGACACATTAAAGTCAATTTTTGAAAGATAATCTTCATCTAAAGGAAAAGCATTTGCTCGATAGTTTGCATATCCCATAGTTTTGAATGGAATATCTACAAAATTTTTTCCCATTCCAAATAGTACAAATATAGACATGGTAATAATTGGAATAGCTAAATAATCTTTTAAATAAAGTTTTTTTCTTGCTAGCATGTAATTTACAAATGCAAATAATAAACTAGCTACAACAGCTCCAAATATTGCTACTTCTTTCATATTTTTTTGATCTATATTAGTATTGAAAATAAGGAGAAAAGCAATACTAATTTGTGCAATAAATAGTATAGAAATTGAAATATGTACTCCGATAAGGCTTGTGTTATGATAAGTTCGATATAACAAAGAAGTCATAACAAGCAAGCTCGCTACAATTAATCCAATCATACTTAAGTCATTAATCCAATCATATATCCTACAAATAAACCCTACTAAAACTATTAAAGCAGGTAATATAAAAGTAGATAAAGGTTCTGCTAATAAAGTTTCTTGAAGTTTTTCGTGCTCATTTTTTAAAGAAGAAAGCCATATACCCGCTATAACCGAAAAAACACTAAAATACAAGGAATAAAATAAACCAATTGCCGCAACAGTAAGTAACACATTAATGAGTTCCGTTCCATTTACAGAAGGGAAGTAATTCATCATACCAAAATGTATGACGTAAAAAAGAAATCCCATAGATGAAACTATAGGAACAATCCATTTACGCCCAAATTCAATAAGTTCAAATTTATCTTTTATTGATGTATCTTCCAATATAAACTACCTTTTTTTTAACAAAATAGACAAAATAGGGACAGGCTACTTTTCCCATCTTTAATTCTCTTCCACCATCCACTCATTCTGATTAAAAATTCCCATAATGACTATATCATCTCCATCGATGACATAAGGGATAGTGTACCCTTTGTAGATAAGTTCGCGTCCGCCGTCTTCGGTAGGTCGCCCTTTGTGAGGATGATCGAGTAACGTTTCAATAGTTAACTGCAAGCAACGATTAAATGATTTTGCGGCGCTCTTTTTATCTTTAGCAATATAATCGATGATCGTACTTAACTCGCTCTCAAAACGTCCACTTCGTCTAATCCTCAATGTCTCTCCATTGAATCGATACGTTTATCCATCTTATCCCAAAATTCTTGATCGAGAGGATATGTCTCCATTTTACCGTTTTTGTACTCTTCGATGCGGCGTTTCACCTCATCAGCGTACCACGGCTTCGGCTCTATCGTAATCGCTTCTTCGGGCAAAGTGCTAAGGAGCTTTAACGCTTCCTCAGCATAAAGGTCGTTTACTCGTATTGTCATAACGTCCCCTTCTTTTTTGTTTTCAATGTATTAAGAAAATTATAACACGGTTTAGAGTATTTGAATTTAGGTATGAAAGTTTTAGTGAAGTGTTTTTGATGTGGTGGGTCAACCAGGACTTGAACCTGCGACAACTCCGTTATGAGCGGAGGGCTCTAACCACTGAACTATTGACCCGTTTTTGTGGAGCGCCATTATAAACGCTCTTTGATTAGACGAAGCTTTTTTTACCCGTATCCCCGTAAAGATATCGAAAACGATACGCCAGAAGATTCTCCAAAATCGCCAAAATAACGATAAAGTTGACGAAACTGCTCCCCCCGTAGCTGAACATCGGCAGAGGAACCCCTACGACGGGTGCAACTCCGATCGTCATAGCGATGTTTATCGCCATATAGATGAAAAAGAGGAGCGATAACCCCCCTGCGACCACTTTGATATAGTAATCCTCCGTCCAAAAGGCAATCAGCATCAAATGGGTAATCAAAGCACCATACAGCATTATTAGCAAAAATGCCCCGAAAAATCCGAACCGCTCCACCACATAGGCAAAAATAAAGTCACTCGATGCGATAGGAAGAAATTTCATCTGCGTTTGGGTTGCGTCTTCTTTGTTTTTACCGAAAAATCCCCCCGAACCGACGGCGATAATCGACTGCTCGACATGGTAACTCGGTTTTTCACCGATAAAGTCGGTCAAACGCTGTTTTTGATAATCATGCATCTGCGAATAAATAAGGGGCAACGATATCACAAATGTTGCGATCAAGCCAATCCATACTTTCCAATGCACCCCGACAATAAATAAAATTCCATATCCCAACATCACCAAAACGGTCGCCGTCCCCAAATCTGGCTCTTTGGCGATAAGAAAAAACGGCATAAGGATATAAAACGAGAGTTTCATAAACTGCTTGAACCTATACCCATCCCTCGGAGGAGGATTACGACTGATGATATAGGCGAGCATCAGGACAAATGCAGGTTTGAGAAGTTCCGAGGGTTGCAGAGTAAAATGGATAAACGGTATCTCAATCCACCGCTTCGCACCCAAACGGCTATGTCCGACAAACTCAACGGCAATTAACAGCAATATACTTGTCCAATAGGTAATCGGAATCATCCATAGCATCCGACGGATCGGGAGGAGAAAAAGGGTTATAAATACGCCGAACCCGACAAAAACATAGAACATCTGCTTTTGACCGAGGGTCGGATGAATCTCATAAATAAGCCAACCTGAAGTGAATATGAGCGGAATCAGTAAAATGACTGTGATAAAATCAAAGTGTGTTAAAATTCGACGATCAATATTGAACACTACGGTCCTTGTTTATTTTTGCTAATTGTAGCACAGCGGACTTATAACATTTTAAACGATTCAGATACGATACGAAAAGGCACCCTATTTTGACACAAGAAGTATCTACTTTTACGACCGATGAAGCTATCCGCTTAGACGTTTTTTTAACACAGCAGTTGGGACAGACACGCAACCAGATCGCACAGCTCATCGAGCAAAACTGTGTCACCGTGGATGGCAAAGCAACCGCTAAATCAGGGTTGAAACTCAAACCCTCCCAAAGCGTCACGATCCGATTTCCTGAACAAAAATCAACCCCAGCGCAGCAGATCGATTTCGACGTGGAAATTTTGTTTGAAGATGATGATATCCTCGTCATCAACAAACCCAGTTCCCTCACCGTCCACCCCGCACCAAGTGTTAAAGAGCCGACCCTTGTTGATTGGCTCAAACACAAAGGGATTGCCCTCTCAACCCTAAGTGGTGAAGAGCGCCACGGAATCGTCCATCGGCTCGACCGAGGAACCAGCGGTGCGATGGTCATCGCCAAAAATAATGAAGCTCATGAAGCTCTCTCGCTTCAGTTGCAGGATAAAACGATGGGACGCTTTTATCTCGCCGTAATCACTCCTGCGATGAAAGAGAACATTACCGTTATCGACCGTCCTATCGGTCGGAGTGCCCATAACCGCCTTAAAATGGCGATCAATGAAAACGGTAAAAACGCCAAAACGGCGTTTGCCAAACTCCTTAGCAGCCATGATGAAAGCGAAGAGCTCATTGCTTGTAAACTCTTCACCGGACGTACCCATCAAATACGGGTTCACCTCGAGTCAATCAGCCGCCATATTATCGGCGATCATCTCTACGGAACCTCGGCAAAAAGCGATAAAATGGAACGTATCTTGCTTCATGCCTATAACCTCTATTTCACCCATCCGACTACGAAAGAAACGGTAAATTTTACCGCTCCTTTGGGATCAGTGGTGGAAGATTATTTACAAAAACATTTTGATTCAAAGGAATTGCATGAACTCATCGATCCGCTACGCATTGAGCGTCTCTTTAGCACTGAGTCTATTTAGCGGTTGTACTACTCAGCCTGTTGTACCTGAAAAAACGGTCACGATTGACTCATCCCTTCCTACCCCAGCATTGAACGGTTTTATCGCCGATATCACCTCAATAGCGTTTGAGTGGAAACCGCTCGAAGACCCCAGGGTAAGCGGCTATTATATCTATCGCAACACTCCGGGTGCAGAAGATCAAAAATTACAACGCATCGCTACCATTGATAGCCGTTTCGCAACCCATTTCGTCGACAACGACCTCAAACCCGCAAGCGAATACCAATACCGTTTTTCTGCCATCACTAAAAACGGAACCGAATCGGTTGCCAGTGAAACGATGCTTGTCGCCACACAGCCTATGATCGCGCCGATAAGCTTTTTTCAAGCCATCGGAAATATGCCGCGCAGTGCAAAACTTCTCTGGCGTCCCCATCCGAATGGAAAAATTAACGGATATGTGATCGAGCGCCAAGATGCAACCGATCAAAAATGGGTTGCTATTGCTACGATATCAGGACGATTGAATGCCGAATTCATCGACCATGATCTTAAAGACTCTCAAGTCTATCACTACCGTATCAAAGCAACCACGTTTGATAAACTGATCACCGAACCGAGCGAAGAGAGTAAAATAACCACTAAACCGTTGCCGCTTGAGATTCGAAATATCACTTCAACGAACGATCTTCCTCATGCAATTATGTTGAAATGGGACCCAAGTACTATTAGTGATTTAAGTCACTACAACATCTACCGTTCATCTACGCCGAACGGTTCGTTCGATTATCATGTCAAGCTCGAAACAACGACGTTTACCGACAACATCACCGAAGACGGGAAGTTCTACTTTTATAAAATTACCGCTGTCGATAAAGATGGTTTAGAGAGTCTCAGATCCTCTGTCGCTACACAAGGTTCAACCCTCTCAAAACCGCAAACACCAATCGCTTATGAAGGGAAGATACTCAATAAAGCGGTAGACTTACAGTGGAAAAACACCGATCCGCGTACCGTCTCGTATACTATTGTAAAAACGACGAAAACAAGCTGGATTACCCGTGAGAGTGTCGATATTAATAATATTACCGAGACAAGTTTCCATGATGCCGATATCAAACCCGATACGGGCTATCTGTATGAAATCATGAGTGTCGATAAAAACGGTATCCGCTCACTCCCGACCCAAGCTATCGAACTCAGCTACGAGGCTAAATAGAGAATGCCGCATTTAAATCTCGAATCTTTCAAACCACTCACCTTTCCGACGCGTTGCGGTGAAGTGGAATTTCTTTTCCAAGCGGATTACAAGAACCCTGATGAGGGGGCATTGATCGCTACTCGCTATAAAGATAGAGAGTTCTTTTTGGTCTATAAAAACGGTGCCAAAAAACTCCTCAAAAGTGATAAAGTTACCCGACCTTCCCCAAACTTTATCCTCAAACACGCACTGTTAGCCTATGCAGAGTGCTCTGGCTCCCCCATCCTCGATTCAAACGTCGATAACGCCCCTGAAAACACCCATCTAAAAACACACGATGCACTCAAGTCGATCTCCTATTTTGCCGAAAATTTCCCTCGCGATCGGGAAGTCAGAATCGAAATCGGATTCGGTTCAGCCCGCCATCTCCTCCATCAGGCAGCCGCAAATCCTGATGTACTGTTTATCGGACTTGAAATTCACAAACCCTCGATAGAGCAGGCGCTCAAGCAGATCGTTATTCAAAATCTGAACAACATTATGATCCTCGATTACGATGCACGGCTGTTTTTAGAGTTTGTCCCCTCTAACATCGTCGGAAAGATTTACGTCCATTTTCCCGTACCGTGGGATAAAAAACCCCATCGTCGCGTTATCTCGGAAGCATTTTTAAAAGAATCGGATCGGGTACTTCACATCGGTGGAACACTCGAACTGCGTACGGACAGCGAAAATTATTACCGTTTTGCCTTGGAGACGTTCAGCGCACCGCGCCAAAGCCGCTTTGATGTCCGAAAAAACCAAGAGATTGCTATCGTCAGTAAATACGAAGACCGCTGGAAAAAACAAGAAAAGAATATCTACGACGTCACCTTTACCTGTGAAGCAGAGTCTCCTGAACCTGATATGATCGGTGATTTTATCTTTTCAGGAACCATTGATACCAAGTCAATTGATCGCCTCTCCAAAGAGACGTACAAACGTGACTGGGGTTTTATTCACATGGAGAGACGATTTAAAATCGGTGAAAATGGGGGGATGATTCGTTTAGCAATGGGAAGTTTTGACCGTCCTGAGAGCACCTATGTTCTCATTGAAAATGGCCGTGCCCGCTACTACCCTGCTCTCCCCGTTCGCTCTAGTGCCAATCTCAAAGCCCACATCTTATTAGAAGAGCTACTACATGGATAAAGTTATAATCGCCGAAAACCTCTCACTCTCCTACAAAGAGTTCGAAACTATCATTAGCAAAGCCTCTTTTTCTATCGATGCGGGAAGCTTTGTTTTTATCACAGGTGCCAGCGGAAGCGGTAAATCGACCCTCCTGAAATCACTCTACGGTGCAATTGAGCCCCGAGCCGGACAACTGATGGTCGGTGGAGTCAAAATGAGCAGAATCAGTAACTCAAAACTCAATTTTTTACGCCGCCATATCGGTATCGTCTTTCAAGACTACAAACTGATCAAAGAGTGGACTATCGAGAAAAATGTGATGCTCCCCCTGATTATCTCAGGCTACACCAAAGATGTGAGCGGTCCGCAGGTACAAAAACTTCTCGGTCATGTCAAATTGATTCATCAAGCAGGGAAATATCCCCCTGAACTCTCGGGAGGGGAACAGCAGCGTGTCGCTATGGCACGGGCACTCGCTCATAACCCGATTTTGATCCTAGCCGATGAGCCGACGGGAAATCTGGATGAGTACTCATCCCAAGTGATCTGGAGTCTGCTGGAGGGTGCCAATACGCAGCTCAAAACAACGATCGTTGTCGTGACGCACCACATTCCATCCTCAATAAAACTTCCGTATAAACATTTTCATATCGAAATGGGGAATATTCATGAAATCTCTTAAAAATCATATTTCACTTATTATTGCCCTTTTTACTGTTTTATTTTCGGTCCAAATCTATGTTGCCGTCGATCGTACCATTGATGCATATGAAACACGTCTTAAAAATGATTATTCCATTATTGTCGTCGCGAACAAAGTTCTTACACCCGTAGAATTTAAAGCGATGGATTCAATTATCGATCGAAGTGAACCGATCGCAACTGATCAGGTATTACAGCGCTTACAGGGGGAGATGTCTAAAAAAAATCTTGAGTTGCTTAAGCTCACCCTTCCAAAGTTTTACCGTCTCTATCTTAGCCGCTTCCCTACCCCTGATGAGATTGCAAAACTTCAAAAACGGCTTCAAAAAAACTCCTCTATACAGCGTGTAGAAGGGTATGCTCAAACCCATGACACCGTTTATAAACTTATGCTTTTATTTAAAGATGTCGTCCAAATTTTCTCTATTGCTATTGCGGCAGTCACCTCATTGCTTATCCTCAAAGAGATGCGATTATGGCAGTTTCAACATGCCGAACGGATGTCTATTATGGCTCTTTTCGGTGCACCGGTATGGCTTCGTTCAGCAGTCCTCTTCCGTCTGGCCATCGTTGATGCTATTATCGCTACGGTTCTCCTCTGTATAGCCTTTCTTATGATAGAGCAATACGGCTGGATGGATCTATTACTCCGCACCGTCGGTATCAGTATCAACCTGTTTGATTTTATCCATGATGGAGTACGATCACTAATTATCGCGTTAAGTGTTTCCATTATCCTGACCTTTGCGATTGTTGTCGGAAACGATGAAGAGGAATAGATGCGAACCCCCTTCTCCCTGATCCTGATCTCGTTATTGTCACTGTCGCTCCCTGCGGCAAAAATCGATGAAAAAATTAAAAATACTTCAAAACAATTGACCCAAACCAAACAGACCTTTTCGACGCTAAATGCGAAACTAGAAGCGACCGCTTCAAAGATTATTGAACAACGTCAAATCGTAGGTGCACAGCAAGAGAAGATCAATACTCTTGTCGATGAACTCAAATCAAAAGAGAATGTCTATCAATCGAACAAAACAACCCTAAAAGGGCTAGAAACACAACAATCATTATTGATTAAAACCCAAAACGATATTGAGCAGCGACTTGTTTTTGCAATTGCGCGTAATACCTCCATCTCATTGCTCGTCAATGACGATCGGGCAAAAGAGGCGGATGCTATCATTACCGAAGAGGCATTGAAACTGCATCTCAAACAGATTCAGCAGGATATTAAAGATCTAAATGCCGTCTTTCTTCAAAACGCAGAAAAAATTTCCGGTCTCTCTTCTCAAACCACCGTTCTAAAACAATCGATATCGGTTATCGATCAGCAAAAAAACAAGGTATTAGAGACGAAAAAAGAGAATGAAAAAGCGATTGTTCAACTGGAACAAGAAAAAAATGAGTATAAAAAATCGTTGGATAAAATTCTAAATCAGCAACGTTCACTTCAAAATACTCTCGCCAGTCTCAATATCATCAAACAAGAGTCCCTCAAACCTAAAAAAGCACCGTTAGTAGCACCAAAACCGGGTTCCAAACCGGTACCGGAAGATGTCAAACAAGCCGTTGCACTCTACAGTCCCTCCAGTGTTGCTGCCTATTCCGGTGAACGAACGATTGCTCCACTGGATGGGTATGTACTCACCAAACGTTTCGGTCCGTATACCGATCCGATTTACGGGATAAAAATCTTTAATGATTCAGTCTCATTGCGTCCAACCGAAGCCGATGCCAAGGTCAAATCGGTACTTAACGGAAAAGTAATTTTTGCAAAACCGACCGCTATGCTAGAAAACGTTGTCATTATCGAACATGATAACGGTTTGCATACGATTTATGCCCATCTGGACAAAATTGCCCCTACCGTAGAGGTAGGCAAACGTCTTAAACAAGGTTCGATTATCGGAAGGGTGGGAAAAGAGTTGATGTTTCAGGTAACACAGCGCAATGCCCACATCGACCCGATGCAGATGATCCGCTAAAGGGGATCCTTAAAACGGCCAGACGGCCTCTATAAGCTTACTGCCCCATCCGCGCTGAGTTGAGCGATCAACGTCCCCCTCATTCGCATAAAGGATTTTGGCATCGGAAACTTTAGCGGAGTTGATCTGATTGTTCTGATCGATATCATACGGTCGAATAACGCCGCTAAGTTGCATGATCTGCTTTTGGCTATCAACCATAATCTCACGACGTCCGGTAATAAAATAGTTCCCGTTTGACATTACTTTGACAATACGGGCAGAAACCGTTGTCGTAAAAGAGGCATTTTTAGTTGCACTGCCGGATCCGGCATACGAAGAGGTAGAACCTCCGCTAAAACCGATATTCGCTACTCCGTTTCGGTCGCACAGCATCGCGAGCTCGTTCATCAGCGCGATGTTGACGCTGCGGAAGATGTTCTCCAGCAGCTTGGTCATCTCGGCGACCTCGGGGGTGCTGACCGGGACGACGTTGTCGAGCGCGGGCCCGTAGACCTCGAGCGCCCGCGCCGTGCACGCCGGCGTGAGCCCGCCGACGACCTTGGGCGTGCTCTTGGTCGTGTAGTCGGTGCGGCCGGGGTCGACGCGCTCCGGCGAGAAGGCGAGGTGGAAGTCGACGCCGGCGGTGAGCCCGGAGCCGGCCTCGAGGATCGGGCGCCAGCTCGTCGCGCGTGGTGCCCGGGTAGGTGGTGCTCTCGAGGGTGACGAGCTGGCCGCGCCGCAGGTGGCCGGCCAGCTTCTCGGTCGCGTCCGTGACCAGCGTGAGGTCGGGCTCGCGGTTGGCGTTGAGCGGCGTCGGCAGGCAGATGATGTCGGCGTCGCAGTCCTCGGTGGCGGCGTAGTCGGTGGTGGCGCTGGATGAGCCCCTTGTCGACCATGGCCTTGAGCGCATCGCTCTGGACGTCCTGGATGTAGCTGCGGCCGGCGTTGACCTCGTCGCATCGTGCGGCCACGGCCTCGATGCCGACGACTGAGGCGCCGGACTCGGCGAACACCATCGCCAGCGGCAGGCCGACGTAGCCCAGGCCGATGACTGCGATCTTCACGGAGAGCTCCTGTTCGTCGGGCGGCGCGGCCGTCCGGCCGCGCCATCGAGTACGGGATTCTATCGCACCGCCGGAGCGGCTTCGAACGCCCGGCGGGCCGGGACTCCATTCACGGGGCCCGGCTGCCGATGAAGAAGGGGGCGGGTAGAATCGAGGCATGGGCGTGACCGAGCGACCAGACGTCGAAAACATCCCGGGGGACCTCGACAGGTTCCTGGGCAACTTCTTCAATCGCCGCGGCTGGCGCAGCGAGATCAAGTACGACCCGGCGGAGGACCGGCTGTACCTGGACGTCCGCATCGCCAACGCCAAGCTCTCGGCCGACGACCGCTTCTTCTCCCTCATCGAGTACTACGCGCGCGCCCAGGACAGCGTGCTGCGCGAGCGTGTCGGCCTGCCGCTCCAGTGCCGCGTGTACACCGCCGACGGCACCGACCTGACCGGCACCCTGCACTCGCGCGGCTCGAGCTACCTCGACGAAGACGAGCGCGGCAGCGGGATGCGCCGCCGGCTGCTGATGCTCAGCTTCCGGCGGCGGTTCCTCGCGAGCGTGCTGCCGGGCGCGCTCCTGTGGGCCTTCGCGTTCGTCTTCCTCGTCGCCGTCGTCGGTGTGCGCATCGACATCGTCATCCTCGTCGCCCTCGGAGCGCTCGCGGTCCAGGCGGTGGTGCTCTGGTACACGGCGGGCCGCCGAAGGTGACCCCGCCACCCGACGCCCCACGACGACGCGCTCGCCGTGCTCGCCGACGTCGCCGAGCGCCTGCAGCGGCGCCTGCTCCCTGCCGCGCCGCCCGAGCTCGCCGGCCTCGACATCGCCTTCACGTACCGCTCGGCGAGCGCCGGCGTGCTGAGCGGCGGCGACTTCCTCGACTACTACACGCGGCCGCCGTCCGGCAGCCTCGCCTTCGCCATCGGCGACGTCGCCGGCAAGGGCGTGGACGCCATGGCCACCACCTTCGTCACCAAGTTCATGCTGCGCGCCGCCGTGCACGGCGGCCAGCTCTCCTGGCCGACGCGCCCCGGCGAAGCCCTGCAGGAACTCCGCAACGGGCTGCTCGAGCAGCCCGACTTCGACCCCGAGACCGACCGCTTCGTGACCGTGCTGTTCGGCCAGCTCACCCCGCGCACCGGGCTGCTCCAGCTGTCCACCGCCGGTCACCCGACGCCGTTCCTCGTCCGCGCCGGCGGCGTCGAGCGCCCGCTGCTGATGGTCGAGCCGGCGATCGGCGTCGAGCTCGACGCGGCCCTCGAGCCCTACCCGACGGAGATCCTGCAGCTCGCCGCAGGCGACCTCATCGTCGTCTTCACCGACGGCATCACCGAGCTGCGCGACGCCGATGGCCGGTTCTTCGAGTCGAGGATGGACGGGGAGCTGGCGGGCTGCCACGGCATGCCCGCCGCCGACGTCGTCTCGAAGCTCGTGGAGGCGGGCGAGCGGTTCTCGGCGCGCCCGCCCGCGGACGACCTCGCCGTCCTCTGCATCCGCCTCACCGGCCCGCTGGAGTAAACTGTTCGCGACCCCGGCCGATACAGGGGGGTAGCAGCCCGGCTGACCGAGGAGGGACCTTGTCGCAGCGCGCACGCCTGCGCAGTCAAGACGGCTTCATCCGCGAGGCGATCTGGATCGTCGTCATCCTGACCGTCCTCGCGGTCGTCATCCTCGACGGCATGGCGATCTTCAACGCCTACCAGTCCGCCGGCGACAGCGCGACCAACGCCGCCGAAGAGGCGCGGACCAAGTACGCCCAGACGACCAACGTCGCGGCCGCCAAGCTCGCCGCCGACGCAGTACCTCGCCAAGAAGGGCCTCGAGATGATGGGCTTCAAGGCCGTGCAGACACGCCGACGGCACGGTGCAGTTCACGGTCACCGCCAAGGCGACCGCGGACACCTACGCGTTCCACTACCTGGGGTCCATCCCGCCGCTCAAGGACTGGGTCGAGCGCACGACGCACCCGACGCGGACGGGCAACGCGGAGTAGGCGAGCGCGGCGCCTAGCGCGCCATCTTGAGCCGGCGCGCAGCCGCTCGTGGCGCTCGAGGCCCAGCTGCACGATCCGCTCGACGAGCGCCGCGCCGTCGACGCCGGTCGCCGCCCAGAGCCGCGGGAAGCCGCTCATGGCCGTCATGCCGGGGATCGTGTTGATCTCGTTGAGGATGACCCGGTCCGTCGCCGCCTCGAGGAAGAAGTCGCAGCGCGCGAAGCCGCTCGCAGTCGATGGCCTGGAAGGCGGCCACGGCGAGCTCGCGCACCGTCTCGCGTGCTGCTCGGCGTCGACGTCGGCGCGGGATCATGAAGGCCATCTTGCCCTCGGTGTACTTGGACTCGTAGTCGTAGAACTCGTTGGCGGGGATGACCTCGCCGGGGATCGAGGCGCGCGCGTCGTCGTTGCCGAGCAGGCGCACTCGAGCTCGCGACCGTCGCACGGTCGCCTCGACGATCGATCTTGCGGTCGTAGACGGCGGCCAGCCGAGCGCCGGCCTCGAGCTCGGCGCGGTCGTGGGCCTTGGTCATGCCGACGCTCGAGCCGAGATTGGCCGGCTTGACGAAGACCGGGTAGGCGAGGCGCGCCTCGACGGCGGCGATGTCGGCGGGCCCGTGGCCGCGCGCGTCGCGCAGCACCAGATAGTCGCACCTGCGGCAGGCCGGCGGCGGCGAAGACGGCCTTCATGAGCTCCTTGTCCATGCCGACGGAACTGCGCCGCGACGCCGGACCCGGCGTAGGCCAGGCCGGCCATCTCGAGCAGGCCCTGGATGGTGCCGTCCTCGCCGAAGGTGCCGTGCAGGATCGGGAAGGCGAAGTCGAGCGGGATGAAGCGACCGTCGGCGAGCTCGCAGGCCGGGACGCGTCGGGTCGGACGACGAGGTGCGCCGACCTGCGCTCGGCGGCGTCGAGCCCCTCGGCGACGCCGCCGTCGAAGTCGCGCGGCACGACCCAGCGCCCGCCTGCGTGATGCCGACCGGGATGACGTCGTACTTGTCGGGTCGAGCTGCGAGTGGACGAAGCGAGCCGAGGCCAGGGAGATCTCGTGCTCGGCCGAGCGGCCGCCGAAGATGAGCGCCAGCCTCAGCATGCCGGCAGCCTAGTCAGCGTCCCGGTGGGGGCGCAACCCTGCCGGGACGCTGCCGGCGCGACGCCGGGCGCCCGGAGACGCTCACTCGTCGTGCGCCGTGTCGGGAGCGCGGCGCTGACGACGGCGCGCGTACCAGGCGGTCGAGAAGCCGTCGATCAGCCTTCATCTGCTCGAGCGTCTCCCGGACGAAGGCAGCTCGCCGACGCACGAGGGCGTCGCCGAGCGACGTCCCAGATCGCTGCCGCGCAGGAGCTGCAGAGCCGATCAGCAGATCGAGAGCAGCGAACCCGAGGGACACGCGTCGCGCGGCGTCGGTCGCCATCTCCTGTTCGCATGCGGCGCAGCGCCGCGGCGGTCTCGTACTCCTCCGCCTCGCTGTAGGCGACGAGGTCGTCGATCAGCGCGGAGCTGAAGCGCTCGCCGAGCGGGCTCGCCAGCAGCTCACGGTAGTCGTCGACCGACGTCCTCGAGCGCCGCGACCCAGCGCCGCCACAGATCTCCTCGCGGTGGTCGCTGAAGATGAACGAACGGGACGGCGCTCCCTCACGGCCGCGCCGCGCGCGCGCGATGAGGCGGCGGTCGCGCCCGCGCCGACGCCGTTGTCGATGTTCACGACGACCAGCCCGGGGCGCAGCTCTGCAGCATGCCCAGGAGCGCCGCCTCGCCGCGCGCCGCCGAGGCCGTAGCCGGTCGACGTCGGCAGGCCGATGACCGGCACGTCGACCATGCCGGCGACCACGGACGGGCAGCGCGCCCTCCATGCCGGCGGCGACGACGAGCGCGGCGGCGCCGGCGTCGAGAATGCGCCGCAGCGGGCCGCCGATAGCGGTGGAGCGCCGGCGACGCCCACGTCGTAGGCGGTGTGCACTGCGACGCCCATCTCCCGGCAGATGGCGGCGGCCTCTTCGGCGACGGCGACGTCGCTCGTGCCGGCGGCGAGGATGCCGACCGCGCCGCGCGCCGGCGGCGGCGGCGCGTAGTCGCGCCGCCGCACGACGAGCACCCGCGACTGCGGGGTCGTGCTCGCACGGCGCCGTCGCACGGCGCCGGCCAGCGCAGCGGCCTGCTCGTCACGTGACGCGGCTGCAGAACACGATCGGGGTTGTGCGTCGAGGAACGGCGGGTCACGACGGCGACGAGCTGCTCGACCGACTTGCCCTCGGCGAAGACGATCTCGGGCACGCCGGTGCGCGCCGCCCGCGCGACGTCGAGGACGCGCGAAGTCGCCCACGGCGCGTCAGCCCGTGACGCGCCAGCTCGGCCGCCGCCTCGTCGACGGACAGGCGGCCCGCCGCGACGTCGGCGAGGAGCTCGTCAAGGGAGTGGTCCATGCAGCGAGAGTGTGGCGATGCCGGTACAGCCTTGCTCCGGCTCGCTCCCGCGCGCACTGCGCACTCGAGCGCGTCCACTGCTAGCGGCCGCCGCCGCTCGCGTCTGGACGGGTGTTCCATGGAGTCACTGGAGGAAAACGAGGACAATGCCGATTCCTCCTGTATAATGCGGAGCAGATTCGTCCAAGAAGGGGCCTGTGCCGGACGCCACGTACCACGTCTATAGAGCTGAACAACGCCGCCGCCGCCGCTGGCCGTACATCGTCGTAGCGGCGGTTTGCGTGTTCGCGGCCGTGGTCGGCTGGCAGCTCTACGGCGTGCCCCGCGTCTCCGCGGTGACGCCGGGGCCGGACGCGTTCGTCAAGAGCCCGTCCACCACCCTCGTCCTCGACGTCAGGGGCCTGGCCAAGCTGCAGACCGTCGCCGTCACGCTCGACGGCAACGACGTCACGGCCGACGCGAAAGCGAACGGCAACACCCTCACCCTCACCACGAGCGGTCTCGCCGACGGCGAGCACGCGGTCGCCTTCAGCGCGCAGAGCTCCAACCTCTTCCGTCACGAGGTCCGCAAGGACTGGCGCTTCACCGTCGACACGAGCATCCCCAAGCTCAAGCTCGACGGCGCCGCCGACGAGGGCCGCATCAACACCGATCCGGCCACGTTCAGCGGCCACACGGAGCCCTACGCGACCGTCACTGTGGTCGACGGCGCGATCAAGGCGAGCGGCACGGCCGACTCCTCCGGCAAGTACGCGGTCAGCGCCAAGCTGCCCGACGGCGCATCGGACGTCGCGATCACGACCGCCGACCGGGCGGGGAACGCGACGACCAAGAACCTCCACGTGTTCGTCGACGCCCAGCCGCCGGTGCTCAAGGTCACCTCGCTCGACAAGACCATGAAGAAGGCCGGCATCTCCGTGCGCGTCAAGGCCACGGACCAGCTCGGCGTGCCCACGGTCAAGTTCGTCCTCGACGACGAGCAGCGCGACCTCACCGGCCCGGCCTCGAAGGCGAAGTTCAAGGCCGCCAACCTGGCCCAGGGCAAGCACGTCATGGTCGTCACCGCGGCCGACAAGGGCGGCAACGTCGTCACCAACAAGCAGGTGTTCGTCGTCGACAGCACCGAGCACTTCGGCAGCGCCAGCATGTGGCCGGGCGCCCGCGGCAAGGACGTCAGGGAGCTGCAGGACAAGCTGATCGAACGCCGGCGTCTACTCCGGCAAGAAGACCGGCGTCTACGACTCCGACACCGAAGTGGCGGTGCGCAAGCTCCAGGCCAAGTACGGCCTCGAGGTCGACGGCATCGTCGGCGGCAACGTGCTCAACGCCCTCAGCGGCCAGATCATCGTCGACATCGGCGACCTGCGCCTCTACCTCTACCGCGACGGCAAGCTCGTGCAAGAGCTACCCCGTCGCCACCGGCCAGCCGGCCTACCCGACGCCGACCGGCACGTACTCCATCGTCAACATGAAGAAGGACCCCACCTGGCTGCCGCCCAACTCTGACTGGGCCAAGAACGCCAAGCCGATCCCGCCCGGCACCGAGAACCCCCTCGGCACCCGCTGGATGGGCACCAGCGCGCCGGGCGTCGGCATGCACGGCGTGCCGCCGAGCGAAGACGGCTCGATCGGCACCTACGCGTCACACGGCTGCATCCGCATGCACAACTGGGACGCGGTCGACCTCTTCAGCCGCGTCGTCATCGGCATGCCGGTGATCATCCGCCAGTGAGTACGCGTTCCCGGCCCCTCTGTGCCGCGCCGGGCAGTCCGGCAGCCGGTGCTCCCGCGGCACCCCGCTATACTTGCCGCACGCATGAACCCGGGAGCGGCGCTCGTCGCCGCGTCCGCCGCATACGGGAGAACGATGGCCGACATCTCCACCTTCAGAGGCATCCGCTACCGCGACGACATCGCGCTCGACGACGTGGTCGCGCCGCCCTACGACGTGCTCTCGGCGGCGCAGGCCGCGGACCTCCGAGCGCGCAGTCCGCACAACGCCGTGCACGTCGACCTCCCCGTGCCGCCCGGCGCGGCGGCCGACGAGGAGGCCTATCTCCGCGCCGCCGCCGACCTTCCGCGCCTGGCGCGACGAGGGCGTGCTGGTGCGCGACGAGCGCCCCCGGCATCGTACCTGGTCGACCAGACCTACACGGGGCCCGGACGGCCTGCGAGCGCACGCGCCGCGGCTTCATCGCGCGGCTGCGCCTCGCCGACCTCGCGGAGCGCGTGGTCCTCCCGCACGAGCGCACCCACGCCGGCCCCAAGGTCGACCGGCTGCGCCTGTACCGGGCGACCCACGCCGACGTCAGCCAGATCTTCCTGCTGTTCCCGGACGACGACGGCGCCGTGAGCGCGAAGCTCGACGGGGCCGCCGCGGGACTTCCCGCGGCCGCCTGGCGCGAGGCCCACGACGGCGACGGCAACCGGCACCAGGCCGCCGCGCTCGCCGGCCCGGCCGCCGAGGCGATCGCCGACGCTGCTGCGCGAGCCGCCCGGTGTACATCGCCGACGGCCATCACCGCTACGAGACGGCGCTCGCCTACCGCGACGAGCGGCGGGCCGCCGGCGACCGACAGCGCCGACACGCTGATGGTGTACCTCTGCAGCATGGAGCGACCCAGGGCTCACCGTGTTCCCGACGCACCGTCTCGTGCCGGCATCGACGGCCGCCCCTCGCCGAGCTGCCCTGATCGAGCGCCTGCGGCCATTCTTCGAGGTCGTCGGCGAGCACCGTGCCGGGCTCGAGGCATGCCGCGGCCGTGCTGGAAGCGCTGGCCGGAGCAGGCCGACCCCGGCAGGGTCTTCGGCCTGTACCTGCCGCGCGAGGAGACTGCTCGCCGTGAAGTCGCGCGAGCCGGCCGCGGACCGGGCGGCTCGCGGCCGACGGCTTCTCTCCGGCCGCCGCCGGCCTCTCGTCACGATGCTGCACGAGCTCGTCCTGCACGACGCGCTGGGCCTGGGCCGGGGCACGCCGAGGACCACATCGACTACGCGAAGAGCGTCCCCGACGCTCTGGCCGCGCTGGCCACGGGCGACTACGCGCTCGGCATCTTCCTCAACGCCACCGAGGTCGAGCAGGTGCGGGCGATCGCCGACCACGGCGAGACCATGCCGCAGAAGTCGACGTACTTCTATCCCAAGCTGCTCACGGGCCTCGTGTTCGACGCGCTCGGCGACTGACGCCGGAG
>CAWJRP010000017.1:0-309945 GCA_963845295.1 Sulfurimonadaceae bacterium | reverse complement strand
TGTCCTCTACTCGACCGTTGCGTATTGCTGATTAGTCTCTTCCATGAATTGAACCTCAATCGTTTCATCTATTCTAGCGTGTAATGGGATGTTTTTCAACCAGCAATCCCCGACAAAAAGTCCGCCCGGTGGCGGACTGAAATTTCTTATCCGAAATTTTGCAACGCCAGGCGGAGACGGTCCCCCGCATCCTGCGGCAGCATCCTTCGGGATGGACTGGATGGCGGACTGCGCCTCGACCACCGAGTAGCCCAGCGTGGTCAACGCGGCGAGAACTTCGCTGTCCACATCGCTCATGGAGGCCATGTGCGTCAACGTGTCATCGGGTTTGAGACGGTCTTTCAGGTAGAGCGCCATTTTTTGCGCGGTCTTCTTCCCCACGCCGGGGACGCGGCTCAGACAGTTCGGGCTCGTCGCTGAAGATGGCGCGCTGGATGGCGTCAATCGTCAGCGTGGACAGCACGGAGAGCGCGACCTTCGGACCGACCCCATCCACGCCGAGGAGGGTGGTGAACAGTTTTCGGTCTTCCGCGAATTCAAAACCGTACAACGACAAATCGTTCTCGTGGACGATGAGATGCGTGTGCAGGAACACCTTCTCACCAATGTTGAGCCGTTCGGCCAGTCCCTTGGGGACGGCGACGCGGAATCCCACGCCGCCCACCGCGACGACGAGGGCGTTGTCTTCTTTTTGCTGGAGTTCACCGAGGAGGGATGAAATCATGGGTTTCTTTGGATAAATACAGAGGCTTCAGAATCACAAAACTACTTCTTTGCTATCAACGGAACATACTTCATAGAAACATAAATCGAGATAGGCGCACCAATAGTAAGTGTTGCCAAATAATATAAAGCTGAATAATTGAAGTTTTCAATGAACTTAAATGCTGCTACAAGGAAAAAAGGAATCAATGGGATAAGTGCAAGAGACGAACTTAAGCCAAGGAACGCTTATTTTTGCCCCGCATGCAGAACAAGTAGTGTGGGAAGCGGTCCAAGGAAGAATTTACGAAGCGGTCGAATTGTGGCATTGCCACAGGCGGGACATTTCAACATAGGGGACATTATAAGCTATACAAAAATATTTCTGGAAATTTCATCGAATAGATTGTCGTCATTGCGAGAGCGGCGTTCTTCCGCTTGAAGCAATCTCCTCGAAAGTGGCGAAGCAATGACGGCTAGTAACGCTTCGTATTCAAATGCGTGATGGCTATCGTCAGAGCTTAGCGAAGTGGATATTTTTACTGGGGTCGGTGATTACGACAAAATCGACGAACTCCTTGCCGCGAAACAGAGCCGTTTTACCCCCGAAGTGTATCTGATTGACGGCGCTGAGAGAGTTGTAACAGGATCAACCTACCATGCCTATATCAAGCTCTCCGAAGGGTGTAACCAGCAGTGTAGCTTCTGCGCCATCCCCTCATTCAAAGGGAAACTTAACTCCCGTAATTTGGAGAGTATCGCCCATGAAGTCGAAGGGTTGGTTGCCAAAGGGTATTATGATTTCAGCTTCGTCTCCCAAGATTCCAGTTCCTATCTACGTGATCAAAACATTTCGGATGGGCTTATTCACCTCATCAAACGGATCGAGCTGATTGACGGTGTTAAAAGTGCACGTATTTTATACCTTTACCCTTCCACCACAACGTTAAAACTGATCAAAGCGATCGGTGATTCGAAAGTGTTCCACAACTATTTCGATATGCCGATTCAACACATCAACGACGAGATGCTGAAAATCATGAAACGGGGATTCGGAAAAGCTAAAACCCTCGAACTTCTGAATGCGATGAAAGCGTTGCCGAATGCATTTATTCGTACCAGTTTTATCGTCGGTCACCCGCAAGAATCAGATGCAATGTTTGATGAAATGGCGGAGTTTGCGAGAAGTTTCGGGTTTGACCGTCTCAATGTTTTCAGCTACTCCGATGAAGAGGGGACAAGCGCTTATACGATGGAGGAAAAAATTTCTTCCAAAACGATCAATGCACGTGCCAAGAAACTGGGGAAAATTGCATCTGATGTTGAAATGTCAAGTTTGCAAAAACTTATCGGCCATGAGATTCTTCTTGTCATCGACGGTGAAAGCGACGAGCATGAATTTCTCCTAAGTTCCAGAGCACTCAACTGGGCACCCGATGTGGACGGTGAAATCTACGTTAATGACCGAGAAATTGAAGGTGAACTAACCTTTGGAAAAATCTATCGTGCTCGCATCAGTGAAATCGCTGGGCGTAACCCTCTCGCAACTGTAACGGGCGATGTCTGATCTTCTTCATCTGAATCTACTTCGGGAGGGGAGAATTCTCCTTGCTTTCTCGGGGGGGGTCGATTCGACCGCCCTCTTCCATCTCCTACTTGAAAATAACATCTCTTTTGATATCGCGCACGTAAACTACCATACCCGTGAATCGAGTGACACCGAAGCACTGAGTGCCGAAACTCTCGCAGCTGCGAACTCACTACAATGTTATACCCACTCTTGCCGGTTGGGGGGGGTCAATTTTGAACATCGTGCCCGTGAAGAGAGGTACAAATTTTTCGGCTATTTGATGAAAAAACATGGCTACACCTACCTTCTCACTGCCCATCAACTCAACGATCGTCTGGAATGGCTGATGATGCAAATATGCCGAGGTTCAGGTCTGCCGGAGATGCTTGGAATCCGTTCACACGACCGACGCGATGAGTTAGAAATACTCCGCCCTCTTCTCGAATGGGATCGAGAATCCATCGAAGCTTATCTGACGTGAGCATAATATCCCTCATCACATTGATGAGAGCAACGCCGATGAGCGTTATACCCGAAATTTTTTCCGCCATCGTTACAGTGCACCGATGATGCGTGACTACCGTGATGCCATCCGTCGCAGTTTTCGCTACCTTGAAGAGGACAGCGAATCGCTAATAGAACCGATGAGTTTCATAACCATAGATAAGTTTTCCTATGCCAACAATCCACCTCATCTCCGCTCGTTAGTGTATGGAATTGATACTTTTTTTAAAAACAATGGGTATCTCCTCAGTAAACACGATAAAGAAGCCCTCAAAAAAGGGGGCGAGCATATCATAGGGCGTCATACGGTCGTATCTATAGAAAATGGTTACACTTTTATCGCTCCCTATGAGAGCCAAGTGGTAATGGACAAAGGGTTTCGGGAAGAGTGCAGAAATTTAAAAGTGGGAACCAAACTTCGGTGCTACCTTTACGGAGCACCCGAAGCTTGGAGTATTATGCGTCAATTAAAAGGCGATCCAACACCTCTTCAATCCGACTGACTCCAACAATCTCAATAGCACCTTTGACTTCATCAGGGATATCACTCAAATCACGATCATAATTTTTCTGAGGGATAAGGGCGAGCTTCATCCCCGCACGATGTGCTGCAATCAGTTTCTCTTTGAGCCCGCCGATAGGGAGAACATTTCCCGTGAGTGAAACTTCACCCGTCATCGCGATATCGGCACGTACCTTTTTATTGGTCAAAATTGAAGCTATTACGGTCGACATCGCAATCCCTGCACTCGGTCCATCTTTCGGAGTAGCGCCGTCAGGAACGTGAACATGCAAATCAAACCGTTTATAGACCTCACTCGCATCGAGTGGTATATCACTTTCACGCTCAGCAGGACTAAGGGGGATAATAGAATGATCGACATTTATTTTCCCCTCATCGATAAGTGTTTTAACAACCGAGAGGGCGATACGGGCAGACTCTTTCATCACATCCCCTAAACTTCCGGTAAGCTGTAAAACCCCTTTGCCGTTGATTCGGATAGCTTCGATTTTAAGGACATCTCCACCGACTGCCGTCCACGCCAGACCGTTCACCACACCGATTCGGTCAACATGATCGGTTCGATCAATCTCAAAAATAGTTTTTTCCAAAAAGTCTTTAAGATTTTTAAGGCTTACCGTCACTTTTTGAGTTGTCGGTTCTTCGAGGATCTTTTTTGCCGCTTTACGGACAATATCGGCAACACGGCGACGGAGGTTACGAACTCCCGCTTCACGGGTGTGTTTTTCGATCACTTCGGCCAAAGCTGTTTTCGAGATCGAAAGTTCCGAAGTTTTTAAACCGTGTTTTTTCAGCTCTTGCGGAATCAGATACTGTTTAGCAATCTGAAACTTTTCCTGCGGTGTATACGAGCTCACCGAAATAAACTCCATCCGATCACGTAACGGCCCCGGAATCTGCCCCACATCATTCGCTGTCGCGATAAAAATCGCTTTGCTAAGATCGAGATTAAAATTGAGATAATAATCTCTAAAATGGGTATTTTGTTCCGGATCAAGAATCTCAAGCAATACTGCTGTCGGATCCCCTCGATGCGATTTTGCCACTTTATCGATCTCATCGAGAACGATAACGGGATTCATCTTTTTTGCTTCGATAACCCCTTGGACAATACGCCCCGGCATCGCACCAATATAGGTACGTCGATGTCCGCGCAATTCGTTGACATCTTCCAAACCACCCAATGCAATACGTACCAATGGACGTTTAAGAGCCGTAGCGATCGAATTTGCCAAAGAGGTTTTACCCACACCCGGAGGGCCCGCAAAACAGAGAATCGCCCCGCGCCCTTCTTTATCGGCAATGCCACGCAGTTCCAACAACTCTTTCACCGAAAAATACTCTAAAATACGCTCTTTCGGTTTTTTGAGTGAAAAGTGATCTTTGTTAAGTTGATTTTCAACATCATGAATATTGAGCGCTTTTTTCGCTTCATCACCGTAAGGGATTTCAAGTACCCATTCAAGATATGTTTGGATCATCCCGGCATCAGCACTGTCCGGATGCATCCGAGCAAACCGTTCTAACTGCTTGCTAATCTCTTTATAGGCATCGGGATGCATCTTATCTTTTTTAGCTTCGAGTTTTTTACGAAACTCCTCAATCTCTTCATCACGATGGGCATCGGTTCCGAGCTCTTTTTGAATCTGTTTAAGCTGCTCTTTGAGAAAATACTCTTTGTTCACTTTCTCAATACGAGTATGAACTTTTGAACGGATCTCTTTTTGAAGCTTGGAGGCTTCGGTCTCTTCGATCAACTCATCGATCAGCATCAAAAACCGTTTTTCAGGATCACGTTCGATAAAAAGTTTATAGGCATTCTCTTTTTTGATTTTAATAGAACTACAGATCAAATCAACGATTCGGTTGTATTCGTGATTCTCTTCAATCGTTCGGAGTAAATCGGGAGGAAAATAGTTACTCACTTGCGAGAGGGCACGTACTTTTTCACGTAATACCTCTAGGATCGCATCCATTTTGAGTTCATTCACAGAGAGTGAAGAGATCAAATCGACATGAGCACGGAGTGGATTATCGTGTACCACTTCTTCTATATGACCACGCGCTAGCCCCTGAAACAGTACTTTAATCCGACCGTCCGGGAGAACGACTTTACGCATGATTGAACCGATGACACCTGCATCATAAATCGAATCACCCTCACGTTCCCCTTCGTGTTCCGGTTTTACCGGACAGACGATAACAAGTGAATTATTTTCGATTGCTTCGGCAGCAGCAGCAATATTTTTTTCATCATTCAAAAAGAGGGGGGAAATCATAAACGGGTATAAGAAAAGCTCATCCTCCGCGATTACCGGCAAAGTTGTCGGAAAAGAGCTGTAATTACTAAGTTGCATTCAAAAAACCTTATTCATAAAATTCACTCAAACGATAGTCCAGATTTAGAACTGTGGAATCAGAAAATCATACCAGCTTCCATTATCCTGTTTTTTTGGTATTTCCGCATTCACATTACTATCTTTCAGTTACGGTGTCCGCACTCTCATTATCATCCATAGAGATAACACTTCGCGTTTGCGGAATCATAAACGCATACCAACTGCTTGAGCCATCCCCTTCAAACATCTCTCGATACCATGAAACTTCCGCATGGACAACTTCCGATGGATCAATCCAGGTAACCGGAGCAATAGAACGATAATATACTGCCCCTTTTGGTTTACCCAAACGCTCATAGAGTTGTGCAATATGCTCATTTAATACACCCCGTGCGAGCTGTAATTGAGTTTCCATCGAGTGAACGAGCGGTAAATACTTAGAAGAGGGGTAGCTTCCTTTAAATGTATCAATACCACGGAGCGTTTCATCAATCAGCCCTTGATCACGACCCGGATTCGGAAGAGCCAAAAATTTAGATTTAATCTTCAAAAATTCAGCATACTCACGCCCTTCAGGAGTAGCATATCGGCGAATATACTCATCCAAAAAGTGCTCCGTAAGTAAATACTCTTCTTGAGCCATGTGTGCTTGTGCCATAATCATGGTTGCATCAGGTAAAAACGGTGAACTGATATGCTCACTTTGAAGTGAACTAAAATAGCTGTCCGCTTTCTCCAAATTTCCGTTAGAGACAGCTGTAACCATCTTATCATACCAATATTCGGCAGGCTTGTTAAACTCTTCGAGATCTTTACCGCATCCGCTCAGAAGAATGAGTGCCGTTACTGCGATTAACCATGTTCTAATCATTGATAAAACCTACGCTATTTTGAAATTATCGGCTATTTTACCGTAAAGAGATTAAACACCCCTGCATAAAGTTGAAACTTTTTACTTTGATGTGTTAAAATCAGACTATTAATGATAGAAGAAGGTAGTTATGCAGTTTGATTTAAAACTTCCCCTGCTCGGTTTCGATGCGGTATCCAAGATGGAACTCCAAAAAATAGATGAAATATTTTTACGTCTTGAGAGCATCGGGGAGGGTCCATCCTTTACACTTGTCAACCCTTTTGCCCTTCGCGAATACTCTTTTGATATCCCCACATCACTTCAGGGACTGTTGGGGATTACACCTGAGAGCAACTTGCTCATCTATAACATTATGATCTTGCACACCCCGATCGAAAAATCGTCAATCAACTTTGTCGCCCCCTTAATTTTCAATACCGACAATCAAACCATGGCTCAAATAATCGTTGACAATCGTTCCGACTTCGGTATCGCTGAACCGATCAGCAACTACCTTAAAGGCTCAGACGATGTCTAAGTCAGTCACTTTTATCGGAAACGGTAAAATGGCTCTCGCCCTAGCCAAAGGGTTGTGCGAAACACATACGATTGAGGTGATCGGACGCAGCATAACTGCAATCGAAGAATTTGAAAGCAAACTCGGTACACCGATTAAAAAAACTCTCTATTCCGATGCTGATATCACCAATAAAACAGTACTCCTCTGTGTAAAACCTGCCAATCTGACTGAAATAGCTCCTTATTTAAAAGGGACTGCACAAGCTCTTTATTCGGTTCTCGCCGGTACACCGCTCTGCATCTCTTCACGCAATCTCAGCACACTCCTATTGTCGTGCAATGCCTAATCTTGCGGCAGAAGCGGGTGTGTCGATGACCTCTTTGGTCGGTGATAACTCCATTTCAAACGCATGCCATTTCTCTTTTCGACACTATTGGAAAAACGCTCTGGCTTAGCAGTGAAAAAGAGCTAGATATTGCTACTGCATTAGCGGGAAGCGGCCCTGCCTATCTCGCCCTCATTGCCGAAGCGCTGTGTGACGGGGCAGTTCGCGAGGGACTAAAACGCGATGATGCGATGGTTTTGATGCGAGGACTATTTGAGGGATTCGGTGCATTAATTCAAACTATCCATCCCGCAGTTTTGAAAGATAACGTTATGAGCCCCGGCGGAACGACTGCCGCAGGATACGGCGCACTCGAAAAAGGGAAAGTTCGTGAGGGATGTATGGAAGCGATACGTGCCGCACATGAGCGAGCCAAAGGGATGAAATAACCGTTATTTCGAGTGAGTTGAAGCGTTTGCTTCATCTTTTTTATGCGGCACAAAGGGAGATATGACTTCAGAGGGTTCAGGAGCAACCTTTTGAGTCTTCTCCACCGGTTCGCCCTTCTTCTCATTCCCTTTATTCGGTATCTCTTTTTCGGATGGCTTGTTATGGACTTTCATCGTAAAGCTGGAGCGAATTTTATCCCCGTCTCGCTCAAAATGGATCGGAAAGTTAACACCGATGACCCAGTCACTCTTATTAATATTTTCTAAAAAATTATAAAAGCTTTGCGGTGAGGTAATCTTTGTCGTTGCATTGACTTCATATACTTTAAATGTTCCATTACCCTCAGCCGCGCTCACTTCTGTCAAATAAAGGTCAGTGAACTCTTTTTTATACAGTTGTTCAAAGCGACCGGGATCAAACACTTTATCAAATGCACCGATCGTATGCTTATGTACTTTGCGAAGATCATCAAGATGATTTTTGGTATTGTCAAAACGGTTTTGGGTAAGTTCCAATTGCTGAAACTCTTTTTTACTCTCTAAACGCAACGTTCGATACTCTTTCCCCTTAGGAATCAAAAAGAAAAATGAAAATGCGACGACCCCGACTAATAAAAAAAGTGATAGAATCACTACAAACATGGTTTGACGGTTCATTCTTCCACCTCTTTTACAGTCTCTTCTTCGAGATAGTTGGAGGAGACAAAACGGTACCATCCATTCTCTACAGGATAAAAACTAGTATAAGTACGGTTAAAGATGGATCGTAACGGTGCGTGAAGCATGTACTCATAGGTATCTTTATTCGGTGTGATACCGTACAAAATCAACGATTTTTCTTCCAACTCCGCACTAGAGAGGGTAATATCTTCGGGAATCAGATCAAAAAGGTTTCGTATACTCTCTTTCATCACGGTATTATCCGTTGTCACTTGTTCTACTATTTTTGCTTCCGATTCAATAGTTGTGATCTCATCTTCCATGTGCACGATAGAGTCGTTAAGAGATTCTTTATCTTGAGCCACAGAGTGGCGTTCATTCACAAAATCATAGGTTTTATATCCCAAAAAGAGATACGTTCCGACAAGCATAGCGATAGTAACCGTAAAAAAGAACAGCACCAGCCGTAATTCACCGCTGACCAAACGTTTAGCTCGAGGGGTTATAAAACTATGTTTCATAGTCCCCCCTCTTCGATGATAGAGAGAGCAATAACTTCATCGGCTACATTGATGTGCCGAATCAATACATTTAAAAAAAGCTCTTCTTCGAGATAACGTTTTAAATCTTCCCCACTCCCATATCCATCGGCAATGTAAACAGTCTCCACAAAACGGTTATTACAATTCAATCCGTCATAAAAACGGGTCAATGTCCGTTGAATCAACTCAAAACGGTAATAGTCGTTATTAAACTGATCCATCTGTCCTTTGACATCATCCCCTCGAGAAGTATTTATACGCTTCTCTTCAAATGTCGGTTCATCTTCACTAAAATCCACAATTTCATCCAGTGTATCCAAATCCTCAATATTGCCTAAATCATCCAACTCATCTAAGATGTCCAAATCATCCAAAGACTCAATATCATCAAGACTAATACGCTTTTCATCCTCTTCTATTTCAGTGATACCGATATCAAAGCCGCTCATACTACTTTCGTCTTCACCAACTAACGTATTTTTTTCCTGCGCCGGATAGTGGTGCGCGTATTCGAGTTTTCCATTTTCAAAAATGGCAACGCTGAATGAATCTTTTTGCGCCAAGGCATAGAGGGCAAATCCACCTTGTATCTTATCGGCAAAAAAATGTTCCAGAATAGAAAAAGGGGAAAAAATAAAATCGAGACCGATTTTTTTATACTCCGATTGAAGTGAATCAAGTTCTCGCAGTGAACTGTACAAGAGCCACTTTCCATCACGACACAATGTTTTGGTAGCGGATATATCTTCCATATCCTCAATAGCGTTATGCGAACACCCGCTCAATGCCCCTTGTTTGGGCTGAGGGTTGAGTAGCGCCACGTAATGCAATGGAGAATCTTCGAAATATTTTCGCAAGTATGAGCGTATATCTTCATACGAAGATTCGCCCTCAAAACGTTTACTCTCTTTATAGAGTAACTTTTTTTGCTTTTTTGCAACTACTTGTACGTCGTGACCTCCGCCATCTTGAACAATAGCGATGAAAATTTTTCGGTAAAACCGTTCTATCACTTAGAGTCCTCATGAGTTTGGCATAGTGGATGCGATTGAAGATAATGCTCCATTTTCAACGCATTTCCCAATTTCGTGTAAATCTGAGTCGTCGCCATACTGGCATGGCCTAATAATTCACTAACATCGGCAATACGTGCTCCATTGTTTAACAATTCGGTTGCATATGTATGACGCAATTGATGAGGGGTCACTTTCAGTCCAACCTTCGCGAATGCCTTAATAATGGTATATCTTAGACTATTTTCGCTTAATTTTTCACCTTTAGTCTCAAAAACATACTCACGTGAGGGGTAATGGCGTTGATAATCTTGCACCATTTTAGCGATATTTTCCAACATCGGAATATCGCGCTCTTTCGACCCTTTTCCCTGAACCCGTGACCAGTTATTTTCGATATCACTCAATCGTAAGTGGGTAAGCTCTGAGATCCGAAGCCCCATCGTATAGAGGAGAGTAATGGCCAGTGCCTCTTTAGGTGCGGCATGGTGCAGCGCATGGGTAATTTGCTCATGTGAAAGGGGCTTGGGGAGCGTTTTCGGAATTTTAATGCTCTCATCCCCTCTAAGCTCTACTACTCTGCCATTATCGCGAAGATATTTAACAAAACTGCGGATGGCACTAAGTTTGAGCGCAATTGTTTTAGCTTTTAAATGGGCAATTTTCAGGCGGTGCGGCATGAGATTTATCGAGAGTTCACCCTCTTGCTCTACTATTTCGGCGCTCTTTATCATCTCATCAATAGCATCATGATAACTGCGTATACTCAGCGGAGAATACCCTCGTATGGAATCGAGATATTTTAGAAACTCCTCTTTTGAATGATACAGTTCATTCATCGCTATACCCTTTAGAAAGCATGTTCCATAAGCTTCATTTTAATGAGTGTTTTTGCCGCTTCCATCTCTAATCCCTCAAGATCAATCGGTTCCGAAGCATAAAAATCCAATGTTCCAAACGGTTTGGGAACACGTAAAACGATCCCAACTCGGCAACTGCCAAAACTTCGTAGGGACACAGCTATAAACGATCACTTTAGTATTGCGCTTTTGCGCCATTATAACGACACCGTCACTCATTTCATGACGAGGCCCTTTGGGTCCATCGGGAGTAATACCGATGTCGTACCCATCACTGAGTGATTTAAGCCCTTGAATCAATACTTTTGCACCGCCGCGCGTGGTTGAGCCGTGAATCGTCCCCAGTTTAAAATAACGCATAATACGTGCAATAATTTGTCCGTCAAAATGATCGCTGATGAGGACATTGGCTTTAGGATGGGAGCGAAATTGGTAGTACAGATAAGGTTGCATCAACAAATCGCCGTGCCAAAAAGCAAAAATCACAGGCTCACTCGGGATGACCTGCGGCAGATGGAACTGTTTAGCGTTGGTAAGATAGATGAGGCGGATGAGAAGAGTCCCGATGGGGGGAATAAACCATAAGGCAAGTTTACGGAGAAATGCTTTACGCAATGATCTCTCCGTATTGGACGTTGCGGGAAACCTCCGTAATTTTCACCTGAGCTATTTTACCCAGCCACTCTTCGCTTCCCTTAACTTTTACCCCTAGGTTATTATCACTGCGACCGGCAACGTGTCCGTCATCACGTAACTCTTCAAAATAAACCTCAACGACTTTGCCCAAATTAACCGACTTCATCTCATCGAGTATCTCATCATGCCGAGCTTGAAGTCTAGCCAGACGATCTGAGCCGATCTCAGAATCGATCTCATCCATCTTTTCTGCCTCCGTCAATGGGCGAGGAGAGTATTTAAAACTAAACAGCTGCTCAAAACGAACTTTGTTGAGGACATCCATCGTATCTTCAAAATCTTCATCGCTCTCACCCGGAAACGCGACAATAATATCGGTGCTGATACTGACGTCCGGAACCAATTCCCGCAATTTTGCCGCACGGTTTAAAAACCACTCTTTACTATACCCTCGCTTCATTGCTTTAAGGATATCGCTCGATCCGCTCTGAAGCGGCATGTGCATCGATTTACAGATTTTAGGATTTCGGGCAAACTCTTCGATAAACTCATCATCCATATGAAGCGGATGGGGAGAGGTGAATCGGATACGCTCCAACCCTTCAACCGCACTGACACGGCGAAGCAGCTCGGTGAAGTTGATCTTTTCATTTCCTCCCGACAAACGACGGCCGTAGTTATTAACGTTTTGTCCGAGTAAGAAAACCTCTTTTGCTCCGTTTTCCACCGCCTTACGTGCTTCGGCGACGATCAGATCGGGAGGGATCGAGATCTCATCTCCACGGGTTTTCGGAACGATGCAAAACGTACACTGCTTATCGCATCCGATAGAGATATTAATATACGCTTTGTAAGGGCTACTGCGAAAATCTTTAAATGCAAACTGTGACTCGTCGTAATCGATCTCGATCTCAACCGCTTTGTCACGGTGGAGTACAGAGCCGATTTTGGAGACATTTCGGGCACCGAGGACGAAATTCACGTACGGGGCACGTTTGATAATCTCTTTGCCCAGATGGGATGCCGTACATCCGCAGACACCGATTTTGGCAGAGGGTTTTTTGAGTTTGTTAAAGACACCGAGTTCGGAGAAGAGTTTATGGACCGGTTTTTCACGAACCGAACAGGTATTAATGAGGATTAGGTCAGCAGAGGCGGCATCGTCAGTAAGTTCATACCCCTCGTGCGCATTCAGCTCCGCTATCATATGCTCGGAATCGCGCACATTCATGGCGCATCCGAGCGTCTCAATAAAGAGTTTTTTGGACATTAGAAAATGTGGACTTCGTACATATATTCATTTGCGGAAAGTCCGAATTTCACTTCACGCATATAAAAGCTTTTTCCTTCACCCTCGAAGTGGTCTTGAAGTGCAAGAAGATCTTTATGTGAATTTTCACGATCAAAATAAATAATAGAAGAGTTGCTTTTTTCTACCATTTCAGTGATTTTTTTGAGATCGATTTTTTTTGGTTTTGTATCTTGTTCGTTGCGTGCAAGTTTGAGTTCCATTGCGTTTCCCTTGAATTAGAGTTCTTGATATTAGGGGGATTATAGCGGGGATAGGATAAATATCCTATTAAGAGAAATTTATGTATAATACTTTTCCTTCATAAAAAAGCTTTCCCAACCAACTTAATTTTTTATGAGTTACCAACTAATCAAGAGGATAGTCCTGTGGAAAATATTTTAGACATTATTGATTCAATCGCCAGTGAAAAAGGGCTTAACACCGAGCGTGTACAAGAGGCGATTAAAACCTCATTTATCCAAACAGCCAAACGTATTATCAACCCAACTTTTGCTTTTGAAGCCGATATCGATGATCGTACCAAGCAGGTAAAACTGCGCCAAATTATTACCGTCGTTGCCGATGATGCACCCGAATTAGAGGGTGAAGAAGCGGGTGCCTATATGAGCATCACCGCTGCATTAGAGATTGACGAAGAGGCAGAAATCGGCGATCAGCTTCAGATGGAGCATGATATTGAGAGCTACGGTCGAAGCGCATTCGCCACGCTCCACCGAGAAATCGAGTTTCATATCCAACGCCTTGTAGAAAATGAACTCTACGACAAATACAAAAGCAAAATCAATCAAATCGTCTCCGGCCGTGTCACCCGTGTCGACGGTGACCAGAACACCACGATAGAGATCGATGAGATTCGTGCGATCTTGCCGATGAAAAGCCGTATCAAAGGTGAAAAATTTAAAGTAGGTGATGTGGTCAGTGCCATCGTTCGACGCGTCCATGTTGATAAAGCTAACGGTATTGCTATGGAACTTTCCCGTACCGCCCCTAAGTTCCTCGAAGAGCTTTTAGCTCTTGAAGTCCCGGAAATCAAAGACGGCATCGTCGTTATCGAAAAATGTGCCCGTATCCCGGGTGAACGTGCGAAAATCGCCCTCTATACCAACCGTCCTCAGATCGATCCTATCGGAGCGACCGTCGGTGTACGAGGTGTCCGTAT
The DNA here is from genome assembly GCA_963845295.1 of Sulfurimonadaceae bacterium. Classification (GTDB taxonomy): domain Bacteria; phylum Campylobacterota; class Campylobacteria; order Campylobacterales; family Sulfurimonadaceae; genus Sulfuricurvum. The sequence continues at coordinate 295,978 of CAWJRP010000017.1, read as the reverse complement.
CAATGCGGTAAGTGAAGAGCTCTGCGGTGAAAATATCGACTGTGTCGAATACAGCTCATCCCCTGAGCTTTTTATCTCCCGTGCAATGTCTCCTGCCATTATCAGTGCTGTTGTAATCAGTGAGGGTGAAGGGGATGAGAAAAAAGCGATCGTTACACTCCCAAGCGATCAAAAATCCAAAGCAATCGGCAAAAGCGGGATTAATATCCGTCTTGCATCCATGCTAACGGGTTATACGATCGAACTCAACGAAGTGGGTGGAGTTGCTCAAATGGGTGAAAAAGCGGCCGAAGAGAAGAAAGAGGGACTTAGTTCGCTCGAAGCACTTTTCGGAAACTAATTTCGTCATTCCCGCGAAGGCGGGAATCCAGCTTCATAAAATATCCTCATATAAGTCTTTCCATTCAGGATTAAACTCTTCAATTATTCTCAGTTTCCAATTACGATTCCATTTTTTTATGGCTTTTTCTCTATTAATTGCTGATTCCATTGAATTATGTAATTCATACCATACCAGTATTTCAATATCATATTTATCGCTAAATCCTTGAGTTAAATGATTTTTGTGTTCAAAAACACGTTTAGAGAGATTTGAAGTTACACCGATATAAAGTGTACCGTTAGGTTGAGAAGCAAGAATGTAAACAGTAGGTTGTTTCATCTAATACCTTTAGCTGGATTCCCGCCTTCGCGGGAATGACGGGGAGGCTAACGTTTCACAAACGGATTTAGCTTCAATAGTACCGCATCCGCAATCTGATTACCTATCAACGTCAAAAACGCAGACATCATCAAAATTCCCATTATCACCGGATAATCCCGACTCATTGCAGAGAGATAAAACAGCTGCCCCATCCCCTCGATGCCGAAAATTGATTCGAGGATCACCGATCCTCCGATTAACCCCGGCAATGAAAGCCCCAACATCGTCACAATCGGGGGGAGAAGATTGGGGAGGATATAGTGGCGAATAATTTTTCCCTCACCGATTCCTCGTGAGCGTGCGAAGTAGATATAGTCGCTTTTTAGGATTTCAAGGGAAAGTGAGCGGATATAGAGAGCCAAGCTTCCGACCCCGACAAAGACCATCACCATGATCGGCAACGTTAAATGGCGTGCCATATCGACATAATATCCAATCCCCTGCGGCGGCTCTAACGAGTGCATCCCCGCAATCGGAAACCACCCCAGTGTTACACTTAGTATCATTATAGAGACCAATGCCAGATAATAAGAGGGCATTGCAAAACTGAAAAGTGAAAATTGGCTCAAGAATGTATCGGTTTTTTTTCCGTGTGAGAGTGCCGCTTTGATCCCCATCCAGAGTGACAAGCCAAACGTCACCGCCATTGCGACGATATTCATCCACAATGTGACAGGAAGACGTGCTGCAACTACCTCAAAAACATCTGCCCCGCTGACAAATGATAGTCCAAAATTAAGGGTGAGGAGATTATGCACCCAATCCGCGTATTGCTGTAATAATGGTTTATCGAGTCCATAAATGCTTTGCAAATGCGCTATCGCTTCGGGAGTCATGTTAGGATTTAATTCGCCCCCCATGAAACTGTTCGGCGCCATATGGATCGCTCCGAATGAGAGAAGTGAGATTAAAAAGAGCATTAAAAATGTGTACAACAATGAGTGGAGAAAGTATTTCATGAAATGATTATAGCGAAAGTGAGAAAGAAAAGGGTTCACCCCCGAAAGGGTGAGAAGCTAAAAACTCTTAGAAGTTAAGAGTCAAGTATGCTTGAACAGTGTTGAATTGTTTAGCATTACCGTTTACAATGTTTAGGTCTTTTGCATCAGTTGATACGTATGCCAATGTTGCATCCAACGGTCCGAAAGATTTAGATGCAGTAACCGCAACTTCTGTCATTTCGTGTGTACTTGCAGCAACTAGCTGTTCACTTACGTCAGTATAGTATGCACCAAGTTTTGCAACACCTGCATTGTACTCAGCAGTTACATTAATATGAATCAGCACCTGGAGCACCTACATACCCGTAGTTCCAAAATGCTTCTGTGTACAATTTAGATTGTCCTGTTCCCAAACCAGTTGTTATGTTGCAACGTTTGCAACTTTCAATACACCATCTTTATCAGCTGTATGAATATGCAGCAGAAACTGTTCAAGTTTTCAACGCCTGTCATATCCAAGTTTAACTGCATATGCAGAAGAATCTTGTAGCACGCTTCCAATAGACCTTTTGGAGCCATATTAGCGTATTGTACACCAACTTTTACCCCTTTAACCAATTGGCAATCCCAATCCGCTTGCAACCAATATGCATCAGCGACATTGATAACATTGTAGTACCATGCTTGTGCAACAAGTGGTTTGAACGAGTTGTTTACGATCGCAGCAGCGTATGCTCCACCGTTTACGAATGTATCAAAAGCTCCACCAGGTTGAACAACCCCACCATCAATTCCTACAAATACACCAACTGAACCAGGAGTTCCAGCTGGGACAACAGTATATGGAGTAGTAAGTGGATTAAGACCGTAAGCAGCAGCACCGCCATTACCTTTTCCTACCCATGCGCCTACCAAAGTAGTATCCGGGATATCTTGGTTAATTACAACAGCACCTTCAAATGTGTTAGGAACAACAGACCATTTTTCAGAGAATGCAAGTGGAGTATCAAGCTCCATACGTCCCGATTTTAGCAGTAGTTTTTCCAAGAGTTGCAGCAACCCATGCTTCACCCATCCATGATGCATCATTAACTTGTGCTCCACCAACTACTTCAGCAAAAGAAGAACCGTTTTGAACAGTAATGCCATGAGCACCTGTCCATGTTTGGCTAACAAGGTTATTTTCAAGACCAAGAGTACTAACCGCATAACCAGTTACACCGAAAGAAATACCTTTAGCAAGGTCTCCAGTTACACCAAGACGTAAGTGCTGTATCAGCAGCACTACCTGCACCTGTAGTAAGCGCTGCAACTTCATTACCTTTGCTAAAAAGATCAGCATTTCCCATATCATTTGTGCTATAGAAAACTTTAGCGTCACCGCTTACTTTGATATTATCGATTGCGAACGCACTCGCTCCTAGCAACACTGCTGCTGCAAGACTCATTTTAACTAACTTCATTGATTCTCCTTAAGTTAAGCTTGACCTTATGTTTTGTTTCGTCGGAGTTAATTGTAACCCCGCTATTCTTAAACATAGCTGTAAAAAAATAATTTCGTTTTCTCTTGGTTTACTTTATGCAAACCCCTATATTCGCGAATGTAACAAAAATGTAATATTATCCCTCACCTATTTTTATTATCCATCTCGCTAATTCTATGATATAGTACGAACTAATCTGAAAAATTCAACCACAATAGAGGAAACACTATGCGTCACTCATTTTCCCTAGCTCTTGCACTACTGATACTCGGCGGCTGTGCCCAAAACCATATGGGAGTTACCCCATCTCAAAACCAAACGCTTAATTCTTTTGCCCCTAGTAGTACCACTACCAGCAAAGGGGGTGCGATGCAGCGCTCACTGGACAGCTGGCTCAAAGAGGAGTGGAACCCTATAATGGCGAGTGAACCGACGGAAAATACGAAAAAACAAAGTGATGGAACCGTCGTAACAACCAAAACCGAACCGACTAAAATGTCACTCAGCACGCAAACCTCTGATGGTAAAACAATCGAAAAAGTGACGAATGCCACTCAGATCACGACAACGACCAAAGCACCTGATGGTACTGTCACAACCAAAACGGAAATCGTTCCGTTAGACGAAGACAATACGCCGTTTACATTGCAAAAATATGTGGATAAGTGGAAAGTGTATAATGAGAAGAAAGCAAAGATGAATGAGGGGAAAGAAAAAGAACCCGCGAATTGGGAGAAATTAAATAAACTTCCTGGAATCGGAAAGTAACGTTTCGTAACAATAGTTTTCTTTTCTTTCCACAAGAAAAGAAACAAAAGAGCTCATCTCTCAACCAAACCGCTCACGCGACTCTCGCACTACTGCTTCGCGCGTGGCTATTTGGATGGTTGAGAGATTTTTAATTTACTTATTATTTATTAGAATCCCAAACAAAAACACTTTTACCCTCTTCGTTTTTCTCAACCGCAGCCATACCCATAATGTTATAACCCGCATCAACATAATGAACTTCACCGCTCACACCGCTGGAAAGATCGCTGAGGAGATACATCGCCGAATTACCAACCTCTTCGATAGTGACATTTTTACGAAGCGGGGCATTCGCCTCGTTCCAGTTAAGAATTTGTTTGAAATCACCGATACCGCTGGCAGCAAGGGTACGGATAGGGCCAGCACTGATCGCGTTGACCCGCTGACCTTTACGTGCACCCAGTTCTACTGCCATATAGCGAACCGTTGATTCGAGAGCTGCTTTCGCAACTCCCATTACGTTGTAATTCGGGATATATTTCGGTCCGCCGAGGTAGCTGAGGGTGATAATCGATGCACCGGGAGCCAAAACGGACTCTAAACGGTTCGTCAAATCGATCAATGAATAGACGGAAACATCCATGGCAATTTGGAATGCACTTTTAGAGGTTTTCATAAATCCCTCTGTTAATGCCTCTTTTGGGGCAAATGCAACCGAGTGAACGAGAAAATCGATTTCTCCGAAATCGTGCGCTACTTTTGCCGCGATTGCTTCCATATCCGACTCATCCGATACATCAAGTTTATAGACAGGAGAGTTATTAAAACTCGCCGCAATCGGTTCTACCCGTTTTTGTAACGCTTCGTTGAGATAGGTAAACGCCATTTGCGCCCCTTGAGCGTGAAGCGCTTGCGCGATACCGTATGCGATTGATTTATCGTTTGCCAACCCTACGATAAGCCCTTTTTTTCCTTGCATTAACATCTATTATTCCCCTTTTGTATATTTAATTATTACGCCATCGGGGCAAAGCCCCGCTTGGCTACGCTAACGCTGTGTTTCCTTCGGCAGGAAGCCCATTCTTAGTTAAGCTCTGTAGCTTGTGCGATCATATCGCAAAAATCGTTTGCGCTAAGCGATGCTGAGCCGACAAGTACCCCGTCTACATTTTGCAGCGCCATGATCTCACCCGCATTCTCCACTTTTACACTTCCGCCGTATAAAAGAGGTGCGTGAGTTTGTGCACGCAATGCACTATGCACTGTTTCAATATCCTGATTTGATGGGGTTAATCCCGTTCCGATCGCCCATACCGGCTCATACGCAACAATCAGATCGGAATAGGAGAGATCAATCCCCTCATATTGCTTCTCGATATATGCCATCAAAGCCTCATTACCTTCTTTTCGTACTTCGAGAGGTTCACCGACACAATAGACAATTAAAAATCCCTGTTCGGCAAAAAAACGAAATTTGGCCGCAATCTGTTCTTGGGTTTCACCGATGACATGACGCCGCTCACTGTGACCGATCAGAATCGTTTTGATCCCGAACTCTTCAAGCTGCTCCAACGCGATCTCTCCGGTATATGCCCCATTCACGACCGGATAGCCGTTTTGAGCACCGATCAAAACATTACGGGGGATGTGTTCCAGCGCCGTAAAGGGAGGAAATACAATGACCGTATCTGAGATTTCGTTTACACTCACAAATGACTCTACTACCGCCATATAGGCTCGTGTCTCTTGACGCGTTTTGTTCGCTTTAAAGTTGGCACAAATGATCATAATAGCTCCTTCTTGGTATCGTCATTCCCGCGAAGGCGGGCACCATCCAGCTACGCTAACCCTCCGTCCTTCGCAGAAGCCCGCGACGTGAACGGGTTTGTTTTATTTCAATAGTGGTTTAACACCCGGAAGGACTTTCCCCTCCAGCAGCTCAAGCGATGCACCGCCGCCGGTTGAGATAAAACTCATCTCTTCATCCAAACCGATACGCTGCACCAAGTCAGCGGTATCGCCGCCGCCAACGACGGTTGTTGCATATGAATCGGCTACGAAATGGGCCATTTTATTCGATCCGCGCGCAAAACGATCCATCTCATACACACCCATCGGTCCGTTCCAAAGGATCGTTTGAACATCATTCAATACCAGACGGTACAACCGTACTGTTGCGGGTCCGATATCCAATCCCATCCAACCATTCGGAATTTCTTGAACACTGCAAAGACGGCTCATCGCATCAGGAGCAAATTTTTCAGCGGCAACAACATCGACCGGAAGGTAAAATTTTACCCCGAGACGTTTGGCTTCATTCATGATATTCATCGCTTCATCCAACAAATCGTCTTCCACCAATGAATTCCCGACGTCATATCCCAAAGCTTTTAGAAATGTAAACGCCATCCCGCCGCCGATAAGAACTTTATCCACTTTTGGTAACAAATTGATCAATGCCTCAAGTTTGCCTGAAACTTTCGATCCTCCTACAATCGCAGCAAACGGTCTAACGGGACGTTCCAAAAGAACTCCGAAGAACTGAATCTCTTTTTGGAGTAAAAATCCCGCCGCTTTGTGAGCCGTATCGAAATATTGCGTAATACCCTCGACCGAAGCATGAGCACGATGGCTAACCCCGAATGCATCATTAATGTATACCTCTGCCATGGATGCCAATGCACGGCTTAGTTCAGGGTCATTTTTCGTCTCCCCTTTTTCAAAGCGGAGGTTTTCTAAGAGCAAAATCTCACCCGCATTTAGATGAGCGGCAAGTTTCATTGCACTCTCACCGACGACATCTTCTGCCATCTTTACATCAATTTTTAAGTAGCTGATGAAGACGACGTAGCAATCAGGAGCAAGAGTATATTTTTCATCCACTTCACCTTTCGGACGACCGAAGTGAGATGCCAAAATAATCGCACACCCCTGATCTAAACAATAGTTGATGGTTGAAAGCGCCGAGCGGATACGACGATCATCGGTAATATTGCCATAATCATCCATCGGGACGTTAAAATCACACCGGATAAATACTTTTTTCCCTTTGATGTCACACTCTTTGATGTTCAATAATTCCATTTTTTCCTCTTACTGTAAGATTAATAATATTTATCTATTTTTTGCTTTACTATAAACAACGCCATTTCGATTAAACGGTTCGAATAGCCCCATTCGTTATCGTACCATGCCATAATTTTGATCATATTTCCATCAATTACTTGAATCAAATCATCCGCCACTGTGGCACTGTAGGATGATCCGACAAAGTCCTGCGAAACACGATAACGCTCATCCACTTCCAAAATTCCCGCCATTTGCCCAAGTGCATACGATTTAAAAAGGGCACTGATCTCCTCTTTGGTCGTAGGACGTTTTACCAAAACATTCAAATCGACCATCGATACATCGGGGGTCGGGACACGGACACTTTGCCCGTGCAATTTCCCCTCTAGGTTTGGAAGGACAATACTGATCGCTTTTGCCGCACCGGTGGTGGTGGGAATCATATTGAGCGCTGCGGCACGGGAACGGCGCATATCACTTCCGTGTGCGGAATCGATAATCGCCTGCCCATTGGTATAAGCATGTATGGTGGTCATCAACCCTTTTTCAATCTCATAAGCCTCATCGATAATTTTAGCGATAGGTCCTAAACAGTTCGTCGTGCATGAAGCATTGGAGATAATATCCTCACCGTTATACAGATGTTCATTAACCCCCAACACGAATGTCGGGATGGCACTGTCTTGGGTTGGAGCGGAGAGGATAACTTTCTTCACCCCTTTGCTCAAATGGTGCTTGGTCAATGCCTCGGTTAAAAACAGACCGCTGCATTCAAAAACAACATCCGCACCGAGAATACCGAAATCGAGTTTTTGGGGATCTTTTTCACACAAAATGCGAACTCTGTTTTTCCCTATTTGAAGATACTCCCCCTCTATGATCGCCGCATCTACACTAAAAGAGCCGTGTACTGAGTCATTTTGGAGCAAATAGAGGATCATATCGATCGATGCCATATCATTAATAGCGACCAGTTCCACATCATCACGCATCGCAATCAGACGGGTAACACAACGTCCGATACGACCAAATCCGTTCAATGCAATCTTCAACGCCATCACCTAATCCTAAACCGACATAAAATAGGGGTTATTTTACCAAAAATCGGTTATAATTTCGATTAAAATAAAGTTGAGGCGTATGAAGCTTGCACTCTACGGCGGAAGTTTTGATCCGCCGCATGCCGGACACGTTGCTGTTGTACTGAAAGCTTTAGAGATTTTACCCATCGACAGACTCATTATTGTCCCCGCATGGCGCAATCCGTTTAAGCCTTACGCTGTTGCAGAGGGCTTGGTTCGCTGCGAGTGGCTTAAAGCAATTTTTGCCAAAATCGACAAAGTTGAAATCAGCGAATTTGAGATTATGATGGGTCGAAGTGTCTTTACCATCGAAACGGTAAAATATTACGCCCCGTCGTATGATGAGATATATCTCATTATCGGAGCCGATAATCTCGAAAATTTGGAAAAGTGGCACTCTTATCAAGAGCTCAACGCTCTGGTAAAATGGGTAGTAGCATCTCGGGATGATATACCTATTCCTGAACATATGATTCGGCTCGCTATCGATGTACCGATCCGTTCGACCGATATTCGCTCATCCCTTACCTCGTTGGGATTAAAGGCGGAAATCGAAACCAAAATACTAACCTACTACAAGGAACACCTGTGAATCCACGAATTGAAAAAATTAGCGCTATCTTAGATCAGAATAAAGCCGAAGCAATCGAAGTATTTGACCTCCGAGAGGGAGACTACTTCGCCGACTACGTTGTTATCGCTTCATCATTAGGGGAGCGTCATACCATCGCTCTCCTCGATCATCTCAAAAAAGGGCTCAAGCCTGAGGAACATTTTTTATATGTCGATGAGAGCGGTGACTGGGTTGCTATCGATTTGGGAGATATTTTAATCCATATCCTCACTCCGCAATATCGTATCAAATACGATTTGGAAAGCTTTTTAGGTGAGATTACTGCGCGTAAAAATAAAGCATAGTAAATTCTCTAAACTATGTTTGAGCTAAAAAAGATTATCTCCTCTTTTTTAATGCCGTTTCCCCTCTTTCTACTTTTTATCCTGATCGGTATCTTTTTGTGGTACCGAGGGTATCACCGTAAATCTAAAAGAGTATTTCTTTTCTCACTGATATGGATTAGTTTATTATCCTATTCCCCTTTTTCGGCGCTCTTACTCAAACCTCTGGAAAGTACCTATCCAAAATTTCAGTTAAGCTCCTTGCACCCTCACTACATCCATGTTTTGGGAAGTGGGCATACTTCCAATCCAGATCTTCCCCTCTCATCACAAATTGGGCTAGTATCGCTTGCTCGTACCACCGAAGGGGTTAGCATCTATAAAAGTCTTCCGGATATGAAACTCATTTTCAGTGGATACGGGGATAAAGATCCGATAAGTAATGCCCGAAAAAATGCTCAAATGGCAATCCTACTTGGGGTGAATCCAAACGATATCATACTTCTCGAATCCCCGAAAGATACCAATGAAGAGGCAATTGCGGCTAAAAAAATAGCCGGCTCAGTTCCTCTTGTTCTCGTAACATCCGCGTCCCACATGGTTCGCGCATCTGCCCTTTTTCGTAAAAACGGTGTCACTGTGATAGAGGCACCGACCGATTTTCAAGTTAAAAAAACTGACTCACTATGGCAGTTGCCATCAGCTGATGGATTAGCTCGATCCGAGTGTGCATTTCATGAATATTTAGGGATTTTATGGAGTAAACTTAGAGGCTGAATGTAAATTTTTCAGATCAAAAAAGCCCGCTAATGACTCCGGCATCATCAATATAGATTCCTTTGCATTTTTGCTTTGCAGATAGGGAGTGCTCATTCATACTAAAATTTTTGCACATAGCTAAAAAGATAGTTTCGCCCTTCTCTTTTTATTCCGCCATCTGTATTGTAGTAATAGCTTGGTAATCTAATATTTTCGTTGAAAATATTTTTAACCGTCGCTCTAAGTTCGCTGGAAGGCGAAAATTTATAGGTGAGTGTCTCATCAACAATATACTGCGGATGGACGGTTGTATCGGTTCCATCAGCTTTAATCCATCCCAACTGTGATTGAGCTGTTTTTGAAAAATATTGCCATGTTGTACCAAACGAGAGATTGTCGATGGGTTTGTAGATATACATTGCTTTGAGCATTACTTTGGATATGTCGGGCATTGATTGGTTAACTGAGACGAGATAATCATCTTCTGGAGGAACGGTATAGCCTGCTTGAACATAGGAAGCATTAAAATAAAAATCATGTGTTGGTTTTGAACGGAAATTGTACTCAAACTCAATCCCTTTGCTTGTTCTGTCACCATAATTTTGGTATCCGGGAATGGTATATGAAATCTCTTCTATGTCAATGACATTTTTAAGCTGGGAATAAAAGAAATCTAGCGAAAATTTATTATTAAAATCGGGGGTGTATATCGCAACCGCTTCATACGTATGGGTCTCTTCGGGTTTAATATTTGCAACCCCTGCACGATAGTTGATATGTCCATTGGCATACGCTTCTGTGAGAGTGGGAGCGCGAAACGCAGAACCATAAAGTAATTTGAAGATTGTCTTATCATCCGAGCGATAGACGACGGCTGCTCGTTGACTCCATTTCGCTCCAATATCGGAGTAGTTGTCCAACCGCGCGCCCAAAATAACGTCCACATCATCGTTTAGCGAGATCAAGTCTTGAAGATACCCATATGCAATGGTTCGGGTTTGATTGGCTTTGATAAAACTTGTGGTTGGGTTTGCCCAATATGCCGGTTCTCTTGCCGCTCTGTAACGGAAGGAATTATAGTTTACACTGCTTAAAATTGTAGATAAATTTTGGGCAATGGCATTTTCAACACTGTTAAAATAGTCATCTTGCGGTATCCTCACATAACGTGCTCCGACCCCGGCTACGATCTCATTGGATCCGATTTTCGGAAGGGTAAAAATGCTCTCTGCTTCAAAATTCTGCTCTTTGAGCTTCTCGGTAAAATAAAAGCCATCTTGCATGGGAACGCCTACCGTGGCAAATCTGCTTGCTGTCGTTCCGGCACCGGCAATATTGGAACCCTCATTTAATTCTCTGTGTGAAAAATTTACCTTTGTTTCGATCCCGACATCATTGATATTTGTCTTATACGAAGCCTGCGAGAAAAAGTAGGAGTTAATGTGTTCATTGGGACTGAGAGCAATCAGTGAAGGATCTTCTTCAAAACCGTAAAAATTTCCGTATACACTTCGTTTGTATCGAGTGAGGAATTCAAACCCGCCGTTGAGTGCTTTAAAACCGACGGATACATCACGCATTGCTTCATTGGTTCTTTCTGTACGATTCTCAATAGGGAGAGATTTATTATTGTGTGTGATGTAGCCGTCCGCAAATATTTTCCATTTATCGGAAATATTATAGACATTTGCACCAGCTGTGAGAGTGCTGTAACTCCCGGTGCCTAGAAAAATTTTCTTCTCTTCTTTTGAGTTCCCCAGTTTTGTAATAATATTAACGGTACCATAAAAAGCACCGGAACCTTGGGTTGTAGAGTTTGGTCCGCGAAGCACCTCTATCCGATCTACCAGCTGCATCGGGAAATCCATATAAAAATCACCGGAACCGGCAACTTCATTGTTGATTGCGACACCGTCTATCAGGATTTTGATTTTATCCGAGAGATAGGCATTGGGATTTTTAAAACCTCGTACTGTAGCCATGCTATAACCCATAGGGCTTAGCTGCATTTGGATACCTGGAAGCATCCCTAGCGCTTCACCTACGCTTTGTATTCCTGCATCTGTATATGTTTGCGAATCAATAATAGTGATAACCGATGGCATATAATCTACATTAAGAGATTTTTTCGTTGCCAAACTGCTTACATTGTCTAAAAGGGTTTCAAAATCACCCATTTCTCCTGCATCATTAGCATGCACTAAAGTTATTGATGAAAATAAAATAGCATGTAATAGAGAGTTTTTCGTCAATCAAACTACCTTTATTGGAAGAGAGAAATTTTAAAAATATACCATACAGATTATATTTTTTTATTATCAGATAATACCTAATTCGAGCTAGTTATTACAAGTGGTAGTCTTAGAAGTTTGAAATCAAGAGCTTTGCGAGTGTTATTTGATTGTTTGAAGAAAAGCGATAAGTGGTGCGCCCGAAGGAATTCGAATCCCTGACCGCCGGTACCGCAAACCGGTGCTCTATCCAGCTGAGCTACGGACGCACATTTTAAAGAGAACGAAATTATAGCCGAAAAAGCTTATAACTATCTGAGTTGATTTATTTTAAGAACAAATTCTACTTCTGCTTTTGATAGGCGAAGCTCTTTGGCAATGGTGTCGATATCCGTCCCCTGATTGTACCGGCTAATCACTTTCTCATCATCCAGTCCGCTAATAGAGGTAGGGAGAGAGAGGTTACGGATACGCTCTTCGAGGTAGCGGAGACGATTTTCAGTCTTCTCTTTATAGCCCCCGAAGCTGTCTTCGATATTGGTCAAGGACTCTAAAATCGGAACCGATAATTCATTCACTTCACGCCCAAGTTCGGCATGTAATGAATTTTGGCTCACCGGTACGCTCTCTTGGAGCGAAGTGATGATCTCCAACTCTTGTTTAAGTCGTTTGTCCATTGCAAATAGTTCACGATGCAGATCATCCACCGCTTTAGCGATTGAGCGGATTTGGGAAGTTACTTCTCCCTCTTTAGTGATGACGTAGTAAATCAGCCCTACTACCATTACACTCAACGCGACAAGTGCTATCTCGATAGAATGATTCATTCAAGCCCTTTCAGCTGACGAATCATAATACGTTCACATGCCACCATATAATATCCCCACGCCTCTTTGTCCCGTACATGGATTTTTTCTATGAGGGCTAATGACGGTTCTACCGCTTCAAAATAAAAAGCAATTTCCCGTTTTGGAAATGTCGCAATCTCAACACGACCGTAATAATGTTTTCCAACCTCTAAAGCATCCGTATTTAACTTAAAATGCTCCAATCCGATACTCTCTATAAATGCGCTCGATGAAAGGGGAAGGCGCTTTAAACTCCCATGTATAAGCAAATGTTCAATTTTGTCCATCTTCTTATACAGTTCGGAGAGTATATTGAGCATTAAGATATCGGTTTCATCCATCTCTCCACGGCTTTTTGCATGTTTTATCCCCTGTGTGATCAAATTCTCTTCCGATTCGCTGATTTCATTGAATTCACGCTCAAACCGATCTACATCTGTAGAAACCTCATCATACACCAAATCTATTGTTGCCGGAACCAGTCTTACACTACTCATGTTATCACCTCATCTAAAATTATCAATCCGATAAATACAAAACCCAAATAGCCGTTCACCGTAAAAAATGCCCGATCAATCTGGGTAAAATCACGACGCACCAAATAGTGCTCATAGGTAAGCATCCCCGCCGAAAAAGCCACAGCTGCATCTCCAAACAGCCCCAATTTTGCCGTATAGACAAAAGAAAGCCAAAAAAGGACGGCAACGATATGAAAAGCCGCCGAAATTTTTAGCGTTGCACCGCTCCCGTATCGTGAGGGGATAGAGTGAAGTCCGTTGGTTTTATCAAATTCCATATCCTGAAGTGAATAGAGTAAATCAAAACCCGCTACCCAAAAAACAACACCGATACTGAGTAAAATTGACCACAAAGGGACATCTCCCAGTACCGCTATTGCTCCTGCCATGGGTGCAAAACCTAATGATACTCCTAAAACAATATGTGCCATCGAACTAAATCGTTTAAAATAGGAGTAGCTTAGTAAAACGATAAGAACAGGGAAGCTCACATAAAATGCCAAATCATTGATGAAATAGGCAACACCCATAAATATAAGGGAGTTTACAAGTGTAAAAATGGCGATAGAGGCTCCATCAAGCCGCCCGTCAACACTGGGACGCCCTGCAGTACGAGGATTATGAGCATCAAATACACGATCGACATAGCGATTAAAGCCCATCGCCGCATTACGGGCACTCATAGCTGCCAACGTCCCAAGAATAAGAAGTTTAAATCCAAACCATCCCTCTGCGGCAACAATCATAGCGATAAAGATAAACGGGAGTGAAAATACGCTGTGTTGAAACATCACCAGCTCATTAAAATCCTGCAATCTTTTTCTCAACCGATTCACACTACCCCTTTGAAATCATAATGACTTTATTTTATCGTAAAAACACTTCAGGGTATAATATCACCAATGAAACAATTAGCGATTATCGGTTCTACTGCATCGGGGAAGAGTGATTTAGCCCTCAATCTTGCGTCAGAGTATAATGCCCTTATTTTATCTATCGACTCTCTGAGTATCTACAAGCAGATTGATATTGCCTCTGCCAAACCCTCCAAAGCCGAACTCTCTTCGGTTGAACATTTTGGAATTGATCGGCTGTGCCCCAGTGAAAGTGCAAGCGTTTTTACCTTTATTGATGAATACCGACGTGTTCACCATAAAGCTATCGACGAAAATAAGAATATTATTATTGTCGGTGGAAGCAGTTTTTACCTCAAAAGTATGATTGATGGACTTTCTAAAATTCCCCTCTACTCTTCTGAAACCTTGCAAAAAGCCAAAGAGATGCTTAGTGATTTAAGTGAGTGCTATCGCCTTTTGAGTGATATCGATCCCCTGAGTATGCAAAAAATTACCCCGAATGACTCTTATCGGATCGAAAAAATGCTTCTTATCTATCTCGAATCCGCAATGGCCCCCTCTCAGTGGTTTCATGAACATCCTCCTAAACCGATCATCACCGAATGCCCGGTATTGAATTTACAGATTGATCGTGATCTTTTACGTCAGCGGATTGCCCTAAGAACAGACATTATGATCTCTTCGGGATTAATTGATGAAGTAGCTTCGCTGGAACAACTCTACGGAAGAGCTCCCAACAGTATGAAAGCAATCGGTATCATTGAAACATTAGAGTATCTGGATGGAAAGATCAACAAAAATGAGCTTGCGAAACTGGTTTCAACGCACACCTCCCAGTTAGCCAAACGGCAGCAAACCTTTAACACCCATCAGTTTGAGCTGAGTGCAAGCGGAAACACTGAAAAGTTATATGATATTGGCAAAAAACTCTTAAAATAGGGCCAACGCATCTTTGGCTAATTTGCCCCATGCGGAGTTTGTATCCGCTTTGATGCTCGCATTAAACGCATCTCTCGCTTCCCGCTTATGCCCTAGTTTTTGTTCTATTGCTCCGATAAGATACTGCTGTCGAGCACGTTTTTCCGTTGTCAATTTTTGTTTATTGAGTATCTTTAACGTATTCAGTGCATCAGTATCTTTCCCTAAATTCTGATACGATTGCGCTAATGTGAATTCGATAAATGGGCTTTGTGTATAACTTTTTGTCCGCTCTTGCAGTGCGATTACTTTTCGTGCATACATTTGGGTTAACGCTTCATCTTTACGTCTAAGACCCAAGCTTACCATTTGGGTATAACGCTCAATATCGTTGAAATCGTTAGGGTATGCCCCCTCCACTAATTTCATATTGCGAATCATCCCGTCACTGTCATTTACCCGTTGCGCTGTATCAAACATGATGCGAAAGATATCATTGAGCGGAGGGTTTTTCTCAACTCCCAAAAGGGTGATTAGTTCATTTCCCCCCTTGATAGCATCTTTATACTCGCCCAATCCAAACTGCGTTTTGACCATTCGGTAAAGCCATAATTGACGCTCTGCAATGGATGGTGCTTTAAGATGTTTTTGCGCTATGTTTTTAGCGATAGGATATTGTGTCGTTTTAAGGGCACAGTTAAAAAGTGATTCATCCCATTCACTAAGCAATTTAATTTTATACATTTTCTGAAGTTTCATAGCCTCAGCACATTTCCCAACTTTTAAATACGATTTAGTCAATCCGATAGCACTTTGTGAAATCATCGAATTCGTTTCAGGGTATTCGGTCGAATCTAATCGATACAGCTCACTCTCAAGATCCAATACCTCTTTGTATTTTTTCTCCATTAATAGAACTTGAGCTTTTTTATAGAGTGCTTTTCGTCCGACACTGTCATCACCGTATCGCTCAATCAAATCGTTGTATTTCTTAATCTCTTTAGTAGTATTGTGATCACTCTCATCAAAAAAGAGTCCGTCTTTTGCATGTCTGATCTCTTCAGCAAATTCACCGTATTTATAGTTATCGAGATATTCATTAAACCGCTTAAGTGCATCGTTTCGATTTCCCGCTTTTGCCAGTTGAAGTCCGAGATTTCTGAGTAACAGCTGGTAATCATTCGATGATTTCCCAGTCTTATTTAAAAGCGCTTCAGTAATCCGAGCAGAGGTTTTAGGATCTTTTCTCTCAAAAAAAGTCGCAGCCATTTTCATAGCATCCGTGTAAATGTCCCTAAAATAATCGGGATTTACCGTTGCAATTTTATCAACGTATTCCGCCGCTTTTTTGGTATTCCCTGCGGACAGTTCCAACTGTGCGAGTTTAAATGCGGCTTTTGATGCAATCGTAATATCCGATGTTGAAGCAAGTGCTTGTTGATAAAACATCATCGCTTTTTTAAGATCACCTGTCCTCTGACATTGCTCTGCTTTGAAAACCATCCCCATTGGAGCAAAAGGGCTATCGCTTTGCTCGTCAAAAAGTCGATCAAAAAAGTAATCGGCATCCGCTATTTGACCGACTTGACTATAAGCATTCGCCGTATAGGCCATTACCTCTGAAACACCCTGATCACCTGAATATTCTCGCATAAATTTCTTTGATGCCGCAAGAAGTCTTTCATACTCTCCCAGCTGATGATAGGCTCGAATTTGATACAGCATCAGTTCATTTTTAAATACCGTATTCGGATACTCTTTTAATGTACCGTTCGCTTTATCAAGGACTTTGTTATACTCTTTGGCAACATAAGCTTTTTTCATCTCCATATAGTCGGTTACATCTTGTACCCGTTGTATCTTGATGGGGTTGCCTTTAATATCGAGACCGCCGACATATGGAGGCGAGTCTTTTTTCACTTTTATCGGTAAATTTATCGCTAATTCACTCGGAGCACTATTATCCATCAACGGGAGTGTATTACGATATCCGACTATACTCCAGTGCTTTGTACTTTTTACATCATTTTGATAGGTTTGAGGCTCTTTAGAGAGATCAAATGCAATCGGAAGAAGTTTCATTTTTGATTTTGGGAGAATGGTAATGATGTAGCCCTTAGATGTCGAAGAGGCACTGACTCTTAATTGATCATTATCGATAGGGGAAAAGCTTTGTTTAGGTGAGCTCGTGAAACGACAATCAATTCGTCGGGTCTCCCCGAATTCATCGTTGGTCGCTTTACACGAGAAAGGGGCAGAATGTCTAAGATGGAGAACACTGTACGGGGCTCCATTTTCTTTTCCGTTTTGAATGGTAAGTTCTAATCCGAAAAGGGGAAGACAAATGGATAGAATAATCCAGTATCGCAATACTTCCCCCTTTTCTTTCCTTTTAATAGCCGCTATTATACACGAATAGCGTAATAACTTTCAACAATGGATTCACCGCAAATACGGCAAAAATGGTTCCAACTGCTGCGATACCGATAATCGTTTTAAGTGAAAGTGAGGCATTCATAAAATAATATTTATTGTACCCGACCATAGGCTCTTTCATAAACATGAAAACGATCAATTTAAGATAATAATATCCTGCAATTGCCGAGTTCAGTGCCATGATAAGAGCCAATACCGTATACCCTGCACTGACTGCAGAACCGATCATATACATTTTGCCCCAGAAAAGACCGAACGGAGGGACACCCGCTAATGAGAGCATAAAGAGACCCATCATTACGGCACCCATAGGCATCGTTTTGATCATTCCGGAAAACTTTTCATACGGATGGTCTGAACTTTGTCCCGGAAGAAGATCTTTTTGACGATTTACCCACAGCATAGTAAATGCTCCAAGGTTGGTAAAGCTAAAGAGCGCCCAATACAAAAAGAGTCCTGTATTTGACTGCGTCGTACCGATCAAAATCGCCGCCATAACAAAACCGGCATGACTGATCGAGCTGTATGCCAACATACGTTTCACATCGCTTTGAACCAAAGCCCAGATATTGGATGCGGTCATCGTAACAACCACTCCGATATAGAGAATAACTTGAAGCCACACTATGCCGCTGTGAACCAAAAATTCAAACAAGCGCATTGCAACGACAAATGCTGCAATTTTAGGAACGATTGACATATATCCCGCTAATGCAGCAGATGAGCCCTCATACACGTCCGGTGTCCATGTATGAAACGGAACCATAGAGAGTTTAAATCCGAATGCCGCAATCATAAACGCCATCGAAAGAAGGACATAGCCGATATTGCTGTAATGATCTTCTGCTAGAATTGTCGCAATTTGGTTAATCTCTACCGAGCCGCTGATCGCGTATAGGATCATCGAACCGAATGCGTAAAAGCCTGCTGCCAATGCACCCATCGTAAAATACTTGACCGCTGCTTCAAACGATTTGCTTCGGTTGTGTAATGCGATAAGGGTATAAAGAGCCAACGACGCCGTCTCAAGACCGACAAAAATCATAATCAAATTATCGGTTGCTACCATAAACTGGAAGCCTGCGATCATAAACAAGAAAAGGGCAAAGTACTCCGGATAGTTGTACTCATGAAACCGTTTAGAGGTCAATGCCAACGGTATGAAAAGCATTGAGCCGGCGACAATAATAATTTGAGATAGAATAGCGATTCCATCCATCAACATGACATCAAAGAACCCTAAAACCGTACCATTTTTGAGGAAAACGCCGCCGAAATCGACTAATGCACCCAAATCAAGCAGTAAGAATAAGAGGGCGATCATTACGTACAGAGATTTGTGAAGCCCCTCTTTTGCCATATCAATGACCAAAATAGATAGGGCACCGACGATGGCTATCATCATCGGTGCTAATGTCGCCAAATTAAGCGACGCTAATGCAACATGAACCGGTTCTAACATTAGTTTGCCTCCTGAATAGGATTAGTTCCGTTCTTGCCTGATAAATCAGGAATACGTGCTTTTGCTTCAACACTTTGA
Organism: Sulfurimonadaceae bacterium; assembly: GCA_963845295.1. Taxonomy (GTDB): domain Bacteria; phylum Campylobacterota; class Campylobacteria; order Campylobacterales; family Sulfurimonadaceae; genus Sulfuricurvum. Next base: position 276,945 of record CAWJRP010000017.1, on the reverse strand, counting down.
GCTTTATCGTGCATAAGTTGAATAACCGATTCTACACTGTTATTGATCGGAGCTAATACCGGTTTAGGATATACCCCTAACCAAACAGCTACGATCGTTAAAGGAATAAGACCGAGTAGCTCTGTTTTGTTGAGGTCTTTAAGGTTTTTATTCTTTTCATTCGTTACCGTTCCAAAGAACGCTTTTTTATACGCGCTAAGCATATAGATCGCTCCGACGATGATCGCCGTCCCTGCCGTAAGGGTCAACATATGCGACTGTTTATAAAAACCGAGTAAACTCAGGAATTCACCGACAAAATTGATGGTCAGCGGCAATCCGACAGAAGCCATCATCATAATTCCGAAAATAGTCGCATAACGAGGCATTACCGATGCAAGACCGCCAAACTCAGACATAAGTTTTGTATGACGTCGATCATAGATTACACCGACAAGCAAGAAGAGTGCCCCTGATACAACACCGTGCGCCAACATCAAGAATACTGAACCGCTCACCCCTTCAACATTCAACGCGAAAGTTCCGAGGATAATAACCCCCATATGTGATACTGAGCTGTATGCTACAACTTGTTTAATATCTTCTTGTGCATACGCTACCATCGCCGTATAGATAATCATAATAATGGCGATAATCGCAATCGGGAACATAAAAAATACCGATGCATCCGGAAACAACGGTAATGAGAAACGGACAAATGCATACGTTCCCATTTTCAGCAAGATCGCCGCCAAAATTACCGAACCGATGGTCGGAGCTTGACCGTGCGCGTATGGAAGCCATGTATGAAATGGAAACATCGGAACTTTGATCGCAAACCCGAGGAAAAAGGCGGCAAATAACCAGAGTTGGAAATTTTCCGGCAAAATCAAACGGTACCACTCAAGAATCGAGAAACTCCATTGTCCTGTCGCTTGGTAGTAAAAGTACGCCATAAACAACATACCGACCAGCATCACCAATGAGCCGGTAAAGGTGTAAAGAAAAAACTTAATAGACGCATAAATACGAAGCGGTCCGCCCCATGCACCGATGATATAGAGCATCGGAACCAAGAGAAAGTTCCCAGAAAACGTAAAATACGATTGCATCCAATGCCGCGAATACACCCACCATCGTCATCTCTAAAAACAACAATGTAATAATCAAATCTTTTAAGCGACGTGTTTCGGTCAACGAGGCAATCCCTATCAACGTAAAAAAGGTTGAAAGGATAATGATAAAGAGTGAAATACCATCAACCCCAAGCAGGTAGTTAACACCGAATGTCGGAATAAGCGGAGCCGATTCCATAAACTGCATCCCCGAAACCATCGGATCGTATGCATACCAAAGCCACAAAGAGAGGACAAATTCGATAAAAGCTACAGCAATACCGTACGCTCTCATACTGTCTTTTGTGACGACAAACCCAAGCATTGCAGCCAATGCAGGGAAGAAAATTAAAAGTGTTAAAATATGATCTATCATCATTACTCCTTAAGCGCCAACAACGTTGTATCCAACGGTAAAAGCCACGGCAAGTATCATAAGGACAACCAAACCGACAACCATCCAGCGAAGCATGGATGAAAGATTTCCGTTTTGAATGTCACGCGTATTCTCACCCGTTTTATAAATTCCGTTTGCAATCGCATCAACGGTTGCATCAACGATTTTAAGATCAATCTGTTTCCATGCAATACGAGAGAGTTCTGCGTACGGTTTAGCAAAAACTTCATCATAAATTTTTGGAATGTAATATTGGTTCCATAATAATTTGTAGCAGAAACGGTTCTCCATTTTTGAAGTCCCGTCCGGCACACTGCTCCAATTGCCGTATTTTTTGTACGCAAACAAAATAGAAGAGATTACAAACAGTTGTGTTCCGATCGTCATGATCCAAAACGTCACTTCATTATGGACATGGTATTGTGTCGATGGGAGCAAATTAATAACCAACTGATAGTAAGTCATTTTAAATGAACCTGCAATAATAGCAAGAAGCAACAACGGAGACATCCCTACCAACATAAATTTATACGCTTCATGAGGATGGATACCGAAAAGTTTATAGCGCTCTTCCCCATGGAAAATCAACGCAACAAGACGGAATGAATAAAACGCAGTCAATCCTGCTGTCAATAACAAGACCGTGTAAATAACATAATGGTGTTCTACGAATCCAACCTCAAGGATCAAGTCTTTTGAGAAGAATCCGGCAAACGGATAGATACCCGCTAATGCAACCGAAGCAAGGGTCATCATAACAAATGTCCCTTTCATCACTTTGCGCAATCCACCCATTTTAAACGGATCGAGCTCGTCGTGCATCGCATGCATAACGTTACCGGCACCGAGGAATAATAGTGCTTTGAAAAATGCGTGTGCCATAAGGTGGAACAATGCTACCCAATAGGCTCCCAAACCGGCTGCTACGAACATATATCCGAGTTGTGACAATGTAGAGTAGGCGATGATACGTTTCATATCGCGGTTCACCAGTGCCATTGATGCTGCGAACAACGCAACAAACGCACCGAGACTTGCGATAAAGATACCGACATTCGGAATCAAATCATAAATCGGGTTCGCACGAACAACCAAGATAAACCCCTGCCGTAACCATCGTTGCAGCATGGATCAACGCAGAAACCGGAGTAGGACCTTCCATCGCATCGGCAAGCCATGTATGGAGTGGAAATTGTGCCGATTTACCCATTGCCCCGATAAAAAGGAAAATACCGATCCATGTAATGACTGCTATCGGAAGATTTCCGATTTGAGCAAATACTACGTCGTATTGAAGTGAACCGACATTCCAATAGAGCATAAAAATACCGATCAACATCCCAAGGTCGGCAATACGGTTCATAATAAACGCTTCATTTGCCGCCCATGTTGCTGACTCTTTATGATACCAAAAGCCGATGAGTCCCCATGAACAAAGACCGACCCCTTCCCATCCGATAAAAAGACCGGCGAAGTTGTCACTCATAACCAGTACCATCATTGAGAAAACGAATGCTGAAAGCCATGCAAAGAAACGGTTGAATCCTTTGTCATGATCCATGTATCCGATCGAATAGACATGTACTACCGTTGATACAACCGTAACAACCATCATCATCACGACACTCACTTGATCAACCACGAATCCAAACGGGATGTAAAGATCCCCTGTCGCCATCCATGTCATCATTTCAACATGAACAATGTGCCCGCCCATAACGTAGCTTAGCAAAATCGCACTGCTGATAAATGAGGTAAATAGCAATCCTGATGCCACTACCCCGACATGCTGCGATTTAGGTGATGCACTGAAAAGAGCTGAATAGAGCGACCCTACCAGCGGAGCAAACAGTGCAATATATAAGTAAAGTTCCATAGCCTATCCTCGCATTGAATTCATTTGGTCTAAGTCGATCTTACCGGTACGTTTGTACCATACGATGAGTAGCCCAAGACCGATTGCTACTTCCGATGCCGCAATCGCAATAATAAAAAATGCAAACATCTGTCCGCTCAAATCTCCGATATAATGGGAGATTGCTGCAAATGCAACATTGGTAGCATTAAGTAAAATCTCTGTTGCAAAAAAGAGCATCAAAAGATTTTTTCGGCGCATAACCCCGATCAAACCGATTGCAAACAATACACTTGATAAAACAAGATAATGAGTCAGTGTAATTTCCATCAGTGTCCCCCTGCTTCTGGTTCAAAGCTATCGTCCATGCCGATCTCTTCTTCTTTCATTAACGTCAATGATTTGTCCATTTTTTTACCGGCCAAAACAATTCCTCCGATCATAGCAACAAGCAACATGACCGCTGCAAGCTCAAAAGGAACAAGGTATTTGGTAAATAAAACCATACCGACCGCTTGGGAATTTCCGACATTTTCCGCTATCGGATAAATAGCTTGAATGTTATTCGAAACGATTGGAGCCACGAAAATCGCTACCACCATAACCGCAGCCAATACACCAAGAGCAAATACGATTTGCGGATTAGTACGTTTTTCAACCACGTTGCGGGTTGTATCAAAAAACATCATACCAAACGCATACAACGCCATAACCGCTCCGGTATAAACAATGATTTGGATTGCACCCAAAAAGTCGGCACCCAAAATAAAGAAAAATGCAGAGATAAATATCATCCCTGCCGCCATTGCGGTAATAGCATAAAGTGCTTGGCTGGTCATAACCGTGATGGTAAACATCACGATTGTGAGGACCGCAAACAGATAAAAAGCGATTGCTTCAAACATACTTTGACTCCTTAATATGCCAACGGGGTCTTTTTGACCGACGCGTCGCTTCCTGGGATGATGGCACCGAAGCCCGGGTATTCTGCTTGTTCGCCCGCTTTGAGTAGATCAAGAGGGGTAAGCATATCGTCTTTAATCACGAAATGGGCACGTTGTTCTGAGGCATTCTCATAACGCCCGCCGTGAACGATCGCGAGTTCCGGACACACTTCGGCACAATAGCCGCAGAAAATACAACGTCCGAGATTGATACTGTACTCAGTTACCTCTTTACGGCTGTTCTCATCGATACGGGTGTCCATACGGATACAATCGGAGATACAGATTTTTTCACACAATCCGCATCCGATACAACGCTCATATCCTGACTCCCACAAACGTAGCAGTTTATGAACCGCACGGTAGCGCGGTCCGATAGGGAGTTTTTCAAGCGGATATTGAAGCGTATGGATGTCAAATTTGATCATCTCACGCATAACAACCCATAAACCGACGAAAAGCTCACCGTTAAAAGTACGCTTCACAACCTGTTTAAATTTATCCCATCCGCTGGTTGGATAGGTTTCGATATCGACATAAAAATACGCGCTGTGTTCACTCACGTCACGATTTGTAAATACTTCTTCATGATGCATTACATACCCCCTTTGAGTTGAATCAAAATAACAATACCTGTAACCACTAAATTAACGACCGCAATCGGCATTAATACTTTCCAACACAACCACATTAATTGGTCAGGTCGGACATCCGGCCATGCAGCGCGTGTCCAGAGGAAAAAGAAGAAGAAAAACGACACTTTCAACAAGAGCTGGATCGCCCCTGCGATCGTCCCATCTCCAAAACCACCCAAAAAGATGATTGAAATAACAAATGAAATAAAGAACATATTCGCATATTCACCGATGAAGAAAAGACCCCAACGCATACCTGAATACTCGGTACCGAAACCGTCAATAATTTCATGGTCATTCGCCACCAAGTGAAACGGAGTACGCCCTGTTTCGGCAAAAGCGGCAATCCAGAAAAGGACAAATGCAACCGGCTGTGACCAGATGATCCAGTTTCCGATCCCCCCTGCTTGGTAATTATTGATATCGATCAATGACAATGACCCTACCATCATCAACGGCGCTAAGAGAGCAAGACCGGTAATAACTTCATACGAAATAAAAATCGCCGCACTACGTGCCGCAGAGATCAACGACCATTTATTCGCCGATGCCATACCTCCGAGCAACGGTCCGTATAATCCGATTGCCATGATCCCAAGAACATACAAGATACCGACATTGATATCGGCTACGATCGGATGAACCGTGTAACCCATTACCGTAAACTGCGGCCAAAACGGAATCGCGGCAGAAGCCATAAATGCGGTTGCTGCTGTAATAACCGGAGCGATTTTAAAGATCGGTTTTACGACGTTTTGCGGAATAATATCCTCTTTGGTGAAGAGTTTTATCCCATCTGCCGCCACTTGAAGGAGCCCGAACGGTCCTACGTGCATCGGCCCAAGTCGGCGTTGCATGAACGCCAATACTTTACGCTCAAAATAGGTCCCAAGACCCGCGAGCGCTGAGAAGACTAACAAGATTACAACGATTTTTGCAATCGTCTCTATAATGAATGCTACATCCATGCTTTACACCTTTTGAATTGATACACTGGCAAAACGGTAACCGTCAAACAGTGCTTCAGAATTGATTTCAGTATCAAATGTCGGCAGATAGGTGATATCTCCCTCGATTTTACCGTCTTTGATGATATTTACCGCTACTTCACCGCGTAATGTTTTAACTTTTACGCGATCACCTTCACTCCACCCTAAAGCTTCCATGGCTGAAGCCGATACATACAATCCGCCTTTGCTTTGGAGTTGATGCGACGCGGCGGTAAACGGTGAAAATTGAAGCACCGGATTGGCCAGATAAACAACCTGCTCACCCATTGCTTTGCTTGCATCAAACGGATTAACACTCTCGTCACCGTTCACACTCATGTTTTGAGACACAAGACGGTAACCGCGAACCTCTTCACCCCCGTTGGTATAGTGGTTCGGAAGAGAATCAAACTCTACCGTTCTGAATCCTGCCGCAACCGGAAGCTCTGCCGTATAGTCGACGGTGAATTTAGTGTTCAATCCAAGCACCTTCGCAATATCGTTGAGTACATACCCGTTATAACCGAGCGCCGCATTGGTCGGATTGACCTGTTTGTCGATACTGACCAATGTCCCCTCTTGCTGATTAAGAGCCGACATATCCAAATCACCGTTGCCTAGTGCACTAAGGGTAAAGTTACCTGCCGTGTTATAGCCAATCGTGTAATTTCCGCATTCGCTCTCTAAATCACAAATCATCGCCACACCGAGAGTATTGGAGAGATTCGGGATCATCGTCACACTAAACGGTGTATATTTTTCGATCAATGCAACCAGACGGGCACAATTATGCGCATTGGGGTGGGTATAAAGATCCGGTCCCACCATTAAAGAGAATTTCTCTTTTTTCGCTAAATATTTGGTAAGTGTGTCAGCAAATCCTTCCGGTGCATTCAAAAGCCCAAAGAGTGCGTTCTCATCGACTTCTACCTCTTTAGAGACTTTTTTCTTCACGGTTTTGGTAACCTCTTCGCTCACCTCTTCCTCGACACCCGTCTCTTCGTTCAACACTTTTTTAACAACGGTTTCGGTCACTTTTTCATCAACACTCTCTTCAACCGTCACTATTTTAGTTGAGTGGAAGCTTGCCAAATATTCGGTAATAGTTGAAGGCATTGCCGCTTTATCTCCGAAAAGATCAAGCATCAAATACAATGCCGCCTCTTCCATCATCGGAGCATGGTTGAACTGGGTAACGTTTTTAGACATTTCCTCAATGACCGGATCATTGATCGGATGAAAATAAAGGCTTGCCCCTTTATTCATTGATAATGCGTTGTTCATCGCAAAACGGGCATTAGGGTTATCGGTTTTGAGTGCACTCCCGATAGAAACAACAAAGTCAGATGAATGAACCTCACCCAAATCACCGCCGTAAAGAGATTTACCGCTGATGCTGCTGTAACTGCTCAAAAAGTTTTTAAGTGCCAACGCTTCATTATTTACCAAACGATAGCCGTATTTCTCTTTGAGTTTTTGGAGAATCAATGCCTCTTCGTTAGTGATGGTCGAAGTAAATTTGATCGTATCGGCTTTTTTGAAAGCGCTAATAGCTGCGTCAAATGCTGCTGTATCTTTTAGCACATTTCGATTTTCAAAGTCATATCCGTATCGTCCCGCACCGCACAATGAAACATAGTTCCACTCATTTTTGACACGATATATTTTAGCTTCAGGGTCTGTGATGCTAGTGTGTTTGACATCATAACTCAACTGACATCCCGCCGAACAATGGGCACACGTCGCCGGGATCTGTTTGTGTTCCCATGCATTGGAGGTGTACTGATAATCGCTGCTTACCAATGCACCGACCGGACAAACGGACGTGCACTCGCCGCAGTTGGTACAATCAAGTCTGTCCCCGCCGTTTGGAGCGATCAACGATTTATTCAGCTTATTCCACATTGCGTAAGCATCTTTTGGCATTGATTCTTTGAACTCTGCCTCAATCGCATCACTTCCGCGCGCTACGGTAGAGAGTGCGGCATCACCGATCATGTCTTTACAAACGGTAATACAACGCTCACACATAATACACAATGCAGGATCATAGTGAATCAATCCCCAGTCCTGAGCCGGCTTATGGGTATCTTTGATCGAATAGGTTTGTCCGTCGACACCCACTTCAAGGGTGTAGTTTTGAAGTTCACATTCACCCGATTGGTCGCACACACCACATTCAAGCGGATGGTTTACATCGTAAACTTCCATGATGGCCCGACGCTCTGCCAAAATATTCGGGGTAGTCGTTGTAATGTCCATCCCCTCTTTGGCTTTGGCATTACACGCATAGACTTGTTTGCCATCCGCTTCGACCAGACAAATACGACATGCCAATGTCGGTGAACATCGTGTCAAATAGCAGATTGCCGGAATAAATATTCCGTTTGCCCGTGCCGCATTAAGGATATATTCACCCTCTTGCGTCTGGACAGTGCGGCCGTCTATGGTTATCGTGATTTCATTCATGATTCGCTCCCCATCCTCATAATTTTCACCTTTTCAAAACGATATTGTTCATTTAACCCGCCGAATCCGACATCGTATGCCGGGATCAGTGCGATCGTCCCTTTTAAAGTAGAATCGAGTTTAAAAATACGTTCTTGAGTGCTTTGAGGAAATTCAAGGCGAATTTTATCACCATCACCGATTTTTGCAGCAGCGGCAAACTGCGCTGATCCACTTAATTCTGCCTCTTTTTCGAGCTGTTCCACCTTAGCCGTGTATCCGTTAAACTGATTTACCGGGTTACAGCGATAAACAACCGTGCCGTTAAATTCCGGCAAGTCATCAATCTCTTCCAGACTTCCGCTTGTTTCAACATCGCAACTTTCAAGAATATAACCACGATTGTCTTCCCCCAATGCTCCGAAAAAGTTTCCTAATTCATCGAACGATTTTCCGTTAAATCCTTTTGACATAGGAAGCTTAACCGTATAGTCAATCGTATTTTCAGCAACAACCCCAAGTGAGGTTGCAAGATCATTTAACGTGTATCCCTCAAAGCTTACCGCAACATTGGTCGGTAACACTTGATGGTTAATACTGACAAATGTCCCTTCCTGAGAATTGAGCGAAGGGAGAGTCAGCATTACATCGCCGATTGAACCCATCGTGTAATCGCCCGCTGCATTGTATCCGACTATATTTTCACTACTATTATCGACATCCAGATCACAAATCAATGATACCCCGATGGTATTAATACTAACAGGGACAACCACCACAGAGAATTCTGTATAGGTCTCTATCATCGCACACAATCGGGCAATATTTTCAGAGCGTTTATGATTAAGAAGATCGCTTCCGATGACCAGTGTTTTTCGCTTAGCTCTTGCAAATGATTTAGAAATTTGAGCATACTCTTCATCACCGACATTCGACTCAGCACACAAGTATCCCTCATCAAGCCCATCAAAAAAAGCTTTTGCTTCATTACTCAAATCGGCACCTGAGAGAAGGGTTTTTGCGAGCATTGCCACAACCCCCTCTTCAGTCCCCACTTCGTATTTGACAAACTGCGTCACTACATTTTGAAGCAACTCATCTTCAATCGGATGCATATAAACAACTTTAGCTCCGTTATGGCGAGCAGCCGTCGTCATTGAATAGCGAACCATCGGATTGTCGGTACTGATACGTCCACCCAGAACGATAATCCCATCACTCTGAGAAATGGCATCCAAGCTTCCGCCGAATCCTGTTTTACCGCTAATCGAACCGTATGCCGCCATAAAGTTTTGATACGCACGAGCCTCTTCGTTGTATAGCTTAAGACTCAATTTTTCTTTGAGCAATTGAAGGATCATTGCCTCTTCGTTGGTAATCAATGAACTAAAGCGGATTGCTTTTGCCTTCGACATTGCACTCAATGCTTTTGCAAATTCCGCTTCATCTTTACTCGTTTGAACCGCAAAATCAAATCCAAAACGTCCGGCACCGCAGAGTGTCGTATGTTCAAAATCGTTGGTTACACGATAGATTTTTGACGCAGCCCCGATGCTGTTAGAGGTATGTCGAACTTCATAGGTAAGTGAACATCCCGCTGAACAATGGGCACACGTTGCAGGAATTTTGGTCAATTCCCATGCGTTTGCGCTGTACTGAAAATCTCGGCTTACCAGTGCACCGACCGGACATACTGCGATACATTCACCGCAGAACGTACAATCTAAAACATCGCTGTTTTTCGGGATAATAGATGATTTGTATCCGCCGAATTTTAATTCGATTGCATCATCACCTATAATCTCATTACAAACGTGAACACATTTTTCACACAAAATACACAGGGACGGATCATAATTGACAAGTCCCCAATGTTTGATGTGGCGCTGCTGCTCTTTAGCGCTGAAATGTTGACGGTCTATCCCGAACTCTAACGTTTTATTTTGAAGATCGCACGCACCCGATTTATCACACACGCCGCATTCCAACGGGTGATTGACATCATATAGACGCATAATGTTGGTACGTTCTGTTTTAAGACGATCCGAATCGATCACTACCGCAAGACCCTCTGTCGGGGGAGTTTGACAGCTGAGAATCAGACCGTCCGTTTTATCCGTTTCAACCACACATAGACGGCATGAAGCACACGGGGTTGTTTTTTCCAAATAACACATGGTCGGGATATAAAATCCTGCTTTGCGTGCCGCTTGGAGAATCGTCTCCCCTTTATTTGCAATGACGGGCTGGCCGTTAATCGTAAAATTGATCATCCATCCCTCCTTAATGTGCGACCATCGCGATATAGTAACAGCGCATACAGCGCTCCGCCTCTGCGAGTGCCTCTTCTTGTGTAAAGCCGTATTTCACTTCACGATTGTTGTCTTTGCGTTCTTCCACGGTGAGTACTTCACTGTGTTGACGCGGCAATCCCGGAAGCCACCCTTGAATTTTCTCTTTTTTATCATAAACTTTGAGTTTACGGAGGTGATCTTCCATAATCTCATCGTCGCTCAAAGTAATTTCTCCGCTTACGACATAGCGTGACATCACCGATGCGGCACGTTTTGCCTGACCGACCGCATTTACGATCGTCATCGGACCGTATTCACAGTCTCCCGCCGCAAAGATCCCTTTGCGCGAAGTCATGTAGTCTTTGCCGTTGGTTTTGATCGTTGCCCATGAGGTACGCTCAATTTCCCACTCTTCAGGGAGAAGTTTCAAGTCGGCACTTTGCGATACGGCAGGAATCAGATAATCACATTCCATCTCAAAACTAGCCCCTTCGATTTTCTCCAACGTCGGGCGTCCACCGTTTGGATCAGGAACCAATTCAAAACGATCAATAACGAGCGATTTAAGAACATCGTTCTCATCATGCATAGCAGCAACCGCCGAGTGAAAAATAAATTCAACACCCTCTTCCACCGCTTCATGATACTCTTCATACGTCGTATTTTTAATAATGGTCGCTTCATCACGACGGTACAACATCACTACTTTTGCAGCATTGGCACGGATTGCACAACGGACAACGTCCATCGAAGTAAACCCACCACCAACACACACCAATGTTTTCCCGCTCAAGTCAACAAAATCAGCCGGTAACATATGTCGCTTTTGATCCGCTTCCGGTACCATAATGTCGTATTTAACCTGGAGATTGACTTTGTCCAAAAAGTCGATCGCTCCCCAGTATCCTTGAATCTCAGGACGTTCGTTGTCACAATACACTTTTTTAGAAATACGGGTACCCGTAGCTACCAAAGTCGCATCATAATCGTTTTCAAATTGGCGCATCATGTCGGCTGTCACTTTAGAATTGGTGATAAAGTTCACCCCAAGACTTCGTACCGCTTCGATGTCTTGATTGTATTTATCAATCGGCATACGGTATTCAGGGACCCCGACCGCAACCTCACCGCCGAGAACCGGAAGTTCTTCATACACATCGACATCGATACCATCAAGTGCCATGTAATATGCGCCCGTCAATCCCGCAGGTCCTGCACCGATAACCGCTACTTTTTTCCCGAGTGAAGCTTTTTTCTCACTCGGGTGGAAGAAACCGAAACCGTGATCGGTCTCATAATCGGCACCCAGACGTTTGAGCTCCATGATCGAAATCGGCTCATCGAGGTTTGTACGTCGACACTCGCTCTCACACGGATGAGGACAAACACGTCCGCACGTGTGAGCCAACGGCATCGTTTGACGTGTCGCCATAAGCGAGTCATCAAAACGTAAATCGCGAACACCCTCGATATAGGCAGGAATATCAACATGCGCGGGACACGCATCCATACACGGTGCGGTGATTTTCGCAATATAGCTGGTATCTTCCAAATGGTAATGTTTGGACGGTTTTTGGTTCTCAATACACGCCATAAACTCTGACTCGAAGTGTGTCATTAAATCAAGCAGCGGATTAGGAACCGTTTTACCGATCTCACATTTGGAAGTCTCCTGCATCGTACGAGACACCTCTTTAAGATGTTCCATATCAGAGATTGCTCCTTCACCGCGAGCGATTTTATCAAGCAAATCGTACAAAATACGTCCGCCCCATCGTCCCGGTGCACATCGTCCGCACGCTTCGGAATAGACCTGATACTGCGCCGCATATTCCGTTGCTAAACGGACTACGTCGACATCGGGGTTAAACAGTGCTACCCCGTCCCATCCGATGAACGCTTTAGAGTGGGCGTGTTCGTTATATTCCAACGGAAGGTTATAAGCAGATTTTTCCCAAACATCATCAGCTTTGCCGATGTTATTGATCTGTTCACCCCGCCATGTGGAGAAATAGACTTTACTCACTACGCTTCCTTATTTCTTGACCACAATGGTCCAGTCAGCTTCGTTGAATTTCAACGAGTTCATGAGTTCACACCCAAGCTCTTTAACCAAATCAGCCGATTGTTGTACCGGAGTAAAATCACCGATTTCAAATAAAAAAATCAATACTTCGCCATTAGCGGCTTCGCTTTTGATAATTTCGGACATGCGGCCTGCAAAATTCTCTTTTAAATGACGTAAATCATAACGTTTCACTGCATGCTCCTTTTAGCGGTCTACTTCACCGAAGACGATATTAGTCGTCCCGATGATTGATACAACGTCCGGAATGTAGTGACCCGGCAGTAAGTCGGTCAAAATTCCGGTGTGCCAGAATGAAGGCGCACGAAGTTTTAGACGGTACGGATAAGCTCCCCCTTGGCTGTTAATGAAATAACCAAGCTCTCCCTTAGGTGATTCGGTCGCCACATAAACCTCTCCTACCGGAGGACGCATCCCTTGCGTTACCAAGACAAAATGCTGCATCAACGAGTAGTTTTGGGTCATAATGTCGATTTTCGGTGCCGAGATATATTGCGGCGCGTGTGCCATCAACTCTGGACCTGTCCCCTCATACATATCGAGTACTTGGTACAGGATTTTCGCCGATTCACGCATCTCTGCCATATAGAGTTTATAACGAGCGTAGTTGTCCCCTTTATCAGAAACCGGAACATTGAACTCGACTTCATCATACAGCTCATACGGCTCTTCTTTACGGATATCCCACTCGACACCCGATGCGCGAAGCATTACCCCTGAACATCCCCAGCTCAAAGCCATCTCTTTAGAGATAACCCCGACATTTTCCATACGCATCAACCAGATACGGTTGGTATCGAGAAGATCTTCGTAGTCTTTAATGTTTTCCGGCAATTTGTCGAGAAATTTACGTAAATCAGCGATGAAATTATCCGGCAAATCAAGCGGAACACCACCGATACGAACAGCGGCATGGGTCAAACGGGCACCGCAGTAATCTTCGATCAAGTCCATCAAATACTCACGCTCACGGAACGCGAACAAGAAGACCGTCATCGCTCCGATATCGAGCGCCGTTGTCGCCAACCAGAAAAGGTGTGACATAAGACGGTTCGTCTCAAGGAGCATCATACGGATCACTTTCGCACGGCGCGGCACTTCGAGACCGATAAGGCGTTCAACCGCCAATGCAAAACCGTAGTTATTCGAACTTGAAGCGATATAGTCCATACGATCCGTTGTCGGCATAAACTCGTTATAGATCATGTTCTCCGCCATCTTCTCCATACCACGGTGAAGGTATCCGATATCCGGATGGGCTTTGGTGATCTGCTCTTGCTGCAAATGGAGCATCAAACGCAACTGTCCGTGTGCCGAGGGGTGTTGAGGCCCGAAGTTCAGGATCAGTTCATTGTCGTGCACGGTCAAACGTAATGTTTTCAAAAAAGGGTCGTAATCTATTGGATTGTTGCATACTATAATTCCTTAACGATCGCGATCAGAGATCACGACGCTTTTTTCTGCGTCAAATTTTTGGATGAGGAATACACCCTCATTCTCTTGGTAGCACAACGGAGTATCCGGTTCGCCCTGGCTGATGTCGGCACCGCGAGGTACTTCGTGTCCCAAACGGGCAAAACGTTCGGTGTCGTAACGATCAACGCGTGCGCTATCGCGATTTTCAGGTCCGATAATCTCGCGTGCCTCTTTACCGAAAATTTTGTCAACTTCATACCATTGGGCGAACTCATCCCCTTGAAGCGGATAGGTTTTACGTAACGGAAACCCTTCCCAGTCATCCGGCATCAAAATACGTCTCATAAACGGATGGTTATTAACAACCACACCGAACATATCGTACATTTCCCGCTCAGACCAGTCAGCAGAACGGAAAAGAGAAGAGAGACTTTGAATCGACTCTTTCTCATCTATTTTACATTTCACACGAACACGTTTACGCTTTGACATGCTGAGCATTTGGTAGAAAATCTCAAATTTTCCCTCTGATGCAAGCCAGTCGATCGCACTGAGTTCAGAGAGTTGATTGTACTCAAGGGTATTTTTCATCAATTCAATGACACCGTAGTTATCGACAGCATTGATCACAACCACCATCTGTCCCACTTGGATATAGGCATCCAATACGTCAAACTTGGCTTTGATCGCTTCGAGATCATGTGCGAATACGCGCATCCTCAGAAACATCACTTTTTGCTACTTGAGGGGCAACCCAGTAACGGTCGGTGTAATAGGGTTTTTTCTGTACGTCGTCTTTAGGGGTGTAAGCTCTCATTACATCAGCCTTTTTGGTTTTTGAGCACGTGATGCGCTCTCACGTCGAATTTTTTGTTGCAATAACAATACCGCATATTGCAATGTTTCAGGGCGTGGAGCACAACCCGGAAGATATAAATCAACCGGGATAACACGGTCAACCCCTTGAACCGTTGCGTAGGTATTGAACATACCGCCGGTGTTAGCACATGAACCCATCGATATAACCCATTTAGGCTCGGTCATTTGATCGTACAAACGGCGGATAAACTCTGCATGTTTTTTGGTCAATGTCCCTGCAACAACCATGAGCTCCGCTTGACGCGGAGATGCACGGAAAATCGTACCGAAACGGTCGAAGTCATAACGAGAAGCACCCGATGCCATCATTTCGATACCGCAGCATGCCAAACCGTATGTCAATGCCCAAAGGGAGTTTGATCGACCCCAGTTAACCACTTTGTCGATCGTCGTCAAAGCAACGGGAAGCCCGCCGTCTTTGAGATAATTTACTTGATGTTGTGCCATTCGAGAGCCCCTTTCTTCCAAGCGTAAACAAAACCGATAGCCAGTAACAAGATGAACGTCATCATCTCAACAAATCCAAACCACCCTAAAAGTTTGAAGTCGATTGCCCATGGAAACATGAATACAATCTCGACATCAAACAATAAAAACAACAACGCGAAGAGATAAAACTGCGGTGAAATACGGTTCGGTTGCTTTGTCACTTCCGGTCCGCATTCGTAAACTGTCAGTTTTATCTTTTCAGTATCTTTGGCCGCTAACGCGCGGCTGGCTAAACGTGCGATAACCGTTGTGGCGTAAAATGCCCCAAACGTTAACACGAACAGTACAAATACCCCGAAATAAGGATTTGCTGCGTTGTAATGCTCCATAGTTCCGACCTTTTTATGGTTGATGGCCTATCCTGATACAAGAAAACTTCCTATATCAGGATACGGTTTTATGTAAAAACAGTTGTTGCACTATAACAAAAAGAGAATTAAAGCAAACCCTTAATCGTTAATCAATCATTTATCTTTTTTAGCTGTTGTCACAATAAGAAACACGCTACTATTGGGTTTTAGGGATAAATGTTAAATAATGTAACACTTTAAAATTATCGCTCTTGTTTCGTGTCAAAATGGAACAATTTTATGGATTAACAGGAGTTTATCTAAAAGGATCGTAGCACCTGAGGTGCTACGAATAGAAGCATTTTAATGTTTTTCTTGCAGCATACGGTCAAGTGTTGAGAAAACACCGTCACTCGCATGCTCCATCTCTTCAAATATTTTCACAAACCCATCTGAACCTATCTCCTCACTTTTCATGAGATCAAATATTTTGTGGGTAGAATTATGAACAATCGAGTGAGGAGATTCAAGTGAAGAGTAGCTTGGAGTTTTCTTGAAGAAATCTGCCCCTTCCCCTTCATAGTACCATTTGCCGAAACGGCAATTATGGTGATCGACAAAATTAAACTGCTCTTTTTTTGTAATAGCAGAGAGATAGGTATTCACTTTCCATACAATGTGATCGAGTTTTGCCAAGCTCATAAAGACCCTCTCAGCAGTATGTTCCGTTTGTGTAAACGTTTCACGCATCATCTGTGCATTATGGTTCATATTCGTATTAAAGCTTCCGATCGATTCGTTCGATTCTTGGATACTTTCCTGTACTTGTTCAAACTTATCGCCGATCGTAGTGACGTCTTGTTTCATCGATTGAAGAGACATGTTGATCTCATTGATCGCCTTGTCGGTTCGATCAGCCAATTTACGCACTTCATCGGCAACGACCGCAAATCCACGCCCGTGTTCACCTGCCCTAGCCGCTTCAATCGCAGCATTGAGCGCCAATAAATTCGTTTGATCGGAGATATCTTTGATCAGTCCCAAAATACTCGCGACATCCTGAGCGCGGTCAGAGAGGGTTTTTACCGTTTCCATCGACTCCAATGCTAAATGATTTAGCCCATCTAAAGTATTTGAAATACCTGATGCTCTATGTCCAAGATCAACAATACTTTCCAATAAATCATTCGATTTGGCAATGTTCTCTTTCGATGAGGAGACTGAGGATGCCATATTACCTTGCACATCGATCAGATTTTTTTTGAGCTGTTCATTTTGATAGGTCATCATCGCAGTGGCGTTCCCGCATCGATGACGATCATCTGCTCTGCTCAATGGTAGATTCACACTCATTGAGTTTACGAGAGAGTTCTTCGATTTTGATCTCGAAGTATCGCATACTCTTTTTTGAGTGCTGCAAGTTCTTCTCTCAGCTGCGTATCATCACTAAACCAACCCATTCTATTCTCCGCATCTAGCTCTAGTTAGGGGGATTATACCCCCACTTTATGCTAAATACAACAGTTGAGCTCAATTTCGGTCACGTTGTGATAAGTTTTTGATAATCAATGGCTCAAAAATCCCACCGATTTTTCCCCTTCAAAACTTCCCGATCGCTCTTTTTGAATTTCACTAATAAAATCGTCGAGTTTAAAAAGGCCCTCTTTTCGTGCAGCGACTTGATAAGCAGTGTTTTTAACTATCAAGTTGATCTGCCCACCCGTCAGCGGGTACGAAGCTAATTTTTCGACATCAAAACCACTTTCATACGGAGCATTCGGCGGCAACATCATTTTCCACAACGTCAAACGTTGTTTTTGATCCGGTTTTTTAAACTCAATTTTGTAGTTAAAACGGCGTGAAAATGCCTGATCGATATTTTCGAGGAGATTAGTTGTCGCAATCAAAATTCCCTGAAATTTTTCGATCTGTTCTAAAAAGATATTCTGCATCTGATTATGCATCTGATCGGCAGATGATCCGACTCCCGATGATCGTGAAGAGAGGAACTGGTCCGCTTCGTTGAGGAGTAAAATCGGTTCTGTTTTAGTTTGCTTCGTGAGATCCGCGTAGGTATCAAATATCTTTCTCACATTTTTTTCCGATTCACCGACATACATCGAGAGAATTTTTGAACAGTCAAAACTCAAAACCTGACGTTTCAATGAGCGGGAGAGGGAGTGAGCGGTGAGGGTTTTTCCCGTCCCCGGAGGGCCGTAGAAAATAATCCGTGCATCGATTCCCGCTTTTTTATCTTTGACTCCCCATTCATGCAACCGTGCTATCACTTCACGATCCAGCTGACGCATGAGATTGGAAAGGGTCTGTTCGGTAGAGGGATTAAGCACCACATTTTCGAGTGATGTCGTCGGTTCGATCAGCTCAAAAATCTCCTGCTCTTTAATCAGCATATCGAGTTTGAGTTTACGCACTTTTTTCTTTTTTTGCGGGTGCATGATCGATTGAAGCACCTCATCGACGATGTAAAAGGCGCGGCTGATACCGCCGAACGGGTTGAGCATCTCTTCGTAATCGATCACTTCATCGCTAATGAGTCGTGAACCGTCTTCGAGAAGGGCGCGATTTTTGATCCGCTCGTAATCATCAAAACTGATCAGGTCGATGAGAGTATTCATCTCTCGCAAGTTCCCCTCGGTCGCACTGTATTCCTCTTTTAGAAGGGCTAAAAAAATCACCTGCTCTTTGGGTTCCAGTTTCTTTTGTTTAAAAAAACGATCCAGTACAACATCGAGTGACGTTTGGGCTATCCGCTCATCAATCCGCTTTTCAAGAAGATCGAGTTTATTTTGGATACGGTTGATCCCCAACGAGTGTTCGTTACCGTTATGACGAATGATCGACATCTTCTGATAGAGTTCGATACGGAAAAACTGATCCTGGAGATACTCCAAGTGATCGGCGTAGGGTTTGATGTCCGGCAGTGTCATCTCTAAAGACCCATCTTCGAGGAGCTTCATAAATATTGATGTTACCGCCACGGGAGTGTTATAGAGTTCCAGATGGGAAAGTTCACTGATTTTAAGCGGGGTAAAGGAGTGGTGAGTGATCCAACCTAATTCCAATAATGTTTTCACTTCCCCGAAATGACTAAGATAGGAATAGTCATCAGCACCGTAGAGTTCTTGCAGGAGTTCAGCGACAATAACATCTTCTTGGGATTGTAAAAATTTACGGGTTAAAAGCTGTAAAATTTTCGCCTCATCAACGGTACATTTCAACTGTGAAAAGATATGGGTTTTTTCAATTACTTTATTTTCTAAAAAGTCGATCAGATATTTCAATTGATTCCTTGTTGCTTCAATGCTCTTTTGAGCACTTTACCGGTAGCAGTCTTTGGAAGAGATTCTACCACGGTTATGGTTTTAGGGATTTTAAACGATGCCAAATGTTCTTTGAGCTGAGATTTGATAGT
Organism: Sulfurimonadaceae bacterium; assembly: GCA_963845295.1. Lineage (GTDB taxonomy): Bacteria > Campylobacterota > Campylobacteria > Campylobacterales > Sulfurimonadaceae > Sulfuricurvum. The sequence goes on along the minus strand of CAWJRP010000017.1, from coordinate 257,696 downwards.
GGCAGAAGTCGTATCTTCATATCCCTCCTCTAACTCAACAAAAGCAATCGGAACCTCTCCGCTATGCGGGTCATTCTGCGCTATTACAGCGGCTAATTTAATCTGAGGCAACAGCATCATCTGCTCTTCGATCTGTCGCGGATAGATATTGATCCCCTTTGAGATAATCAGATCTTTGATCCGATCGACGATATAGAGATACCCCTCCTCATCGACTTTTGCAATATCCCCGGTGCGGAGCCAGCCGTTTTGGATTGTCTCTGCTGTCTCGGACGGATTATTCAAATACCCCTGCATGACACAGTCACCTTTGACAAGTAGCTCTCCTGCTTCACCGATAGGGAGTTCTACCATCTCATCATTCACAATCTTGACTTCATAACCATAAAATGGCAAACCAACCGAAAGATGTTTTTGTTTTTCGATGGGATTAACTGCCACAGCAGGGGAACATTCGCTCAGTCCATACCCCTCCAGCATCGTTGCACGCTTGAATGTTGAACGAAACCGGTTCAGGGTATCTTCGTTTAGTGCCGATCCCCCCGAAACAAAAACACGAATGCGATTAAACCATAAAAAGTACCACGGCAATTTGGCACGGATCAGGGCATTATAAATATCGGGAACCCCCATGAAAATTGTGACCCGTTTGAGAAGAGTTTGTTTGATGATATTGCTAAACGGCAAAATCGAGGGGATGATAACAAAAGAGGCCCGCATAAAAAAGGGGAGTATCACCATAATCGCAAACGTAAACGAATGAAACATCGGCAAATAGACGATAAAACGGTCCCGTTCACTGAGATCGAACCGTTCTTTCGCCGCTACAAGATTGGAGAAAAGATTACGATTACTGATCATTGCCCCTTTGGGGTGTCCCGTCGTGCCCGAAGTATAGAAAATGACGGCAGTATCATCGAGGGTAGCGGGTGATGCGGTATGGGTATGCAAATGATCGGAGAGAATTTCATCGAGCACCAAATGTTTTGAATCTTCAATCGGAGCTTTATCGATCCAAATCGTATGTTCGATGGAATCGACACGTTCACAAAGATCATCTACCTCTTTGGCAAACTTGGAGACAGTAATCAGAATTTTTGCACCGCAGTCACTCAGAATATAGCAATACTCTTCATTTTTAAGCATTGTATTGATCGGCACCGTAACCGCACCGAGTTTACTGATAGCAAAAACGCTCTGAACAAATTCGATGCTATTGGGACAGATAAGTGCGACTTTATCCCCATATCCAACACCGATGAGTTCTAATGCACGGGCAGCCCTATCGACACTTTCTAAAAAGCTTTTGTAACTAACCCTGTTATCATCAACAAAGATCGCCTTCTGGGAGGGATTCTCCTGCGTGACGTTATGGAGCATTGCATAAAAATTATCATACGGATAGTGGATCAAAAACGGTACTCGATTCCGGCAGTGACCAAATAGGCACGTGCATTGGTAAATTCACCATGAATAGAACTGTTATTCACTGTTCTATCTTTTTTCATATCAACCAATCCCGCGAGACCGACGTTCCAGTGCGAATCGATTTTATAGCGTCCGCCAAGTGACACCATAACCGCATTCGAATCGGGAAGTTCATATCCGAGTGTTGCTTCAGGTGTTGGGCTTTCATCATAAGCTATCCCAGCCATACCCGTCAATTTATCGATTTTTTGTGTCAGACCAAGGCGATAGCTGTTAGTGCTTTTATAATTTTTTGGTTTAGCAGCTCCAAAAAATCCTTCAGCATATGGATTTTGAAAAGTAAAATCAAGCGTTTTGTATGCTGACCAAAATGTACGTTCATAAACTGCTTCAACCGTGGTACCGCTGTCAAATGTATACGCCGCCGCAAGGTTCAAAGCCGCTGGTACAGGAAGACTCACCGCGACAGGATAATTGCCGCTAAAGGTTGGTAATGGATCTCCTGGAATAATTCCACCGGTATGAGAAAGATCAGCATTTCCTTCGACACTCAAATTTACTTTAGAGCGATAAGTTGCAGCTAGAGAGAGCTCTTTTATTGGCTTTAACATCAACGCAAGATTATATCCATAGTCAATCGAATCGCCTGTCATATTCTCTGAATAAATTCCCGTCCGATTTGCTTTAACTGTTCCACTGGTGTGAATAATTCGAAATCCGGCACCCATACTTACCGTATCGCTCAACGGTACCGCTATTGATGGGTTAATTTCAACTGTTTTGAGGGTGAATTCTTCTGCACTATAAACTGCCGGAGCACTCGTCCATCGTTTCGACAATCCTGCCGGTGCAACAATACTCAACCCTGCACGGGCACCGATATCTCCTAATTTTTTAGAACTGTAATGGAGTGTCGGAACCAAAAACGATTCACTTTTTGAATCGATATCGTACGTTCCGCTCGATGAAGCATAATGAATTTTTGAAAGCCCGATATAGGTCGTATCAACTTCAAACATATTGGCATCGTCGTTATAGACCATCGCTGCAGGGTTGTAATACGCCGCATCGGCACCGTGAGCATTGGCGACATATGCCGCACTCAGCGCCGTTGCATTGATCGAACTCTCTGGGATAGCATATCCCCCTGCCATCAGTGTTGCTGATGCTATAACCGATAATGCCGCTATTCTCATTTTTGCTCCATTCCATACAAAAGTTTGATCTCCTGAGCCCAAATCGTCTCATCGATCGTTTCAAGTACCAGCGGGATATCATCCATTCTAGGATCGTTCATAATAAATCCAAACGCATCCAGACCGATTTTTCCACATCCTAGCGAATCATGTCGGTCGACATGACTTCCCAAATCGGGTTTGGAATCGTTGATGTGCATCCCTTTGAGGTACTTAAATCCCACAATTGTATCAAACTCTTTCCATGTTGCCTCATACGCCTCACGGGTGCGGATATCGTAACCGGCGGTAAACATATGGCACGTATCGATACAAACGCCGACACGGGATTTGTCCTCTATACGCTCTATAATGGCACTTAGATGCTCAAATCTCCATCCCAGATTGCTCCCCTGACCCGCCGTATTTTCGATTACCAACGTGACACCGTTTGTAACACTGAGTGTTTCATTCATACTCATTGCGATACGGTCGATACACTCCTCTTCGCTGATTTGTTTCAAATGGCTACCCGGATGAAAGTTTAAACGGTCGAGTCCTAATTGACTGCAACGCTGTACCTCATCGATAAAAGCATCCAACGATTTTTGCCGTTTATCCTCTTCGGGATGACCAAGATTGATCAGGTATGAGTCATGCGGAAGAACGTGCTTTGGCAAAATGCCACTTTTGGCGAGGTTATCTTTGAAAAGCCCTATCGTCTCATCATCCAGAGGCTTTGCCGCCCACTGTTTTTGGTTTTTGGTAAAAAGGGCAAATGCACGTGCCCCGATTTTCATCGCGTTTAGGGGAGCGTTAAAAACACCACCCGAAGCGGAGACGTGCGCTCCGACAAATTTAGACATATTAATTTCCTTGTGTATTTTTAACTATTTGAACTGTTTCCATTATGGAAATAGTTGAAAACTCCGAATAGTTCGATTTGTATCTTCATTTATCTTGCCATTTGAAAATTTCCAAAATCCGAATCGTTTGTTCCCCTTTGATTTCATAAACGATGGTATATCCGTTATGGATAAGATCACGCACATTCTCATCATCCGCATATTGAGACATTCTTCCCATCATCGGCTGAGTTTTTAAAAGCTGGAATTTCGCGTCAAGATCGTGTTGAAAATCGATTGCGGCGGAACGTTTATCGAGAGCAATAAAACGGAGGATATTTTGAAATTGAATAGTGAATTTTCGGTTGCGAACAATCCGAATTACACGGTTTTCCAAAAGGCTTCCATATCGCTTTTGTATTCCTCTTCAGAAAGAGTATCATCGGACTTTCGCGCGCTTTCTACTCTTGCACGCGCTTCATCCATCGATGATACGATAAACGAAGGTTTTTTTTCTAAATGAGCAACCGCTTTTTCGAGGAATTGCACGATAGACTCTGATGAATGGTGAAAGAAATTTTCGACCGCAGGATTGTTAATTTGCACACTTAACATTGATCCCTCCTTCTGTCATAATTCTCAATATTATATCATAAACGTCGTATTCTCTCCGCCGCCTCTTCGAGTACACCCAGAGGTTTAGAGTAACAAAAGCGAACCATATTTTTTCCTGCATCGTCGTGATAAAACGCCCGTCCCGGAACCGAAGCGACCCCCGTTTTTTCCAGTATCGCCATCGCTTTTTCAAAATCATCATTGCCGCTAACAGCACTAACATCGCTCATAACATAGTACGCACCGTTCGGAACGCTCGGCTTCAATCCCGCATCGCGGAGTGCATCGCAAAAGAGATCACGTTTATGTTCATGAATACGGGCAAGTTCGGTGTAATAGCTATCTCCCAAACTCTCCAATCCGACCGCCGCACCGATCTGTAAGCGGTGCAGGAGCGCAGACGTAGATAAGATCATTGAGCTGTGCCATTGCTTCGATAACATTTACGGGGGCTATCGCATATCCCAATCGCCATCCGGTGATGCTGAACACTTTTGAAAATCCTGAGAGGACAACACATCGATCTTTGAGACTTGTCACACTGAGTGCCGTAATATGAACCGCGTCGCCGTACAAAAAGTGCTCATACATCTCATCGGCGAATACGATCAAATCGTGTTTCTCTGTAAACGTTCCGATCATTTCCAACTCTTCACGGGTATAGACTTTACCGCTCGGGTTTGCGGGGTTGCAGATCACCATCGCACGGGTTTTCGGGGTCACTACCGCTTCGAGTGCATGCAATATCAAGCTTCCACTCGGGTGCTTCGAGACGAACGAATGTCGGTACAACTCCAAGAGATGTTAATGTGGAGCGGTGATAACCGTAGTAGGGTTCAAACAGTATCACTTCATCCATAGGATTCAGAAGTGCCATGCACGCCGTATAAAATGCCCCCGTCGCACCATCAGAGACCAGTACCTGCTCAGGGGCGATCTCGACATCGTAAAAGTGTTTCATCTTTTCCGCTATCGCTTGACGAAGTCGAGGCAACCCTTCTGTCGGGGTATAAATGTTAATCCCCTCATTCATCGCCGCATATGCCCCCTCGATCACCTCACGAGGGACTTCGAGATCACAGACCCCCTGCGCCATATTGATCCCGTTCATCGCGTTACATGCCCGCGTCATTGACCTGATATGTGATTGTTCTACACTGCCGCTACGCTGGCTCAGTTTCATAAAGACTCTCCGTTAATAAAACGAAATTATAACTTATCGCCCAAAACCTTGATAAGGATTGCCAGTAAAACGATTCCTGAACCAACCAGCAATAAAGCACCGACATGCCAAAGAATAAGATTTCCGCTTCCAATCGCAATTGATATCATGACCAATCCGCTCAAAGCCGATCCCCACTGCAACTTTGCCAACTGTAAGGGTAACAGCTGATGGAGCATCGGCACTTCCCTCTCATCTATGTGGGGAGCATAACGTTCGAACCATACCAGAAACGGAACAATTTTATATAAATGAGCCGTGATTAAAAACCCTAAAAAACCGACTGTCAAAAACCAAAATGAGAGCAACACTGCTTTTTCGCTTCCCGATGCAACCGCATATATTCCCGATCCCATGGAAACGATCAAGGCTATAAACGCTACAGTGACCGAACGTTCCCATATATCGCTGTAATGCCGTTTTTTAGTGGTAAAGATCCGATATACCTGAAACATGTAATAACTTACAGATCCTACTCCCTAATAAAAGAGCTATATGTGCTAACATCTCCATTCGCAGTGCTGAAGCAAAAACCATCATCACTACCGCCATAACCATCGTATAAAAACTGATTGTATAATCATTGTCACTCGGGCGCACACAAGCACCAAACATCGGCAAAAGTACCGTACTCACTCCCATGATATTTATCATCACATATCCGCCGAATACGGCAAAAATATGCCCTAATCGCCATTGTGTGGGATCGATGGAAAAAACACCCGCATATCCTAAAGCCATCATAATACCGATCCCAAGACCTACACTTAAAAAAAGGGTACTCCACTGCATCGAGCGGGTAACACTGGTACGACGGCGGCTGGTGCGAAGCGTCATAAATAGATTAAATGCAAAAATTACCAATGCAACGAGAATCAATCCACCGCCGATACTCACCCAAAAAGGGTTGTATGCGAATCCTATCACCAGTACAACTGTCCCGGTTCCCAATATGGGTCCTATCCATCCAAATACTTTTGGGTAACGATGATGCACTTCAGCGACTACTACCGAAAGCTGAGCCATCGCACCGATAATACTCATCATTACAAAACCGATCATATACGTATGTACCCACCCGATAAGTCTAAAATCACGCAAATCGGTATTAGGCTGCAAAAAAAATAAAAAACTCATGGAAAAAATGTAAAAAATGATTGCCGCCACAAAATAAGGGGCAATAGAGCGCAGCGGCAGTGAAAAATCGGGAGAGACGTTCATACATCCCCTTTTTTACAGCGATTGTAGCTTAGTTACTCACGGAAGAGATTGATTGTCGTCAAGATCACTGATTTTGATAATAACTCCATTAGTACGATCTTTAAAATAGGTCATATCGGGTTTAAGACGATAAACAATATCGCTCTTTTCGTTTCGGATGTATTGTGTCCGTGCTCCGCCGCACTGCTCGGATATATTGATCCCATTAAAAATCGGATCACCGAGCAAAATACGTCTTAGTGTGTCTTTGGGATATTCGGGAGAAAGATACTCTCGTACAAACGCCTCTTCGCTCATACATCCGGCTGTGATACACACCTGATCGTCAATCGAAATCTTCTCCACCGCAACTCCGGCGGTAAAAAGCTCCGCTTGGACACTCTCACCGCTGGAGCGAATATACCCCGTATCAGCGAATTTAAGTTTCGGTGTTTTCAGGACGATTAGTTTTGGAGTGCTTATTTCATAGTGTTTTGGTGCACACCCGCCGATAAAGAGAGCCGCGAAACTAACCCATAGGATAAAGAATTTTTGCATGTACCTCATCCAGTTTTTGTAAAATTTCATTGCTTAATGTCACATTCATCGCTGCGAGACTTGCATCCAACTGTTCAGGTGTCGTTGCACCGATAATCGTTGAGGCAACAAAATCAAACTGTTTGCTCCACGCAATCGCCATTGTCACCGGATCCAATCCTGCTTCATGAGCAATACGGAGATACTCTTGTGTTGAAGCCAGCGTTTTGTCATTCATAAATCGTGCCGCCATCAAACGCTGACGTTTGTTAGACGATTTTACATAATCACTAAACCGCCCGTGAGCATTGATATCTTGATTGTATTTTCCGCTCAGAATCCCTCCGGCCATCGGTGAGTAGGGAAGCAATGAAATCTTCTCTTCACGGCAGAGTGCGCCGATTTCGGTCAAATCACGTCGGTTTAGGAGTGAAAAATTGTTTTGGATCGACTCAAAGCGAGCCAATTTTTCGTATTTGGATACCATCAACGATTTCATCGTTCCGCGCGCCGTGTCATTCGACGTTCCGATATAACGCACTTTTCCGCTTTGCACCAGAGTATCGAATGCTCTCATAGACTCCTCGATCGGGACAATGGTATCGGGCCAGTGCATCTGATACAGATCGATGTAATCGGTACCAAGACGTTTAAGAGAACCCTCAACAGCCCGTTCAATATGGAACCGATCAATCGCCGTATATCCGTGACGTATCGGAGGTACAAACCACCCTGATGCCGCACCCGCTACTTTGGATGCTAAAATAATGCTATAGCGCGGTTTGGTTTTGAGCCAACGTCCTACCATCTCCTCGGTAAGCCCTGCAAGCTTTTCCTCTGGCGGCACCGGATAAAGCTCGGCGGTATCGAAAAAATTGACCCCTGCATCATACGCTTTATCCATAATCGCAAACGCATTTTTTTCATCGCATTGACTGCCGAAAGTCATCGTCCCCATACAAATCGGCGATACCCGTAGACCGCTGCGCCCGATATAACGATACTCCATAATTTCTCTTTTTATTCTAATAAATTTCTTACGGTATTCTACCGTTTTTTGAGGTACAATTAAGATTATAAAAATCAAACCGGAGAGAACCATGCTTGATATTCTTCGTGAAGCACAAGGGCGATTTCAAGATATTCACAACCTCCTTGAAACAAAAAGCTCCCGAGACACCACTTATTTTACCCAACTCAGTATTGCCACCGAAGAAGCCTACGTTCTTATGAATGAAGGAATGTGTGCAAATACTTCCGTGTGTCATGAATGTGCCGAGCATCGTGATTTTATCCGTTCTATACTGGATATTCTCGGCACGCTAGAAACAAACAGCAACAGTGCTGATAGTTATACCGAAACATTCATCCAATATTCTGATCGAGTCAATAAAATCTTAAACAACATAGCTGTCGTTCTCGCGTCATAGTCATGAAACCGTCCATTGAAAAATAAGCTTAATACAGTGTTGTAAGCTATAATTTTTTCAATGAATAGATTTTTAATCCATAATTTTTTTCATCGCAATCTTCCGCAAGACATGGAGCAATGTATAGAGTTATTCGCTATCTTCGGCGGATATGATGAACCGATCGATACGGATGAATCGGTTGAGTCTCTGGTACTTCGCCATATTATCGCCCCCTTTGAGTCCCATCGAGAAAAACTTCTGCATAATCTTCATGACAACCCACTTTATCTCAAATTGCTCCACGCAATAGCCATCGGAGATCGCAGAGAAGGTTCCGCATTCCGCCGCGCCCGTATCGGTAAAGAGAGGGGCAGTGAAGCATTTGAGTTTTTACGTCTCAACGGTTATCTCACCTTAGAACGTTCCCGTGAAATGCCGCTGATCCGAGCTCACCCAAAACAGAAGTTTAAAAAAGAGATCGAACATCATAAAATTTCCCATAAATTTCGATTTACTTCCCCCTTTTTACGATTCTGGTTTGCCTTCGTGGAGCCATTTGCCAAATCGATCCGCGAGGGAAATTATCAACCTTTTCTGGATCATTTTCACGGGCAGTTCAATGCCTTTGTCGGATTTACCTTTGAAGAGTTGTGTGATCTTTATATTCGAGAAGTCTTAGCTCCAAAATTTAAAAGCGATATTCTCGATTCGGGCAGCTACTGGAACCGTGAAGTGGAAATAGATCTGTTTATCGAGACGATAGAAGGGGAGATATGGGTGGGAGAGTGCAAATGGACGAACCACAAAGTGAATAAAAAGGAGTTTCATAAACTCGAAGAGAAGTGCACCAAGCTCTCGATCGTCCCCGATAAAATATTACTTTTTACCAAACGGGGTTTTTCCAATGAGCTCGATTCCCTCAAAGACAAACGGCTCTATCGATTTAATGCGGAAGATTTAAGCGTACTAACTAACCGCTTGTAATGCTCCGTATGCCTCTTGAAGGAGTTGAAATTTCTCGGTATATTTATTGATGATTTTAGGACTTTTGTTCTGCACACGGTCAGGATGGTATCTCTTCGCAAGTTTGCGATATCGTTTTTTCAAATCTTCCGGCGATGAGCCCATCGGAATTTCGAAAATAGCATGATAGCGAATCATCTTATCGATCGCATCATTTCCTTGTCCCCATCCTCTATAGTTTCCATACAATCGGCTCATAAACATATCATCGTATTGGTAATTGATTGTAAAATGGAGAACCTCTCGGCGATTGAGCGTTTTTTCGAGACGTGCTTTTGCCTGAGGAGTCTTAACATCGATAAAGATACCGTCATTGGTCGAACTGGTAACCATATTGGAAAGTTGCTGCTTGAGATAACGCATAACCCAACGGTTAGGGGTTAATACGCTCAATTTTACACGATCAGGTCCGAACGCATACACTTCGACATCCACATTTTCACTCTCTCGATACGGCACTTCAATCCGGACCGCTGCAGTGCGGCACCGTTTGAGTGAACGGCTGTAAAAGGCATTGGCAAGCTCATTGGCTTTGGTAAAACGCTCACTAAGGATTTCTAAAAACTCCTCTTTTTGATCCGAAGAGCTTTCGTTGTTGAGTACCAATACCCCATTATCCAAAAACAACGTGTTATGGATGTGATGGTCGAAAAACTCTTCCATCCACGACTCTTCGAGAGTATTGGAATTCCCTTGAACAAAAATAGCGTTATTGCGTAAAACAACTTTCACAGCAACCCCCGTTAGTGATTCATTACCTTACTAAAGCAAAAGGAGTTCCATTAATATTACAACGAATGAGCAAAGCCCATGCGTCTACGTTAACACTGTGTTTCCTTCGGCAGGATGCCCATTATCTTTATTATTGATTTTTTACTATTATCCCGTAGCACTCAGGTCGACGATCACGAATAAGTCCCCAGTAGTGGCGATGCTCACGAATAGATGCGGGATCAAACTCGCTATATAAAATTTCCTCTTTATCGCGAGAAGCTTCAGCCACTTTCGCACCCGTATGATCGGTGATAAACGAAGAGCCGTAAAACGTCAGGGTACAACTCTCCCCAATCTCTTCACCGATTCGGTTGGCAGCAATAACAGGGATGATATTTGCCGCAGAGTGTCCCATCTGAACCCGTTGCCAGTGTGACGCTGAATCAACTCCTATCTCCGGCTCAGAGCCGATCGCCGTCGGATAAAAAATCATATCGGCACCTAGCAGAGTAAGAGAACGTGCCGTCTCAGGGAACCACTGATCCCAGCAGATACCTACACCGACATTACCGAATCTCGTTTGCCACACTTTAAACCCTGTATCTCCCGGCTCAAAATAGAACTTCTCCTCATATCCAGGGCCGTCAGGAATATGAGTTTTACGGTAATTTTCCATCACCCTGCCGTCTGCATCGATCATCACGAGAGAGTTGAAATAACGCTCCCCGTCTCGCTCAAAATAGCTGATCGGCAGCACCACACCCAGTTCTTTCGCTAACGCACTAAAGTGTCCGATGAGGGGATTATTTTGAAGCGGTTGTGCCCACTCGAAATATTTTTTGTCCATATCTTTACAAAAATAATACCCCTCAAACAGTTCAGGGATCAAAATGATATTCGCTCTGTTACCTGCCGCTTCACGCACCATAGATTCTGCTTTTGCCACATTAGAAGCTTTATCTCCGTTCATCCGCATCTGTATCGCCGCTACTTTGACCATCACAATACCCTTATAAAAATTCTTTTTAAAATTATAACGCAGCACTTATAAAACCTTAAACCTCTAAGTGCTATTCTGTAATATTATGATATCTCAAGGGAGTCTCTATGAAACTCGATACTCAATACAACACTCTCCCGCAAATGAATGCCGAAACAGTTAAACGGGATAAGACACTCGAAAAAATTTCCGCCGCCCAACAGTTAACTATGGAAGAGAGTGCCTCACGCTCCATCGCGTCCATGATGCAAAGTGATCTGTCTGGAATGTCCCAAGGGCTCTCCAATGCTAATGACGGTGTCTCCATGATGCAGATCGCGGATGGAACCCTCAGCACCCTCTCTGAGCAAACCCAAACCTTGAACGATCTCAGCGTCCGCTATAACAACGGAGCGTTGGATGAAAGTCAAAAACAAATGCTGCAAGGGCAATTCAGCAGTACAGTTGAATCCATGCAGCAGTCAATTGCTACCACTAGTTACAACGGGCAACCTCTGTTTGGCAATAGTTATACCTTTTCCCTCGGTGACAGCGCCATCAGCTCAACCATAGGAAATGTTTCCCCAAAAGGGCTCTCTATTGATAATCAAGATGGGATAAATACCTACAGACAAACCCTTGCCAGCACGGCAAACGATGTCGGTGCGACTATCAACGGTTTTATCAGCGCATCCAATTCGTTATTAAATAAGATCACTGAAATGTCTGCGGCAAAAAGCCAAATTGCCGATACCGATTCAGCAAAAGGAATCAGTGAGTTTCAGAAAAGTACCAATAAATTGGATGCTGCTCAAATAGCGACGGCGCATCAGCACGATGCACTTCGTCAAACGATAGGACGATTGTTAGGTTAAAAAGAAGATGGACCGAAAGTATTACATTCGGTCTTTAGCGATAATTCCTAGAAGAGAAAGACCCGTTTTCAGAGAGAGCGCGACAACAAGGAGGAGTTTAAGCAGTTTTGCTTCGTCTTCCGTACCGATGATACGAGTATCATAATAAAATTTATGCAATCTTCCCGCTAACACTTTCAGATAATCAGGAAGTTTTTGCGCTTGGCGCGATTCAAATGCATCTTCAATAATTTCCGGCAATAGCAATGCTTCAAACAACAATCCATCCGCATCGCTACTCAGTCCATGCAAATGAGAGAGCATAATTTCATCCATACTTTTTTCGCTTTTAGCAATCAACGTTTGAATACGCGCATGGGCATATTGGATATAGTAAATCGGGTTGGAACTGTCTTGACGCTTTAGCTCTTCGATATCAAATTCAAGCGCCGTATCGCATTTTTTAGAGGCAAACATAAAGCGCAATGCTTCCGCACCGATCTCTTCGACGACATCACTCATGAGGATTACCGTTCCGGCACGTTTTGACATCTTAAACGGTTCACCGTCTTTGAGGAGACTCACCATTTGAGAAAGGAGAACTTCGAGTTTGTCCGAATCATATCCCAAAAAGCTAATCGCCGCTTTTACGCGGGCAATATAGCCGTGATGATCCGCTCCCCAGATATTGATATAATCATCATATTCACGTTCAAATTTCTGGTTATGATAGATGATATCACCTGCAAGATAGGTCGGACGACCGTCTTCGCGAACAACAACACGATCATGATCATCACCGTGTTCAGAAGATCGGATAAAAGTTTTACCCTCATTTAGATAAACGCCCTCTCCCATTTTTGCCATAACACGATCCCACTCGCTGTAGAGGGATGCTTCACCCACAAAAGTATCGAAATGGACATTGATCGCAGCCAGATCATCAACGATAAGGGCTAGGATTTTATCCTTTGCCCAGAGTGCCAACTCTTTTTGACGGCTCTCATCACGAAGTGCCTCTTCGCCAAAAAGTTCTACCACTTCTTTGGCTGCGTCACTGAGGTACTCACCGCGATAGTATTTTTCCGGCCACTCGACACTCTCACCGAGCAATGTGCTACGCCCTTCAAGCTGAAGTGAAACACCGAGTAAATCGATTTGATTACCCGCATCGTTGACGTAATATTCTGCCGTAATATCGTAGCCTAAATGACGTCCGAGCCGAAGAATCGTGTCACCGTATACGGCTCCGCGCGCATGTCCGATATGAAGAGGTCCGGTAGGGTTGGCACTGACAAACTCTAAAAGAATAGAGCCTTTCTTATCACTGCTTCCGAACTCATCCCCATGGCTTAGTGCCCAAGAAGCATACTCATCTAAAAAAGATTCGGAGAGACGAAAGTTGATGTACCCTTTGACCGATTCAACCGCACCGAACATTTCACTCTCATTAAACGAAGTTGCAATCTCTTCGGCAATGGCCATCGGTGATTTTCGAAGTTCTTTTGCTAAGGAAAAAGCAATAGGGGTGGCAAAGTGACCGAAAGAACGATCTTTCGGTTTTTCGAGGATTACGTCACAATTAAATTTCTCGCGCAACAGCGCACTGACTCGCTGTTTCAAGGCTTACGCTTGTGTAGTAGTTTTAGGAGCTTCTACTGTTTTTGCTGCAGTAGTATCAACTTGTTTCGGAGCTTCCGATGTTGATGATGCTGTTTCGGTGGAGTCTTCTTTCATCTCTTTTTTGAAATTACGGATACCTTGACCAACACCTTTTGCAAGTTCAGGAATTTTTTTCGCTCCGAACAACAAAATAACGATTCCGAAAACTATTAACCAATGACTTCCGCTTGTAAAACCACCCATAGTATTTCCTTTTATGCATTAAAAATAGATTGGAGCAGTATAACGGTAGATTGCTGTAATCGTCCTTATGAGATTAAGGATATCTTTTTGTTATACCTTTAATTTTGTTCTTCCCATTTTTGTACAAATTCATTTATTTGTAACGTAGGAATTTTCATTCGCGCCGCTTTGGCGATAGAGATCAAAATTTTCGCTGCCTCTTCAAGATCATCATTGACAACCAAAAAATCATATTCGCTTATCCGCTGAACTTCTCGTTTAGCCATCTCGATTCTTCCTTGAATTACCTCTTCACTATCGGTTGAACGGTTATGTAACCGTTTTTTCAGCTCTTCAAGGGTCGGGGTCGTGATAAAAACCGATGTCGTAATATCGCTTAGACGGTTCTGTACTGCATCATGCCCCTGAACATCGATATCAAATATAACCAGTTTTCCCTCTTTAAGCGCTTTTTTTACCGGGCCAAGAGAGGTTCCGTAATAGTTCCCGTGAACCACGGCATACTCTAAAAACATCTCCTGTTCAATATCACCTTTGAACTCATCCACGCTGACAAAATGGTAATGGATACCATCCTCTTCGCCCTCACGCATCGCTCGTGTCGTTGTTGATATCGAAAAGTAAGTAGGTCCGATATGATCTTTAATCTTATTAATAAGCGAGCTTTTTCCTGCACCACTGGGCCCTGATAAAACTAAAATTGCACCACTATGTCGGTTCACTTTTCAGTTCCGAAATTAATATTGATACTGATGTTCATCCCTTTAAGCGATGCAGCAACGTCTTCGTTTGAAAGGGCTTTAAGAAGTGTTTTAAGCGCCTCAACCCCTTCAGCGTGAGGTGTTTCTGGTTCTACTTCGGACAACTCATCAAGCGATATTTCCTCATCCGCTTCATCATCCATCCCTTCAATCATAGGGATGTTCTCTTCATCCTCATCAAAGCTTTCTAAATCATCCTCTTCTGCTTCTGTTTCTTCCACTTCTTCTCCGATAGCGCGTTTTAATTCTCGCTCATCAAGCATATCGAGTTCATCAAAGTTACTTGTATCTTTTGTTTCTGACATTGGAGCCTCTTCCTCCTTTATCACCATCTCTTCCATCAAATCATCATCAAAATCAACTCCGAAATCATCAGAGGCTAGCTCTCTCTCAAGCTCTTCGCTCTCCAACCCGCTTACCGCATCTTCGATTTTAGATTCTAAATGATTTAATTCTTCATCATTCATAAGTGCAGAAATATCCAGATCTTCCAATCCGCTATTATCCAATTCATCCTCTTCGTCAAATCCGAAATCTTCCCCTATTTCAGCTTCTTCTTCCTTAGGAATAGGATTCTCGTCCTCTTCTAATGTTGAGGGAAATTCAAGATCCTCAAACTCATCTTCATCTAAAAGCTCTTCATTTGATATCTCATCTTCAAGCTTCAGTTGCGCATCATTCAAAACCTCATCGAAATTTGAAATTTCCTCTTCATTTTCATCCGGAAGCAATAGTTCATCAAAAGAATCTTCGTCTATTAATTCTGTCGGCATCTCATCTATTTGCGCTGCAGTCTCGTTCTCATCTTCAGGGAAATCAAATTCATCAATCCCTTTGAGAATAATATTTTCTTCTGCATCCGCATCATCTTCGGTATCTTCCAAAAGACCCTGAACTTCTTGAACCTCTTCATGATCCAAAATCCCGGTTTCGGGAAGCTTCTCTTCAAAATCTTCTAAACTGCTAAAGTCAAATTCATCATCCTCCGCAGTGTCCAACTCTTCAAGGTTCAATGATTCATTCTCTTTATGTTCGTTTTCCGGTAGAGTATCTTCTATATTGATGGAGTATACAGGCGTATTCACAGGAGATTCTTTTACTTCATTCTCTTTTTGATTTGGCATCCCTGCCACTTTTTTATCAATTTGAACCAGCATGTCAACCAAATCGGTAGGTAAAAACGGTTTATTTATTACATTGTCAAAACCTGATGGGACACTGTTTCCACGTGTTGCCATGAGTAATTTACTTTTAATATGAATTTTCTCATCCAATGATTCGAACATTTCATCATTGTAAAGCGCATCGTCAACAATGAGCAAATCATATTCGCTCCCTTCAATCTCATCCACAGACCATACTACACTTAAATCATCTTTCGTTTTTTGCGCGCTGAGAGCTACCAGTTTTCGAACCACCGGATTATCGTTAAAAAGCAAAATCTTCATTGCTACCCCTCTAAAGTATCTTCTTGTTCTATCAAAAGCTAAATGGTATCATTGTAACTAAAAAAGAGTTAAATGATAAAACTTCTGAGATTTCTTTTCATTTTTACCTCTCTTTATTCGCAGGAGAGCATTTTCACCTTTCCCGATCATCACAGCCGTTTTATATATGAAATAAATCAGAGCTTCAAAAACAGTACCTCTATTCTCATACTTACCCCTTTATATCGTCATACTGCACTCTCAAAAGGGATTTTATCGGCAGCTAAACATGGATGCAAGGTAAACCTAATCATTACTGACCCTCACAGTGAACCGCTTTCATTAATTCAGTATCAGAATATCCATCTTTATCTTGCTCCTGTATCTGTACATCAAAGCGTTATCCTAGTTGATAACACGCTGATTTGCACTAGTAACGAATCGATTGATGAGGATATTTTTAGCTCTTACCGCTCATCATTCAGATGCAGCGACAGTCCCATAAAAATCGATGCAATCCGTCATTCAATACGCCCTATTTTAGAACGCTCAAAAACCTATTTAGAATAGTTTTTCAAGGAAGTTATAGGCATTTTGCGTTTGGGAAGTTACGATCATGAGGGTAGCTCCCAACGTCACTATTAATACCACAAACGATACTCCGATCTTGATCGGCATCCCAATTACCAAAAGGTTAAACTGTGGCATTGTTTTCATTAGCATCCCAAAAATAAGGTCGGCTAACATCGATAAGGCCGTAATCGGAAAGGCGATCATAAACCCTACCACGAGCATATTGGTCATTGCGTGCATAATATAGTGAAAAAGGGCCGGTGTCATCATAAATCCCCCAAGGGGAACCGATGAAATCGAAGCTGACGCATACAAGAGTATCCAATGGTGTAAATCAAAAACCAGCAGCACCATTAATGCTAATAATGACAAAAACTGATTAATAATCGGCATTGATACCCCCGATTGCGGGTCAATCGCGGAAGCAAGTGAAAAACCCATCATGAAGGAAATTTGCCCCCCTGCAAAGGTAATAACATGATACGCAAGCTGGAGTACGATTCCAACAGCAAGTCCAAAAAGCATTTCACCTAAAATGGCTACGGTCAGACTAAGGGCGTCAGTAGGGATATGAAGCGGCGGAACGGCACCGAAAAAAAAGACCGTAAAGAAAAATGCCATCGCCCCTTTGATCGATATCGGAATATTCATATGAGAAAATATCGGTACCGCCATAAACAAAGCACCGAAACGGGTAAAGAGCAAAATAAAAGCGATGGTTCGCCCTTCGCTAAAAATTTGTGCCCACTCCATAATTTAAGACTCTTTCAAACTGCCGTTTTGCATGCGATAGATGTGATTACATCGCGCAGCCAACGCTTCATCATGAGTTACTAAAATCATTGCAGCACCGTGTTCACGCAAATAATCGTCAAAAATCTCCATAACGTCAAGGGCCGTCGCATGATCGAGATTTCCGGTCGGTTCGTCCGCAAAAATAATGCGCGGTTTTTTGGACATAACACGTGCGATTGAAACCCGCTGCTGCTGTCCGCCGGAAAGTTCGGTCACCTTTTGATTGATCACATGTTCAATCCCCAATCGCTGTATCAATGTCGAGTCAATCACTTCACCGGAAAGGAGCGTTGCGACTTCAAGATTCTCATAAGCACTAAACCCTTTAAAGAGATAATGGCTTTGATAAATCATCCCTAAATCGTTCCGGCGCAGTTTCACCAACGCTTTATCATCCATTTGATAAATGTCATCTCCAAAAAGTTCTACACTCCCTGATAACGGGTGTAACAAAGAGGAGAGAATATGCATAAGTGTTGATTTTCCACTCCCGCTGACACCGACAATTGCGATCGATTCTCCGGCATTCAGGGTAAGCGAAATATCCTCAAACAGGGGATAATCAAAGGCATGTGATAGTGAGGTTGCTTTTAAAAGTGTCATGGGAGAATTATAAAGGAAATTAGATTAATAAAGAGGAAAAAAAGAGAGAGAGTTTCCCCTCTCGGGGACTCAGAAAAAATAGGAAAACCTATTAACTCATTTGTGCAGCGACTTCGGCAGCGAAGTCGTTGACTTGTTTTTCGATACCTTCGCCCACTTCGTATTTAACGAATTCGACGATTTCAGCAGTACCACCGTGTTTAGCAGCCTCTTTTGTGATCGCTTCAGCAACCGTCATAGAATCATCCATAACGTAGTTTTGATCCAAAAGTGCAAGCTCTTTATCCAAAGTAGTATTGTCCGCTACGAAACGAGCCAATTGACCAGGGATGATGTTTGCCCAGATTTTTTCCGGTTTGCCATCTGCTAATAATTTAGCTTTAATCGCTTCTTCAGCCGCAGCCATAACTTCAGGAGTTAATTGTGATGCTGAAATGTATTGTGGAACGTTTTTCAACGGTTTTTTCAAACGCGCTAACTCTTCGTTCTCAGTTTTGATCGCTTCGATACGGCCGATTGTTTCCGCTTCTACGAACGCAGGATCGAAATCTTTTGACGTAAGAGTAGTCGGTTTCATTGCCGCAGCGTGCATTGCAACGTTTTTAAGCATAGGAGCCATTGCTTCAGCTACTTTTGCATCTGAACACGCAGCCGCTACAAGAACACCTACACGGCCGTTTGAGTGAACGTAACCGTTAACGCATCCGTTTTCACCCGCATTAAGAGTTACGAAACGGCGAGTTACGATTTTTTCACCGATACGTGCTACTTGAGATGTGAAATACTCAGAGAAAGTACCTGTTTCATACGATGTTTCGTTCAACTCTTCAACCGTACTTACACCCGTAGTAAATACGTGTGCCGCAGTGTTGCCAACAAGAGCGATGAATCCGTCGTTTTTCGCAACGAAGTCAGTTTCTGAATTGATCTCTACCAAAGAAGCCGAAGAGAAAGTTTCAGAAACTTTAAGACCTAAAAGGCCTTCTGCTGCTACACGATCCGCTTTTTTAGCTGTTTGAGCCATACCGCGGTCGCGCAAAAATTCTTTCGCTTTTTCCATGTCACCATCACATTCAGTGAGGGCTTTTTTACAATCCATCATCGGCGCATCAGTCGCCGTGCGGAGGTCTTTGACCATTGCTGCTGTGATTTCTGCCATGATTACGCTTCCTCTGCTACTGCTGCTGCTTCTTCAGTAGCCGCTTCAACCGCTACCTCTTCAGATGCAACTTCTTCTGCTACCGCTTCGTCGTTTCCGCCGTTGCGAAGTGCTTTACCTTCATTGATCGCTTCAGCCATTTCTTTACAGAAAAGTTGAATTGAACGGATCGCATCGTCATTTCCAGGGATTGGAATGTCGATAACGTCTGGATCACAGTTGGTGTCAAGTGGAGCAACAACTTGAATTCCGAGGTTACGAGCTTCTTGAACCGCGATGTGTTCTTTTACCGCATCGATAACAAACATCATGTCCGGCAAAGTTTTCATATGACGGATACCACCAAGGTATGCAATCAATTTTTCTTTTTGACGGTTCATCATCAACGCTTCTTTTTTAGTCAAAAGGCCGATTTGTCCGTTTGCTTGCATCTCTTCGATGATATCAAGTTTGCGGATTGATTTTTGGATAGTAGGGAAGTTTGTCAACATTCCACCCAACCATCGGTTGTCAACGTATGGCATTCCACACGCAACAGCTGCATCACGGATCGCAACGCGTGCTTGTTTTTTAGTTCCTACGAAAAGAACAGTTTTACCCTCAGCCGCAGCATCAACAACTTGTTGATACGCATTACGGAAATAACGCAATGTTTTTTGAAGATCGATGATATAGATATTTTTACGAACACCGAAAATGTATTTTTTCATTTTTGGGTTCCAACGACGTGTTTGGTGACCGAAGTGTACACCACATTCGAGAAGGTCTTTCATTGTGACCATAGGGGACTCCTGATAGAGAAATATTTATGTTTTCGTTTTCTTGGGCGAGCGCAAACAGAGCCGATGAGACATCGGATGCACGAGAACAGCACGATTCGCTTGCGATTTTTTTCTTACGTCAATAAATGAGGAGAGAAAATCGGGCGAATTATACTGAAACGGCTCTTAAATTTAGCTGTATTTAATATTCGTCAATGTCACGTTTTTATCACACAAATTCTCACTTATTCAAATTACTTTTATATAATTTTTGTTAATATCATCCGCAACAATGCATAAGCATTAATTAAGGAGACATGGTGAAACAACGATTTTTAGGTTCCCTCATCACTGCCGCGTTACTAAGTACAACCGCATTTTCAGACGATACACTCATGCAGCGGTTCGAAAAAATGGAACAGGAGATGGCTGCACTAAAAGCCGAAATCAACGCACTAAAAGCAGAAAAAGCGCAATCAGCTTCTCAAGCTCCGATTGTTACGAACAATGCTAAAGTAGAAATGGCTACAGCCGATGAACATAAAGATCTTGCTAAAACCGTTGAAGACCTCCAAGATGAAATCAGCGAAATCAACAAAAAAACCAACGGAAACAATCTTAAATTTGGTGTCGATTTCCGTACCAGTGTTGATAATATCCAATACAAAATGGCAGATGGAAGCAAACAAAAAAATGATGCCCTTCTCAGCAACCGCTTGTGGCTTAATATGAGTTATGCCGCAACTAAAAATCTTAGTTTCGTTGGACAATTGGCGTATAATAAAACGTTTGGTCAACGAACAATGAATGATCCAAATACTGCTGGAATGGAAAGGTTTGACTGGATCAGCGGTGAATCGGCGTATGATGATACCCTTCGTGTCCGATCAGCTTATTTTTTCTATACCAATGATGAACTTGCCGGTTTAGATATCCCGTGGACATTCAGTGTCGGTCGACGCCCCTCTACCGAAGGACATCTCATCAACTTTCGTGACGATGTCAAAGCCTCTTCCCCACTTGCCCATACCATAAATACTGAATTCGACGGGGCAAGTGCCAAATTTGGTATGGAAGAGTTAACAGGGCTAACAGGTTCTTATTTCAAGCTTTGCGCCGGTCGCGGAATGTCTGAAGCAGAACCAAGATTTTCAGCAACTCCTTACGCAGGGAATGGAGCTTCAACTACAAACAATATTGATCTCGGTGGGATCATCCTAGTGCCTTACGACGACAAACAATACAGCACCGGTTTTCAATACGCCTATGCTAATAATTTAATTGATAAAGTGAACCCATCCATTCCAACAGATTTCGCTATGAAAACAGTAGGTGGGCTTCATACCGCTACCGCATTTGCCATGGTTAACGGGATAGGGGATGGATGGAGCGAATTTTTAGATGACTCTATGATTTTTGTCAGCGGTGCGATGTCCAAAACTGACCCGTATGCAAATAAAGGAGGTATGCTCGGTTCAACAGAGAGCAAAACCGGTTACAGCTACTGGATCGGAACACAGTTTCCATCCCTCATCAGCGATGAAGGTCGTTGGGGAGTCGAGTTTAATCACGGTTCTGAATTTTGGCGTCCGATCACCTACGGCTGAAGACACTCTGATCGGTTCTAAAATCGCTGCACGAGGAGATGCCTATGAGCTCTATTTCACTGAACCCTTGGTCGATGACATCTTAACCTTCCAGCTTCGCTATACCTATATCAACTATGATTACAGCGGAAGCAATGGGTTCTTTGGAGATACGGGAAGACCAATGAGCATGAGTGAAGCCAAAAACAATATGATGGGTGACTCAGTTGTTGATAAAGCCCAAGATATCCGTGCTTATATCCGCTATAAATTTTAAATAAGTTCCCGCTATTGCGGGAATTTTTCTACCCTACTAATTTAGCCAATTCCTCTTTTACTTTTACTACATGATCTTTTACTTTCACATTTGTCCATGCTGCTCTCACGATCCCTTTGGGATCAATAATATAGGTTGAACGGACGATCCCCATATACTCTTTTCCGTAATTCTTTTTCATTGCCCATACACCGTAATCTTGCATCATCTGTGTAGTCGGATCACTAAGCAACGTTATGCCGAGTGATTTTTTTTCAATAAAATTACGGTGTGATTTGGTACTATCGGCACTCACTCCTAGAATAATCGCCCCCATATCATCATAATTATCCATAGCTTCGCTAAACTCGCACGCTTCGGTCGTGCACCCCGGAGTCGAATCTTTCGGATAAAAATACAATACGATCCATTTACCGCGCAAATCGCGTGAACATATCTCTACATCGTCTTGGTTACTCAAACAAAAATCGGGGGATACACTTCCTACTTCTAACATTATTAATTCCTTTTTTATTATTTTCACGTCATCGGACTTGACCCGATTCTATGTCCAAACTGATTCCCTTCGCAGGAAACGAAATCAAAATTACTATTGATTTAATTTCCGTCAACTCTTCGATAGCAAAACGGGGACCTTCGCGTCCGACTCCGCTGAACTTTACTCCGCCATAGGGCTGTATGTCAAAACGGAGTGTCGGCATATCGTTGATCACTACACCGCCGGCATCCAATTCCTCAATCGCTTTCGTCGCATGGGCAAGATTATTGGTAAATACCGAAAACTGCAATCCGTATGGGGAATTGTTCATACGAGAGATTGCATCATCGATTCCATTCACCCGTACCAAACTCACGATAGGGGCAAACACCTCTTCACACACGATTTTCATCGATTCGGTGACATCCGCCATAACGCACGGATAAAAAATACGTCCCTCACATCGAGGCGGTGTTAAGGCACGCGCCCCCTCTTCCATCGCACTCTCTACCCAGCTCATTGCTCTCGACGCTGCTTCATCATTAATCAATGGCCCTAAAAACGTATGCCTCATCGTACGGCGAACCGACAACGAGTTTAGCAGTCGCTTCCGCCATTTTAGAGGCAAAATCGTCATAAACTGCACTGTCCACATAAATTCGCTGAAGCGAAATACAAACCTGTCCCGAATTGACAAACGCACCGATAGCACATCGCGATGCCGCATACTCCAAATCAGCACTCGTATCGATATAGGTTGCCGCATTTCCGCCAAGCTCCAAGCGAATTTTTTTAATCCCGGCACTTTTGGTAATGATATTTCCGACTCCAACCGACCCGGTAAAACTGATAACGCGGGGGACATCGCTTCCGACCAAAGCGCTTCCCACCTCGGCATCGCCGTACACAACACTGAGGGCATCAGGGATGGCATAAGGACTTTCGATAAAAAGCTGTGCCAGTTTATAGGCACAAAGAGGAGCTTCCGGAGTCGGTTTGAGAACAACCGCATTTCCCGCTACCAATGCGGGGGCGAGTTTATGCGCTACCAGATTGAGCGGAAAATTAAACGGGGTGATCGCCACAACGACCCCCGCCGCTTCACGACGCCAATAAGCATGAGCCCGGCGTCCGCTGGACATCGCATCGGTATTGATCGTCTCCCCGTGCATCGTCCGCATCGTCTCGGCGGAGAGGGTAATCGTCTCAATACAGCGATCCACTTCGATCCGTGCATAGGTGATCGGTTTGCCTACCTCATCACATAAAACTTTTGCAAATTCTTCACGATGCTCTTTTAATTTTGAAGCAACATCCGATAACCACGAACATCGCTGATGCAACGGAACTTTTTTAGCAACTTTAGAAGCATTTTTGGCAATTATAAGCGCTTGACGTGCATCCTCTGCACTGCATTCTGCGACGCGCGAAACGACCCGTCCATCATACGGACTGAGACGTTCTGCATAACTCTGTGCAATCACCTGACGTGATCCCATCCATATATGTGCGTCCATACTATTGTCTCCGCCATTAAATTATGTTTCAATTATACAAATCATCACCTAAAAAGCGGGGAAAGTGTATCTTTTAAGCTCTTTCTTTTCATCTTCTCTTTAGAATGTGTCTGAAAAATACGCAGAGGACACACCATGAACTTAACAATCACCGACGGTGTTTTAGGGGTACGCCCTCCCGTTACCAAACCCCATCCGGGATTCTTTTTCCAAGTCGGCGAAGAGCGTTTTCGCAAATTAGTGGATGATCATTATGAGATGATACGCAACAGCGATATCGCTTTCTTATTTCCCGTTAATGACGAAGAAGACTTTGCAGCAGCAAAAAAACATGCCGCTGACTTTTTGATTCAAATCTGCGGAGGACCTGATTACTTTGCCCAAACACGCGGAGAACCTCGGATGGTTGGACGCCATGCACCGTTTCGCATTGATGAACACGGACGTCGTAGATGGCTTGAATTTTATGCCGAACTCCTCCCTCCATTGGAAGCAGAAGGGGTAAGTCCCGAATACATCCAATCGTTCTGGGACTACCTCGATGTTTTCTCTATCTGGATGATCAATACCCCCTCGCATTAACTATTTGAATACGCCGATGGAGCAAAGCTCCCCTCGGCTACAATAACTCTGCGTCCTCTTCAGCAGAGAGCTCACGCACGCTTGCGTGCTTTATTATTCTACGCCTCTCTTTCGATTAATATACCTTAAATCACATCTGCGCTAAAATCACTGAATTTTTCTTTTGGAGATTTTCCCTATGAACGAAGCCAAATATATTTGGATGAACGGTAATCTTGTTGCATGGAATGACGCAAAAATTCACGTCCTTGCCCACACATTGCATTATGGAAACGGTGTTATCGAAGGGACAAAGGTCTACAAAACCCCAAAAGGATACGCAATTTTTCGTCTGAATGACCATACAAAACGTCTCCTCGAATCGGCGAAAATGACCCTTTTAAATGTTCCGTACACATTGGAAGAACTGAACCAAGCCCAAATTAATGTTATTCGCGAAAACGGCTTTACCGGTGAAAACGTTTATCTTCGCCCGATCGTCTATCTCGGATACGGTGTCATGGGGATTTATCACAAAGATGCACCTGTTGAAGTTGCCGTAGCGGCATGGGAATGGGGCGCATACCTCGGTGAAGAAGGGATGAAAAAAGGGATTCGTCTTAAAATTTCATCATTCAGCCGTCCAAACAACAAATCAAATATGGGTAAAGCCAAAGCGGTCGGAAACTACCTCAACAGCCAAATGGCGAAATTTGAAGCAGTTGAAGCAGGATATGATGAAGCATTGCTCCTCGATGATGAAGGATACGTTGCCGAAGCGAGTGGAGCATCATTTTTCCTCATCAAAGACGGTGAACTAATCACCCCTCCGAATGACAATTCACTTGTCTCCATTACCCAAAAAACCGTTATCGAAATGGCAGAAAAAATGGGAATCAAAGTAATACGCAGAAAAATCACCCGCGAAGAGATCTATGTTGCCGATGAAGCATTCCTCACCGGAACGGCGGCAGAGCTCACCCCGATTCGTGAAGTCGATGCACGTGTACTCGGTGCAGGTGGTCGCGGAGTGTTGACCGAAAAATTACAAAACGGCTATTTCGACATCGTTTACGGGCGTAATCCGGACTTCGAACACTACTTAACGTATATAGATTAAAATACTAAAACGGGCAATACCCGAAGGGCACGTGAGCCCATTTTAGTAGCAGGGACAATTTTGTCCCTTGCAACCCCCTAAAGCTACCAGCATAAATGCTGGAGATTTATCGTAAAAGGAAAATTATGGCAAGTGATATGAACGACTATTTTAATAAAAAGAAAAAAGAGGAGCAACGAGGGGGTGGATTTAATGCCCCTAAGCCGCCAAAAATTGATTTTAATATGAACACTCAAAAAATGGGAATGTTATGGATCATCGGCGGATTTATGCTGCTCCTCATTTTGGCAAAACCGTTCATCATTATCACCGAAGGGGAGCGGGGCATCCTCTCAACCAATGGTAAATACAGTGATCAAGCACTTATGCCAGGACTTCATTTTATGATTCCGTTAATCCAAAAAATCTATATTGTCGATACCAAAGTACGTATTATCAACTATTCCGATAAAGTCGATCGCGCTTCCACCACAGGGGATGGGATCGTCCTCAAACCGGCGATTACCGTTCTGGATAAACGAGGTCTCCCCGTCTCTATCGATATCACCGTCCAATACCGACTAAATGCACAAGCAGCTGCACAAACCGTCTCCAATTGGGGCTTTAGCTGGGAAGATAAAATTATTGACCCCGTATCACGTGATATCGTCCGAAACGTTGTCGGTCAATATGAAGCGGAGAATCTGCCGATTATGCGTAATGCTATCGCTACTCAAATCGAAGCGGGTATTCGTAAAACGGTAGAGGGACAAAAAAATGCTCCGGCTCAGCTTGAATCGATTCAAATTCGTGAAATCGGGCTTCCTCAAAAAGTAAAAGATCAGATTGAACGGGTGCAAGTCGCAAAACAAGAGGTAGAACGAGCACAACAAGATGTTGAGCGCGCTAAACAAGAGGCATTCAAGAAAGAGACCGAAGCGCAAGGTACCGCTAACGCTATCACCATCCAAGCCGAAGCACAAGCCAAAGCCAACCATCTCATCGGAGCATCACTCACTCCGGGTCTCTTGAAATTAGAGCAGATTCAAGTTCAAGGGAAATTTAATGAAGCGCTTAAAGAGAACAAAGATGCCAAAATTTTTCTAACGCCTGGTGGTTCAACGCCGAATATTTGGCTTGATGCCAAGAGTGCAGATACACAAAAAATAAGCTCAACAGGTAAATAAACCATGAATCTTAATCTTATCGATTGGCAAAAATCAGAGCTTCTTCCGGTAATCGTGCAAGACTCAAAAACACTTGAAGTCTTAATGATGGCGTATATGAACCGTGAAGCGCTGGAACTCTCCCTCTCGACAAGAATAGCACACTACTATTCCCGTTCCAAACAACGCCTTTGGAAAAAAGGGGAAACAAGCGGGCACATACAGCATATTGAGCAATTTCTCCTCGATTGCGATAATGATACCCTTTTGATAGTTGTACGACAAGATGGAGTTGCCTGCCACACAGGACGTAAATCATGTTTCTTTACCAATATTGAAACGGGTGAGTCTATCAGTGAACCCCAAATCGATACAACCGCTACATATGGCATTATCGATGAGCTCTATCACACAATCCTTTCGCGTAAAAACGGTGATCCGGAAACCTCATGGACAGCAAAACTGCTAAGCAAAGGGGATAATACTATCCTCAAAAAAGTGGTTGAAGAGGCAGGAGAGTTTAGTTTTGCGATCAAAGATGGCAATGAAGATGAAATTATTTACGAATGTGCCGATTTAGTCTATCATGTACTGGTTGCACTGGGACACAAAAATATCTCTCCCGATCGTATCAAACAGGAGCTTGCCCGACGGTTCGGGATGAGTGGGATTGCGGAGAAAAACGCTAGGGAAAAATGAAAGCAAGAATAATTGATTTTATCCATCACCTAATAATCTACGATTACCTCCTTTTTGGAGGAATTTTTGTCCTTTTTTTATTATTATTGGTGTTGGCAATTGCCTTTAGACATAAAATCGCTTTAGCTGTAATTTGCGTTATTTTAGCCTTTGGGATATTAACAGCAGGCTCAGTTATAGGGTACATTAAATTACACCAATATCTTTTTAAAAATACCATTATTCTCCATGAAGTGAAAGCGCTGGAATTTACTGAAGCGCTTCTTATCAAAGGAGATATCAATAACACCTCAAAACGCCCTTTTAAAGAGTGTACCATTCACGTGGGTGTCTACAAGGTCAGCCACCATAAGTACCTCGACCGAATTTATCCCTA
The DNA here is from genome assembly GCA_963845295.1 of Sulfurimonadaceae bacterium. Classification (GTDB taxonomy): domain Bacteria; phylum Campylobacterota; class Campylobacteria; order Campylobacterales; family Sulfurimonadaceae; genus Sulfuricurvum. The sequence goes on along the minus strand of CAWJRP010000017.1, from coordinate 229,988 downwards.
TATACCGTTTAAAAAAGGATCTTTAAAAGTGATTGAACCTATTGCCCCGGGGAAATCGGCATCGTTTAAACTTTTTGTTGAACCGTTTCGCTACGCTAAAGACTATAATATTACTATAAAAGGAGAATGCAGATGAGTCCGCTAACATATTGGCATTATCTTTTAGTAGGTGGTTTAGGCCTCTTTTTCATACTCGGAATTATTATCTCATTCCAAACGAACTCGAAATTTTCCGTTTTCACGACCATAACACTAGTCCTTGTTTTAATTGGTGTTTTTAGTTGGAAAGCTATCGATGAAAATGTGTATAGAGTTGAAGTATCAAACTTAGACAAAGTCCGTTATTACCAATCCGAACAGATACTTATCAAGGGTACTGTTCGAAACGTAGGAAATTTTCCGGTTGCCAATGTTGTCGCTGTCGTTAAACTAAACAATTCACACGGCGGTGTGGCAGGCAAAGAGTCTATATTTACCCAGCCCTCCGTATTTGCTGAAATATACGAAGGGGATAATCCAAAATTTAAACGTCAAAATATTGTCGAAGAACATGTCATTGCCGATTATTTAGATCCAGGGAGATCAAAACCTTTCAGGATTATGATGGAATATCCCCCGTATTTCACAGCTGCTTCCTATACTGTTGAAGCGAAAGCACACTAATATTTAAGTCTAACAGATTCCAATATATTGTTGATGGAGCGGATTTGAGCGTTTTTATCTTTGCACCAAAGCGGCGCTATAAGTGTTTCATCATCAATCCCTGCAGTGATTCGTTGAACACTGACGCCGGACGGTTTAAGCAATATTGCCTCTTTAAGAACCTCTAAATAAAGCTCTTCACTTATAGGTTCAAACTCACCTCTTGCATATTCATTCGCTAAAGCAGTCCTTTTTACAACATACAGTGGATGATATTTAACCGAATCAATCCCAAGTGCATAGGCTTCTTTAGCCGTCTCCAGCATCATATCTTTGCTCTCGCCGGGAAGTCCGAAGATAAGATGTCCGCAAACATTTAGACCATACTCTTTTGCTTTGCGAATTGCTTCTTTGACATTGGCACTGTTATGACCGCGATTAATCCGTTCAAGCGTCTCATCATAAATCGATTGGATCCCGAACTCAACCCAAATTTCTACTGTTTGTGAAAGATCTGCTAAGTATTGAAATGTCTCATCGCTGATACTGTCCGAACGGGTACCGATACTAAGCCCCACAACATTATCAAATGAAAGAGCTTTTTCATAAAGGGATTTGAGAGTCTCAAGAGGGGCATAGGTATTGGTGAAACTCTGAAAATAGACCAGGAACCTCTCAGCACCGTTTTCATCATGTAAACGTGAAGAGAGGGCATTGAACTGCCATTCCAACTGCTGAAGCTGCTTCTCAAGATGAGGATTGGTGGCTGATTGAAGATTAAGGAAAAATCCTTTTAACTCGCGGGCGTGATCGAGGCTTGGACTGAATGAATCATTCTCACAAAAGGTACACCCACCCTTTGCTACTGTTCCATCTATATTCGGGCAGGTAAACCCGGAGATAGAGACGGGAACTTTGGAGACTTTTACCCCGAATTTACGGTGCAGATATTGCCCGAATGTAAAAATCTGTTCCCGCATGGAAAATGCTTAAATGATATACTTGCCGGTAAAACAGGCCGTGCAGTAATTCTCTTCTTTGCCGTTAACACTCTTTAAGAGTGCTTCATTGCTCAAATAGCCCAATGAATCAGCTTCTATAAAGGCACAAATCTCTGCATTCGTCATATTAGCAGCAATCAATTTCTCTTTATCAGGAGTATCAACACCATAATAACACGGGTCAGTTGTCGGTGGACTCGATATTCTCATATGAACCTCTGCCGCCCCTGCCGCTTTGAGCATCCTTACAATCTGACGGCTGGTTGTTCCCCGCACGATTGAGTCATCGATCACGATAAGACGTTTACCTCGAATGAGATCATTGATCGGGGAAAGTTTCATTTTAACTTTTAAATCGCGCATCTCTTGTGTCGGCTCGATAAAGGTACGTCCGATATAGTGATTACGCATAATAGCCATCTCAAACGGGATACCGCTAGCTTGCGAATAACCGATTGCCGCAGGGACGCCTCCATCAGGGACAGGGACAACCATATCGGCTTCGACCGGCTGTTCACGGGCGAGCGCTTTCCCCATCGCTTTACGCATTTCATAAACGTTCTGGGTGTATACATTTGAATCAGGACGGGCGAAATAAACGTACTCGAAAATACAGTGTTTCGGAGTAGGCTCGAATACTTTGATCGATTTAGGGGCTTTCCCTTTTTCAAAAATCAGCAGTTCGCCCGGTTCAACGTCACGGATGTATTCTGCACCGATCAAATCAAACGCACAAGTTTCAGACGCCACCACATATCCATCTCCTACACGCCCGAGACTGAGTGGACGGAAGCCATGCGGATCACGCATCGCAAACATTTTGGTACGACTGAGGAAAATGAGCGAATAGGCACCCTCTATCTTTTTAACCGCGTCGATAATACGATCCGTTAAATGGTGCTGATCACTTTTAGCAATCAGATGAATCAGATTTTCGGTGTCCATATAGGTTTGAAAAATTGCCCCTTTTTTGATTAGGGCATCACGAACCTCTTTGGCATTGGTCAAATTTCCGTTATGGACGATCGACATCTCTCCCAAATCATAGCGGGCAAATACCGGCTGAGCATCAAGAATCGAATCATCTCCCGCCGTCGAATAACGGGTATGCCCGATTGCCATATTCCCTTTGAGGGTGTTGAGTTTTTGGGTGTCAAAAACCTGAGTTACAAGACCGCGATCTTTAATTGTATAAAGCTTTTGACCATCACTTGTACTGATCCCCGCTGCCTCTTGACCACGGTGTTGGAGGGCATGAAGGGAGAAATAGGCAAGTTTTGAAGCCTCCGCGTGATCAAAAATACCAACTACCGCACATTTTTCATTTAAGCTACGCACTTTTATTTCCTTATGCTAGTTCTAAACAGTCTTGGATACTGTAAAGACCATTTGGTTTTCCGGCTAACCATTTCGCTGCACGAATGGCACCTTTAGAGAACGTGTTACGACTTGTCGCAGTATGATGCAGTTCCACGAACTCACCGTCGTTGTAAAATCCCACCGTATGTCGACCGACAATATCTCCACCGCGAAGCGCCATAACTGCAATCTCATCTTTGGTTCGCTCTCCGATATTTCCGTTGCGCCCGCTAACACGAACCGCATCAAGATCAAGATTACGTCCAGCTGCTGCTGAGTGGGCAAGAGTGAGTGCCGTACCGCTCGGAGCATCTTTTTTATGACGATGATGCTGTTCAACAATCTCAATATCAAATCCATCGAGTGTCTTAGCCGCCATATGAACTAACTGGTTAAGAAGTGCCACGCCCAATGACATATTGGTTGCATAAAGAATCGGCATCGACTCGCTTGCCGTTTTGAGAAGATTCATCTGATGGGTATCAAGGCCGGTCGTACCGATTACCAAAGGCTTGGGGTGTTCAATCGCACGTTCAAGTAAAGCTTGAGTCGCTTCAGGTAATGAAAAATCGATAATGACATCGGAACCGTTCAGTAATGTTCTCATATCGTTCGTCACTAACACTGACGGATCGATTGAAAAATTGAGTTCATTACGGACATAGACCGCACCCAATGAAATTTCGCTCTCATGTCGCAAATCTTCAATCAATAGTTTTCCGACACGCCCGCCAGCGCCAAATACACCTGCTCTAATCATATGTAGCATCCCTGTTTGAACATTAATAATAAAGATATTTTACCCTCTTCGTGTTTAAAGAGCCGTTAATGACCGTCTACAAATGAAATTGCTTGCAATGCGGCAACCGCCCCATCACCTGCGGCACATACAACTTGTTTTGGAGCAGACTCACGCATATCGCCAGCCGCAAATAGACCAGGAACCGACGTTGTCATATTCAAATCTACTTTTACTTCACCCCATTGTGTCATCTCACATAAAAACGTCCCGTCTTCTTGAATCAGCACTTGATTATTCACGTTGTTTCCGACAAACACAAAAACACCTGGGACATCGATTTGACGAATTGAGCCGTTTTGGAGCTTCACACGGATTCCGTCAACTCCCATCGCTCCTCCGAATACCTCTTCGGGAATGGCATTTAAAACCATTTCAATATTTTCTGTTGCTTTGACTCTCGCAATCGTGTTGGGGGAAGCGCGAAAACTCTCCCGACGATGGATCAGATACACTTTCGTACATATTTTTGCCAAATAAAGTGCCTCTTCAAGAGCCGTATCACCGCCTCCGATCACTGCTACCTCTTTGTTTTTGTAGAAAAACCCGTCACACGTTGCACATGTACTGACACCGCGACCGAAAAAAACATCTTCGCCGCTAAACCCTGCACGTTTTGGAGCCGAACCGGTACAAACAATCACGCTTTTAGCTTCATCGGATGAGCCGTCTGATTTTTGGATAATAAAGATTCCGTCTTCGCGACGAGAAACGCGGCTCACTTCACTCATCTCATGTTTCAGACCGAAACGCTGACACTGTTCCGGCCATGGAGACATAAAGTCCATTCCACTTAAATTATGAGCCGTAGCTCCAGGATAGTTTTCAATCTCCGAACTCATCGTAATTTGACCGCCAGGAAATCCTTTTTCAAACATCGTGACATTATCTAACCCACCCCGTGTGGTATACAAACCTGCAGTCAACCCTGCAGGTCCCCCTCCGATAATTGCACAATCCAACATCCGTAATCTCCTGTTTTTGAAAACGTTATTATTTGAATATGATACTCTGTAATAAATAAAGGGGGACTTTTAATGGATAAAGGGGTAAAAAGTTAAGATTTCATTTATAATTAAAATAAATCCGTAAAATAATTATAAAATGTTTGAAAGAGGAAAATCACCCTCTTTCACGAAGAAAAGATTACAGTAAAGCGTTTAATTTGTCAGCAAATGCTTGCTTAGACGCAGCACCTACCATTTGTTCAACAACCTCACCGTTTTTAAAGAAAAGGATAGTCGGGATTGAACGGATACCGTATTTTACTGCGATATCTTGCTCTTCATCTGTATTAACTTTACAAATGTTTGCTTTTCCTTCGAACTCAGCAGCCAACTCTTCGATGACCGGAGCGATCATACGGCAAGGTCCACACCAAGGAGCCCAAAAATCGACCAAAGAGACACCCTCTTTGGTTATTGCGTCAAAATTAGATACTGTCAATTCAGTGTATTTAGCCATCGTATTTCCTTGATTGCGAATGTTTATTGTAAGCTATTATAACGCCCCAATCTTTAAAATGACTTATTACATTCTTCTCACATAATTTCTCAGGAAAATCCCATTACACTGTAATATTTTCAATCCATTCGATCTTCTCATCAGTGATAATAAGGGCATCAATACAATAGTCAAGATTTAACCGTTTTTGCTGAAGATACGTTTGGATAGTACGATTTAGTTTTTGTAGTTTTGCAGGGGTTATATTGTTAATGGCTTGCTCATAACTTTGTGCGCTTTTCACTTCAACAAAATGGATCGCATTATCGCGAATGGCGATAATATCGATCTCACCGAAACGGTTATAGACGTTTCGATCGATAATCCGAAACCCGTGATTTCGTAGATACTCGCACCCGCGCTCTTCGGCAATATTGCCTTTAGCGCGAGTATGCACGCTCAATCCAAATAGTCGGGTTTAATCACCTCGACCTTAATCGATTTAAAACGTGCCGTCTTAATAAGCTCGTCCGCCTCATCTCCGAAAAGAAAGTTAATATTACTTGCAGCATGATGAAATGTCGTAAATAATGTCCCTTTTTTAACTGTGGAACTTACTTTTACCCGAAGCGGGGCACTTTGACCATACTCGCTTTTGAGAACGACAAAATCTTTATATTCAAAAAATTCCTCATCCTCGACACTGACCAATAACGTATCTTCACTGTGGGAACGGCTCAGTTTATCGCATGCATTCGTTTGGGCACTGTTATTGTAGTGAACCAATACCCGTCCGGTAGTGAGATAGTATCCCTCATGAGTTTTTGATTTCAACAACTCTTCTACCTGACCGCGAGGGGAGTACTGATGATAGTGGAATGACCCGAACCCGTCTTTGGTTCTAAATGTGTCGATATGAAGAACCGGTAAATCCTCTTCCTGTACCGGCCATTGCAATCCGCGTAGACGATTGGCTTCGAGTTTTTCATAACTCGCCCCCCCAAAGCGGATCGGAGCATCCACTCTCACCCTCTCCCATACATCTCGTGAGCTTTTAAACCCGAAATCTTCTCCGTAACGCTTAGATATCTCGGCGATCACTTCCCAGTCATCGGGCATCATAACGTTCACAAGCGGTTGTGAAAGATGAAGCCGTCGCTCAGCATTCACATAGACCCCTGTTTTCTCATAGGCGCTTTTCACCCCGAAGATAATGTCGGCGAATTTGGTAATTTCATTGTCAAAGAGCTCATTGACGACCAAAAGATCTAGATTTCCCAAGGCTGCATGGATTTTATTTTGATTCGGATGAATATGGGCAATATCTTCACTGATATTGTAAAGGGCTTTGATCTTCACCCCGTACCATTGCATCGATCAAATCCGGGGTCATCATCCCCACCTCTTTAGGCGGCTGGTAATCGGGAGCATAATAAGGGAGCATCCCCACATCACAGGTTCCCTGAACATTATTTTGCCCCCGAAGCGGCATCAGTCCCGCTCCCCGTTTTCCGATATTTCCAGTCAGCATCGCCAAATGGGTGATCGCCATTACGGCATACGAACCGTCAAGATGTTCGGTAATGCCTAAGACCCCAGAAAAAGAGACTTTTGCGTGTTGCGTATTTTCGGGCGACGCTGCGAACCTCATCAACCAGTGATTCATATCCCGGGATCTGCAGTAAAAATTCCGGATTGGCGTACGGATCGTTCAAAATAGAGTTTTTATACGCTTCATACCCTTTCGTTCGGGTATCAACGAACTCGGTATTGACCAAATTCTCGCTAATAATGACATAAGCCATCATATTGAGAATCATTAGATTGGCTTCATAGGGGATACTCAAATGGTTAGTAGCTGATTTAGAGAGCTGAATACGGCGGACATCCAAAACAGCGAGTTCCACCTCTTTTTGCTTTATCACATCGAGCATACGATTCGCAACGATAGGATGACCTTCAGTCGTATTCGTCCCCATAACCACCATATATTCCGTCTCATAAATATCATCAAACGGATTAGTCATTGCCCCCTCACCGATAGTCGTACGCATCCCTTTGAGTGATGGAGAGTGACAAACGCGTGCACAGTTATCGACATGCGGCGAACCGACCACGTGACGGGTAAAGTGTTGGAACAGATATGACCCCTCACAGCTGGTACGGGCTCCCCCGATAGCAGCAAAACTGTGTGATCCATATTTATCGGTGATAGATTTGAGTTTACGGGCAACCAGTTCATAGGCACTCTCATAGCTGATCTCATAGAAATCGTGATCGACCGGTTCGAGATAATCCATATCCAAATCAGCAAACAGTGCAGCATTTTTGGCTAAAAACGACTTGCGGACACGGGCATTGCGAAGACGTTTCGGATGGGTTAAAAAATCCCACCCTTGTTTCCCTTTGATGCAAAGTCGTCCCTGCGAAACGACCCCCTCTTCTTTGGCAAAGATTTTTTGAATTTTATTATCTTCCACCTCAGCAGAAATATCGCATCCTACACCGCAATAGGTACAAACACTGTCGATTGTCATCGGATATTTCCTTGATAGTACGGGTTATGCACCCTTTTTAAAATTAGTGAAGTTTACAATTTTGTCTCTTAAGGACTGCGGAAATAGAGAGACAATTCGAATCATTAAGGTAAATCTAAAAGGAAAAGCATATTGACTTTTTTTCCGTTCAATCGCATGGGTAATCCGCTTGACCCCCTTTTCAGTACTCATCAAAAACGGCATTTTGAATCGATTTTTCTGTGTCATCTCCGAATCGATAAATCCGGGCATGATCGTCATAACCGTAATACCGTGCGGTTTTAACTGATAATGTAACCCTTCCGCATAGGCGTTTAGCGCCCGTTTCGAACTGCTGTAGGCGATAGAGGTCGGCATGGTAAAAAGTGATGCAAGGGAAGAGATAAAAACGATCTCTCCTAATTTCTGTTCTATCAGTTTTGGGATGATTGGCTCCAGCAGGGCATGAATGCTCAGAAAATTGGTTTTAAAAAGCCGATAAAAATCTTCAAACGGAGTTACTCCACCCGAATGACCGACAGAGATACCGGCATTGAGAATAATCCTATCAACCTTTTTTTCACACAAACCTCTCCCGATCTCCCCCATCCGCACAAAATCATTGACATCGGCTACGACTATCTCCACTTCCGCCCCTTTATCTCGACACCTGCTGGGCTACCGCTTCCAATCGATCTTCTCTGCGAGCAATTAATACTAACGTATTCTCCTGAGTCGCATAATGGAGTGCCAATGCTTCTCCTAAACCGCTGCTTGCACCGGTAATTACAATCCTCATCCTTTTCTCCCGCAAGCAAATAGTCGATATAATTATACCCATGAATGAAACACTAAAAATCGGGGAGATTAATATCCTCGTTATCGACCGGGACACTACGCCCGGACTTTTTTTACGCGCACTGGATGAGAGCGATATATTATTGCCCAATCAATACGTTACCGATGATATGCACATCGGCGATACGATCGACGTATTTGTCTATACCGACAGCGAAGACCGTCCTGTAGCGACGACCGTAACACCAAAAGCAATGGTGAATGAAATCGCGTTTGTTGAAGTGGTCGATACCAGCAGTATCGGCGCGTTCGTTGACTGGGGATTGCCGAAAGATCTTTTTGTTCCCAAAACACTTCAAAAACGTCCGTTTTCCATCGGTGAAAAGCGGCTCGTTCGGGTCGTATTGGATGAGCAAACCAACCGTCTGGTGGGTACTGAAAAAATCAGCGGTGCGTTAGAAACTCCTCCGAAGAGTTTTTATCCTAATACTCCCGTAGAGTTTATGATTATTGCAAAAACCCCTATGGGCTACAAAGTGATAGTAGATCATAAATACGAGGGGATGATTTACGCCAATGAAATTTTTGAAGACATCCGTGTCGGACAGATCAAAAATGGGTTTGTCAAAATCTTACGACCGGATGGAAAGCTTGACCTCTCTTTGCAGATGGTCGGAAAAGCGAAAGCCTCTACTGCCGCAGATAAAATCCTATCTATGATTAAAAGCAACGGAGGAATGCTTCCGTACAACTATAAAAGCGATCCTGATTTGATTCAAAAAACGTTTGGGCTCAGTAAAAAGAATTTCAAAGCGGCACTAACGCAGCTCGTTGATAGTAAAAAAATAACAGTCCAGGAGAACGGAATTTATGGGATATAGACCACGCAAAAGCCCTTTTAGTCACCTAAAAGCGCGTAACCTCGTTTACAATGAAAATGACCAGACGTTTACCCTCATCAGTTTTAACCGTGAGACAATGCTCTTAGAAGTTCATATCAAAGATGGAGATGAGACCAAAATCGTCACCGATTTTCCGTTTGCCCACTTGCCTAAAAAGATCAAGCAAGAGCTCAATCCGCTATAATTGCACCATTATTTTTAGGAGAAATCTATGTCACAATTCACAAACGTCACTATCGACAAAAAAGCCAATGTTTATTTCGACGGAAAAGTTACCAGCCGCACCGTTCATTTTGCTGATGGTAGTATCAAAACTCTTGGAATCATGGCTCCCGGAGAATATACCTTCGGTACAGCCGATAAAGAGATTATGGAGATCATGAGCGGAGAGATGGATATTCAGCTTCCGGGTTCAGAAGCATGGATTACTATTACCGCTCCTGAGAGTTTTGAAGTTCCGGCAAACAGTTCATTTAACCTTGTAGTCAAAACGATCGCTGATTACTGCTGTAGCTACATCAAGTAAAAGGTGAATTTAGCGTCGGATCTCGACGCTGTTCTCATCAATCCAACCCTCTTTAGTATACCGCTGCCACCCTTTTTTTGTTACCGTACCGCTGATTTTGTAAAATTCTCCTCTTTTGCTCGTCGATGTTAATGCACTGTTCGCTTTGTATACTTCACATCGATTGTTCTCATCGCAGATCAGGGCTCCTGATTTGGTCATAAGGGTGATCGGAGTTATCTCGATAACAGATTGATCGCTAGTGTCATTACCATGCACCTTCTTCCTATCGGTCCTTTTATCGCCGTCCAACTCTCCGTCTATAATTTTTAATAAGAGCTTTCGTGATTCAACATCCTTTTGTTTGGCTGCACGGGCAAGCCACATCATAGCTAGCCCCTCATCTGCCGCGACACCCCGTCCGGAAGCATACATAATCGCAATATTGTACTGCGCGTCCACATATCCCTGTTGCGCCGATTTTTCAAACCATTGTGCCGCTAATGACTGATTTTGCTCTATTCCAATTCCCCGTTCATAGATGACACCGACTTGAAACTGAGCCATTTTATCGCCCCGAAGTGCCGCCGTATAGGTTTCCCAAAAGGACTGTTGTGTTTCTGACGAAAAGAGGGGAGAAAAAAGAAAGAAGAGTAAGTATAAGTATTTTTTCATAAATGAAATCCCCTTATCAAAAAATAGTTATTGGCTTCCCGAAAAGGGGAAGATTTATTTGTAGCGATAGGTAATTCGACCTTTATCCAGACTATAGGGAGTAAGTTCGAGCTTCACCGTATCACCGGGGAGAATTTTAATGTAGTGCATACGCATTTTTCCTGCAATATGACACAAAATCACATGACCATTCGGCAACTCAACACGAAACGTTGCATTCGGTAGTGCCTCAATAATCTTTCCGTCTACTTCAATGACATCATCTTTTGCCATATTATTCCTTTACGCGATTGATAATATTTCAGCTCTACCGTTGATAATTGCAACCGTATGCTCGTAATGAGAGCCTCTCAGCCCATCCGTACTCACCACATCCCAGCCATTTGCCAAAATTTTGGAAGTTCCTTCTTTTTGACAAATCATCGGTTCCAGACAAAAAACCATCCCATTTTTAATTTTCGGTCCCGCTTTCGCATTGGCTCCGTCCATATAATTCGGAATTTCCGGTTCTTCGTGCGGCTTTTTACCGATGCCGTGCCCGCAAAATCCTCGTAAAGGGACAAATCCCCGTCCGAGAATAAACTGCTCTATCTCATATGAAAGCTCTTTAAAGCGCATTCCATCTTTGATAATGTCAATGGCAAAATAGAGGGCATCTTTGGAACATGCAATCAATGCTTCATCTTCAGAGCTTATCGCTCCGACCGGAACAGAGATCGCTGCATCTCCAAAATATCCACCCTTTTTGGTTCCAACATCAAATCCGACGATATCACCCTCTCTTAGGGCGTAATCAGTCGGTATACCATGAATAATGACTTCATTAACAGAGGTACAAACGGCGTTTGGAAAACCGTAGAGACCTTTAAAAGATGGCGTCGCGCCTTGGCTTCGGATATACTCCTCACCTATAGCATCAAGCTCTTTTAGGGTGATTCCCGGTTTAGTTTTAGAGGCTAATAACTCCAACGTCGCACCGACGATTTGATTCGCGGTACGGAGCGCAGCTATTTCAACATTTTTGCGTAGCGCAATCGCCATTGTTACAGGCCGACCGCACTAAGGGTTTGGTATTTTGACATGTAAACCTGTGCTTCAATACGACGCATCGTATCCAAAGCTACCTGAACCACGATCAATACCGCCGTTCCTCCGAAGAAAAACGGTACTCCCATCGCTTTAACAATCACCCACGGCAATGTTGCGATAAGACCGAGATAAATAGCTCCTGTAATGGTCAAACGCCCTGCCGTATCATTCAAAAACTCTTTAGTAGATTCTCCCGGACGAACACCCGGAATAAAACCACCTTGACGTTTTAAATTATCCGCAATATCTTTTGCATTAAATACAATAGACGCATAAAAGAATGCAAAAAATACCACGAATGTAAATTGTAACATGTTAAAGAAATAGTGATTTGGATTAAGAACATCCGCTACTGCCTGAACATAAGGGTTGGTACTTGATGACATAACCGTCATCGGGAACATCAAAATAGCCGAAGCGAAAATAACCGGGATAACCCCTGAAAGATTTACTTTGACCGGAATGTAGTTCATGACCCGCTTGTTTTGATTCAACATCATTGTCTTTTTTGCATAAGTAACCGGTATACGGCGCTCACCCAATTCAACATAGATAATGACCAAAATCGTTGCTACTACAAGGACAATGATTCCAAGCAATGACAAAAAGCCCATTGCACCGGTATTGACCATTGTAATTGCATGTGAAATAGCACTTGGAATCGCTGAGACGATACCGGCAAAAATGATCAAAGAGACACCGTTTCCGATACCGCTTTGAGTGATCTGCTCACCTATCCACATCAACAACATAGTTCCTGCTAACATCGAAACTATCGCCAATGTCACAAATGTGCTGTGATCGACTAAAATTGCACTGCTGCCGTCTTTGCCTGTCATTCCTTGAAGTCCGACACTCACACCGATTGCTTGTACAATGGTGATTACAATCGTCGCATAACGGATAATCTGCATGTATTTCACCATACCGTCACGCTCTTTTTTCATTTGAGCTAAATTTGGGAATGTAGCAGCAAGAAGTTCCATGATGATTGATGCGGTGATATAAGGCATGATACCAAGAGAGATGATGGAGAATCGTTCGACGGCTTTACCGCTAAACATATTAAACATACCTAACGCGTCAGCTTGATGAGAGTTAAAAAATGACGCTATTACGGCAGTGTCAACACCCGGTACCGGCACATAAGCCAGTAGACGGTAGATAAAGAGAAAACCGATCGTAATTAAGATCTTGTTTACAAGTTGTTGGTTCATTATTTACCAGTTGTTGTAACGTTTTCATCTTTGATTTTAGATGCTAAATTGATAGCGCTTGCGCCGACAAGTTTAACACTTGTAACCGATTTAGCCAATCGATGTACACCACGGATACTCTCCATTGTAATTTCAGCAAGATTCGCGATCTCTTTTACTTTTTCAACGTTGATGATGGTTGGTTTTACAACACGTGATGTAAATCCGATTTTAGGCAAACGGCGAGCAAGTGGTTGTTGTCCACCCTCAAAGTTACGTTTTTCATTGTAACCTTTACGCGCTTTTTGACCTTTGTGACCTTTACCGGCTGTTTTGCCTTGGCCACTACCTTGGCCACGGCCAAGACGTTTTGTACTGTGGGTTGAACCCTCAGCAGGAGTAAGGTTTTCTAATGCCATAACTTATCCTTTGATACGTGATAGTGCATCGATTGTTGCACGTACCACGGTGTTTGGATTGTTAGAACCCAAAGACTTCGTCAAGATGTCTTGGATTCCCGCAAGCTCAAGTACCGGACGGGTAGCGCCACCGGCGATAACCCCTGTACCTTCAGATGCAGGTTTTAGCAAGATACGACTTGCGTTGTATTTAACTTCGATATCATGAGCAATGGTTGTACCTTTGATCTTAACTTCAGTCAAATTTTTGAACGCTTCGTCAACCGCTTTACGGATAGCATCGGGAACCTCTTTGGCTTTACCGACTCCGTAACCTACGGTTCCTTTTTTATTTCCTACAACTACGAGAGCAGTAAAACGAAAACGTCTACCACCCTTTACAACTTTGGTTACACGACCGATGTTTACAATCGCTTCTGAAAATTCTTCTCTGTTAATCGCTTGCATCATCAGCCCTTAAAACTTGATTTCATTTGCGCGAAGTGCTTCGGCAAATGCTTTTACAACACCGTGATACAAAAATCCGTTACGATCAAACGTAACTTCATTGATCCCAGCGTCTTTGAGATTTTTTGCAAATACAGCAGCTGCTTTTTCAGCATCAGCTTTATTCGCTTTAAGACCCAAAGTTTTTGAGTGTACTGCTGCTAACGTTACCGCTTGCTCATCATTAATCGCTTGTGCGCTGATATAGCGGTTTGAGCGAAATACTGAAACACGCGGCAATGACGCGCATCCAGAAATTTTAGAGCGAATACGGCGTTTACGCTGAAGGCGTTTAGCCGATTTATTTTTAAGTGTTTTACCTGTCATATCATCGCTCCTTATTTCTTAGATGTCTTACCGGCTTTACGCAGGATAGTCTCATCAGAGTATTTAACACCTTTGCCTTTGTACGGTTCAGGTGGACGGAATGAACGGATTACAGCTGCAATTTGTCCAATTTGTTGTTTATCTGCACCTTTGATGCTGATAACATTTTTTTCTACCGCAATGGCAACACCAGCAGGAATATCAAAATTGATATCGTGGCTGAAACCAAGTTGTAAATTCAAAACGCTACCTTGAACCGCTGCACGGTAACCAACACCGTTGATTTCCAATTTTTTCTCAAAACCGGTAGTCAAACCTGTGATGATATTTGCAGCCAAAGCACGGTATGTACCCCAGAATGCTCTATCTGCACGGTTGTCAGAGTTTGTGCTAAACGTCAAAGTGTTATCTTCAAGTACCACACCACAGTTACCAAGAGTATCCAAGGTTTGAGTTGTTGCACCTTTCGTAAACGTCAATACCGTTCCATCAAGTGTCGCTTTTACATCAGCTGGGATAGAAATAGGAAGTTTTCCAATACGTGACATCTTATCTCCTTACCAAATTGTACAAAGGACTTCTCCGCCTACGCCAAGCTCGAATGCTTTATCGTTAGGAAGAACCCCTTTTGAACTACTGACAATGATGGTACCGTAACCGTTTTTGAAACGTTTTAGTTCATCTTTACCTTTGTAAATACGACGTCCCGGTTTAGAGACACGTTTTACCTCATTGATAACTGTACGACCTTTTTCGTCGTATTTCAACACTACGTTGATTGTTTTTTTAACGCCGTCTTCAACAACGTTAAAAGTTTCGATGTAGCCTTTGTCTGCCAAAATGGCAACTACCGCTTCTACAACTTTAGAGTGAACCAATGTTGTAGAATCCAAACGACGCATAGCCGCATTACGGATACGAGTCAACGAATCCGCGATCAAATCATTAATCATTTATATTTCCTTATCTTAGTCGTAAGCAGTATCACCTTGTAAATTGAGCCTTCCGCTGAGGAAAACTCAGCGTTAGCGCAGGTGGATGGGCTTAGCTCATCCGCCGTTTTCAATTACCAAGAAGACTTTCTAACGCCTGGGATTAACCCTTCGTTTGCCATTTTACGGAAGCAAACGCGACAAATTCCAAAATCACTGATGACAGAGTGTGGACGACCACAAATCTGACAACGAGTATACGCGCGAACAGCAAACTTTGGAGTTCGTTGTTGCTTAGCGATCATTGACTTCTTAGCCATTATTCTCTCCCTTTAGCAAACGGCATACCGATCATTTCAAGAAGCTTGAATGCATCTTTATCTGCTGTAGCGCTTGTTACCACTGTGATGTTCATCCCGTGGATTTGCATAATTGAATCGTAATCAACTTCAGGGAAAATCAACTGCTCGGTCAAACCGAAGTTGTAGTTTCCGCGACCGTCAAAACCGTTACGTGGAATACCACGGAAGTCTTTAACACGTGGAAGTGATACAGAGATCAATTTATCCATGAAATCGTACATTTGAGCACCGCGTAGTGTAACTTTAACACCAACCGGCATCCCTTCACGTACTTTAAAACCAGCAACTGATTTACGAGCAACAACAACTGAAGCACGTTGACCAGCGATGTTGCTGATTGTATCTTGGATACTTTGGATCAATTTGTTGTCTTTCATGGCAAAACCACAACCGACAGAGATGATCACTTTTTCCAATGCCGGAACTTGCATTACATTTGCAATTCCAAGCGCTGTTTGAAGCTCTGGTTTAAGAGCTAAATATTTATCTTTTAGTCGTGCCATGATTACGCCTCAACTTTACGGACATTTGATGCATCTACAGGCATCTCTTTACTCAAGAATCCGCCTTGTGGATTTTGCTCGCTAGGTTTGATCGCTTTTTTAGCAATACGAACACCCTTAACGATCACTTTGTTTTTCTTAGGCATAACTTGAAGCAATTCTGCTTTAGTACCTTTGTCATCACCGGCGATCACTTCAACAATGTCGCCTTTTTTGAAATTAAATTTTGCCATCATACAACCTCTGGAGCAAGTGATACGATTTTCATGAAACCTGCGTAACGAACTTCACGACTTACAGGTCCGAAAATACGTGTACCGATCGGCTCACGTTTTTTATCAAGGATAACGGCTGCATTTTCGTCAAAGCGGATAAGTGAACCGTTTTCACGGTGAACTTCTTTTTTTGTACGAACAACAACTGCTGTTACAACTTGACCTTTTTTTACTTTACCGGTTGGAGCCGCTTTTTTAACAGAAGCGATGATAACATCACCTACTGTTGCATAACGACGTTTTGAACCGCCAAGAACTTTAATACACATGATCTCTTTAGCCCCTGTGTTATCGGCTACCGCTAAACGGGTAAAACTTTGAATCATACATTCACCCCTTTAACAAGAGTTTTAAGACGGAACGATTTGCTTTTTGAAAGTGGACGACACTCGATCGCGATCACTTCATCACCAATGTTAAGTTGGTTGTTCTCATCATGAATCATGTATTTTTTGAAACGTTTTACCGTTTTGTGGTAACGTGGATGCATAACACGGCGCTCAACAACGATTGTTGCTGTTTTTTCGCCGGCTTTTGTAACTACGATACCTTGAATTTCACGTTTATGTGTCATAGCTCTGCCCTTACTTCACTGCGTTCATAGCAGTGTTAATGCGTGCAATGTCTTTTTTCGCCGTGCGAATTTCGCTCGTGTTAGTCAATTGCATCATTTTTTGCTTAATTTTCAAAGTGAAAAGCTCAATCTTTTTCTCTTTGAGCATACCTTGAAGTTCAGCAGCTGTTTTGTCGTTCAAATCAGTATATTTCATTGCTCATCTCCGCAGTTACAATTTTTGTTTTGAACGGAAGTTTTTGCATCGCAAGCGCTAATGCTTCACGTGCAAGAGTCTCTTCAACACCACCCATTTCAAAAATGATACGGCCTGGCTTGATGTTCATTACCCATTGGTCAACAGAACCTTTACCTTTACCCATACGCACTTCAAGTGGTTTGGCAGTCAATGGCTTAGCCGGGAACACGCGGATCCAGATTTTACCTTGACGTTTGATATGACGGTTTGCTGCAATACGAGCCGCTTCGATTTGGCGAGAGTTAATACGTCCCGCTTCCGTTGCTTTGAATCCGATAGAACCGAAATCAAGTTTGTTGGCATTCGTAGCGTAACCACGGTTACGCCCTTTCATCATTTTACGATATTTCGTACGTTTAGGCATCAACATGATTAGTTAGCCTTTCGTCGTGGACGACGTTGTTGATCTTCGCCACGCTCTTCTTTGGATTCTTTTGCTTCTGGTTGGATACCTTTAGTGAGAACCTCACCTTTGAAAATCCAAACTTTGATACCGATTACACCGTAAGTGGTGTGCGCTTCAGCAAAACCGTAATCGATTTTTGCACGAAGTGTATGCAACGGTACGCGACCTTCAAGATACCACTCAGTACGAGCGATCTCAGCACCGCCAAGACGGCCAGCAACTGAAACTTTAATACCTTTAGCCCCTGCACGTTGTGCATTTTGCATAACTTTTTTCATCGCGCGGCGGAACGCTACACGTTTTTCAAGTTGAGTCGCAACATTTTCTGCAACGAGTTGTGCAGAAGCTTGTGCTTTTTTCTCTTCCTTGATGTTAACTGCTACCGGTTTACCGATAAGGTTTTGTAGAGATTCTTTGATTTTTTCAATATCAGAACCTTTCTTACCGATAATGATACCAGGACGAGCCGCGATGATAGTAACGCGAAGACGTTTCGCAGTACGCTCGATCACGATGTTGCTCACACCGGCATAGTAGAGTTCTTTTTTCAAATAGGTACGGATTTTATGGTCTTCACCAAGTGAAACCGCAGCTGTTTTAAAGTTAGGAAACCAGCGAGATTCCCAGTTGCGGTTAATACCGAGACGAAGTCCGATAGGATTAACTTTATGACCCATAATTATTTACCCTCTACTTCTACCAAAATGTGTGCTGTCGGTTTACGGATACCAGAAGCGGTACCACGTGCACGTTGAGTGAAACGTTTCAAAACCGGACCGTTATCAACACGGCATGATTTAACAATACAATCTTGCGCATCAATACCGCTGTTTGCAACTGCAGATGCAACCACTTTAGCGATGATTTTTGCCGCTTTGTTTGGAGTGAACTCCAACGCAGCCATTGCTTGCTCTGCATTCATTCCTTGAACTTCGCGAGCGATCAAACGAGATTTAGTCGGAGATACGCGAACGAATTTTAATAGTGCTCTTGCCATATCTCTTCCTTATTTCCCGATTTTCTTTTGTACAGAACCTTTATGGCCCTTAAACGTACGTGTTGGTGAAAATTCACCAAGTTTGTAACCAACGTGGTTTTCCGTTACGAAAACCGGTACAAACTGACGGCCATTGTGGACGGTAAACGTTAAACCGATCATATCTGGCAAGATCACACTACGGCGTGACCAAGTTTTGATAGGTTTGTTGCTTTTCGTCTCTTTGGCAGCAATCACTTTTTTCATAAGGTGTCCGTCAACAAACGGTCCTTTTTTTACTGATCTAGCCATTATCTACCTCTTCGGATTTGATTTACGGCGAGTAATAATAAGTCTATCACTTGCTTTCTTCTTACGTGTTTTAGCACCTTTAGTCGGTTTACCCCATGGAGTAACCGGGTGACGTCCTGAGTTTGTTTTACCTTCACCACCACCATGCGGGTGATCGATAGGATTCATAGCAGAACCACGTGTTTGAGGACGGATACCCATATGACGAGTACGACCTGCTTTACCAAGAACGATGTTGATGTACTCTTCGTTACCGACAGTACCGACAGTCGCCATACATTCACCCAATACATAACGCATTTCACTTGATGGAAGACGAAGAGAAACATATTTCCCCTCACGACCCATGATTTGCGCAGATGTTCCGGCTGAACGAACGATTTGTCCACCTTTGCCCGGTTTAAGTTCGATATTGTGAACCGTTGTACCCACAGGGATGTTCATCAATTTCATAGCGTTACCCGCTTTGATATCCAAACCGCTCTCAGCAGCAGCGATAACATCACCGACTACCAAACCTTTAGGTTGAAGAACATAGCGTTTGTCACCATCAGCATAGTTAACAAGAGCGATACGGCAGTTACGGTATGGATCGTATTCGATCGCAGCAACAGTACCTGGAACACCAAACTTGTTACGTTTGAAATCGATAATACGGTAAAGCTTTTTAGCTCCAGCTTCTTTATGACGTGATGTGATACGACCGTTGTTGTTACGTCCAGCCGCAGCAGGAATTTTAATCAACAAAGACCTTACAGACGCTTTTGCCGTGATGTCCGAGTTATCAACGTTTGTATAGAAACGTCGGCTCGGGGTGGTTGGTTTATACGTTTTAATCGCCATATTACACCGCCAAACTATCGATTTGTGCGCCTTCTGGCAATTTCACATAGAACTTTTTAAAGTCGTTTTGTTTACCAGCAAGACCACGGAAACGTTTAACTTTTCCGCTTTGGTTTAATGAGTTTACACGAGCCGGAACGATTCCGAAATACTCTCTAAACACCTCTTTAAGAGCGTTCTTTGTCATACGTGGAGACGTTTGAACAACGATTACACCCTCTTCTTGAAGACCAAGAGTCTTCTCTGTATACAGGATTGATTTGATATCAGTAATATCTGCCATCTTAGCTCTCTTTAGTCAGATTTTCCCATACCGCTTTTTCGATAACCACCGAACGGTATGTCGCAGCCAAAAAGGCGTTGAGTTCATTCTCTTCTACAACGTATGTAGAAGCAATGTTACGGAATGCAAGATAGGTATTCTCATCGAGAATCTTTTTCACCAACAACGCATCACGAACATTCAATGCATTGAACAACGCCAATGCGTCTTTTGTTTTACCAGTCGGAACTTCAATCGAATCAACGATGAATAATTTTCCAGCTGTAGCCAAAGCATCCAACGCACATTTAAGCGCTAGTTTCTTTTGCTTTTTATTGATTTTTTGATCGTAGTTACGACCTGTGTTTGGACCATGTGCAATCGCACCGCCAACAAAGATTGGTGAACGACGTGAACCGGCACGTGCGCCACCTTTACCTTTTTGAGCCCATGGTTTTTTACCACCACCGCTAATAGTCGAGCGACTTTTTACAGACGCTGTATTAGAACGGATACTCGCTTGATACGATTTAACGTACAAGTAGAGATTGTGGGTATTGATACCGCTAAAGCTCTCAGGCAATGCCAATTCAGAGGCTTTTTCGAATTTTTCGTTCAGTACAATCGCGCTCATTATTTCACTACCTTTACTCGACCTAGTGCACCGTTAGCGCCTGGGATTGAACCCACAACAACCAACACACCGTTTTCTGCGTCGTATGACATTACTTCATTTTTAACAGTAACTTGCTCGTTACCGTATTGACCTGACATTTTACGCCCTTTTTGGACTTTACCAGGCCATTCGCGGTTACCGATAGATCCACCAGTACGGTGAAAACGGTGACCGTGTGCGCCAGGTCCGCCGGCAAAATTCCAGCGTTTCATAACACCGGTAAAACCGCGACCTTTTGTATTGAACGATGCTTTAACCTTTTTCGCATCTGCCAAAGGAGTCATATCCAAATCACCGGCTTCGGTGTTTGCAACTTCCAATGTAGCGAATTTGTTGAATTCAGCAGAAAGATTATATTTCTTTTGTTGACCTTCAACCGGTTTGTTCATCGATTTGCCTTGGCTATACGCTACAAGCGCAACGCCGTCATTCACTTCACAAACTTTGATCTCTTTTACTTTTAAAAGAGTTACAACTTTGCTCGGAACGCTGATAGTTCGGCTCATGCCGATTTTTTCTACAATGTATTCCACACCCAACTCCTTACTTGTCCATAGAGCGAACTTCTACGTCCACTTCCGGAGCCAAGTCAAGCTTCATCAACGAATCAACTGTATCTGGCGTAGCCGACACGATGTCGATCAAACGTGCGTGCATACGAATCTCAAATTGCTCACGAGAGTCTTTATTGACGTGCGGAGACTTAAGAACCGTATATTTACGAATCTTGGTTGGCAAAGGGATCGGTCCGCGGATTTCCGCACCCGTTCGCTTTACAGCTTCAACGATAGAGGCAACTGAACGATCAAGTACACGGTGATCGTACGCTCTAAGTTTTAAACGAATTTTTTCCATAATGTTTTCCTTAGATAAAAGAACTCGTCAGATCTAGTCTGAACTATATAAGGCGGCGAAATTATACTGACATATCTGCTCAGGGTCAAGGATTTTAGGGGTAAAAAGCGTATGATGATGTAAATTTACTTCCTTTTAATAAGGAAGCTATATTTTTAGGGTATGATTTTAGACATGAATACATTATTAGATGAATACTATCGCTATGATTTGCATAATGCCGGTTTTATAGAACGGAAGTACACTATTGGCGAAGAAAACACCCTAATTTATGGAATAACCCAGTCCGGGAAGAGTGCTTTAATCAAAAATTATCTCTTGTCACACAAGAAATCTACCTATCTCTACCTCGATTGTCGGGATGTACGCCTCAATATCGATGAGCTCAATAGTGCATTAGCCCCATTTTGCCGAGAACATAAAATCTCTATCCTCGCATTGGATAACTATCACGAATCAATAAAGCTGTTTGAGATCAATCAAATCCTCCTTGCCTCTGAAGTGCCGATGGAACTTCCGTTTCATCTCCTTCAACTCCCACTGCTCGATTATGAGGAGTTCCTTGCCTTTGAGAGTAAATTTGACTCCACCGCTTTGAATCATTTTTTTCAGCTCGGCGGCTTTCCCGCGATGCACCGGATCCCCAGTGAAGAGCGAGTTCTTTATCTCCAAAGCGTTCTTCAGCGGGGCTTGGAACCGATAGAATTTTCTATCCTCTCCCAAGCATCCAAAATGGTGACTCAAAAAGTTTCCGCATTTAATCTGTATGAACGGCTGAAATCAGAACGCAAAATTTCCAAAGACAAACTCTACTTACATTTGGAATCGATGTATGAACGGGGTTATCTCAAAAGCCTCTCCAAATTCAATCATCCCAGTGCGGTAAAAAAACTCTATTTGTGTGACATCGCGATCAAACATGCGCTCATTGTCCAAAAACATTTCGGGCGCCTTTTCGAAAACCTAATCTTTTCAGAACTTGATAAACACCAAATAGAATGTTATTATGACGAGGGAATTGATTTTTACCTTCCACAGCGGCAGCAAATTATTATCGCTTCACCCTTTGCCAATGAACACGCCCTCTTTAAAAAGGTGGAAGCGCTGGAAGGATTTATCGTATCGAATCGTATTCGTGAAGTTATCGTAGTAACAATGAATTTAGAGAGCACCCTCTCCCATCCGATCTCTCGTATTGAGATGATCCCGTTTGAGAGATGGGCATTAGGAGATGATTAATGTTGAAACTGTGCGGAATTGATGAAGCGGGACGCGGACCGTTGGCAGGGCCGCTGACTATTGCAGGGGTTATTTTACATAAACCGATATCGGGTCTAAATGACTCTAAAAAACTGACCGAAAAAAAGCGCGAAGCTCTCTTTGATATTATTTGTGAAAACTCCACCTATTCATATCGCACGATTTGATGCAGCACAAATCGATGAACTCGGACTCTCGGCATGTTTGGCAACGGGATTGCGTGAGATCATGAGCGTCATTGGGAGAAGCCGACTATCTATATGATGGTAATTCCAAATTCGGCGTCAGCGGAATTCGAACAATGGTAAAAGCAGATGCTACCATCCCTGAAGTGAGTGCCGCCTCGATTTTGGCCAAAGTGACACGAGATCGTGAAATGGTAGAACTTGCATCCTTCTATCCGCAATACGGGTTTGAAGGACATAAGGGATACGGGAGTGCAGAGCATATCGAAGCGATCCGCCACTACGGTTATTGTGACATTCATCGTAAAACATTTAAATTAAAAGCTCTACAGCCCTCATTATTTTAGAACCTCATCGTTATAATGGCTGTAAAAAAGAGACCTTATGATTTCCCTAACCCATATTGAAGCAGCACTCGCCGCTGTTGATGCCGAAATTAAAGCGCTACTCTATAATCAGTCGCTTTCACTCAGTGAAAAAGATCAAAAAATGTTACCTCTGTTACGGGAAAGTAAAGTGCTGAAACAAGTGCATGAAGATCTGTGTTATTTGAGAGATAACCCGCCAAGCGCACCGAGCGGGTGCAAAGCGGGAAGTTTTAGAAAAGAAGAATAGGGTATCTCTCCGATGGAGAGATGTTTATTTGCAGAGCTCTATATCGATACGGCGGTTTTCTGCACGACCTTCTTTGGTTTTGTTAGAAGCTATAGGCATTTTTTCACCCATCCCTTCTGATGTGACACGAGAAGAATCAACCCCTTGCTCGATGAGCATAGATTTTACTTTTTCAGCACGTTTTTCTGAAAGCTTTTGGTTATGTGCATCAGATCCAGTGCTATCTGTATGACCTATGACATTAACTTTATAGGCAGGGCTCTCTTTTAAGAAATTAGCGAAGACCGCAACTTTAGCTGCTCCTTCTGCATCTACTTTATTTGAATTTGTAACAAAGTTAAGATGCAATGTAGCTTTAAGAGGACACCCATCAGTATCTACTTTAAATCCGGCTGGAGTAGCAGGACACTTATCCAAAGAATCAATGACACCGTCACCATCGCTGTCAACCGGCACAGTAGCTTTTGGAACAGGTGCAGGAACAACAATCGGCTCCGGTTCGGATTTTGGTTCAGATTTTGGTTCTTCGACATTCGGTGCAGCAGGTTGAGCTTTTTCGCCAAATGCGAAATTTAACCCTGCCATGAGAAGCACGTTGTTATCCCAACCAGCATTATTGTACTTGAGCATATCTATGGCTTCAAGTTTCAATGCAATTTGCTCTGCTAGAGCAATTTTAACTCCTGCACCGACATCACCGAATCCACCGTTGTGATTATCGTATTGCTGATTATTCATCTCTTCATATCCAAGACCCATTTTTACGAATGGCGTAATATTTTCACTTTTTTGCAAGTTATATACACCATTGAGCGCTGAGCGGAAAATATTAGTAGTGCCGGTATTGTTTTGATAATCGGCATCGCTCCACAACAATGAGAGTTCAGGTTTAATGACTGAGTCTAATCCATTGTATTGAAACTCTCCTCCGTATACAGCATGATTCTTCAAATCTTGTCCTGCCGGAAAAGCATATCCTACCATCGGGCTGATTTCATAATTGTAATCATTTGCACCCAATAATGTTGCAGCTAACAGACTTGCCAAAGCTAATTTTTTCATGTTAAAACCTCCATACGATATTCTAAGATACAAAATCGTAGCGAAAATATATAATACAGATGTTATTAAATAGTATCTAATTGTTTTTTTTAATTGTTTCAAATTGAGCTTGCATCGTACCGAGCATAGCATGTATTTCTTCATTAAGTTGTGTTTCCGCAGCATCAATACGTTCTAGATGAGAACGCTTTAAAAATTCGAGTTTTTGCAGTGTCGTTTGAAAAAGTTGTTCATCATCGGTGAGTAAAACGATCTCATCTTTTGGAGCCCATTTACGTTTTACTGTATCATTTTGGCGAAATTCAAAAATTATATTCTGAGAGTTCTCAGAACTAATATACCTCGGTACCGTGTACGCAAGATAGTGTTTTTTTGGATCGCCATGATGTTTTTGGATAACGTAGTACATCTTGCAAGTATAACATAAATTGAATTTTATCGCTCTTTGTGATAAAGTATTAGAAGATTAAGAGGAGCATATATGGAACATCAATACGAATTAGCCATTATAGGAGCGGGACCTGCTGGAATAGCAACAGCGATAGAGAGTTATGCAGTAGGGTTAAAAGATATTATTTTGCTCGAAAAAGATGAAAATCATAATGCCACCATACGGAAATTTTATAAAGACAACAAACGGGTTGATAAAGATTGGAAGGGTCAAAAGGTGGAACTCGACGGCACAATCTATTTTATGGATGGGACCAAAGAGTCTACCCTCGATTTTTTCGATCAGTTGCTCGATCATGAATCGCTAGAACTTCGAACCCACACGGAAGTGCAAAAGATTACTAAAACGGTAGATGGCTTTGAGGTATTCATTGCCGGAGGAAGTATCCGTGCCAAACACGTTGTGGTCACCATCGGTCGGATGGGAAAACCAAATAAACCTGACTACAAAATTCCCCCATCGATCAAAAACCAAATCCATTACACCCTCGACGCATGCGGAAGAGGAGAAAAGATCATGGTCGTAGGCGGAGGTGATTCGGCGATCGAATACGCCGTAGAGTTATGCGATCGCAATGAAGTCAGTATCTGCTATCGTCGCGGAACATTTCGCCGAGCCAACCCTACCAACCAAGCCGATATCGATCAGGCGGTTTCAAACGGATCGGTAAGAGCACTGTTAAACACTGAAATCCTCGAGTTGGAGAGTGAGGGCGGAAAAGTCAAAGTTATTTTCAGTGATGGCTCTTCAGAGCTGTTTGATCGGCTTGTCTATGCCATCGGCGGTACAACCCCAAGCGGCTTTTTATCGAGTAGCGGTATCCGCGAAGAAGATGGTAAACCGGTACACGATGATAACTATCAGACCAATGTTCAAGGTCTTTTTGTAGCAGGAGACATTACTCAAGAATCAGGCGGTTCAATCGCTTTGGGACTTAACCATGGATATGCAATAGCCCACTATATAAAATCATTATAAACATATTTTTTTGGGCTTACTGCCGAAGTAAACTCAGCGTTAGCGTAGCCGAATGAGGTTTTACTCCATCGGCGTTTCAATCTTTTAATATAGGTTCACTCTCGTGGGTTAACTCTCCATCGGCGGAGAAAAGGGTGAGTTGTATCGTTACATGAAGATATTCAGATGTGACGAGTGGAGCAAAATTTTCATCTTGAAAAGCAGCTACTTTGGCATTATAGATAATATCTTCCAAAAGGGAGCGCTGAAGTATTTCGGTTTTTGCAACTCCTCGAACTTTACGGCCGAGATAGAGGGTGATCTGCGTCGCCATCGGCTCACTAAGAATCGGATATTGTTCAAGCAGCTCATCGCGATTGATAGAGTTTTGCCCTTGTAACACCTCTTCAATAGAAGCTCGGGCAATGGTTAACAATACGGATTGAGACATATTTATTAACCCCCTTTAACTCTCTTGATGGTGTTATTATAACTTACTTATCCTCAGGTGTCATAGCAATATCAAATCCGAGTTCTTGAAGCATCATCAGGTCACTGTGAGCTTCCCGTCCTGCAGTGGTGAGGTAATTGCCGATCACGATACTGTTTGCTCCCGCTTCAAAAATCTCATGCTGACGCTCTTTGAAGGTAATTTCACGTCCACCGGCGATCATAATACGGTCTGCTTTATCTATAATTTTACGTGCAAGGGTAATGAGTTCTAACGATTCATCAACGCTCAGAGGATTAGGGTTTAGCGGCAACGCCGGGTTATGGTGATAAAAATTGAGCGGTACGGAGATAGGATTAAGCTCTTTTAGAGAGTGAAGCATACTGAGTCGATCTTCCTGTGTTTCCCCCATTCCGAAAATTCCGCCACTGATAAGCTTGAGACCGGAAGCGTTAACGTTTTCACACGTCTCAAACCGTTCTTCCCACGGATGGGTGGTACATACCTGCGGATAAAAGGCTCGACTGGTTTCGAGATTATGATTATAGGCACTCACACCTGAACGTTTAAGTTCAGTTAATTGCTCCAACGATGCCGTACCGTTGCAGGCGATAAGACGCAAACGAGGTACTTCACGTTTTAGAGTAGAGGCAACATTACAGACAAATTCAAGCGTTTTATCATCGAGCCCTTTTTGAGCGGTGACAAGGCAAAATCCGAGTGCACCAAGCGCTTCAAGCCTGCGAGCCTCTTCTAAAATTTGATCCATCGGCTTTTGTTTGTAGCGCTCAATATCGGCTTTGTACTTAACACTCTGAGAACAGAATTTACAATCTTCGTTACAGGTTCCGCTGTTGATGTTACAAATAGAACATAGAAATATTTTTTGGGACATTTTTAGGATCTTTCAAAAGAGTAGTGACGTTCATCGAACGTATCGGTTCCCACTGCACGGGAATAGTGTGTTACAGCAAAGGAAGACTCAGTAATCTCAAGCATAGCGCATGATGAAAATGACTTGTCCCGTGCACATGCTTCACCAGGGTTGAGAAAAAGGGTCCGGTTTTTAAAATCGCACTCAAACACATGGGTATGACCGAAAATGATCACTTCAGCATCGGCATTCATATAAAACGGTAAATGCATCAACTTGAAATTAACCCCACCAAGTTTGAAATAGTGCGGTTCTTGGACAAGATTATATTTTGTATGATGTTCGATCAAAGCGACATCATTATTTCCATAAACGGCTACATAACGTAAGCCGCTGTTTTTAAGCTGTTCAAGGATTTCAGGCTTGACAATATCTCCGGCATGAATCAGAAATTCAGCCCCTTGTGATACAAGGTGATCGATCACACGTTGTGATCGCCCTTTTTTAGAGTGAGTATCAGACAAAAGCCCGATTTTCATTCACCACTTTCCTCTCGCGGTGTCCGATCTTTACATTTGACACACTCATACACTTCTTTATTGCGATAGGTTCGCGGAGCCAATGCACCACCGCACCCCTCAACTTCACATTTTTTATCACTCGGCTCGAATTTGGAGATAAATTTACATTTCGGATAATGCTCACATCCCCAAAAAGCCCCCCTACGCGATTGTCGCCACAACAGTTTCCCACCGCAATCAGGACACGGCACTTCTGAGTATTTTGTCTCTTGATTCAGTGTTTTGGTATTTTTACATTTCGGATAACCGCTGCAGGCCAAAAATTTCCCGTTACGGCCATTTTTAACCACCATTGCACTGCCGCATTTTTCACATACCTCTTCACTCACTTCATCTGGAGTGGTAGGGTTTTCTTTTTGGTTCTCTTCTGTTTGTTCAGTGTATTTGCATTTCGGAAAACCGCTGCACGCGATAAACTCGCCGAATCGTCCGGAGCGAAGTAGCAGTTCACTCCCACATTGAGGACAGTTTCGTCCCAGTGGTTTCGCCATTTTTAGGCTGACGATATTAGCTTTACCCGCTTCGATTTGCTCAAGAAACGGATAATAGAAATCGAGCAAAATTTTGTGCCACGATTTACCGCTCTCACTTATCTCATCGAGAGTCTCTTCCATGGTAGCTGTGAAAGAAGCATCGACGATTTCATTAAAATGGTTTTCCAACATCTCTGTAACCGTAAAAGCAATCTCGGTTGGGATAATGGCACGCTTTTCAATCTCAATATAGTTACGTGCTTGAAGGGTACTGATAGTTGGAGCATAGGTTGATGGACGACCGATCCCTTCGCTCTCTAATTTTTTAATCAAACTCGCTTCAGAGTAGCGTGATGGCGGCTCAGTAAAATGTTGTTCTGGGGTGATGGTTTGAATATCGATTGCATCACCCGTCGTAAGAGACGGAAGGAGCTTATCTTTATCATCGCTTCCGACAACCCGATAGAAACCGTCAAATAAGAGTTTACGCCCCGTTGCTCGAAACTGTGCTTTGGAGGATTCAAACGTGATACTTTGTTGCTCAAATCTCGCATCGTTCATCTGGCATGCAACAAATCGGTTATAGATGAGGCGGTAGAGTTTAATCTCGTCGGGTTTGAGATAGGTTGCTGCCACTTCAGGGGTAAAGGCAAGCATCGTAGGACGAATCGCTTCATGCGCCTCTTGTGCCCCTTTGGATTTTTTCGTGTAAACTTTTACCTCTTTTGGTAAATACTCTTTGCCATAACGGTTCAAAATCAGCTCACGCGCCGCTTCGACCGCTTCGGCGGCAAGGTTCAATGAATCGGTACGCATATAGGTAATAACCCCAGATGTTCCCTCAGGAGTCTTCACCCCTTCATAGAGTGCTTGGGCAACCATCATTGTTTTCTTCGGAGAAAACCCGAGCGCAGATGAAGCCGTTTGTTGCAGAGTTGAGGTCATAAACGGCGGAGGGGTAGAACTTTTACGCTCTTTCGTCTCAATCTCACCGACTTTAAAATTTTCACCTTTTAATACTGCCACGATCCGCTTGGCTTCGTCACCTGTTTTAATCGTAAGTTTATCGATTTTTTCATTCTCAAAACTGACCAAAGTCGCTTCAATATCTTTTTTGAACAGGGTATCAATTGTCCAATATTCTTCGGGGATAAATGCACGAATTTCACGTTCACGATCAACCACTATTTTGAGGGTAGAAGATTGTACCCGTCCTGCTGATAACCCTTTTTGGATTTTAGAGGCAAGAAGAGGTGAGAGTTTATACCCTACGATACGGTCCAATAAACGGCGGGCTTGCTGTGCATTAACACGATCCATATCAATGGTACGAGGAGTTTCGAGTGCATGGATAATCGCATTTTTAGTGATCTCATGAAACACGATACGCGGGAGCGTCTGGGGATCTTTATCGATCGCATGGGCGATATGCCAGCCGATCGCTTCCCCCTCACGGTCTTCGTCGGTCGCGATATAGATGGTGTCGCTTTTCTTCGCCAATTCTTGGATTTGCTTGACGGTAGCGGTGCTGTCTTCACTGATACGGTACTCGGCAACAATTTTCTCATCATCGATTTTAATTCCGAAACGGTTTTTAGGGAGATCTCGAATGTGTCCCTTGGAAGCGATGACTTCATAGTCTTTGGAAAGGAAGTTTTTAATGGTCTTGGCTTTGGCCGGTGACTCTACAATGATGAGTTTCAAAATAGCAAATCCTATATATTATGGATGAATTGCGAAAGTGTAACAAAAAAAGTGGTAAAAACGCTAAAGTTTCTTTTTTATATCCCGATATAGTCTGTAACAGCAAGGATGCTGAAATAAAAACTGAGAGCGAAAGCTCTTGCGATAAAAGGATTTATCATGGGTTTCAGAATTAATACAAACATTGCGGCAATGAATGCGCACATGAATGCTACGAGCAACAACCGTGAAATTGACACATCACTTTCACGTCTTTCTTCAGGGTTAAGAATTAACTCAGCTGCAGATGATGCTTCTGGTATGGCGATTGCGGACGCTCTTCGTTCACAAGCGAACTCATTGGGACAAGCTATCTCCAATGCAAATGATGGAATCGGTATCGTTCAAACTGCGGATAAAGCGATGGATGAGCAAACCAAGATTCTTGATACTATCAAAACCAAAGCGACTCAGGCTGCTCAGGACGGACAATCTTCGGATTCACGTGCGGCACTTCAAAAAGATATTAACCGTCTTTTGGAAAACTTGAACAACATCGCGTATACAACAAGTTATAACGGACAAAACTTGCTTTCCGGTTCATTCACCAACCGTGAATTCCAAGTCGGTGCTTACAGTAACCAAACCGTTAAAGCGACTATCGGTGCGACAGGGTCTGACAAAATCGGTAATACCCGTTTTGAGACAGGTGCCCGTATTACGGGTGCATCAACTGCACAGTTAAATTTCAGTGTCGGCGGAAAAACGATTGCCCTTGAGAGCGTCGTTATCAGTACGAGCGGCGGAACAGGGATCGGTGCGCTTGCGAACGTGATCAACAAGAACACCAACCTGACCGGTGTACGTGCGACCTATACGGTTCAATCTACCGGATCTGCAGCAGTCGCATCGGGAGATGTTACCGGACTTAAAATCAACGGTATTACTATCGGGACTATCAGTGCGGTTAGCGCGAATGATGCCGACGGACGTCTTGTCAATGCGATCAACAAAGTCAAAGACCAAACGGGTGTTGAAGCCTCTGTTGACAGCGCTGGTAAACTTACCCTTAAATCGGTTGACGGGCGGGGTATTTCGGCGTCAGCTACCGCATTCTCTATTATGGCGATTTCGAATCAAGCGAGCAACTTCGGTAAATTAACATTGACCCGTTTGGATGCTCGTGACATCGTGATATCGGGCGGAGCTGCCGGTTCGATCGGATTTAGTGCGGGAGCGTCAGTTAATCAGGCAACTTTGAACCTTGCGAAAATCGGTAGTAACATCACATCATCTGATGCAGCTGCAATCGGCGCTATGGCGAACTCGGCACAAGGTGCTGTCGTGAGCGGCGGTATCGGTGTAGGGGTTACCTCTCTTCGCGGTGCGATGGCGGTTATGGATATCGCGGAATCGGCTCAAAAAATGCTCGATACCGTTCGTGCTGACCTCGGTTCGGTTCAAAACCAATTGGTCTCTACGATCAATAATATCTCGGTTACTCAGGTTAACGTTAAAGCGGCTGAATCAAATATCCGTGACGTTGACTTTGCACAGGAGTCTGCGAACTTCAGCAAACGCAATATTCTTTCTCAATCAGGAAGTTATGCGATGAGCCAAGCAAATGCGGTTCAACAAAACGTATTGAGATTGTTGCAATAGTAACAAGATCGTATAGCAACCTTTTGGTTGCGTAATACGTTTCTGTGAAAACGTACTTCGTTTACTACAATAGTTTTTCTTCTCCAAAGCCTCTTCTGGGGCTTTGGTCTTTCTTTTCACTTTCCTTCACCTTTTTTACTTTTTGACTCTGTACCATTTTCTTATTAAATAATTTAATATTGGAACACTCTTTGCTTTTATTTCGAAAACCAGTAAATGCAAAGGATTGGACATGGGTTTCAGAATTAATACAAACATTGCCGCAATGAATGCGCATATGAACGCAACGAATAACAATCGTGAGATTGACAGTGCACTCAGTAAGCTCTCCTCAGGGTTACGGATCAACTCTGCGGCAGATGATGCTTCGGGTATGGCGATTGCGGATTCTCTTCGTTCACAAGCGAACTCATTGGGGCAAGCTGTCTCCAATGCAAATGAAGCGATCGGTATCGTTCAAACTGCAGATAAAGCGATGGATGAGCAAATTAAGATTCTTGATACTATCAAAACCAAAGCGACTCAGGCAGCTCAAGATGGGCAAACTATTGATTCACGTGGTGCACTTCAAAAAGATATCAACCGCTTGCTAGAAAACTTGAACAATATCGCGTATACAACAAGTTATAACGGACAGAACTTGCTTTCCGGTTCATTTACAAACCGTGAGTTCCAAGTCGGTGCTTACAGTAACCAAACCGTTAAAGCGACGATCGGTGCGACAGGGTCTGACAAAATCGGTAATACCCGTTTTGAGACAGGTGCCCGTATTACGGCTGCATCGGTAGCACAGCTTAACTTCAGCGTAGCCGGTAAGGTTATCGCACTTGAAAGTGTCGTTATCAGTACGAGCGGTGGAACAGGGCTCGGTGTGTTAGCGAACGTGATCAACAAAAACACTAACCTTACGGGTGTACGTGCGACTTATACAGTTCAATCTACCGGATCTGCAGCAGTCGCATCGGGAGATGTTACCGGACTTAAAATCAACGGTATTACTATCGGAGATATCAGTGCGGTTAGCGCGAATGATGCTGACGGACGTCTTGTCAATGCGATCAACAAAGTCAAAGACCAAACGGGTATTGAAGCGTTTGTAGACAGTGCGGGTAAACTTACCCTTAAATCAGTAGACGGACGGGGTATTTCAGCAACATCGACAACCATCTCTATTATGGCGATTTCGAATCAATCTCAAAATTTCGGCCGCTTGACATTGACCCGTTTGGATGCGAGGGATATTCTTATATCCGGGGGTGCTACCGGTTCTATCGGGTTCAGTACCGGTGCACCATCCGTTCAAGCGACCTTGAATCTTGCAAAAGTCGGAAGTAACATCACATCATCCGATGCAGAGGCAATCGGAGCGATGGCGAACTCAGCACAAGCGAAGGCCATGAGTGGCGGTATCGGCGTCGGGGTTACCTCTCTTCGCGGTGCGATGGCGGTTATGGATATCGCGGAATCGGCTCAGAAAATGCTCGATATCGTTCGTGCCGACCTCGGTTCGGTTCAAAATCAGTTGGTCTCTACGATCAACAATATCTCGGTGACTCAGGTAAACGTTAAAGCGGCTGAATCAAATATCCGTGACGTTGACTTTGCATCAGAATCTGCGAACTTCAGCAAACGCAATATTCTTGCTCAATCAGGAAGTTATGCGATGAGCCAAGCAAATGCGGTTCAACAAAATGTTCTGAAATTATTACAATAATTTCAGACATTTCTTTACAAACTTTTTCTCCTAACTCGTCTATCCTCTCTTAGGATGGACGGGGTTCTTTTCCCCACATTTTTTTCCCTCGTTTTATGGCTTCGCGCGTTGCATCAATCCCTCCGGCGAGGCTAAAGAGCCAATAGCGGTGTTGCATTATCCAATCGACTAATTTAACCTTTTTCTCTTCATCGGTTTCTGAATGGCTTACTGTGAGGACGGCCAAATCCATCTCCTGGTGCAGAATATACGATTGAATGACGTCAAAAAATATTGCTCCAAAGATGGGATTATTGAAAAGATCTTTAATAGCATCAATTTTTGCATTGAGCCGCAGAAGCTCTGTATAGTCGATTCTGTCAAGCTCATTTTTTTCATTTAGGACTTTCAGCTGGTCAAACATTTCGGCTGTTTGAATAAAAATCTTTTCAATTCTCTTTTGTGTTTTAGAAGCATAGGCAAGAATCGAGTCAATTTGTTCTTTAACCTGCTCCATATTTTTACGATACTCTTGTTCGCTGAGAAGAGGCTCAAGCTAATAGGGTTCTTTGGGTGACAAATGAGTCGTTTTGATCTCTTCGCAAAGTTCTTTAAAAGGTTTTTCGATAGAGCCCTGTATACGGGCTCCCCCCTCTGTTGCGTTGATCGTATCCATAAAATGGGAAGTGCTGGCGACATTTTTTTCATAATAGCCTAAAAACATTTTCCAGACCATGGTTGTTTTAATGGTGCCTCCTCCTCCGTATTTTTCAACCATTAAATCCTGGGTTTGATTGTCTACTTCACACTCTCCGAAAATATGTCCCTGGCTATGACTGGAGCCGTCTTCGCCGAACGCGAGATCCTGCCCGATGAGGATACACTGTTTGAATTTCATGAGTGCTGCCATATCATGGGCCATGTTGGCGGCACTCATACCTACTCCGATGTATCCGAATGCGTCAAGATTGAAAAATTTTGTGTAACTGAACGGTCTCATTGCAAGAATGGTCGTTCCGTTTTTGATGGAAGCTATGACCTCTTTGTGCGCGAGGGAAGCAATGACATAGATAATATCTTTTTGGAACTCTTCGGAGGTATTTTTATAAAATTTCGACGTTGCTTCTACCCGTTCGATCGAGACGACGATATCGGGTTTGATCCCCCATTTTTCGAGGATTGGCAGGCTGGCATCGATAGATATCAGGGTAACGTACGGAGCGATCTCTTTTAGAAACGGGAGCTGTTTAGCCAAGCTCGGCCCCGTTGAGATGATGATAGCCGTATCGCTGTTCGGTTTTTTAATAAGATCGGTTATAGGAGGGTTTTTAAGCATAATGGGGAGATTTGCAATGTGATGCTCGATACCGATAAGAGAGTCGATGGTGTCATTTCCGTGCCCTACGATGGCATGATTAAGTGCATCTATGAGTACGGCACTTGTGGAAACAAGTTCGGTATGAAACGCATTGTAATACGGGGTCATCATATCAAGGAAAAATAATTTGCTGAAAATTTTGGCTTCGAAATCTACAAACAAAGATGCGGCCAAAGAAAAATCCAAATCGCTGTAAAAATGGATGACAAGCCGTCTGTCCAAAAACTCTTGTGAAAAATCAAATAGGTTTAAGACAATGTAGACTATTTCGATATTTGGCTCGATAATAGCGACCCGATTACGAACGGGATTACCGAGCAGCGTTTTGACAAAAACTCCATTTCCGAGCCCAAAAAAGTATAAAAATGAATATCGGTCATACATTTTAAACGATTCTATTTTTTCCGTAACATCTTCGAGAGGCGCTTCAAATACCGTAACTCCCCGCTCTGTATCATAAAAATTGATTTGGAGAGGATCTTGACCCTGAAAAACTTCAAATTGTTTATTTCCGGTAACAGCATGAAGTCGGGCAAATAGAAGAGGATTGACCTGTCGTAAAGCATTGAGATTTTTATCGTAAATTGTTTCCATTAAATGCCTTTTCTTTGAATACTTGTTTTAAATAATATCAGCCCATTGCAAAGGAGTTCCTTTGGAAGCATCGGATCGAAAATGTTTTCCGAGAACGGCGTTCAAATATTTGGGTGGTAATCCAAATCCTGGACGGACGGAGCGGATATTTGCAGCACTCACGATGTCACCCGCTTTGACATCTTCGGCGATAAACAAACTACGCGAAAACTCCCTTGATTTCAAACTTTTCGGACTTAAATCGTAGGTCACTTTTCCCAGTAATTTTTCGGTACCACGCACCGCGTCCACCATCGCTTTGAATTCATACGGTTCCAGACTAAATGCACTGTCCGCACCCCCCATGCCTCGATCTAAAATAAAATGCTTCTCGATAACACGAGCACCCAAAGCAACAGCTGCGACAGGGGCTGCGAGGCTCATCGTGTGATCGCTTAAACCCACACTCACACCGAACCTGCTTTTCATATCGGCAATCGTGAGGAGATTCATCTCCTCTAATGCCGCAGGATAGGCGGAAGTACATTTTAGGAGTGTTATCTGATCATTCCCCATCCGCTTACAGGCATTCAATGCATCTTCGATGTCACTTAGGGTTGCGATACCGGTGGAGATGATAATCGGTTTACCCTTTGCGGCTGTGTATTCAATGAGTGGGATATCGGTGATCTCGAAGCTAGCAATTTTGTACGCCGGAACATCGAGATTGGATAGAAAATCAACGGCTGTAGGGTCAAAAGGGGAAGAAAATGCCTCCATCCCCAAACTTTTGGCATGATCGAAAAGTTGTTTATGCCATTCCCACGGGGTCATCGCTTCGGCGTAAAGGTCATAAAATTTCCGTTTGTCCCACAATGTCCCTTGAGAAATAGTGAATAGTTCACTGTCGCAATCAAGAGTTATTGTGTCAGGGGTATAGGTTTGCAACTTGATCGCATCAGCCCCCGCTTCTTTCATCGCATCAATCGTTCGCAGTGCTGTTTCCAGAGAGCCGTTATGATTAGCGGAAAGTTCGGCGATAATAAATACACTTTCATCTGTGTTATGGTGTCCGATAGTCATTGGCTTAGCTCCATGGTGATCATTTCTCTCTCGTTATAGAGGATTCGCTCTTTTTCTTTAAAATCGAATTTTTCGTATAAAAGTTTAGCCCTGTCGTTGTCGGCAAAAACAGTGGCAATCAATGTTGTCACTTTGAGTGTCGAAAACGCATAATCAATCAGGGCACGCATCAATGTATCCCCGACACCGCGTAGCTGAGGATTGGCATATACCCCGATTTCGGCAGATGCTTGTGTTATGTCGATAAAATCTATCACTCCGATATTCTCACCGTTATTCTGAACCAAAAAATAGCGTTTGTCGGATCGTTGCTTGAGCAATTCGACGAAACGGAAATGATCCTCAGTAGAAATTTCATCACTTTTCAACATCCATCGGCAAATATCGGGATGATTACGCCACGATAGCACCAGTGTTAGCTGTAGTGTATCAAGTGTTGTAAAATCGAGTAATTGCATCGACATCCCATTCCTTTAAAGCAACGTAGTGCTCTTTTTGTAAATACTCAAACATATCTTTTTGATTAGTGGCGGTTTGAAGTACTATAAACGGAACCTCCATATACAGTACTTCATGCACCATGACACTGGGTGTGATGATCGCTAAGCGGCTTTGATTGAGTAGTTGTGCGATATGTTTGGAATCGACCTCTAATGTGATATTTTTTCTCTCTTGAACAAAGATTTTCAATTCACTCAGATGGGGGTTTCCCGTTGTCGTTACGACGCAGATACGCATATCATCGCTTAGTGTTGAGAGAATATTCATCGTCGCATTGATCGGATCGGTTCCCCCCATCGCAATAAAAATATCGTAGACGTTTCTCTCTTTTGATCTGTTTTTCGATTTTAAACTCATCTCGTATCAGCGTATACTCCGCACCGCAGTGAAGGATACAATGAGGCGGAACGATCCCGCTGTATCGATTTTTATCCGCCGAGATGTTGTGGTTAAGGAGAATATCGCAATGGTGTTTTTCGTAGGTATCGTCAAAAGAGAGAATACTCACTCCCGTTACCTCTTTGACCTTTTTCTCAAACACTGCATCGATACCGTAGTGATCAAAAACTATCCAGATCAATGTTTTGTTTCTGAATGAGGGCTATAAGTTCATCAGGATCGTTGGTACGGAGGATATGAACAGAATAAGGGATTTGATCGATGATATTTCCGCTCAAATCTTGGCAGGCAAACGTGATCGTGTCATTACTATAGTGTCGGCAAAAACCAAATCGCGCATAATGTGTCCCAATCCGATACTGCTCGAAGAATCGGCACGGATTAAAATATTCATAGCTATTGGAGAACTTTATACATCAGTTCAGCTCGTATCCAGTCTTCGGGTGTATCGATATCTTGAACCAGATGGCGCGGTAAAACAATCGTTGTCGCCGCATCAGAAAAGATCGGTTTTCCCTCCAGCCATGCATTCGCACGTTCCCCAATAAAATTGCCCAACATCGTGATACGCTTCTTCGAGATCTTGAGAGCGCGTTGCGAACTGTTCCGGATAAAACATTTCGATATTTCCTTGCTTCGTCACGCTTCACGCCACGCTGAATCGGAAACGGAAACGTCGTAACAGGAAAAGCGTACTGTTTGTTATGGGTGATAAGAGCGTTATAGGCCATTTCGAATATCCTCTATGCGGATAAACGGTGCTGTGGCATAGATACAGCAGGCGTAATCGATAACCGACTCGTTTTGTGAGTGTTTGGATGGCGTGAGCGATAACGGGGATCGTCGCAGTGTGATCGTCACTCAGCTCTTTGGGTCGCATAAAAGGGATCTCAGCACCGTAACTGCGTGCCACATCGGCAATCTCTTCATCATCCGTCGTAACAACGATACGATCAAACAGCCCTGACTCCTGAGCCGCTTTGATACTGTAGGCAATCATCGGTTTACCGTAAAACATTTTAATATTTTTACGCGGTATCCGTTTGCTTCCGCCGCGAGCGGGTATGATTGCTATACGC
Organism: Sulfurimonadaceae bacterium; assembly: GCA_963845295.1. GTDB lineage: Bacteria > Campylobacterota > Campylobacteria > Campylobacterales > Sulfurimonadaceae > Sulfuricurvum. The sequence continues at coordinate 191,657 of CAWJRP010000017.1, read as the reverse complement.
ATTAGAGAGAACAACCTCGATAAGCGTATTGATCGATCACTTCGAGAACTATGTCGGCAACCCATGCAGCATCTTCCATCGTCATTTTCTGATGGCATGGTATGGAGAGTTCGCTTTTGTAAAAAAGCTCAGTAGTAGTAAATCGCTGTTCCCCGAAACGCTCTTTGTAAAAGCTGTTTTGGTATATCGGCTTATAGTGAACCTGTACCCCTAAGCCTCTATTCTGCAACTCAGTAAAAATCTCTTCTTTAACGCAGTGCAACTCAGGATGGAGCAAAAGAGGATAGAGATGGCGAGCGCTTTGCTCGTGAGAATCAATAAAAATTGTTGAGAAAAGTTTATGTCCTGAAAAGCGTTCATCGTAATAGCGGGCAATACTCTCCCGAACATCGAGAAAACGGTTCAGTTTATGGAGTTGCGAGAGTCCGAGTGCAGCGGCAAATTCGGTTAGGCGAAAATTGTATCCCAAACTCACCATATCCGAGTTCCAAAGCTGTTTTTTGACAATTCCGTGCGAGCGAAAAAGGCGAAGCGCACGGGCGAATTCTTCGTTATCCGTGACAACCGCTCCCCCCTCTCCTGTAGTGATCGGTTTGATAGCATGAAAACTAAAGATCGTCATATCAGCAAATGAGCCGATTTTATGATCGTTGATAGCACTACCCAATGCATGAGATGCATCTTCGATAAGGATAAGATTATTCTTTTTCGCTATCTCTTTAAGGGCATGTATCGCAACCGGTTTTCCGGCAAAATCGACAGGGACGATTGCGCGGGTTTGTGGAGTGATGAGCGATTCAATGAGGGATTCATCTATATTGCCATCCATTTTAATGTCACAGAATACCGGTTTTGCCCCTAAAGCCATAGCCATATTTGATGTTGCCACAAAACTGATAGGGGTGGTAATGATCTCATCATTTTCTTCGATTCCGGCACTTGCATAAGCTGCATGAAGTGCCGAAGTGGCCGAATTAAAAGTAACACAGTATTGCGAACCTACATACTTGGCGATCGCTTCCTCAAACGCTTCGACTTTGGCTCCCTGGGTAAGATGTGAACCTTTTAGGATTTCAACAACGGCTTCAATATCATCCTCTTCAATCAACTGCGTCGAGTAGGGGATCATTTCTCTTCACTTTGAGTAAGTGCAATTTTTTCGAGCAACGCTTCGGGGGTGAGCCACTCCGTGTTGCTTTCAGAGCTGTATTTAAATCCATACTCGACGGGTGTTCCGATTTCACCGCAATTGTTTTTCGAAAAATCGGCAGCTTCGGTAAACTGGATCGTCGGTTTAATGACATAATGATCGTGAAACTCGAGTGTGAGATGGGAATCATCCCGCGGACACATCACTTCATGCATTTTTTCACCCGGGCGGATACCGACATTTTTATGAGGGAGATGCGGTGCGATGGTATGGGCGACATCCACTACCTTCATAGAAGGAATTTTAGGGATAAAGGTTTCCCCTCCATGCATACGCTGAAAGTTTTTCAACACGAAATCAACCCCCTCTTGGAGAGTAATCCAAAACCGTGTCATCCGCTCATCGGTAATCGGCAACTCCGTCGCCCCCTGCTCAATCAATTTCTGAAAAAACGGGACAACGGAACCGCGAGAGCCTAAAACGTTGCCGTAACGAACAACGGCAAAACGGATATCTTTTCCCCCTCGGATATTGTTGGCTGCGACAAAAAGTTTGTCACTTGCCAGTTTGGTGGCACCGTAGAGGTTGATAGGGCTGGCGGCTTTATCGGTTGAGAGGGCAATAACACGACTCACATTACAGTGTAATGCGGCATCGATCACATTTTGGGCACCATTAATATTGGTTTTTATACACTCCATCGGATTGTATTCGGCGATAGGAACATGTTTAAGGGCTGCCGCATGGACAACATAATCGACTCCGTTCATCGCACTCTCTAAACGGGTTAGATCACGTACATCACCAATAAAATAACGCATACATGAGTCATTATAGCGTTGAGCCATCTCATATTGTTTGAGTTCATCACGTGAATAAATAATGATTTTATTGGGCTTGTAGTGTTTTAAAATTGTTTTAACAAACTGTTTGCCGAAACTTCCGGTTCCACCGGTAATAAGGATATTTTTTCCATTCAACATTGCATGTCCTATCACACTAAATGATAGAACTAAGCAAAAGTAATGCCACTTTTAGTTGTTTGTCCCATTAACAGCCATACTGATTTGTTGTTTCAGTGAGGTAAATTGATTGGTGAGCTTGGTCATAATCGTGTCATATTGGCTAAAACGAGCTGCCATGGCGTCATATCGCGCAGTCAATAATTCTTGTGAGCGTGTTTTGTTTGCATTAAGCGATTTAATTTCATTGGTTGAGCTGGTAGTCAATGTATTTATCGAGCCTTTGCTTCCGATGTAGCTATCCATCAATGCATTCAATTTTGTAAAGACGCCGTCTGTTGTAGTACCGGTACCATCTGCGACACTACTGAAAAATGATTCAGAAGCGGCAGGATTGGCTTGAAATTTAGTTGTAAAAGCAGATGAGTTAAAACTCATCGTTCCGGTTTCACTTAAATCGATGCCGTATTGTGTCAATGAAACCCCTTTATCACTGACCGATGTCACAAGGCGGGTAATTTCACGACGAATGGCATTAATGGAATTGTCTCCGTTGAATATTCCCACTTTTCCCGTAGTAGTATCAGCTGTTGTCATATCATTGAGCTGACTGGTCAACGTATTGTAGCTTTGTACCAGTGTTGTCATCTGTCCGGCTATTGATTGGACATCCTGAGAAATGGAAATATTGGCAGTTGCCGTAGTATTATCTTCCAAAAGGTTGACTGTAACCCCAGGGACGATATCGCTAATAACGTTGGAGCTCCGAGTTAAAGTTATGCCGTTATATTTAAAGGAAGCATCGCGCGCTGCTTGTATCTCCTGCATCCCTGTGGGGTTGGTTGTGGCATTATAAGCAAGCAGTTTAGTATCGAGCGCACCACCTACAGAATCGGTTATACTAATCGTTTGGGCTGCCCCTGTATCTACAGATCGTAAAACCAGACGGTAATCATTCGTGCCGACCTGTAGGGTAGATGCTTTGACCCCTACACCTGCTTGCGTATTAATAGCGTCTTTTAACTGATCCAATGTCATGGAATTAGTATAATTTACATTAAATGACGCACCGCCTACTGAAATAGACATGGTTCCGCTTCCGGATGAGATAAGGGAACCGGTTGAAGCATATGACCCAGATTCTTGTATATTACTTTGTGCCATTTGCACATTTGACACACTGAAGGATTGAACGTTAACTCCCGCATTTGCCGTCACATTCACGCTGCTGGTATTTCCAGATACAGTACGCCCCTGATAAAACGTATCATCGCTTAGTGAGCTGATGCTGGTTTTGAATGTCGAAAGAAGGCTACCCAACAATGAGTATGCTTGCGATTTTTGCTGTTGCAAACTAATTTTACTATCAATCGGAGTGATCATTGCCGAAGTATCGGCAGCTTTCAACTGATCAATAACATCCTGCGTCAAAACTCCAGATCCTACGCCCAGTGAATTAATAGTACCAGCCATGACAAATCCTTTACTCTATATTACATACAAGCTATATCGACCGATTGGGTCAAAGTTTTAGTAAAACAGATTAAGCAAAAAAAGTTCCGTTACCGTTTTTTGGTTATGCCAAACCGTTGCGGGCGAATGGTGAGGTCGGTAATACTCAGCCCCTCCCTCATAGAGAGGAGGTTTTGGATCACCTGAGCAATATCGCCGGCAAGCAATCTAGTATCTTCATCCGTTCCGACCCCGAACCGCAGCGGATCAAAAAACGGCGTGTCGGTCATATCTGGGTTGATGGTCACCACTTTTACGCCGCTGCTGCGTACCTCTTCAAAAAGACTATGTCCGAATGCCCTTAGCCCCGCTTTCGTTGCGCTATAAAGGGCCGAGAATTTGGAAGCACGGGTCGCCTCGATGGAGGTAATATTGATGATCGCCCCTTGCGACGATTTTAAAGGACGCAACAACAGGTTAGTAAGCATGACCGGAGCGGTGAGATTAAGGGCGATCATATCGACAATAGTTTTAGCGGAGAGCTCTTCGTGAGGTTCGAATCTTCCGAATCCGGCGGCATTAACGAGCAAATCCAGTTCTTTTATGGACTCCAGCTGTTCCAAGAGTGTATCGATCCCGGTAATTAAATCGCAGGCTATGTGGGTGAATTTCGGATTTGAGATATCTCCTGCACGGCGGCTGATCCCTATCACCTCATACCCTTCGGCGAGAAGCATCCGTGCAATCTCCTCCCCGATTCCCGAACTCGCTCCCGTTACGATTGCCGTTGCCATGTTCGGACCCTCTCTTGGGGTAAATACTGGAGTGCTTTGGCTAAAAGTGTTTCTAAAATGTGCATTTCGATTTTTTCAGGGTACGTTGCCATCTCATCACTAACTGTATAGGGATAAAAAGCGACATCACTTCGGCAAAGTTTTTTAAGTGAGCGCAGATGGCTTTGAGACATACGAAAACTCCCTAATGTTAGATGTTCAATTGTATTAGGATCAATTGTAGCGAAAATTGTCTCAATCAGTTTGGGGTAGAGAGTATCGAATGGATCGGTATAAATAACGGGATCGATACAAAGTCGTACTTTCCAGCCCAACGAAATCGCTTCTCGCACGGCGTTAAGCCGCTTCTCAAAACTTGGGGTAGCATGTTCATAGGAATCGATAATCTCTTGAGGGGAGAGAGTCCATGCCAAGGTTACGTTTGGATTGGGAGTTATCTGTTTTAGAGAGTTGATATTCGCACTTTTGGTTCGGATTTCGAGATAGAGATTTTTATGTTTTTGGGCAAATTCTAACCACATTCTTGTTTGGTGTGTTAGCGATTCGATAGCTAAGGTATCGGTGTCATAGGAGGTTGCCACAAGGGTATCTACCCCTAAATATGGAGTTAGTTGCTCAAACGCATCTTCGAGGTTGACGAATAACACCGTGTTAGCCGATGGGTAAAGTCCCTGCAAATAGCAATAATCGCAGTCGTACAGACACCCCATCACACTGGAGGCATAAAAAAACTGCTCGTGTCCAAATCCGTCGCTGTATTGGCTCCCCTCGTGCAAAAATTTCCCCTCTTTACGAGCGAGGATCAGTTTTTTAGAATGACTTTGCGCCGCGAAGCTCTGAGAGGGCCGATTAAATACCTCTTTATAATGATCGATCACGATCACTTGCGAATCGGTGAATTTAGCCCGAATCATTTGAGTCTGCGGATGCTCCGAAACACTCCGCTCGATGTAAAGGTGTGAAAAAAGTTTAGGCCGTGAGGGTTGCAATGAGTTCTTCAAGCAGTTGACTCCTTTCACGTTTGGAGTTCGGAGCATCAAGCACCAACGGGAGAGGCAAATTCTTATTTTTTAGACGAAAAAAGCAGAGAGCATCTTCGAGAGCATCACCCTGACTTTTAGTGAAATGTCCTTTTACCGCTTTAATTTTTCCCCTCTCTTCAACACTAAACAGAACACTGGAACCTTGCACCTTTTCTAGAGCCGTGCATACCTCATCCACGAGGGCTATATTGGATCGCACCAATTCAATCGCCCCCTCTTTGGTGACACGCTCAGGGGTGAAATGATCGGAGACAATCTTGATAAACACCATTTGGTGCAGTTTAAAAAATCGTGATGCCGCTTGAAAAATGGCGCTGCTCTCCATGTCAACAGGATGATCCTGCGGTATCGATTGAGGTGCATCAACACATATGAGTGAACTTTCGCGCAATGAGTGGGTATAAAGGATATCGGGGTAATAACGGCGATCACCCTCGATAATTTGATGAATCAACAACGCTTCGCCGATTCCGTAGGTGGAAGGGGCGCCGCAGATTCCGATATTAATCAAAATATCATTCTCTTGCGGGATTCGCCATCCTAGCAGTGCACTCACCGCCATCATAGCGTTGGATTTGCCCATACCGCTCACAAGCAATACTATTTCATCATTTATATAAAGGGTATAAGGGAGCGACGTATCCCGTTTTAGACGGTAATAATCAACCAAAACTCTCGCTTCAGCGTCAAGTGCAGTGATGAGATATATCATAAAGCAATTATAGCACCATCTTGCATTTGTAGGTTTAAACGGCTATAATTCGCCAACTCTTCTAGACCTGTGCAAGGGCGTGGATGGACATCGTGTCAGGGTAGGAATACAGCAGCACACCTGTCCATGTTTTGTGCCGCAGGTATCTGGGAGAGCCACTTTTATTAGCCCTCTTTTACTTTACTTCCAAATTTTTTCATAAACTTTTCAATCTTCGGTGCAATCACCGCATAGCAATACCCCTGTGTCGGATGTTCACTGTAATAATCCTGATGATACTCTTCAGCAATAAAAAACTCAGGCGCAGGTGAAAGCTCGGTAACGATAGGATCCCTCCTGTTCTTTTGTGCTTCTGCGATAGAGCGTTCCGCTTTTCCTTTTTGTTCCTCATCGTAATAATAGATAACTGAACGGTACTGAGTTCCTCGATCAGCACCTTGCGCGTTAAGAGTGGTAGGATCATGGATTTCCCAAAAGATTTCCAAAATCTCTTCATACGAAATAATGGCGGGGTCATAGGTAACCTCAACCACTTCTGCATGTCCGGTAGCACCGCTGCATACCTGCTCATAACTCGGATTTTTACGTGCTCCGCCGGCATAGCCGCTGATAGCACGGTGAACCCCCACCACACGGTTATACACCGCTTCAATACACCAAAAACATCCCCCACCCAATAAAGCTTTTTCCATATTTTTTCTTCTTTTTGGGGTGATTATCTCCCCGCTGCGCTGTTAGGGTGTTGAAAAAAGCGTTCTGCCTTGAGTATTTAAGTTACCGTTCCGTAACGATTCACCGATAGACTACCGTTTATAGATCAAACAAAGGAGACCCAAATGGAAAAAATGACACCGCTTGAAAAAACGTTGGTTAAAAAACTACGCCGATCCAAACGCGCCAGCTGGATGGTTGACTAACACTCTTTTTTGCTCACAGTGAGCAATAATCGTTCTCTTTCCCTTCCGTTAACATTCATTACGTCATACTTTCAGGATAATACCTTACGATAGGACTCCCGATGCTTCAAGCTCTGATGGTCGAAGACGACCCCGATATCACAACTTTACTGGTCAACTACCTCAGAAACTACGGAATAGCGCTCAATGCCGTTTCAACTCCATCAGCGGGATTAAATCTCCTCGATACCGACCATTTTGATCTTATTATCTTGGACTTGACTCTGCCACAAATGGACGGGCTTGAACTGTGCAAAATGATCCGTCAAAAAACCGATATCCCTATCCTTATTTCAAGCGCCCGCAGTGACATCAATGACAAAGTGATCTCTCTGGAATACGGAGCGGATGATTATCTTCCAAAACCCTATGAACCTCGAGAACTGATCGCACGTATCAAAAGCGTTCTACGCCGTTATCGACCGTCGCTAGAGAAAAAAGAGAGCCTCTTCATCCTAAAAGAAAATGAGCAAACAATCTCTTATAACGGTGCAGTCCTTTCTCTTACACGTGCAGAGTACGAATTACTGTCCCTTTTGATCCTCCACTCGAACCAAACCCTTAGCCGTGATTTTCTCTCCAATAACTCCGATGCCATCTCGTGGGAAAGCTCAGCACGTACGATCGATGTTATCATCAGCCGGTTACGCCAAAAAATAGAAAAAGACCCTAAAAACCCCCGTTTTATCCACTCTATACGAGGAAGCGGATATCGGTTTTCGGGATAAGTGATGTTTCAAAGTATTTTCCTCCGAATAACCCTATTTTTTATCGTCACTTTTATCGCGATGGGAATAGGTTTTTTTTCTATTCATCAAAAGCTCCTCAAAGAACAGCAATTTCGTCTCGAAAATGAAGCGGACAATCTTCTCTTGATTCTACGTAAAAGTATCTCTCTTGATCCCCCGATGCGACGTTCCTATTTACAAGAACACGGGTACAGCATTAGCGAACCCCATAGTGACTTAATACACACGCTTCACCCGGCTCTGAGTGTTATCCCAAAAGAGTATCCCGAGGAGATCAAAGATTCGATAAACGAGGGGCGAATACAGATTTTAAAAGATGATAATCACCTTTATATTTATCTTACCAAAGCGACTCCGCCACTGCTGGTGATTAAACCCGACATCGCTAAACAACCCATTTGGCCGGATATCCTTTTTATCTCCCTGGCTCTTGCACTGTTACTTCTGTATTGGCTGATTATCAAAACACTCTTTCCTCTTAAAACGATTACCCACACTATTACTCTTTATGGAGCTGAGGGGATTTATACTCCCATCAAGAGCCGTAAAAAGGATGAGATTTCTCTCGTATCCCGTGCACTGGACAATGCAATGGAAAAAAATCAAACCTTGCTCGAAGCGCGCAGACTCTTTTTACGTAACATCATGCATGAACTAAAAACTCCGATCACCGTAGGAAAACTTTCCCTTCCGTTTCTAAAAAAAAGCGAAGAAAAATCAATTTTGGAGCGGGCATTTTTTCGAATGGAAAATCTGATCGCAGAACTGGTTCGCTTAGAGCAAATTACTTCGGGTGCTCTCTCTCCTCATCTGCAACCATGCGATCCAGAAGCTCTTCTTGAAAAAGCCAAATCGCTCCTCTTTTTAAAAGATGAAGCACTCGACATTGCATTGGACGGAACCCCCATTCACGCCGATTGTGAGGTAATGGTTACCGTCTTTAAGAATCTGATCGATAATGCAATTAAGTACAGTTTAGATGGAAAGGTGAGTATTTCTCAAAAAGGGGAACTTTTCTTGTTTAGTAATAAAGGGGACCCGTGGCCGAGCGGGTGTACATTACAAAGCCTGTGCGAGCCTTTTTTACATCAGCATGAAAATTCAAATAGCTTTGGACTGGGGCTATATATCATCAAATCGATTATGGATGCCCATAATTTTACCCTCAACTACCACTATGAGGAAGGGGCTCATTGTTTTGAAGCAATGTGCCGGAATCCGCTTGTCTCTCTCGATTAAGACGGATTTCAAAACAAGCCCCCTTGGAAGTATTGTAAACACTCAACTTCCCTAAAAAATGTTTTTCGATAATTGTTTTGGCCATATACAACCCGATCCCCGTCCCTTGGGATTCAAATTTTGTCGTAAAGTAGGGGTCAAAAATTTTATCGATGATCGAGGCATTAATCCCTCCCCCCGTATCTTCTACAGCAATCGTATAGTAACGATCATCGCTAATACATCGAATACGGATCAATCTCTCACCACCGCGATGCTGCTCAATTGCTTCACGGGCATTATTGACCAAATTGATGAGTACCTGTTTAAGCTCATTCGGATAGACTAAAACTTCGATATTCGGTTCAATCTCCCGCTCTATTGCGATTTTTTTACGTACTAATAAAGGGCCAAGCAATGCCTCCACTTCATTCACCAAAGCATTGATATTAACCGAAATTTGGCTGCGATCTTGTTTGAAGAAGTTACGGAAATCATCAATCGTCTGCGACATATACTCAATTTGTGCTTCAGCAATTTCAATCACTTTTCCCGACTCACTTTTCCCGTCTATCGCGCAGCTAAGGCTCAACCTTGTCATCGAGAGTCCCAAAATATTGAGAGGCTGTCGCCATTGATGGGCAATCGACTCAAGCATCGAACCGATCTCAGCCATTTTGGCCTGCTGCATTAAAAGTTTCTCTTGTTTACGGTTTTTATCTACCGCTTTTTCAATTTCGTCTTGGAGACGTTGATTAAACGTCTCAAGCTCAGTTGTCCGTTGTCGCACCAAAATATCAAGACGACGATTTTTATAAGTGACCAGCATAAATAAAATCACTAACGAACCGATAACGCCCCAGATTAGTCGATAATTTACCGGTTCATCACTCTGTTTCTCAAGCCAATGCCCATGTATCTCTTCATATTCAGCGGGGGTAATCGAGGCAAGCACCTTATCGGAAATAGATGCCATCATCCCCCAGTCATTACGGAATGCAAATGCAATATCGTACCGAAACGGGGTCTCTCCCACTACTTTAATATTTTTGATATTGTTCCGTTCGATCAAATAACTGACAATATTTAACCCCTCAATACACGCATATGCCTCACCGGAAGAGACTTTTTGAAGCGCTTCTTGTGAAGTGTCCGCCAAAACAGGTATGATATTCGGGTAATAAGCACGCAAATATTCCTCACTCGCATAGGAGCGGACAACAGCTACTTTTTTCCCTTTAAGATCGTTTAAATCATTCACATATCCTGTTTTTGAGCTAGCAACAATGACTATTGTTTGTTTTAGATACGGACGGCTAAAAGCCAAGCTCTCTTTACGGCTATCAGTAATCGCCGCAGCAGAGAGCATATCAAGTTCTTTATTTTTGACCGAACGGATTGTATCATTCCAAAGCGGCCTGCTGTAATCAATTTCAAAACGGATACCGAGGCGCTTTTCCAACAAATGCAAATAAGAGATGCTGATCCCAGAGAGTCTCCCTTGCTTATCCACCGATTCAATCGGAGCCCAATTATGATCTATTCCGACACGAATAACCGGATGAGCCTTTAACCACTCTTTTTCTTGGTCAGTCAACACTAATCCATCATGCTTATAAAGTAACGGTTCAAAGGAAGGGACCGATTTAACGACTCCCATCAGCCGATACCCTTGCGCAATCATCTCAAGCCGTACCGGATCAATTGAACCAAACGCTTTATTAGGACGAAATGCCCGTTCTTTCAGAACTCTTCCCTCATAGATAAGCGCTTCGAGTGATTTATGCTGCGGATTATACTTGCGATAAATCAGTGCCGCCGTCTCTTCAATATGCTCAAATGCCCAAAGCCATCCTTGTATCGACGCATCATAAAAAGCTTGTGCACGTTCAGGATGTGCATTGATCTCTTCTTGTGTCGTAAATAAAAAATCGCTGTAAAAGTCAAATCCATAATCTTTCGGATCAATCAAATGGGTTTTTATCCCTGCTTGCTTTAGGGTAAACGGTTCATTAGAAGCATACGCAACCATAGCATCCGTTTCACCGCGTGCCAAGGACATCGGATCATACGAATGGGGTTGTACTTTCATATCTTTTGTACTCAAGCCGACACTTCTAAGCATAGCCTGTATTTCAGCCCATTGCACCATATCGTTTGTCAGCATCACCCGTTTGTTTTTTAAATCTTTTACACTGGTGATGTTGGCATCTTTGCGGCTTAAAAGAACCATAGGGGAGGATTGGTAAATAGCTCCCATTAAAACGATAGGAGCCCCGTTGATATAGTTGACGATAAGGGAGGAATGACCGACACCGTATTGTGCCTTCCCCTCTAAAACCTTTTCTACTGATGCTTTTTTCATGTCCGCACCTAAAATGGTGACATCCAGCCCCGCATCCGCGTAATATCCTTTTTCTTTAGCGACATAATATCCCGCAAACTGAAACTGATGGAGCCACGGCAACTGCAGAGTTACCGACTCTTTCGACCATACAAGCGACATCAGAAAGAGGGATAAAAGGAGTATCTTTTTCATGTCATAAAGTGTATCCAAAGAATTATATTTTCACCCTTAGAACCCTTTAGGCTATACTTGGATAAAATTGCTCTCTATTTTTATTGCACAAGGTCTCTGTTATGTCGGTCAAAAACACGCTTCTTGAAACCATCTCCCGCCGTCCCCTCATCATCGACGGTGCTATGGGGACACAGCTTCAAGAGCGTGCCGACAAAATCCCCGAAAGCGCATGGGAAGGGCTAGAGGGGTGCAACGAACTCCTCAATGTCACCGCTCCTGAGGTGATGAGTGATATTTTTCATGCTTACCTCACCGCCGGAGCCGATCTCATCACCACCAACACTTTCGGTGCATTTAGCTGGGTTTTGGATGAATACGGGATCGGACACCGCGCCTATGAGCTCTCCCGTGCCGGAGCGGAAGTCTGTAAGGCAGAGTGCGAAAAATTTTCCACTACAAAACACCCTCGCTTTGTACTCGGTTCTATCGGACCGGGAACCAAACTTCCATCGCTTGGTCACATTCATTACGATGAGATGTATGCCGGGTATTTAGAGTGTTGTCTTGGGCTAATCGATGGAGGATGTGACATTTTCCTCCTTGAAACCTGTCAAGACCCGCTACAGATTAAAGCGGCACTCCACGCCTGTGAAGCGGCTAATAAAGAGCGGGGTATAGCTTTGCCGATTATGGTCTCTGTCACCATCGAACTGGCCGGAAGTATGCTCATCGGAACCGATGCGCAGACAATTGCTGCCATCATGGAGCCGTTTGATATTATCAGTCTGGGATTCAACTGCGGTACAGGCCCTGAACAATACGCCAAACATGTCCGTACCCTCTGCGAAGTATGGGGAAAACCGATCTCGGTTCACGCCAATGCGGGACTTCCGCAAAACCGAGGCGGCTATTCGTACTATCCTATGGGACCGGATGAATTTGCCCAATTTCAATGCGATTTTCTAGCCTATGATGGGGTGAGCTTTTTAGGGGGATGTTGTGGTACGACCCCTCAGCACATCCGTGCCCTTGCCAACAAAGTTTCCTCAATTGCTCCGAAAAAACCGGCAGGGAGCATGCCCCCATCGGTTGCATCACTCTTCAACACCGTCGAACTGATCCAAACTCCTGCCCCGCTTTTGATCGGAGAACGATCGAACTCGACAGGTTCCAAAGCGTTTCGAGAGCTGATTATTGCCAGTGATTATGAGGGGACGCTCAGTGTAGGCCAGGCGCAAGTGCGCGACGGAGCCCACTGTCTGGATGTCAACGTCGAGTTTGCCGGACGTGACGGTGCGGTCGATATGGCGCACGTCATGAGACTCTACAACCAAAAAATCCCTCTACCACTCATGCCTGACGCGACGCGGGTCAACACAATGGAAGAGGCGCTCAAATGCATCGGAGGAAAACCGATCATTAACTCGGTCAACCTCGAAGACGGAGAAGAGCGCCTGGATGCCATCTGCTCTCTCGCCAAAAAATTCGGAACGGCACTCGTGTGTCTCGTTATCGATGAAAAAGGGATGGCAAAAACAACTGAGGATAAAATGCGGATTGCGGATCGCATCTATGATCTGTGCGTTAACCGACACGGGATCGACCCGCGCAATTTGATGTTCGATATGCTCACTTTTACGGTGGGAAGCGGAGATGTTGAATACCGTGATGCCGCCATCCAAACGCTCGAAGCGATCCGTCAGCTTCACCAAAAATACCCGAACGTCGGCTCGACACTGGGACTCTCGAACATCTCGTTCGGTCTTAGCATGAATGCCCGTGTCTTTTTGAACAGTGTCTTTTTACATCACTGCATCGAAGCGGGAATGACAAGCGTTATCATCAACGTCAAACACATCGTCCCTCTCTCTAAAATGTCTGAAGAGGACCGTAGTATCTGTGAAGAGCTCTTGTTCCATCCTGACGATCAATCCCTCTTCAAATTTATCGGCCATTTCAGTGATAAAACGATCGACAACACTAAAAACGATGAAGCTTATGAGGCAATGAACGATGAAGAAAAAATTGCAAAACTCCTCATTGACGGTGATAAAGAGCGAATGATTCCGTTGGTAGAGAGCGCGCGTCAAGTGATCAATCCCGATCGAATCGTCAATGAGATCCTCATCGATGCGATGAAAATCGTCGGTGAACTTTTCGGATCGGGGAAAATGCAGTTGCCGTTTGTATTGCAAAGTGCCGAGACGATGAAAACAACTGTAGATTATCTCAACCCTTACCTCTCCAAACAGGAAAAAGATACCGATACCACCCTCGTCATCGGAACAGTTAAAGGGGATGTTCACGATGTCGGTAAAAATCTTGTCGATATCATCCTCTCCAATAACGGATTCAAAGTAATCAATATCGGGATCAAAACGGAGCTCGAAGAGTATCTCGACGTGATGAGGGCTCAGGATATTCACGCTATCGGGATGTCGGGATTACTCGTAAAATCGACACAAGTGATGCGGGATAATCTCGAAACAATGGCGAGTATGGGGATCACGACCCCCGTACTTCTCGGCGGTGCGGCGCTCACCCGAAGCTTTGTAGATGATTTCTGCCGACCAATTTATAAGGGGGCGATTTTTTACTGCCGCGACGCGTTTGACGGGGTCATCGCGATGAGCCGAATTGAAAAACACAATGCCGATCCGAGTGTTGGACTCGATTTTCGCCTCGGCGGTGATATGATAGAAAAACCTGCCAAAGAGGTGATCGAGATTGTGATTCCTCCGTTTAATGAGCTTAAAATGCCGAGCGAGGTTAAAATTCCGACCCCTCCTTTTTGGGGACGTCGCGTTTTGCGTAAAGAGCAGCTCGACTTTGACATGGTATGCGAATGGATCAATAAACGAAGCCTCTTTAAAATGCATTGGGGATACAAACGTGCCGGAATGCCGGTAGAAGAGTATAAAAAACTCTTAGAAACCAAAGTTTATCCGGCGTATGAGCGAATCAAACGTGAAATTGTAAAGCGCGGGTTATTTGATCCTACTGTGATATATGGCTACTATCCCGTCCGAAGCAGTGATCAAGAACTTCTCATTTTTGATGAGAGTGGCGGATGGAATATCGATGAAAACGCCAACCGACAGAGCCTCGACGATGTAATCGGGAATGCCAAGTATGTGTTTGAATTTCCGCGCCAGCGCAAAGCACCGCACCGCGCACTGAGCGACTTTTTCACCCATACCCGCGATGATGTATTGCCTCTTACCTGTGTGAGTGTCGGAGATAAATTTAGCGAGTACGAAAAAGAGCTTTACGCTGCCAATGAGTATTTAGAATACAACATGGTACATGGGTTCGGAGTAGAACTTGCCGAAGCGTTAGCCGAAGTAGCGCATAAGCAAATCCGACTTGATCTGAATATTGCAAGCGATGATGAGGGATTTAGTTTGCGTGATGTTCGCATGAATCGCTATGCGGGGGCGCGATACAGTTTCGGATATCCTGCGTGTCCTGATTTAGAGCCAAGCCGTATAATCTTCGATCTCTTACGCCCTGAGGAGTTTGGTATTACCCTCTCTGAAACATACCAAATCCATCCGGAACAAAGTACGACAGCTCTCGTGGTTCATCATAAAGAGGCAAGTTACTACTCGGTGTGATTTCCCCACACCTTCTTTATCCACTCACCCATCTTCGCTTCATAGCCGCTGTTTTTAAACTCGACAAATTTGAGCGGTTTCGAAAGATACTTTTGATCCACCCATCCGCCGAAGTCATGTGGATACAGATACCCTTTATGCTGCTGACGCAAATGGGTTGGAATATCGAGAATCACTCCATTTTTCACGGCATTCTGCGCCGCATTGATCGCGTTATACGCCGTGTTTGATTTGGGTGAAGCGCACAGATAAATTACCGCTTGGGCAAGAATTATACGTGCTTCGGGATAGCCGATTTGTTTTACACTCATCATCGCCGAGGTGGTCAATGTCAACGCCTGTGGATTCGCATTCCCCACATCTTCACTAGAGAGAATCACGAGACGTCGCGCAATAAACTCTGGCGGTTCACCCCCCTCGATCAGCCGTGCCAGATAGTAAATCGCCGCATCAGGATCAGACCCTCGAACGCTTTTAATAAGGGCTGAGGCGAGATCGTAATGAACCCCCGCTTCCGAACTTCCCAAGCTTTGTGCCGCAGGGCGAAGTGATTTGAGAAGTTGCAGTGTAATCGGTTTATTCAATGCACTAGATACTTCGAGCAGTTTAAGCATCGCGCGCGCATCACCACCAGAACTGGCGATCAAATACTCACGTGCCTCTTCCTCCATCGCTATGGCTGTACGGACTAACAAACCCTCTAACGCATCATAACCGATGGAATAAAGTTCAAACAACAATGAGCGTGAACGCATCGCTGCAGTAAGGCTAAAATAGGGATTTTCCGTCGATGCACCAATCACTAACACACTGTTTTTTTCCATAACGGGGAGTAACACCTCTTGCTGATTCTTCGCGAGACGATGCACCTCATCGATAAAAATCAGAGGCTTGGAGAGTGATCCCTCATACTGGTCAAAAATTTTTCGTAAATTTTCGATTTTAAGAGAAGTGGCATTAAATTCGTAAAATGGCAAGCCCATCACATCGGCGATGATACGCGCCAATGTCGTTTTTCCGCAACCGGGAGGACCGTAAAAAAATGAGTGGGTGAGATTGCCGCTCTCACAAAGAGAACGCAGCGGTGAATCGGGTGAACATAAGTGTGATTGACCTACTACATCGTCAAATTTTTTGGGACGAAGCAGATAGGTAAAGTCCGCCATAATTAGCCTGCAATAACCTTGATGATCACTTCACGCTCTTGACGAGGGCCGTCAAACTCTCCGAAGAAAACCCCTTGCCATTTACCGAACATCGGCCGACCGTCGTGGACAGGAATACTGACCGATGCTCCCATGCGGGATGATTTAAGATGAGCCGCCGCATTGCTTCCGACATGTAAATATTTTGCATCGCTCGGGATAACAGTAGAGAGTGCCGCTAATAGATCCCGTCGAAGATTTTGGTCAGCATTTTCGAATAAAAAAACACTTCCCGTCGTATGCGGAGTAAAAACAACACAAATTCCCTCTTTAATCCCTGATGTGATTACGGCTTCTTTCACTTCACCGCTGATATCCATCAGCTGTGTTTTATGACTGGTTGGAAACTTGAGTGTTTTCATTTTTTACTACCTCTTTCAAATTTTTTTTCAGGTTTATATTTATTGGTTCCGAAAGGCTCATTGGAGGGTTTAGCTTTTGGTTTCGCCTTATCTTTGCTCACTGTCTTTTTCTCTCCGCGATGTTCAATTTTACCCTCAGCACGCGGCGCTTTTATCTGTGACTTTTGTTTTTGTTTCTCCGCTTTCTCTACGGCATCCAAAAATTCTCTCAAATTACTGTATTCATTGCGTTCCAAAAAGCGCACTTTTCCTGTCGGTAGATTATTGAGTTCGATTCCTCCGAAACTGAGCCGTTTGAGATCAACGATTTCCGCACCGAAATGGGCAAAAAAGCGACGAAGTTCACGGTTTTGTCCCTCACCGATAGCAACTTTTAAAATCGAGTAGTCCCCTTGATCTTTTTGCACTTGATAGGCATAAAAAGGGGCAAAACTCATTGGACCGGCATCGGCATGCTCATGCGCACCGGCACTTGCATCTTCGAGCTCTAACCCCTCTCCCATAGCGATTTTCATCCCCTCAGTGACGGGACCTTTAATCTTAATCTTATAAACCCGTTCCATTTTCGAAGTCATCAATGCCGTCGCTACGCGTGACGCATCGGTAAGAAGCAATAACCCCTCAGACGCAAAGTCGAGACGCCCGACAGGAATATAGTGGCGATACTGTTTTGCCAAAGAGTCATAAATCGTTTTACGCCCTTGTGGATCTTTTTTTGTCACCAGTTCACCGCGCGGTTTGTTATAAACGATCACAGTAAACTGATCGCTCGGAGTGATCTTGTTCCCACTAATCATCACGTTGGCATGCCGCTCGTCCACCTGGGTTGCAGGATTGGTTTCAATCTCGCCGTCAATGCGGACATACCCGTCCAAGATCGCCTGATCGGCTTCACGACGCGAATAGGTCGAGTAGTGGGCAATATATTTGTTTAAACGCATCATGAGATACCTGCTTCCACGAGTGTATGAAGATGCAATGCACCTTGGATTATGCCCTCACGATCTGTGACGACTAACAACTGTATTTTTTTACTTTCGATCAACACGAGTGCATCACTGGCAAGCATCGTCGCATCATCGAGAACTAAAGGACTTAGCGTCGCGTACTCTTTTGCCGAGGCATCGAGCGAAAAGGACTCACTCATCAATGCACGACGGATATCACCGTCACTGAGTAACCCAGAGAGTTTTCCCTGCTTATTGGTCAGCATTACCGTACCCAAACGCCCTTCGCTGAGTTTCAAAATCGCCTCTTTGAGCGGGGTATTTTCATCCACAATCGGCAGGTCGGTAGTTCGCATCAAATCGGCCACTTTGACAAACAACCGTTTGCCCAAAGCTCCGCCGGGATGGAACGAGGCGAAATCCTCTTTTTGAAAATTACGTGCCTTCATCAAACACACCGCAAGTGCATCCCCCATCGCCAACGTCAGGGTGGTTGAACTGGTAGGGGCGATATCCAAAGGACACGCTTCGGCAGAGACGTTAATGTTAATCACCACATCGCTGTAACGCCCTAGCGTCGAAGCAGCATTTCGGGTCATCCCGATCAGGGGAATATCAAAACGTTTGATATGAGGGAGGATGGAACTGAGTTCTGGGCTCTCACCGCTGTAGCTGATTGCTAAAACAGCGTCATCACGACCAATCATCCCCAAATCCCCGTGCAGCGCTTCGGTAGGGTGGAGGAAAAAACTCGGTGTCCCCGTCGAGGCAAACGTCGCGGCAATTTTTGCCCCGATCAGCCCCGATTTTCCGACACCGGTTATGACAAGCTTTCCTTTACACGCTAAGATAATTTCCACGGCACGGATCACCTCTTCTCCAAGATGCTCCGATCCCTCTATGAGAGCCTGCGCTTCAATTTCAAGTGTGTTTTTGGCTATTGCGATATAATCGTTGTTCATAAATATAATTATAGCTGAAATGGACTTTATCCATGCAAAACCTTTATCAAGAAGTAAACACACTGGATCGTCGTGCAGTAGAAATATTTGGCCTTAGTGAACCGATCATGATCGAACATGCTGCCTCATCTATAGCTGATTATATCATTCAACATTTCCCGCTTACTTCTTCTGTTTTGATCGTGTGTGGAAATGGCAATAACGGTGAAGATGGACGTATTTTGGGACGACAACTCGAAGGTGATTATTACGTTTCGCTCTCTTACCAAAGTGATACCCATTACGATGTCATTGTCGATGCCCTCTTCGGCAGCGGACTCAATCGTGCCATAAATTCCGAAACCGCTGAACTCATAGAGATTCTAAACAGCTCCAAAGCTTTTAAAATTGCTTGTGATATTCCCAGCGGAGTGTATGCAGACGGCACTCTCGATCCTCATACCTTTAAAGCCGATATCACTATAACTATGGGTGCCCTTAAACGGAGCCTGTTCAGTGATGCTGCCAAAGAATATACGGGTGAAATCCGTGTAGCCAATTTGGGGATTTCTCGCTCACGCTATGAAATACCCTCATCATGGAAATTATTGGAAGAAGATGATTTGTCACTTCCCCATCGAGCCCATACCTCTACCAACAAGGGGAGTTACGGTCATTTAGCGGTTATATGCGGTGAAAAAATCGGAGCTTCAGTCATTGCAGGATCCGCTGCACTTCGTTTTGGGGCAGGGTTGGTGAGCCTCATCAGCAATGAAAACGTCACCATCCCTTATGAGCTGATGCAAAGCCACTCTCTCCCTCATTCCGCTACAGCCATCACTCTGGGAATGGGTCTAGGGGTAGAGTTTTGCGATGATGAATTAATACAACTTATCGACAATACCCTTCCTATGGTTTTGGATGCTGATATTTTTTACCATCCGATGTTTCCGAAACTATTAAAACGTGACCATGTCGTCCTCACTCCCCATCCTAAAGAGTTCACCCAAATTTTGCGTATCTGCGGTATCGCCGATATTGATGTACCCGCATTGCAAAACAACCGATTTAGCTATGCCGAGCAGTTTTGTGCCACATATCCAAATGCGGTATTGGTTCTTAAAGGGGCCAATGTTATCATCGGAGCGGGTGAGGAGTTTTTCATCAATCCACTCGGGACAGTAGCACTGGCTAAAGGGGGAAGCGGTGACGTCCTTAGCGGTCTTATCGGTGCCTTGTTAGCACAAAAACACACCCCACTAGACGCGGCAATTCAAGCCTCATTAGCTCATACCATTGCAGCAAAACAATTTGATAAAAACAACTATGCCCTTACCCCATTTGACTTGATCGAGAGAATTACCACTTTATGAAAAAAATTGTTGCCTTATTTAGCGGTGAGGGGACAAACCTCGCCAATCTGATTGAAAAAATCCATCTCAAGCACGGCGCTATCGTTTGCGCTATTACCAATAATCCTGATGCAAAAGGAATTATCAAAGCACGAAATGCCCATATCTCGGTAGAAGTGTGTGATCACACCCTTTATGAAAGTCGTGAAGCTTATGATACCGCACTGGTAGAGCTGATTCATGAATACAACCCTGATCTAGTCGTTCTTTGCGGATTTATGCGAATTCTTACCCCGGTCTTTACCTCCAACATCCGCTCCATTAATCTCCACCCCTCATTGCTGCCCGCATTCAAAGGTGCACGCGCCATTGAGCGGAGTTTTGAAAGCGAAGAGCAAGTATGCGGCGTGAGTGTCCACTGGGTTACCGATGAACTCGATGGCGGAGAGATAATCTTGCAAAAAAGTTTTACCAAAAATCCTAATGATAATTTAGAAGAATTTTCGGCTAAAATTCGCGAAATTGAGCATCAAATTTTGCCTCTCAGCGTTATCAAGATACTCAAAGATTCCTAACAGAATTGATATGTTATAAACCCACTACCGTCATCCTCGGGCTTGACCCGGGGATCCAGCTAGATTCCCGCCTTCGCGGGAATGACAGAAAATATCCAACTGGAGACACCAATGCACACATTACAAATCGGAAAATATACTCTCGGAAGCCGTTTGATCGTCGGTAGTGGAAAGTACGACTCGTTTGAAACAACCAAAGCGGCAACGCTCGCTTCAGGTTCAGAGTTAATCACTGTTGCGGTGCGCCGTCTCAACATTACCAACCCAAACGAAGCCAATCTTCGTGATACGTTTGCAGGAACCAACGTGAAATTCTTACCGAACTCCGCAGGATGCACGACAGCAGAAGAGGCGATCACCCTCTTTCGCCTCACCCGCGAAGCGACAGGGATTGATCTGATCAAACTCGAAGTGATCGGCGATACTCAAAAAACTCTCTATCCCGATGTTTTGGAAACGATCAAAGCGTGTGAAGTGTTAGCGCGTGACGGCTTTACGATCATGGCGTACACCTCGGATGATCCGATTATGGCTCGCCGTCTCGAAGATGCGGGAGCCCATGCGATCATGCCTCTCGCTGCTCCCATCGGTAGTGGTCTCGGAGTCCAAAACCGTTATAACATCGTGTTTGTACGTGAAGCGGTAAAAGTTCCTATTATCGTCGATGCGGGGATCGGATGTGCTTCAGATGCAGCGTTAGCAATGGAGCTCGGTGCGGATGGTGTTTTGACAAATACGGCGATTGCGCAGGCACAAAATCCGATGTTGATGGCGGAAGCGATGAAAAATGCGGTTATCGCAGGAAGACTCAGTTATTTAGCGGGACGTATACCGAAACGTCCTTACGCCACCGCAAGTTCGCCGATAGATGGAATGATCCAGTTTTAACAATAATTATGCCCTCACACCACACCAAGAGCAAGGTCGCGTGCAGTAGTGCACAAGCGTACCGCCAGCGTTTTGGTGTGAGGGCGATTTTCTTTTGGTACTTTTCTTATGAAAAAGAAAAGTACATCACACTTCTATATAATCCAAATCCTCATGAAACGTCTCACGAGTAAAATAAAGCGCCACCAAAGCGATGGTAAATACTACCGCACCCACTGTCGCCGCTGAACCCAAAACTCCCATACTCCCTTTCAGTACCATAAAGCTCGACGTGATCGGAACCACCGAACCGCGAACAAAGTTGGGAACCGTCGTTGCCACAGTCGCGCGGATATTGGTTCCGAACTGCTCCGCCGCCATCGTAATAAAGAGCGCCCAATAACCGCAGAACACACCGAGCAAAAAGACGGTGATATAAAACGATTGCGCACTGGCACCCGCGAGAGTGAAATAATAGAGTACACTTGCCACCGAAAAAGCCATAAAAATGGTGTAAGCCTTCTTACGACTTTTCATTTGCTGCGAAAGATAACCGCTCGCCAAATCACCGATCGATAATCCGATATAGGTGTACATCAGTGCCGTACCTGCGGTTACCTCTCCATTAATAGCAAGGGCTTTCGCAAACTCAGGAGAGAACATTACCAAAATACCGACAACATACCACAGCGGCATCCCGATCACAATTGCTTTAATGTATTTGCTGAAAAGTTTTTTATGGGTAAAGAGGACAAAAAACTGTCCTCTTTTAACATCCGTACTGGCATGATGTTCAAACATCGACGATTCCCGAACCCGAAAACGGAGTACCAACAGTAAAAACCCGAGGACTCCGCCAAAGATATACGCATTGCGCCATGCAAATTCCTGAGCAACAATATTTGCGGCAACCACCCCTAAAACACCAAATGCAGCAATCGCCATTACCCCATATCCACGGAACTCTTTTGGGAGAATTTCTGCCACTAGCGTCACCCCGGCGCCAAGTTCACCCGCCAAGCCGATACCGGCAATAAAACGGAGCAGTGCATATTGCTCGACATTAGTAACGAAGGCATTAAGGAGGTTGGCAACGGAATAGAGGATAATTGAGGCGAACAATACCGACAGCCGCCCTTTTTTATCTCCTAAGATTCCCCATAAAATACCGCCAATCAGCATTCCGCCCATCTGCGCATTAAGAATATACGACCCCCACAGAGTAATTCCCTCTTTATCGAGTCCCAGCTCGGTCAAACTATTAACCCGTACAATTCCAAAGAGGATCAGATCGTAAATATCAACAAAATACCCCATCGCAATAACGATAACAGGGAGTGTCAGAACCTGACGCCATACCGATATCGCCATCACTCTGCCTTTGAACGTTTAGTGCTGTAATAAGCATAAATCAGCATCCCGATAACCGACCATCCGATAAAGCGAAGCCATGTCTCAAACGGCAATCCCGCCATCATGAAAATGATCAAAATGAAATTGAGAGGCATAAGGATTTTAAACGCAGGTACTTTAAAAGAGGGCTGAATGATATTTTGGCGTCGCAGTACAATAATTGCAACCGCCACCATTAAATATGCGAACAGCGTTCCAATGTTGACCAATTCTGCAAGCGTTTTAAGGGGAATCAACCCTGCCATAATGCTCAGCATTGCCCCTCCAAGCAAAGTCGCTTTATAGGGGGTATTAAATTTCGGATGAATTTCACTCAACCCTTTCGGAAGAAGCCCGTCGCGTGCGAGGGCAAAAAAGACACGAGTAAATCCAAGCCCCATAACGATCATAACGGTCGTAATCGTGATAACCGCACCTAATGCAATAACATTCGCTGCAAACGGTTCATTCACCTTATAAAGAGCAAACGCAAGGGCGTCAGGAACATTGAGTTCCTGATACGGGACAATCGCAGTGAGGGTAAAACTAACAAGGATGAAAAAAACAACAGAAAGAGCGAGAGAGAGGATAAGACCAAGCGGGATATTGCGTTCAGGATTTTTCGTCTCTTCCGCCACCGTACTGATCGCGTCAAATCCGAGATAAGCGAAGATGATCAATGAAGCACCATGCCAAACCCCTTCCCATCCAAACGGAAAAAAGTTGGATAGGTTATGGAAATCAACGTGCGGTAATCCGACTACAACAAAAGTGACCAATACCGCCAATTTAATCAAAACGATTGCAGTATTAACTTTTGCACTCTCTTTAATACCGATTGCAAGGAGGACAAAAATTGCCAAAATAATCCCGAATGCACTAATATCGATATAAGTTCCCGCACTAGGATTATAGGCACCGCTCAACGCCTGTGGTATATGAATATTCATACTATTTTCTAAAAATCGACGTAGATATCCGGACCATCCAGTAGCTACTGCGGCGGTAGCTACCCCATATTCCAGAAGTAGATTCCAACCAACAAACCAGGCAAAAACTTCCCCTAAGGCGGCGAATGTAAAGCTATAAGCACTCCCTGCCACAGGATAGGCGGAACTGAGTTCAGCATAAACAAGGGCAGTAATACCGATCATTACTGCCCCGAGTAAAAACGACAATACAATCGCAGGTCCCGCCATCGTTGCCGCCGCTTGGCCTGTGATGACAAAAATCCCGGCTCCAATAACGGCACCGACACCGATAAACGTCACATCCATCAGTCCAAGGCTGCGCCGAAACTCCCCATTAGCGCCGGACATGTCCTTTTTTCTAAAAATACCTTTCATTCCCCATCCTCAACTCAATATCGCAGTACAACAAGACTCAATTATACATTATTTCGTACTCACTTTGTTGTTTTTGTACTCATCATTAACACATTATGCCCCAATCGTTTAAGATGGTTACGCGGAAGACTTGACAATACTCGAATTTTCAACTATAATTTCGCCTCACTAATTGGCTCGCTTGAGTTAAGTTAGATGAAGGTCGGGGCGTAGCTCAGTCTGGTTAGAGTACTTGGTTTGGGACCAAGGGGCCGGAGGTTCGAGTCCTCTCGCCCCGACCATGTTTTTTTTCTTTTTTTGTATTTTTTCAAACAGATTCTTTATAATAGATGGTGGGTGTAGCTCAGTCGGTTAGAGCATCAGGTTGTGGTTCTGAGGGTCGTGGGTTCGATCCCCATCACCCACCCCATTTGTTTCTGGTTTGAAACACCTTTGATACACGATGTTTTAGAAGGCGATTGTGCGTTCGTAGCTCAACTGGATAGAGTAACGGACTTCGGATCCGTAGGTTATAGGTTCGAACCCTATCGGGCGCACCATATACACTCATGCGTCCTTAGCTCAGCTGGATAGAGCAATGCCCTTCTAAGGCATCGGTCAGAGGTTCGAATCCTCTAGGGCGTACCACCTTAGACTTTATTATTACGTGCGCGGATGTGGTGAAATTGGTAGACACGCCAGACTTAGGATCTGGTGCCGCAAGGTGTGAAGGTTCAAGTCCTTTCATCCGCACCATCAATCGAAAAACCCCTATTATTACGGGCTTCGGTAGACTCTCTTCAATAACAAATCAACAAACTTTTTTTTATTCCCACTCTATCAATGTCTTTCATTTAGCGTCACTTTTTGGAACTTCCCTATCAATTTTTTGTTAAGTGTATGGCCTATTACAATTATCATCGACCACATGAAGCATTAGGAGATTTAAGCTCTATCCAATTTTTGGAAAAGCATAATCTATCTCAGAAATTGTCCGCATAAAATCGATCTAGATTTTGGGGATGGCTACATAAGCAATTTAAAAAGGCATTTTTATGAAAGCATATTATGCGTCAATTATAACATTGTTGGTTTTGCTGTTCAGCGGATGTTCTCAGCCAAAATTAGTAACGGCTATCGATAATAAGCATGTAAGCGACAAACGTTTCGCGATATATCCACAGACGATGTTAGACAAAATTGAAAAAGAGTACGGTATTTTTGCTAAGCGTCGGGCGGTTGCACTTGTTGAGACGATGAATGAAGCCAAAGATCTCGATGATATGGGGAAAATGGAGAAAATAAATAGTTTTTTCAACGATTTTCCGTATGAATCCGATCAAAAAATATGGGGAGTCAGTGATTATTGGGCGACACGTTTAGAGTTTATAGGCAAGGGGAAAGGGGATTGCGAGGATTTTGTCATTGCTAAATATTTCACACTCAAAGAGCTTGGGATACCGATTTCTAAACTCTATATGACCTATGCAGAATCTTTGCGCTACAAAACATCCCACGTCGTCCTAACTTATTATGAGACACCGCATTCGATTCCACTGGTGATGGACAATTTCAACTACAAAATCTTGCCTTCAAACATCCGAACCGATCTGATTCCCATATACAGTTTCCACGGAGATGATCTTTTCAATGCCAAACAAACGCAGATTGGTAAGCTGGTTCCAGCTTCGACTCATCAGACGCGAGCGTGGGATGAGTTGATAATAGCACAGTAAAAACAGTCGCTAGACTTCGCTTCTTTAAAACTTCAATCAGAATTCTAAAATTGTAACACTTTACCCCATCGCTTCATCAAACTGATTTACTTTTTCCATCGCCGAGGCTATCAACGGCTCCAAAACCGCGTAATCCAACCCGTGTTTTGTTAAGAATTTTTCAATTCCCTCAGAATCGAGCATCTCAATGGAGCGAACCATTGTTAAGAGCTCCCCGTAAAATCCATCCCCCTCAAACAATGCCCGCTCAATCTCAGGAGCTACATTGAGGCGTCTTAACGCTTCACGATGAGGAATATTAAACAGCAGATGAATCAAAGAGAGCATACCGACGAAATAAGCGGTTGCCTTTTGAGCTTCTGTCGCTTTCGGATTAATCAGCTTTACTAGTTGTGTCATCAACTCCGTACGATTAATAACCATAAGCATTAAAGGAATCGTATTTTGATCCGATTCCTGAGCTTCAGAAAACATCAACAGCATTACCCAGTGAGAAAGCGGCTCTCTTCCCATCAAAGTCAGGACATGGCGAATCGATGAGACAGGATTGTTCAATGAAAAAACTGCCGAATTGATAAAACGGATCAGTTTTAAACTCACCATATGGTTGAGTTCAAATGCCCTTACCAAGTGGTCAATATCCGCATCACCCTGAAGCATATGCCACAACTGAACAACAGCCGCCTGGTCAAGCGAGAAAGAGGGGTTTTCAAGGATTTTCGGCTTTGAGATAAAATAGCCTTGAAAATAGGTGAACCCCTTCGCTACGCACTCGGCATGAATATCATGAGACTCGATCTTTGATCCGATTACAATCAATCCTTGTTTTTTGAATTCCTCCACATCTTCGCGCTTGATCCTTCCGCTTCGAGTAACGTCAATTTTTACAAATTCCAAACAGGGAAATAGCGGGGAAAATTTCTCGATATTTTCGGGGCTGAAAGCAACGTCATTGAGAGCAAAACGGTACCCTTGTGTTTTCAAAGCTGCCAAATGGGTACACAATACCTCATCAACGATACTCTCTTCCAACAATGCATAAATTACCTTCTCCTTGGGGAGTAGATCAAACAGCCCTTGAAAAATAAACTGATGATCAATCCGAATAAACCCAACCCGTTTACCGAGAATCCGATCGATTCCGAATGCACTTTGAAGATCATTAATAAGTGTCGCTGTCGCTTGGGCATTAACACTTTGCGAGGAAAAAAGGTCATACGCAAAAAGTCCTCCCTTCCGATCAACAATAAGCTGACGACCGATATAGCTTCTCCCCATCTTTATCGCTCATTAATCAGCATAGGCGATGGCGCATAAAAATAGTACCCTTGCGATGCATCGATACCGATCGCCTTCACCTGATGAAAAATCTCTTCATTGGCTACAAACTCTGCCACAACACTGATCCCCATTTCATGGGCAAAATCGCAAATATGTTTAACGAAGATTTGAGCATTTCGGTCATGCGGAAGATTCTTGATCAAACTCGCATCAATCTTCAATGTATCCACATTAAGTTTGAGCAAATGATCAAAGTTTGAATACCCTGATCCAAAATCATCAATCGCGAAATGACAGCCGATCGCTTTAAACCGATCAACAAACTCACTCACCGAGCTATAGTTTTCGATCCCCTCACTCTCTAGTATTTCAAAAATAATCAATTTTTCTACCCCATTCTCATGGATAATATACTCTAAATAATCGGCTAAATCAGGATTAGTCAGATCTTGGGTAGAGAGATTTAAGCTCACCGGTATATCCAACTCTTTAAAAACCGCTACAACCTTATCCACCATAATCTTTGTTAGTTCGGGGTATAGCTTCGTTTTTTTGGCAATATCTAAAAATAGATAAGGGCTAATTACACTCCCATCACGCTCAATCAACCGTATAAGCGCTTCGTATTTGATAATTTTACCGCTCTCATTATCCACTATCGGCTGAAAATATGGGACAATCCGAGACTCTTCAATCGCCTCTTTAATCCGTTTGTACCACGCTATATTATTCTCTTGTTCTTGCTTAAACTCACTGGAAAAATGTTCCAAACTGTGACCATTTCGTTTGGCTTGCTTGAGTGCGGCAGTCGCATGTTCCAAGATTCGTTCATGTGCTTGGGCAACTCCGATGGTA
Source organism: Sulfurimonadaceae bacterium (assembly GCA_963845295.1). Lineage (GTDB taxonomy): Bacteria > Campylobacterota > Campylobacteria > Campylobacterales > Sulfurimonadaceae > Sulfuricurvum. Next base: position 163,645 of record CAWJRP010000017.1, on the reverse strand, counting down.
ACCGTCAGAATAATCTCAATCTCATCAACAACAAAGAGCTCTTTTTGGGTTGTTTCAACCAACTCTTCTAAAAAGTTAGTAAAATACCTCAAATCATCGCAGTCGGTTGCGACCAAAGCATATTCATCACTTCCCAATTTATAAAGTTTAATATATTCAACGGATGAGATTTTAAACCGGAGCCATTCTCCGTATCTGGATAAAATCGCATCCCCTATGGCGATCCCGTATACTTCGTTGATATCACCGAAACGGTCAATATTAATAATCCCTAATGCACATGTGTTCTCTCGTACAAGTGTCTCAACGAGTGAAAATCGATTCGGCAAATCAGTGTTTGCATCAGTGGTCAGGTAGTATTGAAGCTGTTCACGCTGAGTGAAAGATCGCACGGCAAATCCGATATCACCGGCTAACTCTTCCAACATTGCTATCTCTTTTGTCTCAAACCCTTCCGAACCATTAATATACAATGCCATAATGCCCAGCGGCAATGTGTCAATCTCACTCACAAGGGGAAGTGTAATCATCGATCCAAATTGCCCTTTCTCCGCAACAAAACGCCACATTCCCAATGATGCATCATGCTCCAAATGCTCTATTATAATTGTCGAAGACTCATAAAGCGCTCTGATGAGAGGATTTTCTTCTTCACTTTTTTCATCAAGGGGGATTTTCATTTTAGGGTAAAAATACCCCGTAGGATCCAAGGAATACGCTTCAATACAGAGAGAATCCTTCTCTTTTAACGCGATGTAGCACAAGCCATATCCAGGATGATCCGCCAGTCTCTGGCATGAATTCATCAGAAGCTCATTAACATTCTTAGCCGTGATTAAAAGCTGATTAATATCGGCGACGGTACGAAGAATCCCATCCAAATACAAAGACTCCTCAAGGGCATCTTTAAGCCGTATCTGCTGAACTTTCATCGAATGAATCGAATCGCATAACGTTTGATCAAGCATAGAAAGTTCTTCGATCATATGGCTTTCGGCTATAGGATTCGCTTCAGTGCTACGCTGTGCTATCTGCTTTAAAGGATTGGCGATCCATCGTTGTACCCCTTTTAGAATACCGGTAGCTACTACACCTAAAACTAAAAAGAGGCTAAATGCGTAAAACATTGCAATACGATTAAGCCGCTCAAAAATAAATTCTTGATTTAAATCAACCAATAAAATTGCACTCTTTTTTGCCGCACCGGAAAAATAGCCCACTTCGCTAGAATAGTGTAAAGTCCCATTTTCAATTAATTCTTCCCTCATCTGCCCCAAAGGATGACGTGTCACCCCAATGAGTTTTCCTTTTAAAGAGCGTGAAGATGAGGCGTATATGGTTTGTCCGTCCAATGATATAGAGAGCGCTTCCAATCCACTGTCGATTGCGCTTGCTCGATCAAGAAGAGCTTGCACATCTTCAAAATGATCATTTTGAAGTGCTTTTTGCAGATCTTCTTCGAGTCGAAATAAACTTTGATTAATCCCATCAGAGAGATACCGGAGGGTAGCAATCTTCTCAATATAGTAAAAAGTCCCTGACAATGCTCCAATTATGAGGAAAAATATAGCTAAATTAAGTAGATTGAACCGTTGCAATTTCATGGCAAAAGCCTATCGGTTTTCACGTGCTGTGAGTTGAGGTGCTCAATAATCTTTTGCCCGTTTTTTTGATGAAGCCACTCTATTTGTGTCGTCGTGGAGATAAATTCTTCGTAACTCTGTCCCTCTAAATACCCTTTGATCGTCTCATAGTATTCATGCGGATCACGTTGAAGCTGTTCAACTGCACCTGAAAATAGCTCTTTAAGATGGGCAAACTCTTTTTCTCTTCCGTTGATGATACCTTCATTCATAAATAAGGCATCAATCACAAAAAATGATTCCATTGTTCGGGTGGAGGCAATCGGTTGGAACCCTTTTTTTAATAGTCCCGAAAGATACGGCTGATAGGAGATAGCAATAATGGGATTTTTCCCCACGCTGAGAGTTGAAATACTTTTTTGTGCCGCATTAATTTTATGAAACTGTACTTTTTTAAACCCTTGTTCCGTTACAAAAGCGTCGAAAAAATCATCATTCAGCGTCCCTTGCTCCAGATAAATATCGATTTTCTCTTTTGTTCCTCGCAACTCTTTTAGTGATCGGTTTGAGACAATTGCATCCGCACCGTAGGATCGGTCAATTAAAAAAACAGGCTTGATGCTATCTTTGTTGTTAAAATGGAGCAACTCGTACTGCGTTGCGGTAAACCCTTGAGTAAATCCTCTCTCATACAGACGCGCATTATCGGTCAAATCTACCAGCCAAATAAACCGAAACGGTGTTTTTTCAAGCCACCCTTTCTCTTGTGCATAGATAAATGGGGTAAAGCCAACCCAAGGGTTAGTAGAAATACGGATTTTGGATGATTCTGCAGGACGGCTGACATAGTAATACATAGCTGCCACCAGGGCGATTAGGAAAAGTAAGACAAAACCCCAAACTTGTGCTTTTCTCATGTTATTAGCTCGCTTTATAACAGCAATATGGTTTATATAGTATCACATAATTCTTTATGAAATATACACCCTTAATGTTACAATACGTTCTTAGAAAACATAGAGGGGAAATAATGCGTCTTTTGATTGGTTTATTGATCGGATTCTTAACCCTATGGGGAGTTGAGGGGTACAATGGAAAAAGCGTTATTATAACCCTCCCCTCACCATCAGGAGTGATCGTTTCTGATGAAGGAAATATCAGCGTCCTCATCCATCCGACTAACCCCCATTTGGGAATTGCCATTTTCCCCGTCGACTATTATGCATCTGAGGGAGATCGTAATCTTACATGGGTCTCTCCGGGAGAAACACTCTCTTTACCTCTTAGTGTTCAAAAAGCCACTTATCCAACCGAAACACTAAGCGTTGATCCAGCTCTTGTTACCCCCCCTCCTGAAGCACTTGAGCGGATAGAGCGTGAACGATCCCAAGCAAAAGCGATCTATGCACACTTTACCCCTATACGCTATTGGGACAAACCTTTTATTACACCTCTTGATACCAATATCACCAGTGAATACGGATCTGCCCGTACTTATAACGGGAGTCTAAAGAGCTATCACGGAGGGATCGATTTCAGAGCCCGTACCCCCATCCCTGTCCCGGCTTCCAATAACGGCATTGTTGTATTGGCTGAAGATCGATACTATTCAGGTGGTACCATCATCATCGATCACGGTGAGGGGATTTACAGCTGCTACTTCCACCTCAGCCGATACGATGTTAAAGTGGGTGATTATGTTAATCAGGGAGACAATATTGCCCTCACCGGTGCAACGGGACGGATAACGGGACCTCATCTTCATTTTGGGCTGATGATACACGGAGTTCAGAGCGATCCTCTCGACCTATTAGCAAAAATTTACGCTTTATTTGAAAACTATGCCTCGATTAGCACTCATTAGTATTTTTTCAGCAACTACGTTATGGGGAAATTAGAAGTAGGAACCGAATGGCACTACTATCATGAAAACAGCTATCATACCGATAATGATGTGTTTCAAGCGATGGTTAAATACAGCTGGTAAAAAAAAGTTTACTACTCTTTTTTTAAAGCAACCCATACAAAACCGCCGACACTGATACTGACAAACACTGCTAAAAACATGACTTGAAACCAATCTGATCCGCTCACACTATTTCCTTGTAATCGCATGGTTTCATCCAAACGAAACTAATTTGACAGAAGGATACTCTACTTAAGTTAACGATTTTTCTTTCAGTTGTCCACATGCCGCACTGATGTCCAATCCCTTAGAATCTCGTATCGTACATAACACACCGTGCTTGATCAAATATTCTTGAAATGCGACCATATCTGCTCGGCTTGGGCGTTGATAATCAGAGCCCTCATAAGGGTTAAAATAGATCAAATTGACTTTGGCTTTGATCCCGTGCAACAGCTTGACCAATTTTTTAGCGGAAGTAAGATCATCATTTTTGTTCTTGATCACCAGATATTCAAACATCACCCGCTTACGGGTATCGATCGGAAACCGCTTCACCGCTTCAATGATCGAAGCGATATTGTACGCTTTGTTCATAGGGATGAGTTCGGTGCGGAGTTCGTCGTCAACGGCATGAAGGCTGATCGCGATATGAACCCCCAAATCCATCGATCCTAACTTATCGATCTTGCTGCTCAAACCGCTCGTTGAAACCGTTTGTCGTTTCCCCGAAATCGACAACCCCTCTTCGTCTTTGAGAATTGTGATTGCTTTCGCCAGATTATCGAGATTGTCCAGCGGCTCTCCCATCCCCATATAGACGATATTGAGGCGGCGATGTGCCGCAAGGTTGTTATCCATTTTTACCGCTAATACCTGCGCAACGATCTCTCCCGCGCTCAGATCACGGGTAAATCCACCCTTTGCCGTCAGACAAAACGAACATCCCACTTTACATCCGACTTGTGTCGATACGCAAACGGTAAAACGGGCTTCATGCTCGATATTTCCCTCTTCGTCGATGCTTTCGTCTTTCATCTTGAGCCACACTGTCTCGACCGTCTTACCATCACTCAGTTCAAACAGATATTTAATCGTCCCGTCACTGGAGCACTCTTTTCGAGCAATTTTGAGCGGCATGATCTCATATTCACGTTCCAACTCTTCACGCATCGCTTTAGGAAGATTCGCCATCGTTTCAAAGCTCGTCGCATATTGATGATAAATCCACCCCCAGATTTGCTTGGCACGAAACGATGGCTTCACCATGGATGCAAGTTCAGCTTTAGTGTAATCTAGAATAGATAATTTAGGCATGAATCATCCCTTTGCTTATAAGGTGTTCTCGCAGTAGCACTTTGGCAAACCCGTGATTGGCAATAAAGTCCCGATGAGCATTGGCATCGCAGTAATTGGTGATACAAAAAACTCCCCCAGCAGGGATACCGAAAACCTGAGCCACCCGCATAACAGTGAAAAACTCCATGTTTTCAATCCCCATCCCCAAAGTTCTCATTTGCTCCATCGCTTTTTCGCTGGTTGTAATGTAATTCGAGGAGTTGACGATAACATCTTGGACATTTTCAGTTTGTGCCGAAACAACGTTATCAATCGGTGTATAGGCATTTTTATCCAAAAATCCTAACTCGATGTTAGCCGCCGTTTTAGACTCTATGATCTCATGAATTTTATGTCCGCCATAGCTTCCGGCACTCCCCACGAAGAGGAGAAATTCGGGTTTGTGAACCAAACAATGGCGGGTCAAATTGATGGCGCTATCCACTAATCCTACCCCGATCGGGGTCGCAAAATCAAACGTTTCGTTATTGCCTGCGCACAGTATCATAATCGTACCGGAATTCCGTTGGCACTAAGGTAGCGCTTAAGATCCATAATATCAATCTCTTTGTAGTGGAAGATGCTCGCCGCAAGCGCCGCATCGGCACCGTGCTCAAACGCTTCGCGGATATGTTCCATCGTCCCCGCACCGCCGCTGGCGATAACGGGAACATTGACGGCACGGCTGATCTGCTCGGTGATGGAGAGATCAAATCCCGCTTTGGTTCCATCGGCGTCCATAGAGGTAAGGAGAATTTCTCCCGCTCCGCGATCCACAACCTCTTTGGCCCACTCTAACGCATTGATCCCCGTATCGACACGACCGCCGTTGAGATAGACGTTATATTGATCGCCCGTTTTTTTCACATCGATGGCAACAACAATACATTGGGAGCCGAACCGCTTGGCCCCCTCATTGATAAATTCAGGGCGCTTGATCGCCGCAGAGTTGATACTCACTTTATCACACCCGACGGCAAGGAGACGGTAAATATCATCGAGGACCCGGATACCGCCGCCGACAGTGAGGGGGATAAATACCTCACGCGCTACCTGTTCGACGATATGGACGATCGTATCACGCTCTTCATGGGATGCAGTAATATCTAAAAAAGTAATCTCATCAGCACCCTCTTCGTTGTAGCGTTTTGCCACTTCGACGGGGTCTCCCGCATCCTTGAGCCCCACAAAATTGACCCCTTTAACAACACGGCCGTCTTTGACATCCAAACAGGGGATTATCCGTTTTGCAAAATAGTTATTGTTCATTTAAAACCTTGCCTATAATCATTGTGAAAGTATATCCCCCATTACCAAAAGTAACGATAAAGACAATAAGTTGTCTAACTTCATTCAAAAAGCTTATAAATGTTTTGTTTTGTGGTTTAATTGGGGATTAACACTTTATTAGGTACAATCATTGCAATGCAAAAAGACCGTGCCGCTATTGCCAAAAAAAAATTTGGTCAAAACTTTTTAAAAGATGAAGCTGTTTTAGCACAAATCATCCAATCGATGCCCGATACGCCCAATCGTATCGCAGAAATCGGGCCTGGGTTAGGTGATTTAACTAAGTATTTAGTTGATGTCAAAAGTGTTACCGCTTTTGAGGTCGATACCGACTTGTGCAAGCATTTGAAGCACCAATTTGCCGATGCTATCGCTACCAACGCTCTGACTCTCCGTTGTGGAGATGTATTAGAGCATTGGAAGAGTGAGCTTTTGGATGAACCGTACGATTTAGTGGCAAATTTGCCCTATTACATCGCTACGAATATCATCCTCAAAGCCCTCGCCGATCCGGCGTGCCGAAACTTGCTTGTCATGATACAGCGTGAAGTAGCAGAAAAATTTTCTGCTTCACCTGGAGAGAGAGCTTTTGGAGCGCTCAGCGTGATTACGCAAAGTGTGGCTGAGGCGGAGATTGTAATACACGTCCCCCCTACCGCATTCGAGCCTGCTCCCAAAGTCGATTCGTCCGTACTGCTCATTTCGAAACGGTCGAATCGTAATGATGAAGGGTTTGAAGAATTTTTACGAGTGGCCTTTACACAGCCCCGTAAAACCCTCTACAAAAATCTCTCCTTGCGCTATGATGGAGCTCTTTTAACTCAAGCCTTTGAAACGCTTGAGCTGGAACGTTCCATCCGACCTCATCAGCTTGACACCTCTGACTTTCACCGGCTCTACGCCCTAATAAAATAACCTTTTCTGGGCATTTTAGAGCACCAAACATACTAAACATAAATTACGCAATTAATGCGTACAGAAGGAAATACTATGTCCGATGAACAAACAGAATCACAAGCGCAGCCCCAAGGGGAAAACCGCCAACGTCGCAATAACCGCCGTCCGTTTCGAAGCCGTAACGGCAATCGTCCCGAAGGTGCCGAAGCAAATGGAGCAGAACGTCCAGCTGGAGAAGCTCAAGAGAACCGTCCTCCGCGTCAAGACAATCGCCCACCTCGCACCGATAACCGTCCTCCGCGTCAAGACAATCGCCCTCCTCGCACCGATAACCGTCCTCCGCGTCAAGACAATCGCCCTCCACGCACTGATCGTGTAGAGGGAAGCGAGAACAATGCAGTCGATGCTGAACCAAATCGCAGCGGTCGCGACCGCGGTCGCGGCGGACGTCGCGGAAGCCCAAGTACCCCGATTGATAACAATCTTCGCGACTTTGTTCTCCAAAACCAAGACGCTCATAAAAACCGTCTCAACCCTCATTACAAATTAAACCTTGAAAACAATGAGAAAATCCGAATCACCCCTCTTGGTGGGCTCGGAGAGATCGGTGGAAATATCACCGTAATCGAAACGGAAAACGAAGCGATCGTTATCGATATCGGAATGAGCTTTCCGGATGAAGAGATGCACGGGGTTGATATCCTTGTCCCTGACTTTACCTACCTGCGCGAAATTCGTAAAAAAATCGTAGCGGTCATCATTACCCATGCCCATGAAGACCATATCGGCGGTGTGCCGTATCTCTTCAAAGAGATGCAATTCCCTATTTACGGAACACCGTTGCCTCTTGCAATGATCGGTAATAAATTCGACGAGCACCATATGCGTGATTTCCGCCGTTATTTCAATCCGATTGTCAAACGTCAAGTTTACCGTATCGGAAACGATTTTGACATCGAATGGATGCACATGACCCACTCGATTATCGACTCTAGCTCACTTGCGATCACGACTAAAGCGGGAACGGTTATCCACACGGGTGACTTTAAAATCGACCATACTCCGGTTGACGGCTACACCGCCGACTTGCACCGTCTTGCCCATTACGGGGAAAAAGGGGTTCTTTGTCTCCTCTCCGACTCAACTAACTCCTATAACAAAGAGTGGACGCCGAGTGAGCTTACCGTAGCTCCGGGATTTGACCGAATCTTCTCAAAAGCAGAAGGTCGCGTCATCATGTCAACGTTCAGTTCAAATATTCACCGTGTCTATCAAGCGATTCTGACCGGTATGAAATACAATCGTAAAGTTTGTGTCATCGGACGATCAATGGAGCGAAACCTCGAAGTATGTATGCAATACGATTACATCAAACTTCCGAAAAACATCTTCATCGATGCCGAAGAGGCGAACCGTATGAGTGATAAAGACGTTCTAATCGTAACAACCGGAAGCCAAGGGGAGCCGAGTTCAGCCCTTTTCCGTATGGCAATCGGCGAACACCGTCATATCAAAATCAAACCGACCGATTTGATCGTCCTCTCCGCACGTGCGATTCCGGGGAATGAGGGCTCTATTTCAGGGATGCTCAACTACCTTCAACGTGCAGGTGCTCGCGTAGCCAATGATCGCGATATCCACGTTTCAGGTCACGCGAGTATGGAGGAGCAGAAATTAATGCTTCGCCTTACCAACCCTAAGTTTTTCTTGCCGGTGCACGGTGAATACAACCATATTATGAAACACAAAGAGACAGCGATCACATGTGGAGTTCCTGAACGTAACATTCTCCTTATGTCAGATGGTGACAGTATCGAAGTAAACACTAAAATGATGCGTAAAGCTAAAACGGTTAAAACAGGTAAAACCTATATCGATAACCAAAACAATCACCAAATCGAAGACGATATCGTTATCGATCGCCAAAAAATGGCAAGTGAGGGGATGGTTATGTTGGTGGCACAAGTGAGTGCCGCAGAATCACGTCTTCTTTCGAAACCTCTCGTTACCAGCTTTGGTATCGTAGCTGACCGTAACGATAAAGCCTTTGCCCAAGAGATGGAAGATGTGTTAGAACACTTCTTGATTAACCTCAAACCTGGGCTTATTGAAAATCCGAAAGCGCTAGAAAATGATTTGCGTCAAGTAGTCCGTAAACATATCTACCGCAAAATGAAAAAATATCCTCTTATCGTTCCGCACGTATTTGTTATGTAAGGTGTGCTTCGCACCCCTTACCTTTTTTAAACTCTTCTTCGCTATACTCTCTCAAACTCTAACAAAGATTTACCCATGAAAGTAACCTTACATCACTATACTCCACTTGTAATCTGTTCCGATGCCATTCGAACGTGTTGGCAAAGTTTTGACAAAAGCGATAACGGCGGCGAAAAAGACCGTGAACTTATCGATCGTGTCGGCAATAAATTTAAACACGCTTCTACATTAGAGCATATCGTCTATAACTTCTATGTAGAAGGGATCAGCCGAGCATTGCTACAAGAGCTTGCCCGCCACCGAATGGCAAGTTTATCGGTTAAAAGTACCCGATACACCCTCAAAGAGCTCAAAGATGAAGAACCGTTTAGTATAGATCATAAAGAGCGTGCAGAAAAATATCTGGTAATGAGCGATGTCGAAATGGTCGATGAAATGAGCATTCGGGCACTCGAAAACCTTCGCACAGTGCTCGTGGCAGGAATCAGCAACGATCGTGCGAAATACTGCCTTCCTGAGAGCTATAAAACGGAACTAACATGGTCGATTAACGCCCGAAGTTTGCAAAATTTTATATCTCTTCGCAGTGATAAAGCAGCGCTCTGGGAAATTCGTGATTTAGCCCGTACAGTATATGAAACACTCCCAGAAGAACACCGTTACTTGTTCGAAAATTCAATCAAAGAGGAACACTGATTATGAAAAAGAACCTATTATTCACCCTTATTGCTGCAACACTTCTCATTAGCGGATGCGCAGAAAAAGAAATTACCATCAACGGAATGATATGTCCGGCAGGGAAAACCGAAGATCGTATCAAATCTGATTTTCAAGAGTGTCGTTATTACGATCTAAAAGCTGCAGGTGATGCATCCAAAGCGCCAATTACCGTTGAATGTCAAAAATGTCTCGAGAGCAAAGGGTATAAAATCGAGCAATAAATCATTATTCCTTCGGGAATAGTAGAAACTTGTCTGAGGTTTTAAAATCTTTTGAGAAGAAATAAGAGAGGATAAGACCCTTTCGGGTCCTATTATTTAGAGTGCTGCTTTTGCTTGAGCGGTGAGGGCAGTAAATGCCGCTGCGTCGTTCATAGCCATGTCAGCAAGAATTTTGCGATCAAGTTCGATGTTGGCACGTTTAAGGCCGTTCATGAATACTGAATAGCTCATTCCGTTTAAGCGACATGCCGCATTAATACGGATAATCCACAATTTACGGAATTCACGTTTTTTCTGTTTACGATCACGAAACGCGTATACGAGTGAGCGCTCGAGTTGCTCTTTCGCTTTACGGAAATGTTTGTGGCGTGCACTGTAGAAACCACGTGCGAGTTTCAATACTTTTTTATGACGTCTGCGTCTTACGACACCAGTTTTTACTCTTGGCATTGTTTTCCTTTCTTGACCCGGTTCATTTCAATTTTAATGACGGGGTGCCGCTTTGCGGACTTGCCCAGCGTTATGCTGGAGGGTTAATAGGTTTTAGCCTACGATCATCTTTTTGATGTTTTTAACATCAACAGCGGCAACCACTTTTGGTGCATTTTGTCCGCGACGAGTTCCTGCATCTTGTTTAGTCAAAATATGACTACGGAATGCAGAACCACGTTTAACAGTGCCGTTTTTCTTTACTTTGAAGCGTTTAACCGCCCCTTTTACTGATTTCATTTTTGGCATCGGCTTGATCCTTTCGCAAAAATTCTCTAAACGAGACGCGGATTATACCATAAAAAAGCTTTTACTGATGTTTTGTTATCGTTAGAAGTTAGATTCCGAATCGAGTTCGGAATGACGAAACTACGAGATAGCGTCATCCTGAACTTGATTCAGGATCTAAATAGGAGAAGAATCTTTTATTTTTTATCGTCTTTTTTCGGATGAACCATCATATTACAATAACGTCCCTCCATAGCCGGTGTTTTATACATCATACCGATATCTTCGACCATCGGCCAAACACGTTGCAATACAGCAACGGCAGCTTCAGGGTGCGCCATTTCACGTCCGCGTAAGAATACGCGGAAATGGACATGTTTTCCCTCTTCAAGGAATTCACGGGCATGTTTTACTTTATAGCTGACATCATTGTCCGCAATTTTAACCGAAAGTTTGATCTCTTTGACTTCCACTTTGGTTTGCTTTTTACGTGCCTCTTTTTTCTTTTTCTCTTCTTGATAATGAAACTTACCGTAGTCCATGATCTTCGCAACCGGAGGTTTCGCATCCGGAGAGATCAATACGAGGTCAAGCCCCAATTCGTTGGCTTTAGCCATAGCCTCTTGAATCGTAATGATCCCCAATGCTTCTCCGCCATCTACTACACAACGTACCTCAGGAACGCGAATATCCTCGTTCATTTGGACTCGGTCTTGTTTCTTAATCAAAAATGTACCTCATTAATTTTTTGTTTTACCATTGCGAGAAAATCCTCTTCGCTCAGGTTGTATTGCTCGCGAGATCGGCGATCACGTACCGCAATACTTTTGTTGTTTACCTCTTCATCACCTAAAACGATGATCATAGGCACACGTCCTTTTTCCGCTGTACGAATACGTTTATTGAGACTTTCATTTTTATCGAAAATCTCAAAATCAGCACCCATATCGATCAATTTATCGGCCAATTCACGTGCGTATGCTTCGTGTGTAGGGGCAATCGGAACGATTGCCACCTGCGTCGGAGCGATAAACATCGGGAACTCCCCAGCGTAATGCTCCGTCAATATACCAACAAATCGCTCAAACGAACCTAAAATTGCACGATGAATCATCACCGGTTGAATTTTAGCGTTCTCTTCGCCATTATATTCGAGCTCAAAACGCATCGGCAAGTTAAAATCGAGTTGGATCGTGCCGCACTGCCATTCACGTCCGATAGCATCGGTAATTTTGATATCAATTTTAGGGCCGTAAAACGCTCCGCCCCCCTCATCTATCTCATATGAGAGGTTGTTTTTATCCATGGCAGTTTTCAATGCATTGGTAGAAATCTCCCAAACCGCATCATCTCCAACCGCTTTTTCAGGCTTGGTCGAGATCATCATTTTGTAATTAAACTCAAATGTTTTCATGATTTTGTCAACAAAATCGACTACTTCGATAATCTGTTGCTCAATCTGATCGGCTGTACAGAAAATATGTGCATCATCTTGGGTAAATTCGCGAACGCGGAATAACCCGTGAAGGGCTCCCGTCATCTCATGGCGATGTACGACTCCGTATTCGAAATATTTGAGAGGAAGATCGCGGTACGAATGCAAATCATGCTCATATACTTTGATGTGTCCGACACAGTTCATCGGTTTTACCCCGAACTCCAACTCATCGATATGGGTGAAATACATATTTTCACCGTAGTTTTGATAGTGACCTGACACTTTCCACAAATCACTTCGTAACATCTCAGGACCGCGAACCGGCTCATAACCCCGTTTACGGTGTGCTTTGAATAGGAGTTGCTCTAAACGTGAGCGCATACGCGCTCCAGCCGGAAGCCAGATGGGAAAACCTGCCCCTACCTCTTCACGGAACGTGAAAAGTTTCATTTCGGCACCAATTTTACGGTGATCGCGTTTTTCTGCTTCCGCCATTTGATCGAGATACGCTTTAAGTGACTCTTTATCAGCGAATGCGATTCCATAAATACGGGTCAACATTTCGTTTTTACTGTCACCTCCGAGATAGGCACCGGAAATCTTAGTGAGTTTAAAATAGCGGATCAAACCGACACTCGGCAAGTGAGGTCCACGGCAAAGATCTTCAAATTCACCTTGTTTATAAATCGTTACCGTATCGCTTGGGATACGATCCATAACCGCTTGCTTGAAATGATCGTTTGCAAATTTTAGCGCGTGCTTCATCTTTGGTGATCTCATAACGCTCAATCTTCTCTTTGCCTTTGGCAATATCGAGCATCTTCTTCTCGATTGTTTTAAGATCTTCTTCGTTGAGCGTTTCATTTACTTTAAAATCGTAGTAGAAACCTTCTTTTACCGTTGGTCCGACGAAAAATTTTGCATCGGTGTAAAGTGCTTTAATCGCTTCAGCCATCAAGTGGGCGCAAGAGTGTCGAATCACTTCGAGAGAGTCGGGAGAGTTGTCGTAAACAATCTCTTCACCGGTAATTCCAAGTGCCCCGGCAGTTTGTAAATCGATTATTTGATCGTTGTGTTTGATCGCAATAATATCCATAGGGGTATGCCTCGTATGAGAAAATATCGCGGATTATACGGGAATGTTGATTGGATTACGATTAAATAAATAAATTTTGGGGAAATTTAAGGAGAATGGTGGTCCCAACAGGACTCGAACCTGTGACCACTACCTTGTCGAGGTAGTGCTCTACCAACTGAGCTATAAGACCATCACAATATAATGCAAGGGTGAAATTATAGCCATATGGAAGTTAAAAGTGACTTAACCTTTGCACGACTGGGGACGAAAATTCAAAATCAGCAACCACAATACAGCTACATCAATCATCACATCGGCAAAATTGAATACGGCAAAGTTAAAACCACAATGCCAATATACATAGTCGACGACTCCTCCGTGGATAAATCGATCATACACATTGGAAAAACCCGCACCGACCATGATTCCTACCGGGAAAATATAGCACTTTTTCTTCAATCTTAGAGTGTAGCCCACCACTCCGATCAAAAGGGCAATCTGTATCCATTTAAGCGCTTCTTCTAAAAAAGCAAACATCGAAAAAGCTACCCCGCGATTATAAACCAAGATAAGGTCGATACACTCAGTGTAATAACGGAGCCCTTTTACAAAGAGCCATTTAATATTTTGATCGACTACAAAAATCCCTACAGCAACCGCTAAAAGAATAAGAAATGCTTTAAGCATTGAGCGCTTTCTCGAAAAATGCGACTAAATGATCCATCGCTTTTTCCATTACTTTGGCATCTTTTCCTTCTAAAAGAAGTCGAAGTTTGTTTTCTGTTCCCGAATATCGGATCAAATGACGCATATGCTCAGCTTCGATTTTTGCAAATTCTTTGCTTAGTCCCTCAATCTGATCCAGCGGCTTTTTGACTTTGACTTTGATATTGACCAGTTTTTGAGGATACAGTTTAAACGGACGGAGCACTTTGCTTGCTTTTTGCCCTGAAGTAAGAAGGACTGCCAAAATTTGAAGTGCACTCATCAATCCATCACCCGTTTTAGCATAATCGTGCAGGATAATATGACCGCTTTGCTCTCCGCCGAAGTTAATGCCGTTCTCACGCATCATCTCCAATACATATTTATCCCCGACGTTGGAACGAAAAAGTTTGAGACCGTTCTCATTCATCGTATCTTCGAGGGCTTGATTACTCATAACGGTAGCGACAATCCCGCCCCCTTTGAGTTGACCGTTTTTGTTTAAAAAGAGCCCCAACGTTCCGAGTATCTGATCCCCGTCAACTTCGTCCCCTTTTTCATCCACAACAATAAGTCGGTCGGCATCTCCATCGAGAGCAAGCCCTATATCGGCGCGATATTGTTTAACCGCTTCACGCAAATCTTTCGTATGCAGAGCACCGCATCCCTCATTGATATTCACCCCGTTTGGCTTATCATGCAATACGATCACTTCGGCACCCAACTCTTCAAGTACGGTCGGTCCCACTTTATACCCCGCACCGTTCGCCGTATCCAATACGATACGTAACCCTTGCAATGTTAATTCACGGCTAAATGAGTTTTTAAGCTGAACAATATAGCGACCGATAACGTCATCGATCCGTTTTGCCGCACCGATCTGTTTGCCAGTCACTTGCCCCGCTTCAAGACGTCCTTTATCCTGAGCAATCGCTTCGATTTGGGCTTCGATCTCTTCGGAGAGTTTATTTCCTTGGGCATCGAAAAATTTGATCCCGTTATCTTCATAAGGATTGTGGCTCGCCGAAATCATGATCCCTGCATCACATCGCATATTCAGTGTTAAAAATGCGATTGCTGGTGTCGGCATCGGACCGATCTCTATCACATCATAACCCACTGCTGTCAGACCGCTTACGATAGCATTTTCGATCATGTAGCCACTTTTACGGGTATCTTTACCGAGTAAAATTTTTTTCGTTCGGGCATGAGCACTAAAATAAATCCCTGCTGCCATTGCGACACGCATCGCCAATTCTGCCGTTAAAAATGAGCCCGCTTCGCCGCGTACTCCATCAGTTCCAAAGAGTTTCATTGTAATTTTTTTCCTTTTTTCCCTAATTTTCAAATCTTTACGGGATAATCTATAAAATTTAACTTAAATTTAATTATCTTTAAGGTAGTATTCTACCCTAAAAAAAATTCGACAAGGATAAATGCCATGGCAAACCATAAGTCAGCATTGAAACGTATCCGTCAGACGGAAAAGCGTACAGAACGCAACCGATTCTATCGCACACGTATTAAAAACATTGTTAAAGCAGTACGTACTGCTGTAGATGCAGGAAACAAAGAAGAAGCGAAAGCTGCTCTTGTTATCGCTAACGCTAACCTTCATAAATATGTAAGCAAAGGTGTCTTGAAAAAAGAGACTGCTGCACGTAAAGTTAGCCGTCTTCACCTCGCTGTTAACGCTATCGCAGCCTAATTTTTTGCCCTTGGGGCAAAATTCCCTTCTCTAATTTTCTCAAAATGCCTCTTTTAGGACATACTCATGTTATCCGACAAACTCACCCCCTTTATTAACCGTTACAATGAGCTAACCGAACTTTTAAGCTCTCCCGACATCGGTAATGACATCAAACGGATGACCGATCTTTCCAAAGAACAATCATCCATACAAGCTATTGTCTCCAAAGCAACCGAATATAAAAAACTTCTCGATGATATCGAAGAGAATAAATCTCTTGCATTTGACAGTGAACTGGGTGAACTTGCGAAAGAAGAGTTAAGGGCATTGGAACCGCTCGTTGAACCTCTCGAAGATGAGATCAAAAAACTCCTCATTCCTGCCGATCCGAATGATAAACGAAATATTTATATCGAGCTTCGTGCCGGTACGGGGGGAGATGAAGCGGCCATATTTGTCGGAGATTTGTTCAATGCATACGTCCGCTATGCCGATGTCAAGGGGTGGAAAATTGAGCTCATGAGCAGCAGCCCTTCCGATGCGGGGGGATATAAAGAGATCATCGCCCTTATCAAAGGAGAGCAGGTTTATTCACGCCTCAAATACGAGGCGGGAACCCATCGCGTACAGCGTGTCCCTGCGACTGAGTCTCAGGGACGGGTTCATACCTCCGCGATCACCGTTGCCGTTATGCCTGAAGTCGACGATGTCGAGGTCACAATCAATGAAAATGATCTGAAAATTGATGTTATGCGCTCATCTGGCTCAGGAGGACAAAGTGTCAATACCACCGACTCGGCAGTTCGGATTACCCATATCCCTACCGGTATTGTTGTCACCAACCAAGATCAAAAATCGCAACATAAAAACAAAGATAAAGCAATGCAAATCCTCAAAGCGCGTATTTATGATATGCAAATGCAAGAGGCAAAAGAAAAAGAGATGTCTGAGCGTAAAGATCAAGTAGGAACGGGAGATCGATCAGGTCGTATCCGTACCTACAACTATCCTCAAAATCGTATCTCCGATCACCGAATTACGCTGACTCTTTATCGTCTTGAAGAGATTATGCAGGGGGGATTGATGGATGATATTATCGAACCGTTAATTGCCGATACGCAGGCACAGATTATGGAGAGAGCAGGACTCTAAAAAATCGCAAGCGATTTTCGGCTTCCTGCCGAAGGAAACCGAGTGTTAACGTAGCCAATCGGGACGCGTTCCGATGGCATTTAAAATCTCCAATAAGTCTCAAAAACCCCTTTCACTTCCCCTTTGAACGTAATCGTCCCCTCATCAAGCCCTAGATACAGTGTCTCTCCGCTTTTAGGATAAACACGCGCACTGTCTGCAACTAAACCCTTCGATAGAAGCACGATAAAAACAGGCCGCCATCCCTGTTCCGCACGCTAAGGTCTCATCTTCAACGCCGCGCTCATAGGTACGAACACGAATCGAGCCGTTGCTTTCAACGTATGCAATATTGACATTGGCATTGTATTTATTACGAAGCTCTCTCGCCATTGCAATATCAAAATGTTCCATATCGGCATCAAATGTCACCAAATGAGGAACACCCGTATCGATGAGCCACCATGTCATCTCGTGCTCAAAAATTGCATCATTAATAACATATGGCGGGGTTAAATCACTTTGCACCATATCTCCCTCAACAGCGGCTTTTATCACCCCTGCACCCGTCAAAAACTCCATCTGAGCCTCTGCTAATCCGAAACGGTGGGCATAATGGGCGCATGCACGGCTTCCGTTTCCGCACATAGAAGCGGTGGAACCGTCGGCATTGTAAAATTCCCACTCAAAATCATGACTCTCATGAGGGAGAATAACAATCAGTCCATCTGCTCCGATACCGTTTTGACGGTCGCAGAGAGTTCGGGCAAGTCCTGATCGATCCGCTCCGTGAAAAGCATGGAAGATGACAAAATCGTTACCGCTCGCGCAGTATTTGGCGATTTGAAGCATGGGATAATCCTTTGGATTAAATTACGGTAATTATACCTTAGGAGCGGGATAGAGTGTTTTAATTGTCTCTACAAATTGTTCACACTCATATTGTAAATGTTTGAGATTGGAGGAGTTATCGATCACCCATGTCGCACGCGAGCGTTTTTCATCAATATCCATTTGGCTCTCGATACGGCGCAGCGATTCTTCCTCAGAAAAGCCGTTACGTTTCATAAAACGTTCCAATTGTAATGTTTTAGGGGTATAAACAACGACGGAATTTTTAATCGGATACGAAGCAGTCTCAAAAAAGAGGGGAATATCGATCAGATAGGGATATTTAAGTCGATCTTGTTTGTCGCTTTCCTCTTCGATTGCGGCGCGAATTTTCGGGTGCAAAAAGGCTTCAAGCTCTTTTTTCGCTTGCGCGATCGGCAAAAACGATTTTACCCAATGCGCTCCGATCCACTTTAGAGTTTTTAACAAACTCGTGACCAAACCGTTCCGCAACCCAAAGGCTGTTTTCATCTAAGATACGGTGCGCTATCGTATCGGCATCAATGATCCGTAAGACCGTTAAGGCCAAGCAAAGAGGCAACCGTGCTTTTTCCTGTTGCAATCCCTCCGGTCAACGCGATAGCATATTCAAAAGCCATTAGTTGCGGATAATGCCCAAATAATTTTTACGAACATACTGCGGCATTGCAAACGCGGCGATATGAACATCGCAGTTATAGTATTGATGCCCTTCGAGCAAGTCACTGCGCTGTAAAATCAAATCGGCCGTCGGATGGTACTCTTTTGAGCAGAGCAAAAGGGTAGAGCCATCTTCGAGGTGATACGGCATAATGATTTTGAAATAATTTCCTAAAATCTGCATGAGATTAGTATTGGCAGCAATATCATCTAAATCGGGATGTTTAACAACGGTAAGAGCATCGTCTTTTAGAACTCGATTTATATGAGCAAATACGGCTGCATCATCACTTTGTACGTCTAAAAGTAACACGTCAACACTTTTATCGGCTCCATTTCGTAACGATCCGACGACATCCATGCCATCGTTAAATATGAATTCTATGTCACGATAACGTCCCAGCTCTTCTTGGATAAGTGCACTATTCGCGCTTACGACTAAAACACTCTTCGGGTTTTTATGGGTACACATCGGAACATGGACCATCATTTCAGGATAAATAAACGTTTTCATGTGTTAAGTAGTCTCTTCTTCATCGGAATTTTTGAGCGATTGTAACACGCAGAGATTAAAAGGGTTTGAATATTCCAGCTATCTTTTAACATTAAAGGTTCTGCGACTCGGATTAGCTATAATTTTACCAAATTTATCCTATTAAAGATCGGAGTTGTAATGTGTGCTGAAAAAATTCAACGTTTTTTAATGGCAGCGGTACTTACCCTTGCCCTGTTTTTGTTTGCAAATAACCAAATGCTATACGCTATGATCCTCCAAACTCTCGTTATTGTAATGGTTATCGTCTGGGCACTATTTGATTTTTGCCCGTCGTTATGGGTTTTCAAAAAAGTTTTCGGTTCTTGTTACGAAAAATAAACTTCCCCTAACTCTCCCTTCGTTATAATTCCCTTATTACAACAGATGAGGGACTTCATGAGTCAAATCAGCTATAAAGATGCCGGTGTCGATATCGATGCGGGTAACAGTTTTGTCGAAAATATCAAACCACTCGTTAAATCGACGGCGATCCCCGGTGTTTTAGGCGGTATTGGATCATTTGCAGGGGCGTTTGAACTCCCTACGGGCTACCGTGAACCGGTAATGCTTGCCGCAACCGACGGCGTCGGAACAAAGCTCAAGCTTGCCATCGATTCAGGTATCCATAACACCGTGGGAATCGATTTGGTTGCTATGTGTGTAAATGATTTGATCTGTAATTTCGGAACTCCTTCTTTTTTCCTCGATTATTATGCAACGGGGAAACTCGATGTAACTGCCGCAACGGCAGTCGTAAGCGGTATTGCTGAGGGATGTCGTCAGGCTGAATGCGCCCTTATCGGCGGTGAAACAGCAGAAATGCCGGGAATGTACCACTCAGATGATTATGATCTCGCAGGCTTTGCCGTCGGAATCGGTGAGAAAAGTGAGCTTGACCGCAGCAATAAAGTGCACGCGGGTGATATCCTCATCGCATTGCCGAGTTCAGGATTGCACTCCAACGGATTTTCATTGGCACGTAAAGTGTTGTTCGAAAAAATGGGGATGAAATTTGAGGATCAATTCGAAGGCAAACCTCTCATCGAAACCCTCCTTACTCCGACACGTATCTATGTCAAAACATTTAAAGCGCTTAAAGATAAAATCCAAGCCCTTGCTCATATCACCGGAGGGGGAATCGTTGAGAATTTCCCACGTGTTCTCCCAGAGGGGCTACGAGCAGTAATTACCGAGTCCTCTATCCGCGTTCTCCCTATTTTCGAACTGATCAGTCAGCACGTTGAACGCGCCGAAATGTTCCGCGCGTTCAATATGGGTGTCGGGATGATCCTTGTCGTCAAAGAAGCCGATGTTGCCGATGTCCTCGCCGCAACGGACGGTTACGTTATCGGACATCTCGAAGCGGGTCAACGGGAAGCGGTTTTAGTTTAACCGCTCTGTTCTCACCTAATTAACATATTTACCCATTTTTATATTATTATATTAGATTAATTTTCTCAAGGAGTCCCCATGAATTTGAAAGCTATCTCTGCTGCAGTTATCCTAACTGCTGTCGCCATTCAATTTATTCCGTACGGCAAAAACTATACCAACCCCCCTGTAATGAGTGAGCCTCAATGGGATTCTCCTAAAACTAAAGAGCTTTTCAACCGTGCGTGTGCCGATTGTCACTCCAATGAAACCAAATATCCGTGGTACAGCAAAATCGCACCGGTATCATGGCTTGTAATGCACGATATCGAGGAGGGGCGTGAAAAATTAAACATTTCGATGCTCGGTCTCCAAAAGAAAAATAAAGTTAAAGATGCCGCCGATGAAGTCAAAGAGGGGGAAATGCCGATACTCCCTTATCTCATTACTCACCCTGAGGCACGTTTAAGTGATGCAGAGAAAAAAGAGTTGATCGGCGGATTAGAAAAAACATTCGGTAAAGAAGAGGAAAAGGGAGAAAAATAAAGGGGGTTTACCCCTCCCTCCCGTATAACTCGTTATACAACATACTAATAATATACATTTTTCTTCTACTATTTTTTTAGTCTCGTGCTATCTTTTTATAAGCTTGTTTAGGATGATTCGGCGTTGTTGGAAAAGCTCTTTCGAGGGTATGTTCTTCTATAACCATTGGATTCAAAAAGTTTTGTCGTAAATTATCTTTAGAACGATTTAATAATATTGCTAAAAGAGGCAGTGATAAGTAGTTATGTTCACAAAGTGCTATGATAGTCATTTTTGTGACGCCAGGATCAACTCTTGGATGATCACTTACTGGCTTGGCAATCTGTATTAATTTATCTGCTTCGGCAGATGAAAGCTGCTCTAATGCACTAATAATCTCCCGAGTTCCATCGCTTATGCCCGGAGTTCCATCGCTTATGCCCGGAGTTCCATCGCTTATGCCCGGAGTTCCATCGCTTATGCCCGGAGTTCCATACGAAAATTCATCTGCATTATTGAAATGGGTATTCGGTAAAAAATAGACTTTACCTCGACCTATGCCGCTTGAGTTTAAAAATCCTTCATCGTTGAGCTGTTTTAATAGCATGGAAACATCATGAGAGTGCCCGCTGATAATTTCATTAGCACGGGAGTGATTAATGATTTTTTCCACATAGACTGTGGCGAGGATGACGCGTTTGTCTTCATTAAGTGCGGTAAATTTAGTGCCAAAAATTTCTTTTAAGGCTTCAATAACAGTAGCATCAAAAAGGTTAATCATTCGCAGTTCAAGAAGCGTTTGATCGGGAGTATGCTTTTCATGCAATAAAGGCTTAGACCAGTGTTGAGAACTCCAGCCACTAAAAATTTTAGGTAGCCCGGAACCAGCTCTTTCGCCTAGCCCAATTTGCAAAAACATTTGGTGGATTGTACGATTTCGGCAGTCGCTATCTCCTCCGTGTATAGCTGCTTCAATAGAGATGCGCATTAATCCGGGATTCCTGAAACCAAACATATCGGGTCTTTTAACGATAAGAAGGGATGCTCTTCCGCTGTAGTCAGCATGGACGATTGCATTGATCAATGCTTCACGCAAAGCCGTATGCACTGGTGTGTCATCCTGTCGGACATCTTTGTGAAGGACAAAAGGAACTTTCAAATCTGCATAAAGTTTTCGTATGACTTTTTTATAAAAATCGAAAATGTTCCCCGACCATGTCCCGTCAATTGTAATACGGTCAATCCAGCGGTTTTCAGTTTTGGCTTCCGGGCGCTCTTGGTAATCAAGCAAATAATAGGGAAGTTCTTCTTGAATAGAAGGAAGCTTTCCAAACATCAAAAGCCCTGCAAGGGTTAATCCCTCTTGATTTGTTCTACGATCACGCTTCCATCCGCCGATATTTCGTAAAAACTCTTTATTATCCAGTGTGTTCCATGGATGGTCAGGTTTATTGGAAACGAACATATTTCTATATCCGAGTAAGCTTTCTATCTCGATATCGTTAAAGTCATATCCGTCTAGCAGACGATTATCGCGGCTTTCTTCGATTTGCTCCACGAGCATCCGTTTTACCGTTTCTTCATCGCATTTATAATCGCCTTCAAAATTACGTGAATATGTCCCTTGGAGTGGATTTTGCCCTTTGTATATAGGGCGCTCTTCCCGTTTGGCTCGGGGGATGTCTATTTTGATGATGTTTTTACCATTAAGACTCAGCTCAATGATATGGGCGTCTGTAAGAATATTACGGCTTATTTTTTGTCTGTTATTGAGGGTATCAAAAAGTTTTTTCTTTACCCCTGCAGTATTACTTATCCCTGTAATTTCAAGACTTTTATCTCTATGCTCTTTAACCCCTAAAAAAACGGTACCGCCATAGCTGTTTGCCATAGCCGAGTAGGTTTCGAAAAAATCATCAGGTAGCTCACCATTACCATTTTGTCCAGCAGCTGTTTTGAATTCTACTTCATGATTTTCTTGCAACTCAAGCAGGTCATTTTTAGAGTGAATAGTCATTGAGATACTCCAACTTGTGGTAATAAAATAAAGAATATGATTATATTAATATTATAGCGTAATGGATGTCACCCCTCTCTCCCATACAACTCGTTATAAAGCTTCATCGCATACCGATCCGACATACTCGCTATATAGTCACTGATGACTCGGTGCGTATTTCGTCGTTCACACTGCTCCAAATAATACTTCGGCAACATTTTAGGCTCTTCCATCAATGCATTAAACAACCCTATAATCGCCTGTTTTCCGGCAAACATTTTTCTCATAATATGTTTGTGCTGATAAAGTTCCTGATACAAAAGCTTTTTGAGTTTTTTGATCTGTGTCTCCAACTGGGGCTCAAATCCGATCACTATCGGTTCAGATGAAGATATAATTGATGCCAACACACGGCTGTTATCGATTTTATCCCGCGAATGCTCCAGCAGAGAGTAGACCAGATGGTTGATGAGATGGGAGCTGAAGCGGTAGCGGAACATCTCGTCTTCGTATTCATATATCCCCTCATCATATACTTTTTGCAAAATCGTCTGAATCAGTTCACTTGATTTTAATGTCTCAAAGGTTATCAGTCCCGATGCGACACCGTCATCGATATCATGACTGATATAGGCTATTTCATCAGCGCGATCTACAATCATCGCTTCAATGCTCGGATGGGTATCGAGAGAGAATGCTTCTCGGACACTCTCAGGTAAAAAGGATTTATTATACGGATACGAGTGTTTTAAAATCCCCTCTAATGTCGCATAGGTAAGGTTAAGTCCCAAAAATGCTTTATAACGCTGTTCAAGCTTGGTTACTACCCGAAAGCTTTGAAAGTTATGCTCAAATCCACTGATAAATCCACGCTCTTTTAAGCAGACATCAAGCGTATCCCCACCGATATGCCCAAAAGGGGTATGACCTAAATCGTGTGAGAGTGCGATACTCTCTGCTAACGACTCCTCTAATCCCAGATGCGAGGCAATGGAACGGGCGATCTGACTCACTTCAATGCTATGGGTAAGACGGGTGCGGAAAAAATCCCCTTGCGAGTTTAAAAACACCTGTGTTTTATACTCAAGACGGCGAAAACTCCCTGCATGAATAATTCGGTCTCGGTCACGGGCGTAGGGGGATCGAAAGTCATCACTGATTGAATAAAAACGTTGGTTTGGGAGCACTGGAACCCTTTTAAATAGTCTTATGCCATTATATCAAGCTAATACGTATTCAAAAATAATATTTCTTTACACAAAATTAACACTTCTTCTTTACAATGATGTTTCGATTCTCCTTCGATAGCTTGACCGAATTGCCCACCTTCGTGATTCGGTTATCTATACTATTTCTTTGTCTCTTTAAATTTCTAACAATCCATTACTAAAAAACAAGCCCGAAAAAAACTGTCGAGAGATCGTTACGGCTTTTAAGGGTAACCCTTAAGCTATCTTTGGTACAATTTCAATCTTCCAAAATGGACAGCTGGCCGAGTGGTCGATGGCGCACGCCTGGAACGCGTGTGTAGGGCAACCTACCTAGAGTTCGAATCTCTAGCTGTCCGCCATACCCCTTTAGAATCCCTATTTACGGACTTCCAAGATGTCATTTTCCTTACTGTGCCCAAAAATGGCTAAAAATGAAGAAATAGAGAAGAATGATAGAGTCACGAAAGCCCTATTTTGTGGTCTTTTGCAGTTTTGTTTAAGGTATACTTAAGCGTATTCATATAGTTTTTTATTTATTTATTTCTTTACGATCATCATCTGTTTCGATTTCTTCTTGATTAGTCACTTACTAAATACTCCATAAAAAATTCTTTAATATGTTGATTTTTTTTTATTAAACCAAATCAATATTTCTCTCATTTATGTTAATTCTATATTATAAAAGATTGTATAATGTTTAACAAAAAAATTAAAGGCATTTAAGTGAAAATACGATCTTTGCTCACCGTTTTGACAGTTGTACCTATAACCCTATTAGCAATCTCAGGAATAGAAAATAATTTCATTAAGATTGATAAATTGATTTCTATTGAAATAAATGATCATAAAAAAGTTGATGAATTAATACAACAAAAGAAAAAATCTGCTTTTTTCGCTGGTTTTATAGCAGTAGAAGGTGCACAAAAAATACTTTGGGATGATATAGACAACGATGGAATGTCTTTTATATCAACAATAGATCAACTTGAAGCAAAAGCAAAAATATGCGGGTTTATTGACAAACCCACCTTCGACAGTATCCGCAATACTAAAATTCCTAAAATGACAAAAATTGAAGAATATAACAGAATGAGAGCGCAAATAGAAGCGCAATTCGAAACAACACCTATTCTACTTGCAGCATATAAAGCAGGTGAAGATATGGAGATTCTTTTGAATGAAGCTTATAGTAAAACTCCGCGCTACGGCACGCTACTAACTTATCATGAAGAGCTTCAAAAAAATATGCTTAAATCCGAGATAAATACAAAAATTCCAAATTTACCGCCAGAATCAGAAATTGATCTTCATGCATGGGCTGAATATTATTTTAAGACATTTCGCACAATCCAAGAAAGCCAAATGCTATAATATGACTTTCTTGGATGTAAAAAGCGAATTAAAAAGTATGACAAACGCAAAAAAAAATTTATATTATTTCCTTACAATAATAGGTATATTGACTGGTTTTTATATTTTAAACAAGCTGTACTCGTGGTATTTTGATATTTTTGATAATCTGCAAAACATGGATTACCCTGGAGTTGTTTTATCATTTTTAATAATTATTCCTACTTTGTTTGTTGGCTTTTTTTCCTATCGTAATCCTATTAAAATCAATTATAAAAAGGGTGTTACAATCATTTTCCCCGTGTTCGCACTAATGCTTATATATATAACAGCACCTATCAGCAATCTTAATTTAATCTATGAAATAAACAACCATGTAATTTCAAAATATGATAATCAAATCAAAGAAATATCTAATAAACTAGAAAATGATTTTAATAATAAACAAATTACTACCCGTAAAGGGATTGAAAAATTGTTTGACAAAAAAATAATATGTCTTCAACAAAAACCTTATGAAATCAATCCGATACAAAATATTATTATAAGCCTTGAAATACGAACTCTAATCGATGCAAAGCAAAAAGC
Organism: Sulfurimonadaceae bacterium; assembly: GCA_963845295.1. Lineage (GTDB taxonomy): Bacteria > Campylobacterota > Campylobacteria > Campylobacterales > Sulfurimonadaceae > Sulfuricurvum. Next base: position 137,605 of record CAWJRP010000017.1, on the reverse strand, counting down.
CTTAAGTATCTTTGATAGTAAAAAAACTTTGATTTCATCCGATTATAAAAATTCTCTCAAAAAAGCAAAAATTTCGATACGAAACTCATTCCTAGAAAAAACAAACAATAGTAAAATTATTGCTGATACACAAACGCTTATTGATAATATCGGTCAAATCAGCTTCAAAATTACATGCTTTTTGCTTATCTGTGCTATCAGTTTATTTGCCTTAAACTTTGCCAATTTAGCAAAAATGGACAAACAAACTACAGTGGTACAAAACACTTATATTGCGATGGGAGTCTATTCGACTTATATACTATATTTTACTGTTTCAAAAGGATATGACCAATATATGTCTAACGTACACGAAAATTCAATATTTATTGTTACACTTATTATCGGGACTTTATCAATGTCTTTAGCCATCTTTTCAAAATTTTTGCAAATGAACACGAGAAATGACACAAAAAGAATCTTGGCAGTAATTAGTCAAAATATGATAATAATATCGACGATTATTTTTTTAACACACAATCTAATCCCAGAGTTCTTTACTAGGATTATTGCTGTATATATTAAATAGACCTAAAAACTTAAATATCTAGAATAAGCAGAAATACGTGACCGTACTGTGCCAAAAAATGACTAAAAATGAAGAAATAAAGAAGATTGATAGAGCTACAAAAGCCCTATTTTGTGGTATTTTGTAGTTTTTTTAAGGTAGAATTAAGCGTCTCTAGCTGTCCGCCATACCCTTTTTATTTATGGCTTCTTTTTTCCCGTTCTTCTTGCAACATAGCATTCAATGTACTAATGACTTCATGGCTTCCGTTCTCGGCATCTTTAAAGTAAGTTATCACGTTTTTGGCCTCTTGGGCACACGTACCCGCCGTTACACATTTAATCGCAGCAATAATATTGTCATGTACCAATTTATGCGGGGTTTCGAGTTTTCTAAAGCTTGGAGTATTTCCGAAGATTTCTGCCCCTTTTCCACCCTCAGCCCATTTGCCGAGACGACAATTGTGATGATCAACAAACTCAGAATCTACCTTGAGACTGAATACGCTTTTATACCCTTTGGATTTAAAGAGAAGATGGTCGAGTTTCACAAGTACCATAAAGACAGAATAAAGGACATTGGTGGAGTCATTTTCAATCACTTCCGATCGGCTTCCCAAGTTTTGCAACGTCATGCGGAATTGTTCTAATTTCTCACTTGACATCGAAGAGATCGATTCCATTGTACTTGATCGCTCATGGATTTCCATCGCGTTTTGTTTCAGACTTTGAACACTTATTGCCACTTCGGAAGTCGCTTTTTGGGTTCGTTCGGCGAGTTTACGAACCTCATCGGCGACCACGGCAAATCCGCGCCCGTGCTCACCCGCCCGTGCCGCTTCAATCGCCGCATTAAGAGCGAGAAGGTTAGTTTGATCAGAGATGTCTTTGATCAAATCGATAACCTGCCCGATCGAGCCGACTCCATCATTGAGCTGATTGACCGAACCGTAGTTATCAGTGATATTGCTCACTAATTGTTGTTGAATATCGAGAATTTCGCCGATTTCATTATTGATTCCGACTGCATTTTCACGGTTCCCTTTATTCAACACTTCAATCTCTTCCAACTGACTGACGTTATCAGCAAGATCTTTTTGAAGCAACGTTAAATCGCTCTGACAGGCGTTTGTAAGGTTTTCTGTCAGGTGACTAATGAGATCAAACATAACAGCATTGTTCTTGAATTCCGTATTCTCGTGACGAAGTTTGGAGAGCTCGTTTTGCAAGGACTGATTGTTGCGTTCTAATTCTGCAATTTTTGCATGTAGTGGTGCTACATCTTCAACCGAGTGTTTTTTTCCGAAGAACATTTATAACCTTTTCTTAATTATTATAAGAAGATTACAGTAGCAAATATTAAGACTAACTTAGCGTATATTTAATGTTTTTATTTAGTGCTTTTTATGTTTATTTATGTCAAAGCCCCTATTTTAGGCAATTGACACGGGTAAGGCTATTTCACGACGAAATTTAATAGATAAGACAACGATACGTGACCAAGATGTGACCAAGTATAATCTACAATAATACTAAATTCCGATAGGGTTTGAATTAAAATGCTTCCCGTGTATCAACGTATAACGATACATTTGTATCGCCCGTACTAGATTAAAAAGTAAAAGGGCAAACATAAGAGCTCCGCTAATGGAACTTAGAATAAACAGCTCAGATATAAACACTCCGCTGAGCGCCGATACCGAAGTGAAAATGAAAAGTGAAAAAAGCCATTTAGCACGTGTACTCGGGATAATATTTGACATAATTGGTGCATCCATATACCCCGCTGAGTTGAGATGGAACCACACCAAAAAGGGGACGATTTTCCCCATCATCCCCAAAATAATTGCCAAAGCAAACAGGGCAAATGCAATCAGTGAAACCGTCTGCAACGGCTCATACCTTCCCCATTCAAAACCTCCGTATGATAAAACGGCAATCGATAATAAAGCTATCCCAGCACTCCAAAACCAAATACTCACATCACTAACACGCCGTTTACGCTGACTAATTCGCTTCGCCGTAGTAGTGACAAATCCGATCAATAACGCCCCTATGACAAGATCAAACACCCAAACATAAGCCCATCCGGCAAATAGACCTACAATTTTAAATAATAAAGATATTCCTATCACATTAAACGCATTACGTTTGCACCATACACTGTATGGAACAGTGACATAAAACATCTCAACCACCTGAAACGCTACCGCAATAATAAGGACACCGATCCATCCGATCAACCCCAACGAGTAGTGCGCCGTCCGTATCGCTTCATGCGATGCACTAAACGTATTATTGGCATATTCACTTGCCATCACGACTCCTAAAACAGCAGTCACAGAAAGGGCAATCAGCGCTAGCCTCATCCCCCGAAGGGTTTCATGCGTTACTCCGCCAAAAAGGAGCGGTAAAATAAGATTGGCCGTATACAAAAGGGCTGCACCCAAAAACACCGATGCAATAACAAACAATACGGAGAGGGAAAAATAAAATGCAGCTCCAAGGGAGAGTATCCCTATAACTAAAAAAAGATGGATTAAAAAAGCATTCCCTTGTGCTGCGGGGATAGCCCTCCCCCCCAAAACACTCTGCATCTGAAACAGCGCTCCGATCATCGCCATCGTTATAACACCCAAAAACATTAGATGAATCATGGCTAAAGAGCTCGGATGAGCAGGGGTTAATATTGTCTGAGGATTAAAAAAGATGATCACTGAAAGGAGTATCCCAAATACGGGAACGGTAAGAAAAAAGCGCATAACCACCGAAATAGGGGGAGCCTGATCGAGAGAGAGTCCGTTATACATCTGTATGCTCCAATATAACCGTTGTGCTGCGGGTAATATAGATATGCCAAAGGGTGTCGCTTTCCATAACACTCTGATAGCGTCCGCCGTTTTTGACGATAATCTCAAACAAAGGGATCGGTTCACGCCGATGAATCATGTGAATAATTTCATCACCGCTCAGCTTTTTAAATGCATCGACCGCCATCTCTAGCGGAACGGGATGATCAAACTCACGGGTATCAAGCAGGATCATTGCCCCATATCCTTTAGGGTTTGAATCATTAACTCGCCATCAGATCCTAACGCGCGATCAATCATCGGATAGAGCATCTGTTCCTCTTTCATATTATGCTGTTGCAGCATTATCATCATTGATTCGCCGATACCGAAAAAATCATTATAGCGTTTTTCATTCAATGCACTCTTCAGCGATTCAAGGAGACTTCGCAGCTGCTGATGCTCATAACGCATCATCTGCGTCGGTCCCCCCATCATCCCCGTCCGCTTTTCAAAAGTGATAAAAAGTTCCCTCTCTTCCATATCGAAATGGTGATTGGTAGCGTGGTAAAATGCATTGAAATGAGTTGCGGCATCATCAAATTTTTTCTCTGAAAGGGCATTTTCGGCTTCGGTATAGAGATGATCACATGCTCGGTGATCGTCACGCATAAATTCTAAAATCATGAGGTTTCCTTTGATACTTTTAGCGGCAACAGTATAAAAGGATCAGTGCCAATACATCTTGACTAAAATCAAGATTTACTTTTTTTTCGGTAGGTTATGAGGGAGAAAATCGCGGAAGTCTTTGATATAAATGGCATTAATCCCCTGCCCGAGTTCATGTATATCCGCATCCATCCGTAGCCATCGATTGAGTGAATATTGAACCTGAACACTGGAGACGGTATCGTTTTTATAGAGGACTCTGAGATCTTTGTTAAGACGTGCACCCACCTCAAACCCCATCCCACCCTCAGCAGTGGTAAGGATATTCATCGTATCGATCTGGAGTTTCGTCGCTCCGCTGATCAACCCTTTTAGACCTGCTCCAAGCATAAAGTTTGTCGCATCGGCACGGACAGTCGACGTGGAACCGTCCCCTCCCGATATCGTGTTCGCCGGACCGCCGAAAAGGAGATAGCTCATAATATCGTTTTGACTCATCATCGGATCGGAACTAAATAGAAAAATCGGCGAATCAAGGGTATGGGTGACGTAGATGAAAATTTTGTTGTAATCGACTTCATGCCCTATTGTGATGTTAAGATAAGGGTTAATGGGAAGATCACCCCCAAAATAGATCTCTGAGTGTTTGATATCGAACGTTTTTCCCGCACTTACTGCCGTGCCGGAGGCGATTGTGACCATTCCTAAAATCTGAATCGGTTCTGTCGCCTCTTTCCAAAGAGTAATATCGGGGTCAAGTCCTAAATCGAGTTCTTTGGTTTTAAATCGAATCGGTTGATGTGCGGTAACATGAAGATTCATAGAGAGTTTGATACTGCTGGGTGGGCGGACATCTTGAACAATAATAATGTCATCATCCATCACTTTAAACTCTTGAAGAGGAAGATAGGTTATCGTCGCATCGAGAATATTCAAATTCCCTGAAAGGTTTTGATTCGCCAGTGCATCACGTACAAATGTAATATCGGCAGAGGCATGCGCATTTCCTTCCGGCCCTTTGTAGCTAAAACGATCGGATTGCAATCGTATAGATGCACTCAAATCTGACTTAACTACGCCGCTAAGATGCAGAGTGTCAAAGAGCCAAAATTCATCTATCACTAAATCTCCCGCAGAGTTTATATGAAGATATGACACTTTATCGGTGGCGATAGAGTGATTGGCGATTTCAAAGCGATAGCCGTTTACGGTAATGTTACCCTCTTTGTATTCCAGACTCGCTTGAGCGTCTGTCCCTCCGTAAGCGCGCTGGGAATCAAATACTGTCGCATACCACGGTATTTTAATATCGCTTTGAATAGCAAGAGTATTACCGTATGTAATATGGGTTTTGGTACGAATTTCGGCGTCGTAATATTCCCCTTTATGCAGTTCCAAAGGGCGAAATTTTGAAACAGCGGTAAACAAGGAGGGGGTAATGGTCTCCAAATCGATGCTGCTTCGGGTTGAGTTTATAGAACCGCTCATATCAAAAAAAGTCCCCAGATAGTTACCGGAACCTTTAAGCTTCTCACCTGAAATAATTGCCGAAAGGGCTAAAGAGTCACCGGATAAACTCAATCGGGTAGCGTTTGTTTCATCACTCAAAGAGAGGCTAAGATGCTCCGGCGGCTTATGCGCCCAGTTTTTCCATAGGGGGGCATCGGATGGGAGAATAAGATTCCCCACCAAGAAATGTTGATTGTTTTTGGTTGAAAACGATCCGCTAAAGCGGGCATGATCGTGTTCAGCATCGATTGCCCCTTGCAGTATATTAGTGCTGAGGAGATAATTCCCCCCAGCCTTTAGCTCAAGCGAACCGGTACGTATAGCTTCCGGAAGGGTCGGGATAAAGGAGAGATTTTGATGATGGCTTTGCAATTTCCAATCGAAATTATCATAATCTTTACTCGCGACATTGAGAGTGCTCCCATCGAGCGTGAGAATACTCTGCAACCCTTTCAAATCATCTCGAAACTCCCCGTGTATTATGTTTGAAGGGAGCGGATGTGCTGAAGTAACGACCCCGTCAAACTCACTCGTTGTTGTCCCTTGGAGAGTATAACGAAGATGCTGCTTCGTTTTCACCGAATCACTGCCACGAGATAACGCATAAAGGGCATTGATATCAAAGAAATTGTCTTTATAGAGGTATTTAAAATCCAAAGAGATCGTATCGGCTTTAACCGTAGCATCTTGTTTCGAGATTAAATGATCGAGCGTCGTTTGCAACAGTGCTTTTTCGGGGGAGAGTTCTGCAATTTTCACCCTGATAGCCTGTGGAAGTGTCGTAAAACGGCCGCTATAAGGGGAAAGCTCACTCGCATTAGGGTAAATATCCGCTATCCCCACAAGAGAACTATTACGGACAACACCATCTATGGCACCGCTGGCATAGCGCGATTTCAAGGTCGCATTCAAAGAAGCAAAGCTAAGTTTATCACCGTCATACGTTCCGTTTTTCCCATGTATATCGAGTTCTATCGGATAGGTGCTTATGAGCTGGAGATTGGTTATCTCCACTTCAGACAGTTTAAAGGTCGGAAATGGCCAAATGGAACTATTGTCACTCACAAAATCGGAAAGTTGAAGACGCAAACCGTCAATCTTAATCGAATCGATCGTATGTTCCCCATTTAACATTTTGACAAGGTTGTATTTCAATTTGAACGTTTTGGCTTCGCTGTTATCGGTATGGATGTTATGAAGGGTAAACCCCTCAAGAAGTGACCCTTCGGCATGGGTATAGTGAATACCGAGCGGTTTTAGAAAATAGGTGTTAACGATCTCCAATCCATCCGGACGAAAGGCGATATACAGTATGACAGAAAATGTGAGAATCAAACTGACAAGAAGAAAATGTGCCGTGACAAAGAGATGCTTGAGCCATTTTCGCCATGCAACCAATTGAAGCCGCTTCAAAACAGCTCCCCGATCCGAAAATGGATGGCGTATTGACCTGTATTTTCAGGATCAAATCCGAAATCGATGGCAACCGGACCGATTGGTGTCACATATCGAAGCCCCGCACCGACCCCCAAATACCCTTCATTAGCATAATCAGGGATGATTCGCTCAGAAGCAAAAGTCTGATCAGTGAATAATACTCCTCGAAATTCGTGATAGATGGGAAAGCGATATTCGAGCGTCCCTTCGATGAGCGATGAAAAACCTATTGGATCTCCATTGCTGTTTTTAGGTCCTAAATTACGGTACGTATAGGCACGGTTGGAATTCATACCCCCCGCATAAAAACGATAGGATGAAGGGACTGCTCCATCATATACGCGCAATGTTCCCCATTTGAGTTTGGCTCCGAAAACATGCTCGTCAATACTGGTGATATAGGCACCCGAAAGGATACTTTTAAAATAGGTAGCATCCGATATCTGCGGGGTATAAAGAGAACCCATAACATTTGCATTGAGCCAGTATCCTTTGGAGGGTTCTAGCGGTTTATCCCGCGTATCGTAGTTGAGCTCTCCGATAGGTGAGATAAGGTAGAGCTTATTGTTAGGAAAAGTAGCTATATCTTTACTCTCATAGGTTTTAACCTGATCAAATAAAAATCCCATCATTGCCGATGCCGGGATATCTTGGTATTTCGCGGTCAACTTTTCGTAGGTACTTTGAGTTTTATACCCGTCAAATATCTCATTTTTATATCCGACATCGACCCCTAAAGCTCCCCGGTTTTGAAGCGGAAGACCAAATGATGCAGAAGCTTCTTGTTTAATCTCAGAATAGCGTAAATCGACTCCGAAAGTTTTTAGATCCCCAAAAAAATTGCGGTGTTTGAGTCCGGTTTGTGCCAAAATTCCCTGATCCGTGCTGTATCCAACCCCGGCGGTAAAGCGGATTGGACGTTCCGCTTCTTCAACGTTCAAACTTATTGGTACAATACTGCCGTTACGCTCATTGTCATTAATAACGACACGGCTAATCCCCTCTTGAGCATACAATGCTTCATAACTCAAACGGATCGATTCGACACTGTAAGGTTCTCCCTCATCGAAGTGGAGCATCGAAGCGGTAAGATTCCCGTCGATATTAGGGGTCGATTCGACACTGATCGCCCCAAATTTACACAGCTCCCCCGGTGTTGCCTCAAAAAGAAGATACGCGCGGTCACTCTCAATATCAACCCATGCTTTGGTATTAAACTGTGCATTACAGTACCCCGCATCAGCGTATCGTTTTTTGATCGCTGATTTGGATGCCGAAAAAGCTTCCTGATCAAAAAACCCGTCGGTTTGGAGTGAAATAGCCGATTTAATATTTAATAGACTGTTAACCTGAATATCGCCGATAATGATAGGATCATTCTCTTGAATCTTGAAGAGAACGCCGTTCTCATTCGTCTCTGAGGTAACTCGGGCGTGATAAAATCCTTTGGATTTATAATAGCTGCTTAACGCCGAAACGCTTTGGGAAATCGCGATCGGTTCGATGGCGGGCTGATCTTCCCACACCTCGATGCCGTACGGTTTTCGCAATCCCAAAACACCGAAAAGTTTGTCCGTAGCAATTTTCTCATTCCCGCTAAAGGTGATCGGAAGGGGCGCGCTGAGGAGCGCCATGCAAAACAACACCATAACGATACCGTACCGCATTTTGCACCCCTTAAATATTTGACTCTATTTTACCGTAACAATCGTATACTCTAGGTAATCCGGCCTTCTGGACGGAGCATTTAAAAGGGAGAGCATTTCGGCTATCGTCCCCCCATGGGTGCAGATCAAAATATTTTGGTCGCGGGGTAGATCGTCTAAAAATGAGGATATCCGACCTCTAAATGCCTCAACCGACTCATCGCACACAAAATTGTGCCATTTATCTTGTGATTCCAAAAAACGGGGGCTGTATTCTTCCATCCGCTCAATCTCGTCAAAACTTTTCCCCTCGAATTGTTCTTTAAACCGTACTTCCCGCAAGCGTTCATCGGTTTGGAAATCACGGTATCCGAGCTGTTCAAGGGTTTGGGTACAACGGTTTAGATCGGAAGAGTAGATCAGATCGTACGTCAGCGGAAGGGTAATCGGATTGAACAAAGTGAGATCGATGGGGATATCGGTGTGCCCGATAGTGCGCCCGTGAAATTCTATCGGAGGAGCCGCATGGCGTAACAGCGTTAGTGACATGTTAGCAGTGCCGTAATCATCAATACCAGTTCAACTCCCTCCAGCGACATCCCCAGTACATCACCGTTGATAAATCCGAGTGATTTTTTAGCGAGGGATGAGAGGAGGAGTGCCGTGAATATCCCTGTGACGAAGAGGACTAAAAAATGCCATGAGAGGAGATAAAAGCCTATGCCGCCGCACAAAAGTATCACCAATATCAGAGGAACAACGCGGAGATTTTCATGCAGCTGAGTCACAAACGACGAGCGAAATTCATAAACACGGATTAGCACTAACAGCGAAAGTCGACTGATAAGGACAATCGCGATAAAGGGGAGAAAAAGGTGGCTCATCAGCAGAGATGAAAGGGCAGCGATTTTGAGGAGGGTGAAACTCACCCCGTACAGTACCCCCATCGCTCCGACGGTGGAATCTTTGATAATTTCATACGGGTCTTTGCCGCTGTGGGCGGCATACACCGCATCGGCAACATCGATCACCGCTTCGGTATGGATAAACCCGTAAAGCACCATATAGGCTACGGCGGCGATCAGCGCTCCCAACCACCCCAGCGGTTCCAGCACCGCAAATACTGCGATAGCAAGAGATGCCAAAACTATTCCGATAAACGGAAGAGATAGGAGCATCGACTTCAACACGCGAGAATGGGAAAGATCATCGCCCGTGTCGAAGCGAATGGGGAGGATCGTGAAATAGCTCAGGGCAAATTTGATTCCCAAATAGATGTTATTCACACGGTACCTCTTTCATGATGTTGAGCCAGTCGCGATCGAACACTTTTCGTATATAGCTCTCGCGGTGCGGGACGATACACCCGGCACAGTTTTGATGGATGGCAGACTCGCTCACGTAGCGGTCGCCGTCGGGGCTCTCGATGGAGCAGGTACTGAAGAGGGTTTTTCCCTCTTCGAGCGCGAACCCTGCATCGTTAAATCGAAAATTGGGGCAGGCGCAGAGGTAGCAGTTGAGATCCTCCGTGTCATGACACTTTTTATTCTCGGCATAGAGGGGGCAGAACTCTCTCTCGTTCACCACCATGTTTTCGAACCGAAAATACGTTATCACCTCTTCATCGCTTAGATGAGTCAGTTTTTCCATAATAGTACGGTGCTTTTCCGCGTGAGCGTCAAACCATTGTTTATACGACATGATCCATTATCCTCTCCATATCGATCTCGCCTCTCATCGTATCGATGAAACTATCGATGGTTGTTTTTTTATACGCTTCAAACGCCTCGTCTTCGAACAGTCCGTGAACAAACGTCCCCTTGATATGATCTTTTTCGTAGAAAAGGGGATACTTCGCACTCACCCCGTGATGGATTTCGAATCCCTGCACCGCGCGGCCGAAGATCGAATAGTCACCCTTTTTGAGCACTTTCTCTTTTTGAAAGACAATAACATCGTCGATAAATCCGAGGGCTTCTTCGCGACTCGGTTCCGCCGTTTCGACGCACCCTTCGTCGATGATCTCATTAAACATCATCTGATATCCGCCGCAAATCCCCAGTATCTCTTTTTGTCGCTCTTTAAGTGCATCGAAAAGCCCCGTTTTTTTGAGCCACTTCAAATCTTCAATGACCCGTTTGCTGCCGGGGAGGATAATGAGATCGAAACTATCGAGTGCGACGTTAGAGGTGATAAATTCGACAAAGATGGTCTCATCGGCGATAAGGGGTTCGAAATCGTTGTAGTTGCTCATCGTCGGATAGTTGATAACCCCGATCTTTTGTGCGGGATGGGGTTTGTTCTGGACGAAGTTTTTGAGACTTTGGGAATCTTCGAATCCGAGGTTGAGGGGGAGATAGGGGAGAACGCCGAGGACGCTAATGCCGAAACGCTCTTCGATAATCTTCACCCCTTCGTCGAAGAGGGTTCTGTCTCCGCGAAATTTGTTAACGATCACCCCGATGACGTTCTCTCGTAACGCTTCGGGGAGGAGATTATAGACTCCCCAGATAGAGGCGAACACCCCCCCCTTTTCGATATCGGCGACGAGGATGATCTTCGTGTCGTATTTTTGCGCGATGTAGATATTAGAGAGGTCTTTGTCCATCAGGTTTAGCTCCACGGGACTCCCCGCCCCTTCGCAGACGAGACACTCGTACTGAGCGCTCAGATACTCAAAGCACTCGTTTACGACAGGTTTGAGGGTATCGAGATCGCGGTAGTAGTCCCGCACCTCTTTGTCCTCCACAACATGCCCCTTGATGATCAGCGAGGCGCTGTTGCCGTGCCCCGATTTGAGCAGTACCGGATTGAGATGGTAACTCGTCTCTATCCCCAACACCTCCGCCTGAAAATACTGGGCGATAGCGATTTCACTTCCGTCATCGCAGACGCGGGAGTTGTTGGAGACGTTTTGGGCTTTGAATACCCCGACGTTGATCCCCCGCTCTTGCAGGAGCCGTCCGATCACAAACGTCAGGGTTGATTTCCCCGCATCGGACGAGGTGCCGAAAATAGAGATCGATCTCATGCCATAACTCCCGCCGCTAATACTAGTATCACAAGGGTATCGAGTTTCCACTGAAGAGCCAATGCGCGGCGGATATCGCCGTCGGTGATCTCACCCTTTCCGTCACCGAAATAGGGTTTTTCTTTCATTTTGCCGAAATAGGGGGTCGATCCCCCGAGCGATACATCGAGCGAGAGTGCCATCGCCGCTATCGGGTATCCCGCGTTCGGGCTTTCGTGCAGTGCGCCGTAATGCCATGTTTGGGTGAGTTTGCCGAGTTTGCCGAAAAGAATCAGAATGATAATCGCCGTGATGCGCGAGGGGAGGTAATTTAAAACATCATCCAACCGTGCGCTCACTTTGCCGAATTTCTCATAGCGCTCATTGCGGTACCCCACCATCGAATCGAGGGTATTGACCGCTTTGTAGAGAAATAAACCCACCAAACCGAAAACTAACAGATAAAACAGCGGAGCGATCACCCCGTCGCTCAGATTTTCGGCATAAGTCTCGATCGCCGCTTTGTTGATATCGCTGTCGCTCAGATTTTCGGTGTCGCGGCTGACGAGGTAGCGGATCGATTTCGGCTCACTCAGGATGTTGCGGACACTTTCATAGAGCATCTTTCCCGCGATCCCCGTCGAAGCGATGATCCCCAATATCCACGGATTTCCGATAAGCGAAATCGGATAGACGAGGGCTAACACGGCGGCTAACAACCAAAACACGAGCCAAAATCCGCGCAGGATACTGTCATGATAAAACCGCTTTTGAAACGCGGTGATAAAATCGCCCATGAGGACAACGGGATGGCGAATAAATTTGAACTCGCCGAAGAGGCGGTCGGTGATGTAGGCGATGAGGGCGATGTCAAAATACATTTGTATTCACCAAACTCTTTATTTGCAATACTTTTTCTATTTGTTCATTATTTAGATTAAATTGGGACTCTATATAATTAATTTCATCAATGCAAGCATCAGTATTTTTTTGCTCCCAGTAATAATTTAATAGATTAATTCTATAATCAACAATTTCTGGGTTTTTCTCTACCAAATCTTTGTATATTTCAACGGCTTTGTTTACATTACCTATTTTATAGTTTGAATAGGCTAAATGCTCAATAAAAGGCTGATGTTCAAAATTCAACTTCAAATTATGATTTGCTATTAAGCCATATAAAAAGTTTGCATCATTTTTATTCTTTAGTTGCTCAGCAATGATAATAAAAACTACAGATAAATGATTTCCTTGTTTTGAAATTTTTAAATTCTCAATATCTTGGATAGATAATTCTGCTTCTAATGAATCGGTGCAGTCGTAAAAAATATTTTCAAAATAATCAAAATATAAGTTCTTAAAAAATTTGTAATAACTTCCCAACATTGGAGTAAAACGCATTTCTGAACTTAAAAGTATTGAAAATATAAGTTTATAGAATGGAGAAAACTTATTTATTTGTTCTTTAATTATTTTAGAATATTCATTTTCATCTATTACAAGATTTTTGTTAACACAATCAATTCCTCTACTTTTAATATCAATTTTTAGTAATGACAATAGCGTATTATAGATGATGTCAAAATGACCTACATTTAAAAACTGATCCAAAAAAAGCTTTACACTTTCACTTGATTTATGGCTGATTTCGCCAAAACAAAAGATATATTGATATTTTAAATTTGTTAGTTTATTCGTTTTGTATGTTTCCAGTAAAATATATATTAATTGGTCGGGATAGCCATTCGCACAATCATTTAATAAGTTTAATATATCTGATTTTTTCTCAGCAGATATCGAGCTACTTAACTTACCGATGAAAAATTGATGAGCTTTGCCTACTTCTAAAGCTTTGTTATCTAATGTAACACTTTTTATTTTTTCGGAATGAGCCAAAGCATCATAAAAAAAGAATCTAGTATCTTCATAATTACTATGTTTGAATAATTTATCTAAATGCTTTTGATATGACTTTGGATCATTTATATCGTCTTTTATCAATTCTGTAGCTACATATGGGTTCTGAAAAAAAGTTTTAGAAGGTTTATTAGATAATGACAATACGCCATGCATTTTTGTAGGCGAAATAGCTAAATGTTTAAGATAAAAAGTAGAATTGCAAATTTTCACAAACACATTAAAAAAATTATTATATATTTGTATACTTTTCTCAAAATCGATACTATCAAGTAAATTTTTTAGATTTTCAAAATCTTCTGATTTATCGATATGCGAACCGATCTTATTTCTAATATTCCTTATTTCAGATATTGATTCCATATTGAAATTTTTAAAAAATTCAGTGAGGATGCTTTGAGCATTTCTAATTGGTATGTCTGGTTTAAAATCAAATTTTTTATACGGTGCAACACAGCTACCTATCGGTCTAATAATTGAAAAAGATGCGATTTTTTTCCAAGGGTGTATTTGCTTTTCTATAATCTTGTCCAAAGCACTATATTCGGAGTTTTCTCTAGTAATGATATTGTCGATAAAACTCATTACGTCATTTATGATCATAGTTTTTAAAATTAATTTATAATTATGATTCTCTAAAACTCTATAAATGGCTATCTCAAAATCAAGAATTATATTTATGCTATTTAAAGAAAGAACTTTATGTTGAATGGTATGCCCTGGAATAATGCCAGTTGTATTCAACCTTGTAAGAGATAAAATATCACTTCCAAATGTTGGGGTATTTTCTATGTCTTTTTGGTTCACTGTGGCTTTAAGTTTTTCTATTTCTTCTATAGATAAAAAGAATTGATTTGTTTCAATTATTAAAAAACCTGATTGATTTTGTAACAGAGAATATATTTCATGGATTTTTTCATGAAAATATTCAATATTTTCGTATGTGATATTTGACCAACTGTCGATTCTTTCTCCAAAATCTAAATCTTGGAAGTGTGCACTAAATTTGTCTCTTTGAAGTTTTAATAGGTTGGTAAATTCTTGATCAAGCTCATTCAACTTGCTTTTTAAATTATTTTTCAATGATTGATCAGTAATTTCAGAATTGTTATATCGCCTTGCTAGAGTGATAAAATCAGCTATTCTGACAATAATTTTTCTTGAGACAACTCTCGCAAAAAAATCAGAATCTATCACATCCAATAGATTCTTTATCATAATAATCTGCGTCACACAGAAGTGAATTTTCTTCAATTGTTGCAACCTTTCAACTCAGAAGCAATATTTGTGATCGCTATCTCAAACCGCTTTAATGCCTCTTTCTCTTTAACCGCTATCCGTACATACCGCTCATCCAAAAAGTCAAAATTGGAACAATCACGTACCATGATGCGGTGCGGGAGAAGCTTCTCCTGCAACTCCCGTGAGTTCATCGACGCGAGACGGACGAGAAAAAAGTTCGCATCGCTCTCAAACACCTCCTCAAACAGAGGCGAGTTTTCAAGGATAGCTTTCAGATACCTTTTCGCTTCGTCATTGAGCGCATACGAGCGCGCACGAAACGGCTCATCAGCCAAAGCGGTGATGAGAAAATGGCTATCAAGTGCCGAGATTTTCCACAGCGGCTCTTTGGCTCTGAGCAGGCCGATATTCTCACGCGACGAGAGGACGATCCCGACCCTCACCCCGGCGCATCCGTAAAACTTCGTTTGCGATTTTAAAACATAGAGTTTGTCGTAAGTGTGGAGGTAGCGGGTCGCCGATGCTCCCCCGCAAAACTCCAAAAACGACTCATCGATCAGGATAGTGCAGTTTTTGGCACTCCATCGCTCCATCAGCGTTTCAATACCATAGTAGTGACCATCGGGGGTGGAGGGGTTGACGAAGATGACGAGGGAGTTCTCCTCGATCTCCGCATCTAAGAACTCAAATCGGTTAAGGAGAATCACTTTTTTACCGTGAAGCAATGCCGCCTTTTTGTACTCCAGATAGGCGGGTGAGTAGATCGTGCAGGTGGGATTATCGAAAAACCGCATCAGGGAGAAAATTGCCGAACTCCCCCCGTTAAAAAGTTCTAACTGCTCGGATTGGACACCGTAATGAGAGGCTAACGTCTCCGTTAGTCTCTCATAGATCGGATAAGAGTTGAGGGTGACGGAGCTAAAATCGACGGTAGGGGTGATGAAGTTGATGTTGGAAGAGAGATCAATCACCTCTTCGGGTTTACAGCCGCAGTGTGCCGCAAAGTTGTTCACATCCCCGCCGTGCCCGTAGATTGTCATTTGAGCCGTCTCTCCAGCCCCAGTTTCACTTCGTAGACTTCGTCGCAAATCCTAGCCAGTGTCTGGCCGATAATGCCGCTGAGATCGACATAACGGCGGCTTATGGGATCATTCGGGATCACTCCACTGCCGACGTCGTTAAGGACAAACACGATGTTAGCATCGATGGCTCCCAAAGCCTCAATTTCAGCGATCAGCGCCTCTTCGCTCTCCTCCATGCGGTTGAGAATCCACATCGAGATGCAGTCTATGAGATAGGTTTGGTGAGGCTCCATCACCCCCGCTAAATGACGTGTCTCTTCGAGTGTGATAAACTCTTCTCCGCGAGAAGAGCGGTGTTTGTCGATCCGCTCCCCCATCTCGTCATCGCCGAAGCTGTGGTCATAGGTCGCGAGATAGTAGGGTTTATCAGTCGCGATGGCGAGCGCTTTGGATTCTGCGAGGGTGCTCTTACCCGATTTTTGTCCACCGAAGTAAAGTATCTTCATCCTAAAAAGCTTTCCACTTTACGGGTGATCGCCTCTTTACTCAATACCGTTGAGCAAGCCGTACATCAGCGCCCCTCCGGCACCGACCCCCTCTTTCGCCTCCCCCTCATCGTAAAGTTTAAGGGCGGGATGATCGGTGAGTGAAAAATCGAAATCGGCGTAATAGGCGTTGAGTGAAAAATCGTTCATCTCTAATAGCGCTTTGATATCGCTATTGGCATCTTCGGCAACCCATTTGGTCGTGCAGAGGGCAATTTTAGAGCTGTCCAATTCCCCCTCCATCATCTGCAAGATACGGTTGACGACGAGTAGAACACACGCCATCTGCGTCCCCCCTGCGAGGACGATCGGGATGTCGCGGTTTTGGAGACCGAGGATCAATCCCGCATTAAAGATCAGCATGTTATCCCCTACCTGAGAGAGGATGTCGAAGAGATCGGCGTTCTCGCCGATGCGAGAGAGGGCTTGATCGACGACGCGCGCTCTGATGCCGCTCGGGGCGTTTTTAAAACTGCTGCTGAATTTATCCTGCGCATCGTATCCCAATGCCAAAGCCGTAGCAAGTGCCGTCGTCGTTCCTGCGGGAACTGATTCCCCTAAAATGATGTAGTCGCTTTGGAGTACGAGATTTTGGGCAAACTGAACTCCTTTTTCAAACACCTCATCGGCGGGGATGTTCGCCCCCTCACTGATCGAATCACTGGGTGCAATACCGAATGTGTGAATTTTGAAATGCTCCAGTTTCGGTGAAATCTCCAACCCAAGATTCAGCATCTCGATCTCACGGAAAGGGTGGAGCAAATGGACGGCGCGGGTAAGGAGAGCAGGGGTCGGAACCCCTTTGGGTGTTTCGGCGATAGTCCCCAGACTCCGCACCTCTCCGATCGCGATAAACTCCGCGTCGAGCGTCGGGGTAAGATGGAGCATTCCGGGGATTCCCGCCTGTGTGATCCCCTCGATAGCAGCCGTTTTGGTGTTACTCATGCACAGAAGAAAACTGGCCCGTTTTCCCCGCAAACTCTCGATGAAATCTTTGTTTCCGGTAATTGTTTTAATCATAGTAGCCTCTCTAATAGTTCTTGGTAATTTCCGCCGTTTAAGTAGCGGTTAACGCTGTAAAACAGCGTTGCATATTCCCGATAGGGACGAAACTCATCCAGAGTGAGCGTTGCGCCGTAGCTCTCCAGCAAAGCTTCGGTTTTTTCATCACTGTCGCACCACGAAAGATCGATCACAGCAAGATCAAACAAAAAGTCCCCATTGCACGCCTGGGTAAAATCGATCACGCAGGAGAGTTTCCCCTCCTCAAAAAGGGCATTGTCCAAAAACAAATCCCCGTGAATGATCCCGTCGTTGCGCAACGTGAGATCGATTTTTTGAAATGTCATATCGAAAACGTCCGTATTAGCCTCTTGAATCATCTGCTCTAAGCGTGATTTTTCAAACAACCGTTCATTCGTGCTCTGCTGTTCCGCCGTTAGCTCATGAAAGCCCCGCAAAAATGCCCCGATCTGTTTTACCTCATCTATTTTGGCACATTTCAGACTCTCCCCGCAACAGCGACGATAGATGAGGGCGGGTTTATTCTGAACCCTAAACATCTCCCCCTCAGGTTTCGAAACACTGAGCGATTCGCAGTGAGTGAGGAGTTTCAACTCTTCTGCTACCGCCTCTTCGCCCGCCGTTTCGAATATTTTCAATACCCGATCATCATCCAAGAAATAGACGCTGTCCATCACCCCGTCCGTGCTGGGAATGAGAGTTTTAATTCCCAGCGATGAGGGTAAATCTGATAGGGTAATAACGGTTTTTACACCCATTCCGTAACCTCATCTATCATCTTTTTATCCTCCCACCCCAGCTTCAGCAGTTCGGGTTCATCCAAAAACTCGCTCACATACCCCATAGTGAGGTAGCCGATCAGTTTGTATTCATCACCGATTCCCAAAATGGCTTTAACCTTTTTGGGACGGAGAATACTCACCCATCCCACACCGATGTTATGTGCTCGCGCCATCAGCCAGAGATTTTGGATCGCACATACGACGCTGTACTCCCCCATCTTCTTCTGGGTCGTCTGTCCTAACACCGTTTTGGTCGGTTTTTTATATAACACGGCGATATTGAGCGCTGACTCTTTGATCCCCTCGAGTTTGAGAGTATCATAGAGAACATTCCCCTCGAACATCTTGGACGCTTTGGCATTCTCTCGGACAAACTCCTCATAGATCGCTTCACGCTTAGCATTATCTTGAACTATGACAAACTTCCACGGCTGCGAGAAACCGACGGAGGGGGCGGAGATTGCCGCTTCCAAAATCTTCCGCAGTACCTCATCTTCGATCGGTTCATTGATAAAACGGTTCCCCCGCACATCGCGGCGTGCGGAGAAGATTGTTTGCAGCAGTGTTTGCGCATGCAGATCAAATGCCATCACATCAGCCTCCTTTTTACGAGACTAGGGTTGCTTCGAAAGAGAGTATGCAAATAGGTTCCGAATACTTTGCCGTTCGCACTCTGCCAGCTTCCCACGCTTCCGTTCTCACCCTTGGAGAGGATATCAAACCCGCTCGAATCGTCTATCGGTTTTGTGTAATGAAACGCATGCCCTTTTACCCCTGCTTCATTGGTGTAGTATCCCAATCGCTGAAACCGTTTTTCAAGGGTAAACGAGACGTCCAAAATTCCGCTCATTGCTTTTTCATCGACGCTTTTTCCGAGATAGAGCAGACCGGCACACTCGGCATAAACCTTTTTTGTTCGGGCATGGCGGATCAAGGAGTCTCTAAATACCGTAGCATTTTTGATCTTTGCATACGCCCTCTCCGTCTCGACGTATCCGCCGCAGATATAAACGCTGCAGCAATCTTCGGGGATCACTTCGTCGTGTGAGGGACGAATAACAACAACCTCAGAAAATACCTCCTCCAAAAGTCGGAAATTGTCATAGTACAAAAAGGAGAAGTTCTCATCGCTGACCACGGCGATCTTTTTATCGGTTTTTGTGAGCGGTTTAAACGGGTATTCTCTGTTTCTCGTAACCTCACATCTCCCTATCGCTTTGAGCTTCTCGATGTCGATGTGCTCCAACACCTCTTTGGAAATTGCTTCGAGCTTATCCAAATCTTTTAAATCGAGTCCCAAATGGGTATCGCTCAAAGCGGTAAGATTATTGGATATCCACCCTACTACGGCGACATCGTTAAAATCGTTTTCGATCTGCGTTTTGATCAGTTCATAGTGGCTCTGTGAGCTTATGCGGTTGAGGACTACCCCGCATATCGTGTTTCCCCTCTTGTAGGTTTTCAGCCCTTTTAAAACAGCGCTGATCGTGATGTAGCTTCCGCTTCCATCCATCAAAAGAATCGTCGGAATGTTGAGAAGTTTGGAGATGTCATACGCGCTGCTTTTTTTATCCATCCCGTCATAAAATCCCATCACCCCCTCGCAAATCGAGACCTCTTTGTCGCTGTAATGGCGGTAAAGCCACTGCAGCTGTGCGGGGTTCATCATAAAACCGTCAAGATTGATACTCTCCGTCCCGCAGATTTGACGGTGAAACTGAGGATCGATGAAATCAGGGCCCGCTTTGAAAGGACGGACGGAATCTTTGAAATGGTATAGCAATGCGGAGGTGAGGATCGTTTTCCCCTGATTGGAGGAGATCGCGCTGATACAGAGACTAACCATTGGCTCTTCTTCGTTTTAGGATGATATAGATAAAAAACGGTCCGCCGATAAACGAGGTAACCACCCCGATGGGTACTTCCGACACCGCTCCGAGGTTCCGTCCGATCAAATCGCACAGCACCAAAAAGACTCCGCCGTAGTAAAAGACGGGGATTATGAGCTTCTCACTGCTTTGTTTATACACCAGACGGATGATATGGGGGATCACCAGCCCGATAAATCCGATCGGTCCCACGATGCTCACGCTCACCCCGACGCTGAGCGAAACGGCCAAAAGGAGGATCAGGGTGATTTTTTTGATCTCGATCCCTTTGAGAAAAGCATTTTCATACGAGGTGAGGATCAGTTTTAGCTCTTTTTTGTACCTTGATACGACACCCAGCAAAACAAATGCGGCGACGATAAGAGGGTATACCTTCTGCACCCCTACGACATTGAGACTTCCCATCGTAAAGCGGATGATGGAGTGGCTCTGCTCCAGATCACTGAGGTAATAAACCACCATCAGCGCCGCAGAGTAAAAAAACGACAGTGCGATCCCGATTAGCAGCAGCGAATTGGTCTGTTCGGCGCGCAGCGACTTAGCAAAAAGAAACAGCAGCAGGATCGTCGAAAACGCCCCCGCAAAACTGAAAAGAGAAGAGAGGGCGATTAATGAGGCCGGGAGAAAAACGATCCCGATAGCGGTTGCCAACGTCGCACCGCTCGATACTCCGAGGGTAAAGGGGGTGGTGAGGGAGTTGCGAAATACCGCCTGAAACACCATCCCCCCCAGCGCCAAAATCGCGCCGCTGAAAAAGGCCGCGACCACCCGAGGGAGTCTCAAATCCCAAAACAGAAGATGCTCCATTGCATTGGGATCAAGAATTTTCCCTATCTGAAGCGGTGTCTCTCCGACGAAAGGGGCAACACTCAAAACGATCAGGGAGAAAAGAAAGATCATGAGTTTCATCGGTAGTTCACCATGAAATACTCCTCCACCCTCTTAATCGAGTTTCCGAATAACCGTTCCAGATTTTCTGATGAAAAGAACGCTTCACAGCTTCCGTCATAGATGAGTTCCCCCTGCTGTAAAAAGAGAATTCGATACCCCAGTTGATACGCGAGATTCAAATCGTGGGTAATCACCATCTTCCATCCCGCATGCTCTTTTAGAGTCTCGTACACTTTGATCTTCTTGTCACTGTCGAGATTGGCGGTCGGCTCATCGAAAATAGTGAGAGCGGCATTGTGCAGCAATCCGCTCACAAAGAGTACCAGCTGACTCTCCCCGCTGCTGATCGCTTTGCAGGAGCTGTTTTTGAGGTGGTCGATCCCCAAACGTTTCAATACCCTCTCCATTGCGTTTTGATCAGATCCGTTAAGCAAACTCAACTGCAAAAACTCTTCCACATCAATGTACTCATCGAATACTTCGAGTTTCGAAGGGATAAAATTGAGCACTTCAGCGCGCCGCGCCGCACCCAGTGCCAAAACTCGCTCTCCCTCATAATAAACATTGCCGTTCTCTTCCAGCCCGACGATCACTTTGGAGAGGGTCGTTTTGCCCGCTCCGTTGGAACCCAGAATCACAACGTTCTCGTTTTCAAGCTCGAACGAGATATCCCGCAAATAGGAAGTC
Source organism: Sulfurimonadaceae bacterium (assembly GCA_963845295.1). Lineage (GTDB taxonomy): Bacteria > Campylobacterota > Campylobacteria > Campylobacterales > Sulfurimonadaceae > Sulfuricurvum. The sequence continues at coordinate 116,001 of CAWJRP010000017.1, read as the reverse complement.
GCAATGTTATCAACGTGCAGTTTCACGTAAAAACCCTCCGAAGTCGTCGATAAATCGGACTACTCTCTGACTCGGGACTCCCGCATAGTCTCCCTCTTCGACAAAAACCGATTTTGTCTTGGCCGCATTGATAGGCAAGCTCAGCCACGGAGCGATCAGAGCCTCTTTTGTCACTCGCTTCTCTCCCATCAACGGCGCTAATATAATAACGATATCGGGATTGAGTTTGAGTATTTTTTCCAGATTAAGAACGGGCTGACCCTTTTGCGTACTTTGAAAAGCATTGACATTGCCGCTGGCTTCAATGATGTCATCAAAGTAGAGGTTCTGCCCAGCGATATAGATATCTTTGGAGAGTTCGGTATGGTAGCCGATGGGGATCAAAATCTTTTTGCCTTTGACAATCCCTTTCAGCCCTCTAAGCGAGCGATCTATTTTAGCGACGATCTGCGCTCCTTGAGCCTCTTTGTGCAAAAGTTTCCCAATCTCGTTGATCGCTTTTTTGATCGAATCAATCGTATCAATTTTCACTACCATGCTGCGTATACCCAAACTCCGCACCTTTTCATCGAACGCGGCATTGTTTTCTTGCATAATGACAATATCGGGTTTCAGCGCCACGATCTTTTCCAGCGAGGGGGAAAAGTATCCCCCCACTTTTTGTATCTTGTTCGACTCGCTCGGATAGCGGCAATAGTCGGTATTTCCGACGATTTTATCCCCTTCCCCGAGGGCGAAAATGATCTCATTGATTGCGGGGCTCAGTGCCACAATCCGCTCGAGCGCATTGAGTTGAAGTGCTAACAGCGTTACTAACAGCAGTTTTAATAGCATGCTTCCACCCGATACACCCATGTCATTGTCAAAGCATCTTTGAGCAGATAGTTTTGCGCCATTTTGTGCGTTGCTTCTCCGTTGATCATATAAAACCAGCCAAATTTACCGACCACCGACTGCATCCCATCAACGGATCGGACAAAGGAGAATGGTCCGTTTTGGGATGTTTCGACACAACTCACCTTTTTGAGCAGTTCCAGCGCACTCATCCCTTCCGTGTACTCCGTGTTGATCACTTTATCCGGCTTCTCATTGCCGTAAATGATCGTCACTTCGATGGGATCGGCCCATAGATTGAGTGTTAACAAAAACAAAATAAATTGTTTCATTTAGAATGATACCTTTAATCCGGCATAGTATGCCCGTGGAGAAGTCGCAAAACCATCTGTGGTTTGATAGTATTTATCGGTAATGTTATCGATTTTGGTATAGACGCTTACCGTTTTTGTAATATCATAATTGACAACAGCATTAGCTACCGTATAACATCCCGTTTGTTTCGTTTTAGCTCTATCATCATATCTGGAACCGACATATTCTCCAAATATCCCGAAATAAATTTTGTCGATACCGTAATAATCGATACCAAATTTTAGGTTTTCTTTCGCTCTTTTAGGTAAATCAATGCCGTCTTTGTCTTTTGCACTAAGCATAGTGTAATTAAGAGAGAGGAGCGTATCCACCAGCAACTCTTTTTGATATCCAAGCTCCCAACCTTTTAGTGTTGATTTCCCTTTGATATTATTATAGGTGTAGGTGGATAAATCAAAATCGATCATATCTTCGATCGTATTGTAAAAATAGGTCAATTTCAGTCCTTTATACCCTAATGTCGCATCATAGCTTTTCGTATTCTCCGGTGTTATATCCGTGTTACCATAAGGACTGTAAAGATTGTAAAGGGTAGGAACATTGTACGCCGTCCCATAATTTGAAGCAAAATAAAACTCGTTTTCAAAATCATGTTTAATTCCGATTTTTCCCGTCGTTTTACCGGAAAAAGCATCATATTTATCCGTTCTAATCGATTCCGTTATCACCGTATTTTCATACAGTTTATTGCTGTTTGTTACAAAAAAACCTTTATTGTCATAATGTTTATTCAGCTCATCTAAATGTTCAAAGCGTTTATAATCCGTTCCCAAAACGAGGAAATCACTATTGGCATAAGGAATTTTTGATTGTAAACCATACTCACGGACTTCTCCGTCATAGCGGCTGTTGTATGCAGGTTCCTCTCTTTGAACCGTTGATCGGTTGGCATACAACTTGAGAGCATTAAAGCTATCTGTGTGATTGAAATTGACGGATGTAAACTTATCTTTTATCGAATTGCTAAAATGGGTATTATCAGCTTCTTCTATAGGGGTACAGGTTGCCGGCCATATTTTGTCGCATCCGTCATATGCATTTTGTGCTTCGATCATCGTATGTGAAACATCTATTTTATTCGACTTATCGATTTTGAATCCAAACTTTAATGATGTCGTCGTATTTCTGTAGCTATCATCTTCGAGGGTATTGATATCTACTCCCCTCGGTGCTTGAGCTGTAAAGCCGTTAGTATCCACGACAGTTGAACTTGCTTTGAAATAATAATCATCGTCTGCGTACGAAGCGCTAGCTCCGTATTTTTTGGTATTGAAGCTTCCGTATTCACCATTGATGCTTCCGTGAAGCCCTTTTTGCGCCCCTTTCGTGATAACATTGATAACTCCCGCACTGGCATCGGCTCCCCAGATACCGCTTTGAGCTCCTTTGACGATTTCGATTCGCTCAATGTCATTTACCATCAGGTGCTCGAACGGTGCTCCGTTTAGTCCAGTAGGATCATTGTAACGGATCCCGTCAATGAGAACTAAAACCCTTTTGCTGTCAAAGCCCCGCAAATTAACAAATGTTGATTTTCCGAGTCCTCCGTTACCGGTAAAGCTGATACCGGATAACAAATTAAGGGCTTCTCCTACGGTCGTGATACGTTTTTCTTCGAGTTCTGTATTTGTGATTATTTCGATATCGGAAGTGACATCTTTAAGGGGTTGTTCCGTTTTGGTCGCCGTAACGACAATCGGATCGAGAGTAACTTCTTTAGCCCCTAATGAGGCAACAAGCGTTGCGCAGGCGACAAGTGAAAGGGTTGGTTTAAACATGAGTTTCCTTGAATCATAATCGTAATAATGGATGAGCTAAGGAGACTCTTTGGAGGGGAGACGGTTGAATAGGTATGGATGGGGTGGGTAGGGCAAATCCAGATTATTTGGTTAATAATCCGAAGAAGACGAATTTCAGAAGCGTAAGCCTGAATAGCACCGAGAGAGAAATAGGTTTTGCCGAATCCCTTTGGTGCTCTCATGCTTCACCCCTTTTTAAAATATAGGGTGAATTATAGCGAGATTTTTTTAGGACTTAAATTGCCCCAATTGAGTATTTAAACTGGTAGCGGCATTGTAAAGTTCAGCCGTAATATTGGAAATTTGTTTAATATCTTCCTGATTGCTTTGTGAGAGGCTCGACATCTCAGAAACTTTTTGAATAATTTCATGGATTTTGTTTGCCATGTTCTCAGCCTGCTGAACACTTTGATGGCTCGCATCAACATTGGAACGCAACGCATTCGAAGCAGAATCGATTTTCAAATCGATCTCTTCGCTACGCTCAGCAAGACGTCCGATATTTTCACTGTTAGCGTTCATCATATCCGAAGAGTCTGAAATGGATTGAATGACGATGGAGATAGTAGAGTTTATCTCCGTCAAACTTTTTTGTGTCCGTTCAGCCAGCTTTCGTACCTCATCGGCAACCACGGCGAATCCTCTTCCATGTTCACCGGCACGCGCCGCTTCAATGGCAGCATTGAGCGCAAGAAGATTGGTCTGATCCGCGATATCGGAAATAATGCTAAGGACTCCGCTAACACTTGCCGCATCGGAAGAGAGTTGTGTAAAACGCTCACCCAATTCATGACTCATCTGCGTCGTTTTATGTACTTCATTGGTAATGGCCGTAGCGATTTCACGAACATGACCAAGCTCCGTTTCAGTCAATCGGCTGTTTTCCAGAGTCATTTTTGCCATGTTGACACTCTCTTCTAGCGTAGTACCGATCTCAGCAGCAGTTGTGTTGGTGTTTTGCGCAATACTGTTTGTTTTTTCCGATTGAGCAGAGAGATTTGCCGCCGCACTGTTTAGCGTCTCCGTAGAACCGACCGCCGCAGTGGTGATTTGTTTCGTATCGTTGATGGTACTTTGAATCTTACCGATAAATTGATTGAGATAGTTGCTTGCTATTCCGATCTCATCTTTTTTGTTCAGGATCGGGAGACGCTTGGTTAAATCACCGTTGCCGTGAGCAAGGTCGCCGGATACCTTATCAAGCTCTTCGATCGGATGGAGGATACTGGTCCCTGAAAAATAGTTAATTGCAACCAACATAGCGGTCAAAATCGACCCTAAAAGTAAAAACCATTTAAAAAAGCTTGCTCGGAGCTCCTCAAAATAATCGGCTTTATTAATTCCGGGGATAACCCACATATCCCATGCAGGAATGTAACGATACGCGGCGATTTTATCCTGTCCGGTAGTGGAAGAAACATACTCGTAGACCCCCCCCGCTTTATCGGATCGGATATGATCGATATAATCGTGTCCCGATTTATTTTGACCCTCATCCTCCGGTTTTGGATGAATCGTCATCACCCCCTCCGAGTTGATAAAATATACATAACCGCTTTTTCCGATTTTGATCTTTTTCATCTCATCCTTAAATCCCGGTTCTGTATAGGCTTTTGGTTCTATATTGGCAATATAATTGACATTCTTTTCCAATGCATCGGCTACAGTATTAAGATCACTGATCATAATTTGTTTGATCGCCCCTACAGCAATGAAGTATGCTACAATGACACTAATTAAGATAGCCAAGACGCCTGCTACAAGATTGACGATAAACTTTGATTTTATCGTATTAAAAAAATTCATGAATTCGACCTGTGTTATGAAATATGACCCTATTGTAATTCTCTTTTTCTAAATAGAAGGTAAATATTATGAGATTTTCTTATTTAAAACAGATTATTGAGCACATGCAGCCTCTGACCCATGTCGTTGCCGCCTACCGTGCTAACGATACTACCCTCAAATTGGTTTTTAATCGTGAAAATAGCTGGAATTTCGAAATGCAAAGAGGCCATTCAGCTATTACTATCGGGGATATTCCAACCCGCGGAAAAGTGTACCAAGCCCCGTTTGATATTTTGTTAGCCAAGCGGCTCAATCGTTCCACTATTCAATCCATTGCACTTCACAACAATGACAAAATTATTCGTATTACTGTCAATACTAGCGGCTCTTATAAATCCGAAACAACTATTTTACAGCTTGAGTTTACCGGGAAACACACCAATGCCATTCTTATGGATAAAGATGAAATTGTACTGGAGGCATTACGTCACATTGATGAAGATATCTCGACCCGCAGTGTCCGAGTAGGGCAAAAACTGGGTGAAATCCCCCCTCCACCTTATGAACCGCAAGAGTATCCGTTAGATGATGTCCGTCAATATCTCCTCGATGAGTTTGCTCGCCGAAGTAATGCCAAACTTGAACAGCTCAAAAATGAAAAAAAAGCTCTTCTACAGAAACGACTTTCACAGTTACGAAAACATTTGGAGGCGCTGGACGAAGAATCGACATTGATGGAGGAATCTGAAAAATCACAGTATGCCGGACATCTGATATTGGCCAATCTCGACGTGATTAAACCTTATGATAAAACGGTCAAATTGAACGATTTTGATGGTACACCTATACATCTTGATCTCCCTACGGGATGTACAACCGCCGCCGGATGTGCGAATACCTTTTTCAAACGTTCCAAAAAAGCCAAACAAAAAGCGATCGGTCTGTATCAGGAGAGGAGCAACCTCGAAGCCAAAATTCGCCATCTGGATCTTTTCATCCACACCGTAGCGGAAGCTTCAGCGCCTGAAGAGATCGCATTGCTATTTCCACCAAAAGCCACCGGGACAAAACAGAAACATTCCGATTTGATCGCCGAATTTTGGATTGAGGGGGTAAAAGTCTCTCTCGGTAAAAGCGAAAAAGGGAACATTGAGCTGCTTCGCAATGCCAAAGCGCGCGATATTTGGATGCATCTTAAAGACCGCCCTTCGGCTCATGTCGTGATTACTACCGATAAACAGCAACTTCCAGAACGACTCCTCGAAGCGGCGGCAAAATTGTGCGTTGATTTCTCGGTATTTGAAAAAGGGCGCTATTTGGTCGATTATACTCCCCGAAGAGAAGTAAAAATGGGAGAAGGTGCAAATGTCCTCTATACGAATTATAAGACACTAAGTATCGATAAAGGATAAGGGAGGGGTTATGGCAGATATCGGCCCTATCGGCGGCGCTATTTATGTCAATCAGCAAATGGCAAGTGTCGCCAGCGAAAAAACAGCGTTATTGAACCGTTTTGAGTTGCAAGCGTTAGCCGCTGCCACTGCGTCGCAAGAGGCAAAAAAAGAGATCGAAGAAGTACGCCCAACCGAAGAGAACCAAGGTGTTGATCCCGATCGTGAACATACCAAAGAACAAGCCGAACAAGAAGAGAGACGTTCTTCACATCATGAAAAAAAAGAAGAAGAGGTAATTCCCTCAAAGCCTCTCCATCTTCTGGACATTAAAGTTTAATTTTGCACTCTCTTTAGAGCTTTCTCGCCACCCGTGTATAATGAAATAAATGGTATAATCGCTAAATTTTAAAACCATTGGTTAATCACACTATGCAAACTGCAAAAAATTCAACACAAGAACGCATTGTTACCGGTGTCTTTCTTGTCCTCGGCGTTTTAATTGTCGGCCTTATCAACAACTTCTGGCTCATGTGGACAGTGATGGGGGTTATTTATCTCCTCGCTTTTCACGAGGCGACACGTCTTTTTGGAATTAACAACAACTCACTATATGCCTATGCTGCTATTCTTTGGCTTGCGGCTGCCCTTTATCCTTATGGTGAAGATCTGTTTGTGATCGCCGGACTTATTTTTGCCGCAGCGGTAGCCTATACTCAAAACATCTCGATAAAAAACTTTCTCCCGTTTATCTACCCGACAGCCGGTATGCTTTATATGCTCAGTATGTACCAAGAATATGGCGTTACAACTCTTTTATGGCTCCTTGTAGTCGTAGCATCTGCTGATGTTGGTGCCTATGTGGTAGGGCGAAGTATCGGAAAAACCCCTTTCAGCGTCTCCAGCCCGAGTAAAACCCGCGAAGGGGTTTACGGTGGTATTGCCGTTGCAACGGGTGCGGGATTTTTCATCGGTATTACCATCGTCGATATCACCCAAGCCATTATTATTTCCATGATGACGGCTATCGGAGCGGTATTTGGCGATTTGTTTGAGAGTTATCTCAAACGACAGGCCGGAGTCAAAGACAGCGGCTCAATCCTTCCGGGACACGGCGGTGTATTAGACCGAATTGACGGCTATCTTTTTGGATCGATCGTTATGCTCGTCCTCTTACGGGGTATTGTTTGATTCTACTGGGCTCCACCGGCTCCATCGGGGTCAATGCCCTCAACATTGCCGAACAGTTTCACCTAAGCGTCGACACCCTTGTCGCCGGTCGCAATATCTCCCTTCTTAATGAGCAAATCAAGCGCCACAACCCCAAGCGGGTTGTCGTTATGAATGAAGCCGATTGTTCTTCTGTCAATCACCCCCATGTCCGCTCCGGCGAAGCGGCCATTCTTGATACTATTGGAGAGTCATCTTCACAGCACGTCGTCAATGCTTTGGTCGGTTTCGCAGGATTTCGACCCACCCTAAAAGCGCTCGAATGCGGTAAAAAAGTGGCGTTAGCCAACAAAGAGTCATTGGTGGTCGGTGGTGCGTTTGTCGATACGTCCCATATCGTCCCCATCGATTCAGAGCATTTCGGATTGTGGTATCTGAATCAAACCCCACGCTCAATAAGCCGAATGGTGATTACTGCCAGCGGCGGAGCATTTCGGGACTGGCCTATTGAGAAACTCTCCACGGCTACCCTTGAAGATGCTCTCAAGCATCCCAACTGGTCTATGGGGCAAAAAATCACCATAGACAGTGCCTCCATGGTCAACAAACTTTTTGAACTTTTAGAAGCGCGCTGGCTTTTTGGTGAAGGGGAATATGATGCCATTATTGAGACAAAATCACTGATACACGCCCTCATCGATTACAAAGACGGCTCTACGATCGCCCACTTTGCCCATGCCGATATGCGCCTCCCTATCGCCTATGCGCTGATGGGGGAAGTTGAAAAACCTATCACGGATCGCATCGATTTGACCCGTGTAGGTTCTCTTGAATTTAGAGAAATCGAGAATGAACGTTATCCGATATGGGAAATCAAAAATGAACTATTGAAAAACCCTGCTCGCGGCGTTATCGTCAATGCGGCTAACGAAGTAGCCATTGAACGTTTTGTCGCGGGGAATATCCGCTTTATTGATATTTCTTTACTAATACTCCGTGCCTATGAACACTTTAACGATTCACCCGAATCAATTGATGCTATTTTCGCCCTTGATAAAGAAGTTCGCGCTCATGTTCGAGGTTTGTCGTGTTAAAAGTATTGCTGCTCCACGGTTGGGGAGGAAGTGATGATCCTCACTGGCAGGCATGGCTTTCGGGCGAAATAGCCAAAAATTACGGAACCGTCAGTTTTCCCCTTCTGGATAACCCCCATTTTCCCAGTAAAAATAGATGGATGAAACAGATCAAATCGATTCTTGCTGATCTTCAAGCCTGATGTCGTAATCTGCCATTCATTGGCGAATATCGCATGGTTTCATTTGTGTCATGAGGGGGAAATATCTCCGGTTAAACGTCTCTTGCTCGTCGCACCTCCCCATTTGACTTGCGAAATCGAAACCCTCAAAACTTTTTTTCCTCTTGAAGCTCCAAAAAATCTTTTTGCTGAAGAGGTATTGTTAGTCACATCGACAAATGATCCCTATATGAGCAGTAAAGAGGCATCATCACTTCAAAAAGCTCTCGGGGTTGAGATGAAAGTAATTGAGGACGGAGGACACATCAACACTGCCTCAGGCTTCGGCGAGTGGCCGTGGGTCAAAGAGTGGGTACTGCAATGATCCTCAGTATCGAAAGTTCATGCGACGACAGCTCAATTGCAATAACTGAAATCGCGACGAAAAAGCTTGTCTATCATAAGAAGATTTCTCAAGAGTTAGAACACTCCGTTTATGGCGGTGTTGTTCCCGAACTTGCCAGTCGTCTTCATGCCGAGGCATTGCCCCGTATTTTGTCAGAGTGCGAACCATGGTTTTCTCAGCTCAAAGCGGTTGCCGTAACAAATGAACCTGGGCTGGGTGTAACACTGATCGAGGGTGTTGCAATGGCAAAGGGACTCAGTATCTCATTGAATATTCCTATACTACCGATCAATCACCTCAAAGGGCATATCTATTCACTTTTTATAGAAAAAAAGGCCGTTCTCCCTATCACCGTATTATTGGTTTCAGGAGGTCACACTCAGCTAATCGAAGTCAAATCATATAACAATATGGAGACGGTAGCCACCACTATGGATGACAGTTATGGCGAGAGTTTCGATAAAGTGGCTAAAATGATGCATTTAGGCTATCCGGGAGGGCCGTTGATCGAGCAACTTTCCCGTGAAGGCGATGCGACCCGATTTGCTTTCACCGTTCCGCTATGGCAGTCACCCCTCATCGCTTTTAGCTATTCAGGACTTAAAAATCAGGTTCGTCTTGCGGTTGAAGCCAACGGCTCATCCGCTTATCCCGACATCGCGAGCGCATTTCAAAAAACCGCTACGGAGCATCTGCTCCAAAAGCTGAAAAAGTATTTTAAAATTCATCCGCCTGTCCGTTTCGCCATCGTCGGCGGAGCCAGTGCCAACCTTTATCTACGTGAACGTGTGTTAGAACTTTTACATCCACACAACGCTGAGTTGTTTTTGTCTCAGCTTGAATATTGTTCGGACAATGCCGCGATGATCGGACGTGCAGCGATTGAGGCATACAGAGAGGGAGTATTTACCTCTTACCGAGATATAACAATCAATCCCCGCTGTAAACTGTAAAATAGCTTAAACCAAAATACCTCTTTCATAATTCAGACTTAAATTATCCGATTTAAAATATACTTCTCATATCAATAAAAAAAATAAAAGTAGGAGCCCATATGGCAACGACAAAATTCAAAGGTACTGACGTAGAACTTTTAGGAAACACTGTAAATGTAGGTGACAAAGCACCTGAAATTACTGTTGTTAATTCAGCTGGTCTTGGCGACGTTAAAGTGGGCGGCGCTCAAGGTAAAAAACAACTTATCATCGTTGTTCCATCTCTTGATACTGGTGTTTGTGCTACTGAAACACGTAATTTCAATGCAAAAGCTGCTGGTCTTAAAGACGTAATCACTACTATCGTTTCACTTGATCTTCCATTTGCTGCAGGACGTTTTTGCCAAGCAGAAGGGATTGACAATTTGACTGTATGTTCAGATTTCCGTAACAAAGATTTCGCAAACGCATATGGTGTTTTACTTGGTGGTTCAGTTCTTGCGGGTGTAACTTGCCGCGCGATCTTCGCTGTAAATGAAGAAGGTGTCGTTACTTACAAAGAGATCGTTCCTGAAATCACAGAAGAGCCTAACTACGACGCTGCATTGGCTGCCGTAGCGTAATCTCATCTTCTCTCCTAATTTGGAGAGAAGCCCCACACTAAATAATCTTTTACTTTTTAATTACACGTAATACTGACTAATCCATTTGCTTTATTGAGTTTATAACTATAACGTCCATCCAATGTAATAGTAACACGCGCGAACTCCCCATGATTTCCAACTGAAACTTTTAGATAAGGTGCTGCATTCAGGGATTTTTCATCCATTTGAAATGATCCAGCGTGTTTAAAATCAAGAATAATCTGATTGGGGTTACTAAGGACAAATTGTCGCATAAGCGGATCCGATGTTTTAACATTCAAGACTTTTCCATTTGAAGAAACTTCTATAAATCCAAAATTTGCGGCTGAAGAACTTTTGGTTGCCTGTACCGCAGAAGTTACTCCCCCCTGAGATAGTGTAATTGCACGATGCCAATCAATACTTTGATCAATCGGTACCTTTTTTTCTTCAAAACTTCCATCAAGATTTTGTATGGTGAAAGTAACCTCTTTTAATACGCGTGCCTGATCGGGAAACGTATAGCTTATTGTTCCCATTTTTGGTCTTGCATCGGGAATATTTGAGGTCACTTTCTGTTTTTTGGATTCATCAACTGGAAAAAAAGGATTTTCACGCGCAACTAGAGATGAAAGGAGGAATAAAGAGAGACAAAGTGAGTATTTCATAAATCCCCCATCATTATTGTGAATCAGCATCAAGCTCTTTTAGCTCAAAATACTGTTTTTGCAAAGAGGCATTTTCAGCTTTTAGCCGCTCAATGTCTCCGCTAAGATAATCTTGATGTTCTTCAAGCTCAAGGAGAACGCTTAGAGAGTTATCACCAAAGAAAATGAATCCCATATAGATACCGACAACAAGAACTATACCTGCGGCTAAGATGAACTTTGGAGTCGGTAAACCGAAATAACGCTCGGTTATGACTCTCTCCTCTCCTCATGCAGCAGTTCTTGATCGTCATGCTCCATTATTTAAAGAGTGCACTCCCCAAATATTCGCCGTACATCACTTCCGTTTCAATTTCAAGAAGACGGTTGTATTTTGCTGTACGTTCACCTCGCGCGGTTGAACCGGTTTTGATTTCACCGCAATTAAGCGCTACGGCAAAATCGGCAATAAATGCATCTTCACTTTCACCGGAGCGATGAGACATAACGCATTTGTATCCGTTGCGTTGTGCAAGTCGAACGGTCAAGCATTGTTTCCGAAACCGATCCAATTTGGTTTGGTTTGATCAAGATTGAGTTTGCAATCTCTTTTTCAATCCCTTCTGCCAAAATATTCGCATTGGTAACGAAAAGATCATCACCGACAAGCTGAATTTTATCGCCAAGACGCTCTGTTAAAATTTTCCATCCTGCCCAATCATCTTCACTCAAACCGTCTTCAATGGATACGATAGGATATTTAGAACAAAGGTCTGCATAATAATCAACGAGCTCGGCAGAGGTTACGGTTCGGTTTTCAGAATCGAGACGATAACCACCCTCGGTTACGAGTTCAGATGCCGCAACATCAAGAGCGATTGCAATTTGTTCACCCGCTTTGTATCCCGCTGCAGCAATCGCTTCCATAATCACTTGGATCGGCTCTTCATTAGAGCTTAAATCCGGAGCAAATCCACCCTCATCACCGAGTGCCGTATTCGCACCACGTTTTTTGAGGATTGTTTTTAGGTTGTGATAAACCTCTGATGATGCACGAAGCCCTTCAGAGAAATCGCTAAATCCGATCGGCATGATCATGTACTCTTGGAAATCGACGCTGTTGTCGGCATGGCTTCCACCGTTAATGATGTTAAGCATCGGAACAGGCAGATACCATTGCATTGGCACCGCCGAGATAGCGATAAAGAGGAATTCCGAGGCTTTTTGCCGCCGCGCGTGCAACTGCCATAGAAACGCCTAAAACGGCATTTGCACCGAGATTTCCGTAATTCTCGGTACCGTCAATCTCTTTCATTACCGCATCGACCATCGCTTGGTTAAACGGACTAAGTCCCATAACGGCATCCGCGATTTGAGTGTTGACATTTTCTACCGCTTTAAGAACACCTTTTCCCATATAGCGTGCATCGCCATCACGTAATTCCAACGCTTCTCGCTTACCCGTACTTGCTCCGCTTGGAACGATAGCACTTTCACGTGTTCCGTCACTCAATTGTACTGTTGCTTTTACAGTTGGATTCCCGCGAGAATCCATTACTTCGATTGCGCTTACTTCATCAATAAAAATCATTCATCTACCTCACCTATATCAGATTCATCCATTGCGATGATGCCTGTAACACCCATCGCAGATTTAATTTTTTCTTCGACTTTACGAGCCAATTCAGGCTCATCTTTAAATTTTTGCTTAACGTTTTCACGTCCTTGCCCGAGTTTTACATCTTCGAAACTGAACCATGCACCACTTTTATCAATGATGTCAAGTTTAACACCGTAATCGACAAGTTCTCCCTCTTTAGAGATTCCCTCACCGAACATGATATCAAATTCTGCTTGACGAAACGGCGGTGCCACTTTATTTTTAATTACTTTGGCTTTAACGCGGTTTCCGATTTGACTCTCACCTTGTTTGAGTGTAGCGATTTTACGAACATCAATACGAACGGATGCGTAAAATTTTAGCGCATTTCCTCCCGTTGTCGTTTCAGGTGAACCGTATCCCATTGTTCCGATTTTCATACGGATTTGGTTGATGAAAATAATCGTACAGTTCATTTTGTGCATGATACCGGTTAGCTTACGAAGTGCTTTCGACATCAAGCGAGCTTGAACACCCACTTGTTGGTCGTTCATCTCCCCTTCGATCTCAACTTTCGGGGTCAATGCTGCAACGGAGTCGATAACGATCAGATCAACTGCTCCGCTACGGACAATTGTTTCAACGATATCGAGAGCTTGTTCGCCGTAATCGGGTTGAGATACGAGGAGATTTTCGACATCAACCCCGAGATTTTTAGCATATCCGATATCAAGTGCGTGTTCCGCATCGATAAAAGCACAAATCCCGCCGTTTTTTTGACATTCGGCAGTGATTTGAAGACTAAGCGTCGTTTTACCTGAACTCTCAGGTCCGTAGATTTCAATAACACGCCCCTCAGGTACTCCGCCGATACCAAGGGCTAAATCCAAGCCGATTGATCCGGTGCTGATCGCGTTAATCGGTTCAATCTCTTTATCCCCAAGACGCATCAACGTCCCTTTTCCGAACGTTTTGTCGATTTGCTTCATCGCGAGTTCAAGCGATTTAAGTTTGTTTGGATCCATCATGCTGTGCTCTCCTGAGACTAATATGTTTTAAAATTACGTCATAATATGACAAATTGAAATATATTCAAAAAATATGACAAATTGAAATATTAATAATTCGCATTCTGGAATAGAGATATTTTAGCGTTATTTGGTTAAAATTTAATTGATTTCTCTTTACGAATAGGATTTTAAGTGAAAAAAATGGTGATTGCCCACTCTCCGGATGCCGACGATATCTTTATGTATTATGCCATCAAATTCGGTTGGGTCACTAAAGAAAATACTGTTTTTGAAAATATTGCTTTAGATATCGAAACGCTCAACACCGAAGCGCTTAAAGGAACGTACGATATCAGTGCTATCAGTTTCGGACTTTATCCCCATATAAGAGCTGACTATGCCCTTTTACGTACGGCGGTAAGTTTCGGTCAAGGATACGGTCCAAAACTGATCCGCAAAAAAGAGACAACCCTAAAAAAACGGTTTAAAGTTGCTCTCAGTGGAAAATACACCACCAATGCGCTACTGTTTCGGATTGCCTATCCCGATGCCAAAATAGTTTATATGAATTTTTTAGAGATTGAACAAGCTGTTTTAGACGGTGTCGTCGATGCAGGGGTTCTCATCCACGAGTCTATCTTAGGATACAATGAGACATTGGAAGTCGAACGCGAACTATGGGATGTGTGGTGTGAACTCTCCGGTGGAGATCTCCCCTTGCCTCTGGGCGGAATGGCGATCCGAAGATCATTGCCGATCACCTCTGCAATCGAATATGAGAACATTCTGACCAAAGCGGTTCAAATTGCACGGGATCACAAAGAAAATCTCTCTAAAATGTTGATGGAGCGCAATCTTGTCCGTATTGATGGAGCAACATTGGAAAAATATCTTGAACTTTATGCCAATGATGAATCCATTACTCTCAATGAAACCCAATACAAAGCGATCGAACTTTTATTTGAACTGGGGAATAAACACGGCTTTTTTGATGCCAAAATCGATCCTAGGGATTTTATGATCCCCCTAGAATACACTGAATTGAGGTATAGTTAAAATGAGTGCGGTTTACTGCACGTGGGCTTCCCGCCGAGGGAAACCAAGCGTTAGCGTAGCCGTCGGTACGAGTTCCGATGGCGTAAGGAAATCACGATGATGCAATCAGAACTGATCGGCCTAGGGATCGAAACTTTTAAAATAGCTTTAATTTTATCCCTTCCCGCATTGCTAGTCGGGATGTTTATAGGGCTTGCGGTGAGTATTTTTCAAGCAACTACCCAGATCAATGAAGCAACTCTCAGTTTTATCCCAAAAGTTATCGGTATTGTCGTTGTTATTGTTCTTACAATGCCGTGGATGATGAACGAGATGCAAGACTTCACAATTCGGATGTTTAATATGATCCCCACCTTTACACAATGAAAACAAAAACCATTGATTTTTCCAAATTCAGTTCTATCCGGATCGGACCTATTGTTGAAGTTGCTTTAATCGAGAATGATGTCGTCCCCCATGGGCATACTATTGTCGGTTCCGCCAATAATCTCCTCATCTCTCCCACTCCACCGCCCCTCATGATTCTCTCCAAAGAGTACGATTTTATTACGTCTCGAGGAAGATGGACTCCATGTCGGAGCCGCTACGCCGGGTGGACGAATCGTCTCCTTTTGCAAAAAAAACGATATCGCCCATTTCGAATATCTCTCAAAGCTTCCCGGAACTCTTGGGGGAATGCTAAAAATGAACGCCGGGCTTAAAGAGTATGAAATATTCAACCACCTTATTGCCATACGCACGATGAGCGGTTGGATTCGAAAACAAGATATAGAATACGGATACCGTAAAACCTCTATTAATGAGGTCGTATTTGAAGCGGTGTTTAAAGCAGAAAAAGGGTACTCCGTTGAGCGCTATGAGATGTTTGCACAAATGCGATCCAATCAGCCCAATGTCCCGAGTGCCGGGAGCTGTTTCAAAAATCCTCCGGGTGATTATGCCGGACGTCTTATCGAAGCGGTCGGATTAAAAGGGGTT
Organism: Sulfurimonadaceae bacterium; assembly: GCA_963845295.1. GTDB lineage: Bacteria > Campylobacterota > Campylobacteria > Campylobacterales > Sulfurimonadaceae > Sulfuricurvum. The sequence continues at coordinate 100,155 of CAWJRP010000017.1, read as the reverse complement.
CGTCATGGCAACATGTCATTTAGCGAAGTGCATGCTAATTTCCTCGTAAATTATGAAGATGGAACCTATGAAGATGCTTTGTATTTAATAAAAGAAGCACAGCATCGAGTTAAAAAAGAATTTAATATCGATTTACAGTGTGAAGTTGTTATTATAGATCAAACCAATATGACGAATAAATAATATTATCTATTGACTTTCATCGTCATTGTTTGATAAAATGACGATGAAACTAAAAAATACAAAGGATTTAAGCATACAATGACTGTTAGTTATATCCGTCCCGATAAAGACTTTGATGGTGTCTATGAACAGCTTAAATTAATCAACGGCTATACGAATCAAAAAGGGATGACGATCCACGAAGAGATGGTGGATCAAACTTCTCAAAACAAGCGACTGGCTGATCGTCATGAAGTGGTTCAGTTTTTCCGCTCACTTGATGGGGACACCTTGATTGTTTATGATACATGGGTATTGAGCAACTGTATTGAAGATGTTGTTCAGATGTTTAGCTGTCTTCTTAAAAATAATAATACGATCCATTTTGTCAAACCCGGGGTCGTTATTGACCGCAAAAGTGATACAATGGTTGTCTTAGGTCTAATCGATCAGCTCCGTCAGGTGTTGCAAGATGATGCAAAAAAAGGGATCGGTCGTCCGCGTGGCTCCAAATCATCATCAAAATTCGATATTCATTTGGAACAAATCACCGATTTATTAAAGAAAAGAAAAAGTGTAAGCGAAATCGCACGAGTTCTTGACGTAAGCCGAAGCTCGCTGAAAGACTACATTGAATCACGCGAGCTAAAAGAGGTGGTTAGCGGTATCGGTATCAGCAATGATGCCGATGCGGAAGCAACTGTTATCGGTACGATTCGATGTCCGATCGATGAATCAACTATGAGGAATGAGATATGAGTGAAGAAACAATAGCCCCTAAAGGGGAAGAATATTTGTCCGGTTGGACCCCTTGGCGTATTAAACGGTACTGGTTTTATGGGCTGATTACTATTTTTGCATTATCGGTACCATGGATTAGAATTGGGGGAAATCACCTTTTCTTGCTTAGTTTCGATAAACTGAAACTCCATTTGATGTTTATCCAATTTGATATGCAAGAGCTTTATTTGATGCCGTTTTTGCTGATGATCCTTTTCATCGGGATTTTCGGTATTACCGTACTCGGAGGACGTGTATTTTGTGGCTGGATGTGTCCTCAGACCATTTTCCGTGTCGTTTATCGTGATTTGATCGAAACAAAACTCTTAGGGCTTCGCAAGCGTATTAAAAACAAACAGCAAGAACCGGATTATTCTAAAATTGAAAATAAAGTCAAACGCCTTGTTGCAATTGTAATTTGGACCGGATTAGCATTTATTGCTGCGTCTGATTTGATGTGGTATTTTGTACCGCCGGAAGATTTTTTAGCCTATATCCAAAATCCGATGGAACATACCGTATTAATGGGTTCAATTATCGGCATCGTCCTCTTCTTGGTGTACGACGTTATTTTCTTACAAGAGAACTTTTGTGTCTATGTTTGCCCATACTCACGTATCCAATCGGTTTTGTACGATGAAGACACCGTTATGGCAATCTACAACCCTAATCGCGGCGGTGAGATCTATAACGACCACAAAGAGAAGATGTTTACCAAACAAAAAGATCTTTTAGCCGTCAATACCAATGCTGAGTGTACTACCTGTGAAAGCTGTGTCACCGTTTGTCCTACCCATATTGATATCCGTAAAGGGCTTCAACTGGAGTGTATCAACTGTCTCGAGTGTGTCGATGCGTGTACTGAAGTAATGGGTAAACTCGGCAAAAAGAGTCTGGTCGAGTGGTCAAGTGAAAAAGAGACCTTGTTTATGAAGGGTAAAACTCACTATTTCCGTCCTAAAATCATTGGATATATGGCTATTCTAATCATTGTCAGTGTTATTTTGGGGATGATGGGAAATAAAAAAGAGTATATGCTCCTCAATATCAACAAAGAGAACCGTTTGTATTCTATACATGCCGATGATGGAAAAACAGAGGTTGAAAATGCCTACACATTCTTGTTGCAAAACACACTCAATGAAGATCATGACTACTACTTTGACATTATCGCCCCTAAGGGAATGGAAGGTAAAATCAAAATAAAAGAGCCGGAAGAAGCGTTCAAAGTGAAACCGGGTGTCGTTAAGAAAAAAGTGGTTGTCCTTTATACCGATGAGATGCTCGTGAATGATGATCGTAAAGACACCGTTATCCCTATCACTATCAATGCTTATGCGGTGGATGCAAAAGATAAAGTGACCGTCACACGTCAATCAACCTTTACTTTCCCTCGTGCCGATTTATTAAAAGGCGAAGACGATCATAAAGACAAAGAAGAGGATTAATCCTCTTCTCCTCTTTGCGCACCCTTTCCTCCCTGGTATCTTACATTTATAGTACAATACCCCAATGAAAAATATAGCAATAATCGGCGGTGGCGCTAGTGGGCTCATGGCAGCACTCGCAGCCGCCCGCTCGGGTGCGAATGTCACCATTTATGAACATAACAACGGTGTGGGTAAAAAAATATTGGCTTCCGGTAACGGGCGGTGCAATATTATCAACACCACCGCTTCACACGAAGATTACGCAGGAAATGATCCCCATTTTGTCACCTATGCACTCAAACAGCTCAATTTCGCCTATTTTGAAAAATTCTGCCTTTCCATAGGATTGGTGTTGGATATCAAAGAGGACGGACGATGCTACCCTCTCTCCAATGAGGCCAAATCGGTATTGATCGCTTTGAAAAGTGCCGTGAGCGAAGCGGGTGTTAAAATCCTCACCGATGCAAAAGTAACCTCAATTACGAAACATGATTCACACTTCAACGTCCAAACAGTGCTTGGCAAACAAAGCTATAACAATGTTTTAATAGCCACAGGAAGCGAAGCGGCACCCCAACTGGGTGCAACTGCCGATGGATACAGCTTCGCAAAACAATTCGGACACGAGATTCTTCCCACCTATCCCTCGTTAGTACAGCTCCATTTAAACTCTAAACATCATCACAAAATGGCGGGAGTCAAAACAACGGCTGAAGTAGCCCTCATCATTGACGGTAAATCCAAAGAAAAAGTCCAAGGTGATATCCTATTTGCTGCGTATGGGATTTCAGGACTCGCCATCCTCGACATCAGTCAGAAGGCTTCATATGCTCTCCTCAACAAACAGCATGTTAGTATTTCCCTCAATCTCCTCCCGCGTTATGACAGAGCGAGCCTTGCGAATATGATCGAGAAACTGTTTGCTTCTGTACCGAGCCATGATATCCATACCGCTCTCTGCGGTCTTATCCCTGCGAAAATAGCGACCTATCTCCTCGAAGATGCCGCTATAGCTCTCTCTTCACCCGTATCCAGACTCAATCCGAAAGAGGTGAAAAAACTGACCCACTTGATCGGTGAATGGAAATTTGAGGTAAATGACACACACGGTTTCAAACATGCTGAAGTAAGCGGTGGCGGTGTCAGTACGGAACAGGTCAATAATAAAACGATGGAATCAAAACTGATAGAGGGTCTTTATTTTTCGGGTGAAGTTCTGGATATCGTAGGAAAGCGTGGGGGATATAATTTTAACTTTGCATGGGCCAGCGGAATGATCGCCGGCAAGGAGATGGCTAAAAAGTAAAAATTACTTTTTAGCTCCGTAACGTTTACGATCACTAGGATCCAACCAACGTTTACGGATACGGATAGTAAGAGGTGTAACTTCGAGAAGTTCATCGTCTTCGATCCACTCTAACGCACGCTCAAGGTTCATATCACGTGGTGGAACGAGTTTAATCGCTTCATCGGCACCTGATGAACGTACGTTTGATTGTGCTTTACCTTTGATCGGATTAACATCAAGATCGTTTGAACGACTGTGCTCACCGATAATCATACCTTTGTACACTTTCGTTTGAGGCGCTGTGAAAAGGACACCGCGATCTTGAAGATTGAACAATGAGTACGCTAACGCAACACCGTCTTCCATAGAGATCAACGCTCCGTATTGGCGGCTCTCAACGTTCCCGGTGTAGGGACGGAATTCCAAGAATGAGTGATTCATTACCCCCTCACCTTTAGTATCAGTCAAGAACTGACCACGGAAACCGATCAAACCACGAGCAGGAATTTCGAACTCTACGCGAGTAAAGCCCTCACCCATCGGTACCATTGCTTTCATTTCCGCTTTACGGCGACCAAGACGCTCAATGATCGTACCTGCATTGTCTGAAGGAAGGTCAACAACAAGGTGCTCGAACGGTTCACATTTGACCCCTTCGATCTCTTTTACGATAACTTCAGGACGTCCGATACCGAACTCAAACCCTTCACGACGCATGTTTTCAGCGAGAATCGTAATTTGAAGCTCACCACGACCGGAAACGATAAATTTACCTTCTCCGACGGTTTCATAACGCATTGCTACATTGGTGTTCATTTCAGAATCAAGACGCTCACGGATTTTGTTTGCCGTAACATGTTTACCCTCTTGGCCTGCAAGCGGAGAGTCATTAACCGAGAAAACAACGGTCAAGGTAGGCTCTTCGATGTGCATTGGATCAAGTGGCATAGGATTTTGTGGATCACAGATAGTATCCCCAACATCTACCGTTTCGATACCGGCAACAGCAACGATATCGCCCGCTTCTGCTTCTTGGATCTCCATACGGTTAAGTCCTAGGAATCCGATCAATTTAGAAATTTTCCCTTTGACCATTTCGCCATCAGCTTTTGCAAGGAGGATGTTATCCCCTTTTGCAATTTTACCGTTGAAGATACGGGCAATACCGATTTTACCAACATAGTTATCGTAGTCAAGGGTGAATACTTGTAACTGTGTAGAATTTTCCGCATCACCGGTAGGCTCAGGTACTTTGTTTAGGATCGTATCAAACAAACATTTGAAATCGCCATCAGGCTCAGACATGTCCATTTTCGCGATACCGTCACGCGCTGCAGCGTAAACGATAGGGAAATCGAGTTGATCTTCCGTCGCATCCATTGCTACGAAAAGGTCGAATACTTCATCTACTACACGCTCAGGGTCAGCCGATGGTTTATCGATTTTGTTAATAACAACGATTGGCTTGATTCCAAGGGCAAGCATTTTCTTAACAACGAATTTCGTTTGAGGCATAACACCCTCATACGCATCAACAAGGATCAAAGCCCCGTCAACCATTTTCAATACACGCTCAACTTCTCCACCGAAGTCGGCATGGCCCGGAGTGTCGATAATGTTAATTTTGTGATCGCCGTAGCGAACCGCAGTATTTTTAGAAAGAATGGTAATCCCACGCTCTTTTTCAAGTGCGTTAGAGTCCATCGCTCTTTCATTTACTTGCTCGTGGCTTCCATATGTACCGGATTGTTTGAGCAAACCGTCAACTAGAGTCGTTTTACCGTGGTCAACGTGCGCGATTACGGCGATGTTACGAATTTTTTGCATTGCTGTCCTTTAGAATGAGGGCAAAGATTTTCGCGGATTATATCTCATATAAGGTTAAGGAAATGTTAAGGCATAAAGCTATTATTACTGTTTAGCTATTTTCATTTAGTGGAATATTTTTTGCTTTATATTTATACGTAATTCAGAGCACTATATATGCGCTCAATATTAAGGATCTTACATGATCATTCAGAGCAAAGAGACACAAGGGCAACAATCATTAGCCGATTTATTGGGGGGAAATGCAAAAACCTCAACCAAATCGAATGACCTGTTTTCCAAACTTTTGGCTTCCATCGGTATGCAGACAAAGGGTGATGACCATAAAGTTGTCAAATCAAACGATTTCAAAACTATTATTGACCCAAAAAACAAACCGATTACAAGCAATACAGAATTAAAAACTTCCCAGATCAAAGAATTACAAACTCTCTTAAGCGGAAAAGATACAGCCCTTCTCTCTGCTGATCTACTCGGCAATATGACAAATGATCAAGTACGTACTCTGATTAATCGGGCTAAAGATTACCTCAAAAATGAGATTACCGCTAAAAGCCCTGAATATCTGGCTGATCCAAAATCACTCCCTAAAACATTAGGGGGACTGGTTAAATTAGCTGATACATTAGGGTTAGAGCCGCAGAGCATTTCCCTCTCGACACTCATAAAAGAGCCGGAGGAGATAGCTATATTCCCCAAAGAGCTCCTTTCTAAACCTCTTTTTGAGACAAAAGCGATTGCTGCAACGGTCACTGAAGATAAAGCTCCCGTAGAAGCGATTACACAACTTTTAAGCGAATTAAAAAATAAAGAGCAAAAAAATACAAAAGCACCTTCAACAGAAACATCGGTGAAAGAAAAATCTGACCAGATTGAAACACAACCGTTAACGGCGCTCCTTCAGGGCATTGAAAAGCACGAGGTAAAAACAAGTTCGAGCAGTGCATCTGAAAACAAAATATCCGCTACCACAACAGCATCAACACATAAAAGTGATGCGTTGATTGCCCTATTAAAAGAGTCTACTGAACCAAAAGAGACTAAAACTGACTCTTCAAAAGTCGAAGGGGACTCTGCCAAAACTCACCATGTTCCAAAAGCCGAATCGCTTGAAGTAAAAGCGAAAGAGGCGCAACAAAGCATGCGTCATTTCGCGAGTGACCTTAAAGAAGCGGTTCAAGAGTACAAACCACCGTTTACACGTCTGACGATGAAACTCAACCCCGAAAAGCTGGGTGAAGTGGAAGTAACTCTTGTACAGCGCGGTAATAATGTTCATGTCAATATACAATCCAATAATACCAACAGTGTCGCTTTTTTAGCCCATAACGCTACGGAACTCAAAGCTCAGCTCGCCTCTCAGGGGATCACCAATGCCACTATGAACTTTATGTCCGGAGGGGATAGTCAAAGCAATCAGCAACAAGGACAGCAACAGCAGCAAAGACAACAACAGCAGCAGTTCAATACCTATAAGTCGTTTGAAGATCTCAAACTAAACGATGAGCAGTTAAGTGCTCTCGAAATCATTATCCCAAATTACGCATAAAAGGAAATTATCATGGCAATTGACGCATACGGTAATGTAGCTACGACCTCATCAACAGCTACGACAACATCAGCAGCCAAAGCCGCTGTCGACAAAACGGCTTTGAGCAAAGATGACTTTTTGAAATTATTAATGTTGGAACTCAAATACCAAGATCCGACCCAACCGATGGACAGTGAGAAAATTTTGGCTCAGACATCGCAACTCGCGACACTCGAGTCAAGTGAAAATACCAACAAAGCGCTTGAAACTCTGGCAGCGTCACTCACCGCATCCGCGCAGTACTCGGGTATCTCTGCTATCGGAAAAATTGCCGATACGGGGAGTAACGCCATTTCCAAAGATGCTACTTCAGCGACTAGTGATTTTGAAATTTATTTCCCTAACGATATCGCCGGCGGAAATGTCAATATACTCGACAATAACGGAAATATTCTCCGAAGCATGCCGATCGGTGCTACCAATGCCGGAGTTGCAAAATACTCATGGGACGGTCAAAATGGCAGCGGAAAAGCTCTCGATGCCGGAATATACTACGTCGAAGCTTCGTATACCAAAACAGACGGAACCAAAGCAACGTCACGAGTCGGAACCTATCCGATCGAATCGATTAAATTCGATAGCGGTAAAACCTATGCGAAACTCGGATCAAGCTATGTAGATTTTAGTACGATCAAAGAAGTTTCGGCAAATTAAGGAAATAAGATGAATCAGGCTTATTATTCCGGAATATCAGGGGTTATGACCTACCAAATGGGGATGGATGTCGTCTCTGACAATATCGCCAATGTTAATACCGTAGGGTATAAAGGCTCTACCGCTGAATTTTCTGATCTTTTTACCAACGCCCTCGCAAGTGCCGGAAAAACTCCGACTGCCAACGATATCGGTATGGGATCACGTCTTCAGGCAACAACAACACAGATGCAAACCGGTTCCCTTATTACGAGTGACCGTTTTAACGATCTTGCCATCGGCGGAAACGGCTGGTTCGGCGTTGTATCGGGCAAAGATACCTCCTATACCCGCGCCGGAAATTTTGTATTTGATGAAGTCCAAAAAACAGCCGGTGACGTTAATTCATCGGTTGCCAGACTCACCACCGCAGACGGCAAATACGTGACGGGAACCATGCTGAGTAATTATTCCTATAACGGAGCCTTTGATTATGGGGATAAAACACCCAATGGTGTAACCGGCGCTTATGTCCTTAACGATCCTGCCAATACGGTTGTACTTGGTTCAACAGGTGCACAAGGGCAATTGGAGTTTCCGACCCGCCTCGCCTATCCCGTAGAACCCACTACCCACGCAGAATTTTTCGGCAATCTCGGAACCGATAACGCAACACGCACCATCAGTGCGGACGTCGTAAGCGGCAAGAACGAACGAAACCGTTTGAAGCTAACCTTTACCCTCAGCGCTACTCAACCCACCGATGGGGTTGCATGGGATGTCGTTGCCACCGTCACCTCAAATGACGGAAACACGGTTTACGATACCAAAAACGGTCAAGCCATCTTCAACGGAACAGGCGGATTGAACAGTTGTACTATCACCTCGATGAATAATGACGGTAGCCCCGTTGCTGTCGATTTGGGAACCGGCTATAACGGTGTTATCTCGACCAAAGGTGTTGCCATTAGCGGAACATCCCGATCTAACGGCATGTCAGGCGGAGTATTAACCAAATACGGGATCAATTCCGATGGAGTAATAATCGCCGATTTCTCTAACGGACGCCAAAGCGCTATCGGTCGAGTAGCGGTCTACCACTTCCAAAATGACCAAGGATTGAATCGTACCGGAGATACCCTCTTTCAAGAGAGTGCCAATAGCGGGAAGCCTGTTTTTTGGACCGATACCACCGGTAAAACCATTACCGGTGCTTCAGTTTATAGCGGACAGCTTGAAAATTCCAATGTTCGTCTTGATGTAGGGCTTACCGATATGATCATCATGCAGCGTGCCTATCAGGCCAATGCTAAAACGATTACCACCGGAGATGAGCTAATCCAAAAAGCGTTGCAAATGCATCGCTAATTGGAATAATTTTTGCTTTTAAATTTTACTTTGTCATAAAAAGGACATATTATGTTACGATCACTCTTCGCAGGTGTTACAGGTTTGCAATCGCATCAGGTTGCAATGGACGTTGAATCTAACAACATTGCTAACGTCAACACGATTGGGTATAAGTATTCACGTGCCAACTTTTCTGACTTGTTAGCCCAGACCAACCAAATCGCTACTGCTCCGCAGGGGCAAATCGGCGGTAAAAATGCCGTTCAAATCGGATTAGGAACTACCGTCAGTTCCGTTACCCGTATTATGTCGCAGGGTTCAATCCAAAATACCGACAAAAATACCGACGTTGCGATTCAAGGGGATGGCTTTTTTATCGTCAGTGCGGATGGCGGGAATACCTATAAATATAGCCGTTCCGGTGACTTTAAATTTGACGCTGCGGGAAATTTCGTCGATAACAACGGATTTATCGTCCAAGGGTGGGTAAGAGATAAAAAAACAAATCTTGTAGACGCCACTGCACCGATTACCAGTATCCAAATTCCACCCGGATTAACAACTCCGGCACAGGCAACCTCTCAGGTAGTAGTCAAAGCCAACCTCAGCTCAGGGGATAAGGTTGACCAATTTAAGCCTATTTATACCCTTGACACCAATAATGCCAACACTACAGGTCCCGACGGTCTTGCTAATACCGCAGATGATGACCGCCCCGAATTTTTTAACGTTTTATTCGATGCGACCGGAAATGCCCTCAATCTACAACAGGGTCAAGGTATGTGGACAAGTTATAAGCCCGCTACAATCACTGAAACGATTGCCGCACCCGCTGCCGGTGCTTTATCCTTTAACGTTAACGGGCTTCCTATATCTCTAGCATTTGCAGGGACAGAGACTGCTGCCCAAGCGGCTAACATGATTGCCGCTAAGATTAATGCCAATACCACCACAACCGGTGTATCTGCCGCACCGGATCCGGCCAATCCGGCTATTTTGATCCTCACCAACGATAACACCCGAGGGACAACCGCTGCCAGCAAAAATATCGCCATAACCGGAGTCGTCGATGCTTCTGGATCCGGCATGGCTGTCGGAGGTGATATCACCGCATTTCAGTATACTTTTATCAGTGCCGGAGCGACTGCTGTCGCTGAAACCAACGCATCAGGTGCCCAACGGCAGTTTACAACAACCGAAGATTTACGGGCTCAAATGCAATGGGATGCTCGTCTCGTCGGGGATGATCATAGTCCACTTAATAATAATCTCTTTGACAGTGCCATTACCGTTTCCGTTAACGATAAAGGGCAATTTGAAATCAAAAATCCGGGAAGTGCGGGTACCGATGAATACGACCTTCGCATCGCCGTTACCGGATTGACCTCAGCCGGGGTAACTGAAAATACCCGATTTACCCAGAACCTTCAAACGTTATCAGGGACATTAACGACCGGTTCAGCCACAACACGATTGAGTCAAGCGTTTAATGCCGCGACCCACTCGGCGAGTATCGACGTATTTGACTCTCTGGGAACCAAACATACCCTTCGACTCGATTTTCGTAAATCATCTCTCTCAGCGAGCGGGGGAACCGAATGGACGTATGAGGTAAGTGTTCCCGCACCCGGTGATATCGGCGGAACAATCAATAAAAATGCACTGACCAATTTGGATGCCGGTCGTATCACTTTTAGCAATACCGGAGCGCTTGCCCTCGCAACAATCCCGAGTCTTACCTATACCGCCAATAACGGTTCGGCACCTAATCAGACGATCAATTTGAACTTCGGTACGGTCAACGCGTTTGACGGAATGACCAGTTTTGATAATCCATCCGGAACCAGCGGTATCAGCCAAGACGGTTATCCCGGCGGGGACCTCGTCGGTATCCGAATCGACCAAAGCGGTACGTTAGTCGGATCATTTTCCAACGGACGTTCATTCGGACTTGCACAGATCGGGATGGCAAAATTTTCCAATAACGAGGGATTAGTCAGTGATGGCGGAAACGTCTATCTCCAATCGGCCAACTCGGGTGATCCGATTATCGGAACAGCGGCAACGGCGGGGCGCGGATTTATGCAATCTTCAGCTCTTGAAGCATCAAACGTTGACCTCTCTAAAGCATTGACTCAACTCATTATTATCCAGCGCGGATATCAAGCCAACGGTAAAACTATTACCACTTCCGATACACTGCTTGAAACCCTTTTAGGAATTAAACGTTAACGTATAACTGCGTTAGCGATTAGCTTTATTAAATTTATTTACGATTTTTGGGATAAGGACTCCGGCGGGAAGGATGAACGCCGGAACTTTGAATCTTAAGGAGTGGTGAATGAGAAAACGTTACCCAGACTTGCTGCTGTCGTTTGGGATGTCAGTATTATGAAACAACTTGGTAAACCAACAGTAATAAAGCTATACCTTGCTCTAATTTTTAACGCCATAGGAATAAAATCCCTACGGCTACGCTAACGCTAAGTTTTCTTCAGCAGAAAGCTCAGCACTAGTGCACTTTAATTTGTAACAAGCTAAAATATCTCCATGAGATGGCGAACCCTAAAAACAAAAAAACAACCCAAACCTTCTAAACCGATAACTCTATTTGCCCCTTTCTGGCCTCGAGTTGCCGGATTTGCCACCGATATTTTTATGATCGGACTCCCTATTTCGTTGATTATGATGATGCTATTTGGCTACGATCAGATGCATACTGCCAGTGGACTAGATGTGTTAGTCCATGATCCAAAAGCCCAAAACAACCCCCCAAATCCGATAGCGTCACTACTGCAAATAGCTCTTTTTCTCGTTACCTATGTTTGGTTTTGGCATAAAAGCGGGCAAACGCCGGGGAAAAAACTCGCCCATATCCGCGTCGTAGATGCTTCAACCCTCCAAAATGCTTCTTATTGGAAACTCTCCCTTCGTTTTATCGGTTATTTTCTCTCATTTATTACCTTAATCGGATTTTTCATCGGCTTATTACGTAAAGACAATCGTACCTTACACGATCTCATCAGCGGCACCGCCGTTATCCGCGTCCCCTAACGTGGCTGTTTTAATCGCCTCTTTTTATTTTTTCTATTTTGCCCTTATCGGTGTGTATGTTATTTTTGTCCCGAAAATTCTCTCTCAAGTGGGCTATGAGCCCTCAGCTATCGGTATTATTCTAGCCTCCGCGCCACTGGTTCGATTTGCGATACCGTTTCTTTTTTTACGAGGATTTAGGCTGGGTCAAAAAATATTTTTTGGAGCCTTGAGCTTGATGGGATTGGGTGCGGTAGGATTTTACCCTGCGCTGGAGCATTTTTGGCCTCTGCTTGTTGTCAATATCCTCTTTGGAATCGGTTTAGCCCTTGTCCTCCCCTATATTGAAGTTATCGCTCTGGAGCAAATCGGCAAAGAGCGGTACGGAAAGATTCGTCTCTTCGGATCACTCGGATTTATCGCCGTTGCTCTGGTTTTGGTCAAAGTACATGAATTCACCGCAGGTCGGGATCACATTTTTGATCGCTATGGCAGCTGTTACCTGGTTTTTCGGGGTATTGATCGGAGTGAAAGAGCGCAAAGCACCTTCCAGTGAATGTGACGCGAAAATCGAAGAGTGCCGCTTCTCAATCCGAAACCATATCCCTCTTTGGATCGGGTTTTTCCTGATGCAGGTGAGTTTCGGTCCGTTTTATAACTTTTTTCACCATCTACACAACCGACCATGGGATATCGCTGGATACTACCGTATGGCTCTGGAGCTTCGGCGTGATTGCTGAAATCATAATGTTCTATTTTCAAGGAAACCTGTTACGTCGTAATCTTCATGCACTTCTATCGGTAACAGCAGCCATCACCACACTTAGATGGCTTTTGGTTGCCCTATTTCCTAACTCTTTAGTTATGTTGTTTGCCTCTCAGAGCCTTCATGCATTTAGTTTTGCTCTCTTTCATACTGCATCCATCAGTGTGTTATTTTCACTCTACAAAGCTCGCCGATTATCACAACAATTTTTCTTCGGTATTTCATACGGTCTTGGAGGATTTGTAGGGGCGATCGGAGCAGGGTTTGTCTATCAGTATACTCCGGCCTATCTTTTCATTGCCGGAGCCGTTGCCGCTTTGGGGGCAACGATCGCATTTAGGGTTAATAATCGGTAATTAATCGTTCTTTACGTGGGTAACCATCTGAGGAAACGGAATAGAGATACCGTTTTTATCAAACTCCAGCTTTACCGCTTCAGTCATCTCAAACATACCGTCCCAATAATGATCTACCGCTACCCACGGACGTGCAAAGATCTGAACTGAGTTAAGAGCAAGAGCCCCTACCGCAACAACCGGAGCAGGATCCGCCAAAACTTTCGGATTAGCGAGGAGGACATTCATAATCACCTCTTTTGCCAATCGCAGATCATCTTTGTAATCGATATCAAACACCATATCGATACGCCGTTTATCATTACTGGTATAGTTGATAATGTTCCCACCGATTAATGTTCCATTGGGGATAATAATCGAGCGATTATCGCCAGTTGTAAGTGTCGTAGAAAAAAGATTTATGCTCTTAACCGTCCCCATAACCCCTGAGACTTCGATAAAATCACCCACTTTAAAAGGGCGGAAGAAAATAATCAGCACCGCTGCTCCGACATTGGCGAGGGTATCTTTGAGGGCTAACCCGATTGCCAACCCTGCCGCTCCGAACACCGCAACAAACGAGGTGGTATTAATCCCCAGATTACTTGCCGCTGCAATCATAATAACAATCATCAATGCTACATAAATGGCATTTGCTGAAAACGATATTAAGGTCTCATCCACACGGGATTTCACCATCGCTTTTCGCATTAATGTAATCATCTTTCGTATAATCCATTTTCCTACAAAGAAAATGGCAAGAGCGCCTAAAATTTTTATCCCGTAATCGGTCCCGTATTCAATCACACGGTCTGTGTAGTATTCCATTTTTTGCAGCATCACATCCTCCTATTAGCGGTATTCGACAATCTGCTTCATATCAAGCCGCATTTGAGGGCTTTGCGGATTCACCCGATATCCGAATGCACAGATTACGGCAACACTGTGTCCGTATTCGAGATCCAAAATCGCTTCAACACCCTCTTTATCAAACCCCTCGATCGGACAAGTGTCGATTTTGAGGGTCGCCGCATAGGTCATCATATTAGCCAAGGGGATATAACACTGTTTGGCCGTCCAGTTTTCTAACAGCACCTCATCGCATTCAATCGGCTCAAGATAGTTTTTATAGACACCCATATAGGTATCCACAGCCTCTTTGGGGAGTCCTCGACGCTCAAACATCTTCCGCACATAAGGGTGTGCCGCTTCGAACCGTATCGTTATCGGTCGTAAATATCACCAGTTCCGAACATTCGGTAATCTGATCTTGATTCCAACAGGCACTTTTGAGTGCTTTGCGAAGCTCAGGTTTACGAACTACGATCAACCTCCACGGCTCCATCCCAAACGATGAGGGGGATGTTCGTGCTACTTCCAAAAGAGTATCAAACTCCTCTTGGGGGATCTGTTTTTCGGTATCAAATTTTTTACAGGCGTGACGAAACGCCATAGCTTCGGTATATTCAGACATTGCGACCCTTTGTATGTTCAATTATTTGTATCATTTTAACGTAGAGTTCTTTATGCGGGGTAACAACATTTACTAAAAGGGGAGAATATTTGAGATAGGTCTGCCACGCTTTTTGTGAAGCCTCCGGGCGTCCCCGCTTTAAAAGTTCAAAACTCACCGCCGCACTGATAAGCCCTTTCCATAATAGCACCTCATCATCCTTATCAAAACGACGGGGATACCATAAATGTTCCAAGTCATTGTGCGCATCGTAATAACGCCCCTCCCGAATAGAAAGAACAAACGCTTCGCACGATTCTGTTATACCCGTAGATTCTTCCGCCAATACCCGCGTCCTCCCCGTAAACTGATGCAGATATGATCAGGGAATTTGGATCGAAACTCTTTTAGACGCTCTTTGGAGGATTTGCCGCTGTCGCAGTAGAAAACAAAAACGCTCCCAGTAGGCTCATTTTTTAGTAAGGGGGGGGCATAAAGGGTCGTCACTGCTCCATCGATAGGATTTAAAATCGTATCGATCAATAATACCTTCACTCCTTGCTCTTCCAGCTCCCGTTTATTGCGTAAAAACTCTTCTTGCGTCCATTCATCGACATTTAAATCGACCATCAACTTTTCCTATAAATTATTTTATGAGAGTGTATCAAAGCTATAAAGGCTTTAGCCTTAGGATTTTAGGCTACACTTACACTATGGCAAAGAAAAAGAAAAAAATGATAAAACTCAACCAATCCATTCGCCATTTTTTCGGCGATGAAGGATTCGATGAGGGGATAGAACGGGTACCGACCGAGGTACTCATTGCCCTCGCCCATACTCTGGGGATGTTTAACGGCACAACCGATAAAGCATCTCTCATCAAAACATTCCGCCGCTTGTGGTCGGAGGGGGAGACTGATAATCGAGAGATGATTGTCTCCTTTTTTAAGAATGAGGGGAAAACGTATCCTAATCCAAAGCCCAAAGAGAAGCCGCATGAGAGGGAAGAGAAGATCGACGAATTCTTGGAAGCTTTCGAACTTAGCGATGCGGAACGGCGTGATCTGCATGCGGCATTTATTGATATTCGTACCCGTAAAATCACCCCTGAAAAGATTGCCTCTAAATTAGAGCATATCCGCTACACCAAAAAACGTGAAGCACTTGAAAAAGCACTAGAGGGGAAATTCAATTTTGATGATACGCTGGAGTATTACGCTCCGATTACTTACCTGCTTGACGATGAGAGTTTTACAAAGATCCATGTTCTCAAAACTCCGCCGCTTAACGAAAAACGGCTCCATGAGGAGAGTGCGGAGATATTGGTTCCCGAAATTACTGATCTTAAAACAACCCTAACACAACAAAAACAAGAACAAACAAATCTGTTTTTATCTTCCCTCAATCTCACCGCACATCGTTATCTAACTCGTGAGCAGATCATTGCCTCTCTCAAAAGCGCACCTCCATCGACCCAAACTTACGGAACTCTAAACGCAGAAATATTACGCGATGTTTTGGCTCGCCATCTTCATACTCCACTCACGCAAGTTAGCAGTGATGACCTTATCATCGAAATAGAAAAACAGCTTCCTCTGCCAAATCGGCGTGAACCGCTCGAATACACCCTCTCTCTCCATTTGGATGCCAAAGAACTGAGCCGTCAAATCTGGAACGAAGAAGAGCTAACCATAGCTACGATGGTAGAGGAACAAAGTCTCCACGAAGAGAGAGCTTTTATTGTTGAACTAGAGCATCTCATAAATGAGTGCCGTGAACGCTCAAAACTTCTTGAGATGAGCGATGAAACCCTTTATGATATTGTCTATGAACTGCTTATCCCTTATCTAACCCACACCCCTCATATCAGTTCTAAAACATCACGGCGAGTACTGTTTTCCTTCGATCAGCGGATCGCGAATGAACTGCTCAAACGGCAACGTCAAGCGCTCCTTGCCCGCACAGTTCGCGATTTTAAAAACCTCTTTCCCCTCGCCCGTTCACTTCGACGCCGTCTCATTTTTCATACCGGTCCTACCAACAGCGGTAAAACCTATACGGCGTTTCAGCACCTCAAAAAGGCGGGGACAGGATATTATCTCGCACCGTTACGTTTGTTAGCGTTAGAGGGGTATGAGAGCCTCCGCGATGATGGTGTCAGTGCATCGCTTATCACAGGAGAAGAGCAGCTCCTCGATGAGGATGCAACCCATATCAGCTCCACCATCGAAATGCTAAGCTTTGAGACCGAGGTAGACTGCTGTGTTATCGATGAGGTGCAGATGATAGATGATCGTGATCGGGGATGGGCATGGGCAAATGCCATTATCGGTGCCCCTGCCAAAACGGTCATTATGACGGGATCTCCAAATGCCCGTGAAGCGATTATCGCATTAGCCGAATATCTGGGTGAACCGTTGGAGATTGTCGAATTTGAGCGGAAAAATCCCCTCGAACTTCTCAAATCGGCCACCCCTATCACGGCCATTGAACCTAAGACCGCCGTTATCGCCTTTACCCGCTCCAATGCCCTTCGCCTGAAACAGCAGCTCTCTAAAACCTATCGAACGAGTGTTATTTACGGTAATCTCAGCCCCGAAGTGCGCCGCGAAGAGGCACGCCGCTTCCGCGAGGGGGAGACTGATATTCTCGTAGCTACTGACGCAATCAGTATGGGATTGAACCTTCCGATCAAAACGTTGTTATTCTCCAAAGCAGACAAATTCGACGGTCAAAATCAGCGCAACCTCACCGCAACCGAAGTTCGGCAGATTTCAGGACGGGCAGGACGCTACGGATTGAGCGAAAAAGGGTATATCGGGGCACTCACCGGAGATGTCCTTAAAACGATCAGTTCCCTTTTTACTAAACCAATCGATCCTATAACTTTGCCGTTCAACGTCATGGCCAACTTTGACCACATCATGCTCGTCTCGAACATCTTGGAAGAGCGATCGCTATCCAATATCGTCGATTTTTTCGTCCAAAATATGAAATTTGAAGGGCCGTTTCGCGCCGCAAACCTCGAATCGATGCAGGAGGCATCGGCCATCGTTGACCGTTACGACCTTGATATGCGTACCAAATACACCCTCGCTACCGCACCACTCTCTACTTCATCACCACTGGTAATGGGGGCTTTCGAGCGCTATGTGAGAGCATTGGAGCAGAAAAAACCGATCGCCTATATTCCGCCGCAGCGGCTTGGGAACTATGCATTATCAATGGAGGAGCTGCAAGAGGCGGAAGACCGGATCAAAGAGATCAGCCTCTATCTGTGGCTATCCTATCGGATGAGCGAGTATTTTGTCGATGCGGAAAAAGCGCGAATGTTTAGAGGAGAGCTCAACCGTTTTATCGAAAATTCTCTCCAACAAAGCCATTTCGTCCCGCGCTGCAAGACGTGCGGAAAACCGTTGGCACCGTCTACCGAATTTGCAATTTGCCAAAGCTGTTTTAACAACCTCAACCGTTCCAAAGCTCAGCAGACACACACTAACCCAACGGAAAAGCGGCATAGTTCAAAGCGACGTTAAAATATCGTCGTGCTGTTGCATCCGGATAAAGGCATCCACCAGTTCCATGTCAAGATGATTCTGCATTGTTTTTTTCATTAGCATAAGCGTATCATACGAACTCATTCTATCTTTATACGAACGTTTGGTCGAAAGAGCATCAAAGACATCACAAATACCAATAATTCGCGCGAACAGGGTTATATTTTTTCCGCTAAGCCCGTCAGGATAGCCGGTTCCGTCGAGTTTTTCATGATGATGGCGTATCCCGTCTAGTATAAAGCGATCATGAACTCCTATCTTGATCGCAATGGTATACCCAAAGAGTGGATGTTGTTTCATCGCTTCAAACTCTCTCTCGCTCAACTTCCCATTTTTATTGGTTATCTTCGGATCTACTCTGCACTTGCCTAAATCATGGAGCAATGCCGACATACCGAGTTCTTCTAACATTGCAGAGTCAAGTTCTAAAAAAGAACCCAAACTCAGAGAGTAGATGCAGACGTTGATCGAATGGGTATGGGTATAGTAATCGTACGCCGTAATTTTTATCAACGATTCAATCGCGTGTTTATCGCTAAAAATCGTACTGACAAAAGCATTAACGACATTTTTTGATTTTGGGACATTTTCAAGTTCTTCGGGGTTTTCAAACATCTCATCAAGGATAACCGATGCTTGTCGATAGACTACGGCTGCTTTTTTAACGATCGGTACCTTTTCGTTGCGGGCAACACTTTGAATGATTTTATCAACAAACAGATTGTAATAGGGGATATCGCTTTGACGAATATACAGATATTGCAAAGTGTCCATTTGCTCTTTAGTTTTTGGATCGACCATAGTATTTTTAGGTAAAAAGAGATTTTTATCCGAGAATGTCTCTTCAGATAAAAAGAGATCAAAATCAAAGATATCACCGACATCAATAAACCACTTCTCTATTTCAACATAAGATGGTGTTAGGGTTCCATCATATCGCCGAAATATTCGTACCTGTTTCACATCAATAGTGACCTAGCGCAACAAATCCGAATAATCGTACTCAGAAGGGTTCAAGAAAATCTTCCCCTCGCGTGTGCTGAGACGAACATCATCATCCGCTAGCGATTCAAAACGATTTTTTATCTTTTTCTTCTCTTTATCACTATAGCGTTTGAGTTTCAAAAATGACTTCAAAGAGACCCACTCTTCAATATCATTCTCAACAACATCCGCATTGATAGCATCAGCACTGTTAGCCTCTTCCATCACCATATCCGTATTTACGTGCGAAAGAAATTTTGTTGCTACAACATGTAAAACACTCCGTAACTGTGCATCACGCTCTTTATAGATTTGTTCCACTTTTACCCGCTCATCAATCAGCATCTGCTCACGCTGATCCCGCAGGCGGGTCGTCTCTTTTTCGAGAGTATCCACTTTTTCACGAAGCCGTTCATTCTCTTGTTCGATGTAATGGGTATAACGGTTATCGTTTGCGATATTAGCTGAAGTAGCCCCTTGTGCCGATTCAACCGCAACATACTTTACCCCGTTATCCACGATGCAATCCAAACTCCCACGACGTATACGGTTATGAATCGCCTCTTTGGAAACATTGAAAAACTCTGCCGCCTCGGCTATTGTCATCTTTTTCATGATTCTCCTTGCTTATGTAACATCTTGATAAATTCATTCACTATATCCATATCCAAATGCTCAGCCATCTGCTGTTTCATTAACAATAGCGACTCAAAAGAGGTCATCGGATCCTTATAGGAACGTTTTGTGGAGAGGGCGTCAAACACATCACATACCCCGATAATTCGTGCAAAATAGCTAATTTGATCCCCTTTGAGGTTATCCGGATAGCCTCCCCCTCTGATCTTTTCATGATGATGGCGTATACCGGTTAAAATACGCTCATCTGTGATTCCAAGCTTGAGTGCAATCTCATGCCCTAAGGCGGGATGATTTTTCATTTGAGCAAACTCGTCATCACTCAGTTTACCGTTTTTGTTGATGATCTCATAATTGACCTTGCTTTTCCCCAAATCGTGTAAAATGGCAGCCATCCCCAATACTTCCAAATCTTTCCCGGCAACCCCTAAAAAGGATCCCAAACTCAGCGTATAGATACTGACATTAATAGAGTGGGTATGCGTATAATAATCGTGTGCCGTAATCCTCATCAACGACTCCACTGCACTGGTATCATTAAGAATAATATCTATAAAGCTGTTGACGACCGGCTGAGCATTTTCAACATTTTTAAGCGATTCAGGGTTGTTGAACATTGCGTCGATGGTTTCAGATGCTTTTTCATAAATTAAGCGTGCTTTCTGTTCGGTTGGGATATCACTGTTTCTGGCAATACTTTGAAGATGTTTATCGACATACGCTTGATAGAGAGGTTCATCCTCTTCGCTGACATAAAGCATTTCAATTTCACGCAGTTTTACTTTGGTATCCCCATCTACCGCAGTGTCACTTTGTAAAAAAATGGCTCATAGCATTTTTAGATTCATTCGTCAAAAAAAGATTAAAGTCAATTTTAGACCCTTCGGTAATAAGCCGTTTATCGATCCTTTTATACTTTTTTTGATTCATCCATCATTCTTTAACGAAAGTTATCAAACACAAGCGGAGCTTCCCACTCCATTGCTTTAATCTGCGCCATTATTTTTTGAAGTTCATCGATCTGCTTGGATTTAACGCGGATGTGTTCCCCTTCGATCGCCACGGTTGCTTTGGTTTTGAGATTTTTGATTTCAGCCTGTAATCTTTTTGGCCTCTTTAGCTTCAATCGTATCAACTATTTTATAGGTTGCTTTACGAGCTCCGCCGCTCGCATCTTCGGTTTTAAGCTCATTTAACGCTTTTGATGAGAGCCCACGTTTGATGAGTTTACCGACAACAATATCTTTAAGGGCGTCAAGTTTATTATCACTCGAGGCGAGAAGAATAAGCTGTTTCTCTTTTTCACGGTAATTAATCTCATAGGTGACCCCTTTAAAATCATAACGTCCGATAACCTCTTTTTCGGCTTGAGCAATAGCGTCTTTAAATGCTTGAAGATCAATTTTTGCGGAGATATCGAGAGAGTGTTCAGATGCCATAGAAAATCCTAACTGTTTTATATACAGTTAGTATAACACATCAAAACCTATAATGTTTTAAAAACTAAGCCCTCCGCCAAACGCCATGGCTGCATTCGGGTCCGTATACCCCAACATAGAGCTTTTCATCCGTAACATCGTAATATCCTGCTTAGGGGCAATCCCTTGTGGACAAACGGGGACACACTCACCGCAAAGGGTACAGTCCCAAATCCCGTTGGTTTGGATCGCCGCTATTTTATCAGCACTGTTTGTTTCACGCATATCATTCACATAGCGCCAGACACGTGTCAATGCAAAAGGACCGATAAAATCAGGATTCACCGCATAGACAGGGCAAGCACTATAACATGACGTGCACAATATGCAGTCACTCTGGGTTTCGATACGGCTCGCATCTTCATTGCTAACAGCTTTTTCTTCAGACCCTTCACTCCATGTATTAGCTGCACGGTTAAAGCGTTCAATGTGAGCACTTTCCACGACCAAATCTCGAATGATCCGAACATTTCGGATCGGCTCAATCACATCTCCATCGTTTGGTTTGTATTCACACATCAACTGCTCTCGCCCGTTTACCCGTACGGCACAGCTTCCGCACACACCGCTGCGGCATCCATGAGAGTAGGTCAGAGTCGGATCGATCTTGGTTTTGATATGATTTAAAACGGATAGGAGTGTAACGTTTTCTAATTCAATGTTATAGCTAACAAGATCCTCTTCATGGGAGCGTTTAACCTTAATTTCCATCAGTCACACCACTCTTTTTCGTATTCTTCTTCATCATCTTCAAACTCATCATCGTTATTATTAAGATGGATCCCCGGGTCAAGCCCGAGGATGACGAAATTGTCATTCCCGCGAAGGCGGGAATCCAGCTCTTTCACTTTAAAAAATCCGCGCATAGTACTCCATCCTCTTTCCATGTGATTGTATGAGCTCCGAACATACGGTCATTTCTCGCAGGGGCATCGATACGATAATGGGCACCCCGGCTTTCGACACGGCTAATCGCACTCACTACGATCATTTCCGCCAGTTCAATCTTATTCCCGAACTCGATAAATTCGACCAGATTGGTATTGTATGTCTTGGACTTGTCGCGCGGTCCCATAAACGGCAACTCTTTTTGCATCTGTCGGATTGCCCCGAGCACCGCTTTAAGCCCCATATCATCCCGAACCAGTCCTACGTTGTTATAAAAGATGTTAGCGAGCATCTCCTGTTTTTGGTAAAAGTCGATCTGGTTGGTGAAATACATCACCCCTCGGATAAAGTTGGTATCTTTAGCCAACTGCATGTTTTCCAAAATAGGAGCTGGGTGAATAGTCCCGTACTCAGCCGCATTTTTACCGCATTCACGTCCAAAAACGACTAACTCAAGAAGTGAATTACCCCCTAAACGGTTAGCGCCGTGGGTTTTATGGTTAGCACACTCACCGACGGCGAACAATCCATTTACACTGCTCATACATTGCGCGTTGACTTCAATCCCCCCCATGCTGTAATGGGCTGAGGGTTTGATCGGGATCAGTTCATGCACGGGATCGATCCCCTCATAAATCTGCGCTAACTTTCGCTCTTGTGGGAGTTCATGGTTGATAAAAGCCTCTCCCAGATGGCGAATATCGAGGTAGACTGCACCGCTTGCAGCCACCTCATCGTGTATAGCACGTGCCACTACGTCACGCGGTGCCAGTTCATCGGTAAATCGCTCTAATTCGCCATTGAGCAGATATCCGCCCGCACCCCGAGCACTCTCGGAGATTAAAATCGATGAGCCTTTAAGTGCCGTAGGGTGAAACTGAATAAATTCCATATCCGCTAGCTTTGAGCCCGCACGTACTGCCGCCGCCAGCCCATCTCCCGTCGCTTGCACCGAATTGGTCGAATGTTTGCCATACAATGCTCCGTATCCGCCGGTAGCGATGATTACCGCATCGGCTCTGATCTCTTCCACTTCCCCCGTTTCGATATGCAAAAACGTCGCCCCTAACACACAGTTAGCCTCTTCATCGACGATGAGATTGAGTAAAAACCGATCGTTTTTAAATGTAACCCCCGCTTTAAGACATTGATCATAGAGAGTATGAAGAAGTTTGAGCCCCGTATAATCTTGTGCATAACAAGCGCGCGGTGCGGATGCACCCCCCAGAGTGCGTCTTGCAATTTCACCCGATTCATTGCGGCTAAACGGCAATCCGATGCTGTTGCACCAACGAATCGCTTCAGGTGCTCTTTCGCACATTAGTGAAATTCTCTCTTCATCTCCCAAACCGGCAGATGAGCGAAGGGTATCGGCGATATGATTTTCTATCGAATCGTTCGAATCTAAAACTGCATTTATCCCCCCCTGCGCCATCGAGGTTTGCGATCGTGTGGGCAATGTTTTCGAAGCGACAATCACCTCTGCGCCGTTCTCGTGTGCCGAGAGTGCACTCACCAATCCAGCGCCGCCGCTGCCGATAATCAAAACTTTTGCCATAGTATGACTCCTTGTTGGCGCGATTGTATCCGATGAAGTGTTAGCTTTCACTCAAAAAGAATGACTAATTTTTTGGATAAAATAAACTATGCAAACTTTATTCTCAATATTCGGCATCTATCTTTTTATTGCTGTCGGTTTTGGTGCTAAATGGACGTTCAAAGAGAAAATTGACGATCGTACGATTACCCTCCTCAGTGTCTATTTTTTACAGATTTTTCTCACTTTTTGGGGATTGCTTAAACGTCCTATCGATACTGAGCTCCTATTTGCCCCAGCACTTTATCTGGGCATCTCTCTTTTAGCTCTGTTGCTAATGATACCGCTGGCAAAACTGCTTTTTCATAATCCGAAAGAGCGCTCTATCGCTACGGTCTCTGCCCTCATCGGCAATACGGGAAATTTAGGGATTCCTCTGGGGATTGCACTGTTTGGGGAGATGAGTGTCCCTTATCTCACCCTCATCAACCTTGTTAACGTTTTCGTCGTCTACACTATCGGAGTATTTTATTATTCACGAGGAGAGTTCAGTGTACGCGGATCACTCATAAATATTCTCAAACTTCCCGTACTTTGGGCGGCTTTAGTGGCTATTTTGTTAAATCTTATCGGATATGTCCCCAGTCCAGCCATAGATAAAACACTGATGATGGGAGCGTATGCCTCAATGACGATGCAGCTGGTGTTATTCGGAATCTATCTCTACGGCATCAAATTGGGTGAGATAAATCTGCGACTCACCGCATGGGTCAACGGAACGAAATTCATCCTAATCCCCTTGATCGCATTTGTCACCTTAGGGATGGTAGAGATGGATAGGGTCGTAAAAGGGATTTTGTTTTTAGAGCTGATTGTCCCTTTGGCGGTGGCCAATGTCAACCTGGCATCGCTTTATAATTGCGCACCCCGCACCGTTACGGTAGAAGTATTTACAACCTCTGTCGTATTTTTGGGGATTGCCTTGATACTGCCGACATTACTGCACCTGTTATAAATAGTCTAATGAACACTATCTTCAGCTTTCATATATCTTCTCCCGCAGATTCTTCATAGAATGTGACATGAAAAAAACCTATACGGGGAAATTAATGCAGTATTTTAGTTTAAATACTGCGGATATTTTCTATGGTTGCCGCAATAAGACGCTCACGCGCTTCTCGAGAAGTCCATGCAATATGAGGAGTTATGTAGAGTCTTTCAGGATATTTGACAGATAAGAGGGGATGGGAAAGCTTCATCGGTTCATGCACTAAAACGTCCAAACCGACATATATCGGTTTAACATCGAGAATCACCGCGAGGGCATCCTCATCAACAATGCCGCCTCGTCCGAGATTGAGTAATACGGCCTCATCTTTCATCTGCAATAGTTCAGAATGTGAAATTAGATTTTCCGTTGATTCATTAAGGGGTGAATGAATCGAAATAATATCGCTGTTCTCGATCAGACGGCTCAATGTCGTTTTTTCATAGTCACTGTTCTCGTTTTTGCCCGATGTAGAGTAATAACAGACATTAGCCCCGAAGGCCTGAGCTATTTTTGCCACACTGCGGCCGATTTCACCTAATCCGATAATGCCCCATGTTTTACCTCGTATTTCACTAAACGAAGGGCCGATATGCGAAAATACCTCATCATGCTGCCATTCACCGCTTTTGACGTATTCATCGTAATAGCATGAACGTCCAATCAGATAAAAGAGCATCGAAAACGTATGTTGTACTACCGCATCGGTAGAATACCCGCCAACATTTTTAACTGCGATACCCCGACGTGCGGCAACCTCATGATCGATGTTGTTCATCCCCGTCGCTGCCACACAGATGAGTTTTAGTTTTGGAGCCGCTTCCATGACCGTATCGTTAATCACTACCTTGTTGGTAACAATTACCTCTGCATCTCTAACCCGCTCGAGAGTCTGCTCAGCCGTTGTTGTGGGAAAAATACTTACCACTCCTAAATCATAAAACCCTGTTAATGAGGTATCCCCGAATGTCATCGCGTCTAAAAGGACAATATGCATGGTTATACATCCTGAATTTTTTTAATCAGCTTTTTCGCTTTTTTAAGCGCTTTATTCACTTTGTCAAACACTAAAACAACCGCCATACGTCGTCCGATATGCGCTTCCGGTTTACCGAACACGCGAACAAAACTATTATCATCGAAAAGCTCATCGGCGACATCGATCACCGGTTCATGCGATTCAACGGTTGATTTAAATGCTGCGCTTGCACCGTCACCGTAGAAGGTAAATCCAAGCGGTAATCCAAGTACAGCACGCACATGGAGGGCAAATTCGCTCTGGCTTTGAGTAATCAGCGTAACCATCCCGGTATCATGAGGTCTTGGACTCACTTCACTGAAATAGACCTCATCACCCGCTACAAACAATTCAACGCCGAACAGCCCTTTTCCGCCTAACCCGTCGGTAATCGCTTTCGCAATTTTCTGAGAGCGTTTGAGCGCTTTTTTGGACATCTCCATCGGCTGCCAGCTGTAAATATAGTCGCCGTCTTTTTGGATGTGACCGATCGGTTCGCAGAATACCGTCTCCACCCCGTTACGCGCTGTTAGCAACGTAATCTCGTAATCAAAACGGATAAACTCCTCGACGATCAGCTCGCTCGCATCACCGCGTGCCTCTTTGGCAATCTCCCATGAATTTTCCAAATCAAACGGACTGTGAGCGATACTTTGTCCGTGTCCCGAAGAACTCATGACCGGTTTGATAACACACGGAAATCCGACATCATCAGCTGCGCTGCACATATCTTCATAAGTACTCACAAAATGATAACGGCTTGTTTTAAGCCCTAACTCTTCGGCGGCAAAACGGCGAATATTTTTACGGTTCATTGTTTTGTTGACCGCTTCGGCGTTCGGGATAACACAAAACCCTTCCGCTTCTGCCGCGAACAACGCATCAATACTGATCGCTTCAATCTCAGGAAGAATGTAATCAGGTTTCTCTTTGCGGATTATTTTTAATACCGCTTCTTGATCTTGCATGTTCACCACATGAGAGCGGTTAGCAACGAGGTGTGCAGGAGCATGTTTATAACGGTCAACCGCAATCACTTCGATCCCGAGACGCTGTGCCTCGATGGCCACTTCTTTACCGAGTTCGCCGGAGCCTAACAACATAATTTTCTTGGAATTGGTTTTGAGAGGTGCGCTAAAGAGCATAGTATAGCCTTGTGCAAAATTTATTACACTAAGTGTATCACAGGGTTAGTAAAGGTTTTGTTACAGGAGGAGAATAAGAGGTGTAATTTTAAGCGCAGCTGCGCTTAAAATTACAGGCGAGATTCGTAACGTCGCATCATATACAAACGTTTTAACATCTTTTTGCGAGCGCTGATTTTGAACTGTTTACGTTTTTCAGTCTCTGTAACATGGTTACGACGAGCACGAGCTTCAGTAACAATCAGATTACGATCTGTTTGTTTCTTGAAACGGCGGTAAGCAGCATCAAAGTTATCATCTTGTCTAAGAACGATACCAGGCATTCACATCACCTACTTTCTATTTAAAATTTTCGAACTGGAATTATAGCGCAATTTTCGAGCGAATAAGGTTCTTTTTACCCTTTAATAGGTTATGATTTATCATTAAGTCATTGCTGGAGTTTCAAATGAGTCCACGAAAAACACTAATGTGGTTAGTATTTATCGGAATGATGGTTCCCCCTATGGCATGGATTTTCTTTTTACTCTATTCCACCCTGTTTACTTTGAATGAACTTATCACGATTTTGTTCTCTCCTCAAATGTTGATTTATATGGCAATTGCAACAACTATCATGCTTGTCGTATTCAATGCATTTTTGACAAAAATTGAGTCCGGGATTCGCAATCTTACTTCCTACGAAGAGAGTGTTTCGCTCGTTTCAAAAATGCCGTACCTTTTTTTAATCGGTCAGCTTTTTTATATTCTCCCAGGTCCAATCGCCGTATTATGGGGGAAATCTTTTATGACGTTAGAGCGCTTTATCCTTGCTCAGGCAGCAGTATTACCTCTCCTTCTACTCTTCATTATTCCGGTTTTTATCCTATTCGTTATACGTTTGGAGGAGTGGACCGTTCCCATAGCGCTGAGCGAGCACCATCCTTTCATCTCTTTTGGAAAAAAAATGGCGCTTGCTATTTTCACGACCTTAATCGGAACAACTGTTATTATGGGATTGCTCAACGTTATACTCCTTTCTATGCATCATACCGACCTGGCAACCGCTCTGAACAAAAATATCATTATAGGAGTCATAGGAATAGCGATCTCTGCACTTAACGTCTCTCTTCTGGTTTCGCAAGTTTCACGTCCGATTAAACATCTCAATCTCAACCTCAAAACCGATATTTTTAATCTCACTAAATCCTTTATCGGTTCCACCCGTGATGAGACAGGGACGATGATGGAGAGCCTCAATCGCTTCATTTCCGAAATCGAACACTCCATATCTCATGCAAAATCAATTGCAGCGGATAATCTTTCGGCAGCACACCGCCTCGATTCCATCAGCGATGAAGTCAAATCAAGAGCTCATCAAGGATATACAATCGGTCAAGATGCTTCTGATAAAGCGATTTCGGTTCAATCAACCGTTAACCATAGTGCCGCCAATCTCTCAATAACTCTCGAAAGTATGACCGCCTCAATGGATCAGCTGCATAAAGGACGCTCCGAGCTCTCTACTCTTCTTTTAACACTATCACGTAACACACAACTCGAAGAAGCACTCGAAGCCAAATTAAATCAGCTAAGTATCGATGCGGCACAAGTAAAAACTGTCCTCAATGTTATCAATGACATCGCTGACCAAACCAATCTGTTAGCACTAAACGCAGCGATCGAAGCAGCACGCGCCGGAGAGCATGGACGCGGGTTTGCCGTTGTAGCTGACGAAGTTCGTAAGCTTGCTGAAAAAACTCAACACAGTCTTATTGAAATCAATGCTACTATTAATATAATCGTTCAAAGTATCAACGATTCAACCGATCAGATGCATCAAAATTCCCAAGTATTGCAAGAAGTATCTATTATTTCAGAAAGAGTAGACCAAACTATCAATCAAACCGTTCAAGCAATGGAGCAAACCAATGAGCGTACCGTCCAAAGTGTCAATGATTCCAGCACAATTGCCGATCATATCAACGCGATGCTCTCTCAAATAAAGATGCTAGGAGAACTCACTGCAGCCAATGAAACATCCATGCATGAGCTCTCTAATATCGTCACATCCATCGACACATCCGCTAAAACACTTGATACTCACCTGGGGCAATTCACGACATTGTCATAAGAGGCTTTTGGCTACAATATCCCTATGATTACCCAAGACTCCATCGAGGCTCTAAAAGCCCGACTTGATATTGTTGATATCGTCGGCTCTTACATTGAGCTCAAACGTGCAGGTAGCAGTTTCAAAGCACCCTGCCCGTTTCACGATGAGAAGTCCCCCAGCTTCGTCGTCAACCCCTCGCGCCAAAGCTACCACTGTTTCGGATGCGGAGCACATGGTGATGGTATCAAATTCGTCATGGAGTATGAAAAACTAAACTACCCCGAAGCGATCGAAAAACTGGCCGCTTCCACGAATTTCACCCTCCATTACACCGATAATGCTCAGCAAAAAAAGCGCTCTACTCTTTTGGAAGCGATTAATGAGTGGTATCAAAAACTCCTAGAAGAACACAAAGTCGCACACGAATATCTCCACGAACGGGGAGTATATGCCTCCAGCATCGAGCGCTTCGGCATCGGATACGCCCCTACTTCTCCTGAAACCCTCCGATTTTTGGAACAGCGCAAACTGCCCACCGCCGAAGCGATTGAGCAAGGAGCCATAGGGAGAGGAGATGACGGACGACTCTTTGCCCGCTTTATTGAGAGGATTACGTTTCCGATCCACTCCACCAGCGGTGCTATCGTCGGTTTCGGCGGACGAACGATCACGGGACATCAGGCAAAATACGTCAATTCGTCTCAAAGTGCCATTTTTAACAAATCACGCTTGTTGTATGCCTATCACCTCGCCCGTGAAGCAATCTATCGTCGTCGAGAGATCATCGTCACCGAGGGGTATCTCGATGTTGTAATGCTCCATCAAGCAGGGTTTACCCATGCGGTAGCAACTTTGGGTACGGCACTCACTGCGGAGCATTTACCCCTGTTGCGCAAGGGTGAACCGAAAATCTTTTTAGCCTATGATGGGGACAAAGCGGGACGTGCCGCCGCATATAAAGCCTCCAAGCTTCTGAGCATGTCGGGGTTTGACGGCGGAGTTGTTTTATTTGAGGGGGGACTTGACCCTGCCGATATGATTAAAAACGGTCAAATCGAGGCACTTAATGCCCTTTTGCACCGACCTATCCCTTTTGCCCAATTTACACTAGATGAAATAATCTCACAATATGATTTGCAAGACTTTAAGGCTAAAGAAACTGCTCTACACGAAGCAGCCGCATTTATAAAAAATCTTTCACCATTGATGCAAGAAGATTATAAAAGATACGTAGCCCCTAAGCTTCCTGGCATCCGCCCTGAAATGGTTCCTCTCGGAACCACACAAAAAACACAATCAATTGTAAAAACTCAATTTGGACAAGATTTATGGGAATTGAGCTTAATTAAAACAATAATAGAACGCCCAAATATAACCAATTCTTTGCTAGATTTTATAGATCCTTCTATGCTTCAATATCACTCTATTGAATTTAAAGCAGTCTTGCAAGGTGAAATAAATAATTCACGACTAAGCGAAATAGTTATGGATAATAACATACGAGTTTTTGACGGAGACGAAGGACTAAAAGCAGAGCTTGTAACATTCTTAAGCGCTCACTATACCCGAGAGCTCAAAAAAGTCTCTACCCAAAATACGGTATCATTCGATCAAAAATCGTACTTAATACGTCAATTCCGTGAGAAAATCGAACGCCTTAAAAAAGGCGAGTTGGTGCCGCTCACATAAATATTAAAATTAAAAAGTACGCAAGCGTACGTGGGCTTGCCGCCGAGGCAAACACAGCGTTAGCGTAGTAATCGGGATTTTATTCCGATTGCGTTAGGAAAATAAATGAAAGCCATAGCCCTCTTTAGCGGCGGTCTCGACTCTACCATTGCAGCAAAACTTCTCATCGATCAGGGGATCGAAGTAATCGCCTGCAACATCAATACCGGATTCGGTTCGACCAAAGATCGACTTGCCCATATGCTCAATATGTGTGAACAAATAGGTGCGGAGTTTCGTAGTGTCGATATCCGAGACGAATATATACGTGAAGTACTCTTTACCCCCAAATACGGCTACGGTAAAAACTTTAACCCCTGCATCGATTGTCATGCTAAAATGTTTGAAGTGGCAAAACGGGTGATGGAAGAGTGGGGGGCAAGCTTTCTGATCAGCGGTGAAGTATTAGGACAGCGCCCGATGAGCCAAAACAGCGAATCACTCCAAAAAGTACTCAATCTCAGTAATTGCGAAGGGCTGCTGCTGCGTCCCCTCAGTGCATTATCGCTCACGCCAACCATCCCTGAAACCCAAGGGTGGGTCGATCGCGAAAAACTCGAAAATATTGTCGGACGGAATCGCGATCGTCAAATGGAACTAGCACGAGAATTCGGATTAAAAGATTACGAAGCACCGGGAGGCGGGTGCCTCCTCACCGATGAGAAGTTTTCCAATAAAATCCGCGATTTTATCGCCCATGATACATTTAGTGTCGAAGACATCCCGACCCTCAAATACGGCCGCCAGCTTCGCCTCCCAGAGGGTGCAAAATTTATCATCGGACGCAATGCCGAAGATAACGAGATCCTCGAATCCATCCAAAACAAAAAATTTATTCATATCGATACCGAACTCTTCGGTCCCCATTCTCTGATCTCAGCCAATGCAAGTTATAACGATAAGGTGTTAGCGGCAAAACTGATGTTAGCGTATTGCAAACAGGACTTTAACGGGGAGCAAACATTGATGTTTGGAGAGGAAGCGGTAACCACCGTTAGCGACATGAGTCGCCACGATGCACAAAAGTATTTTATTTAGCTACTGAACAGCCGTAACCCGCTTTTTTAACCGCGTCACACATTGCTTCAGGTTTTGTGCCATCTGCGGCTTTCACTTCTGCTTTCCCCTCTTTGAGGTAAACGGTTGATTCATTCACCCCTTTGACATCTGCCAATGAACCTTTGACATTTTTCACACAAGCAGGACACATCATCCCCTCGATTTTTAGATTAACCAATTGATCCGCACTTGCAACCGCAACTAATGCACAGAGGGAAAGTAATACTTTTTTCATTCACGCATCCTTTAAATAATTTCATGCTATTGTTTCATAGAACTGTTAAAAATGTGTTAAGTCTTAACACGGTTGTAACAAAAATCATTTAAACTATATCTATTTACAAAAAGGTTTGATTATGCACGGTATCGAATGGTGGCTCATAATTTCGATAGCATTTGCCGGAAGTTTCGGTCACTGTATCGGGATGTGCGGCGGATTTATTGTCGCCTATAGCTCAACCAAAATCGACGCAACCATGAGCCGTAGCGCTCAAATGCTTCGTCATGGTGCCTACAATATCGGAAGAGTCAGTTCTTATGTTATTCTAGGTATGATTTTTGGCGGGATTGGATCACTGTTTGCCCTGAGCATGGAGATGCACGGTGTATTATTTATCTTTGCCGGAATTGTTATGATCATTACCGCATTGGGGATGTTTGGTCTTTCCAAACTGATTCATCTGCTTGAGCGGGGATTTTCCAGTAACTCTTTATTCAAAACACTCTTTTCCCGACTTATCAAAAGCAAAAGTATCGGGAGCTTTTTTGCCCTCGGGGTAATGAACGGCTTTTTCCCTTGCGGATTTGTCTTCTTCTTTGCTGCAAAAGCTGCCGCTGCCGCTTCTATCATCAAGGGTGGGCTTATTATGGCGGCATTTGGACTCGCCACTATCCCGACTCTCCTCGCCCTCGGACAATCGGTGAGTTTTTTTAAAGAGATCGCTTTTCGTCAAACTATGAACCGTATCGCTGCTTTAGCGATTCTCATTTACGGTCTGTACAGCGTCTATTACGGATTGGCATACTTCTTCGATTTACCGATTTAAGCCTCATTTTGAGCTGATTTAATCACTTCAACTGCCTGTTCAAACGCATTTTTGTTTAATCCGAATTTTTCTATCAGCACCATTGCCGAAGCGATCCCCTCATCACTAAACGTATGTTTAAGATTGACGGCTTTGATAATAACGCTTAATACTTGCGCGTAAGGGTTAAGAGTTGAAGGATTTGCTATCTCTCGTAACGCATCAACAAAAACCGATTCAAAATTCCAATTTTCAAACATACTTGCAGCAATTTCATAACTGCTGAAATCGAGATATTTTCGCTCAACTTCTTCCGGAAAAGAATCTTGAAACATCTCATGTGAAAAAGACTCCGACTGACCTGAAGCAATAATGTTGAGTGATACGGCAAGCTTTCCGAGCTCCATCAAAAATGCACAACTTTGTAGTAACGGTAACATGCTCTTATCGACATTTCGATACCACTCACGTACCAATGCCATCTGCACGGTAGATACTTTTGTCAAATCATCTATATTAGCAGAATATGGACTTAAATCGATCACAATCCCTTTTTTAATCGCACTTGCTACTGCAAATCCGCGAATCATTGAGATACCGAATAACATTATTGCATGCGGAATAGAAGATATCTCCTTGCTCATTCCATATAAAGGTGAATTAACTGACTTTAAAATATTGGCACTGAGCATCGGATCATGTTCAATAACCCGTGAAAGTTCATCAATATCTGTCTCGCTATTCATACACAACTCTTGAATTTTTAGCACTGAATCCGGCAATGGCGGAAGGCTTTTGATCTCTTCAAGCATATCGGGTTACCTCTTTATCTACATTATGTAGTTTAGCTATTACCTAGTGATAGAGTGTACAACGGCTCCATTTAAACCATTATTAGTTTGAGAAAATTAACGCTATACTAAGTGGAATTTTCTTTTTAGGAGTCAATATGGCAGGGGTACTGTTTTCGTTTTACAATTTTGCATCGTTGATCGATCTCAACATTGGCATATCGGATCGGCTTGATGAAAACCGTTCGGAGAGTTTTACTATATTGTTCTGCGATTTTTCTAATTTTCCGCAGTCAATTGTTGAAGCCAATCTTCAAAGCTTGCTTCGTACGTCCGATTCAATCGTCCACTGGGAAGATTACTACTTTTTTGTAATGCCTTATACGGATAAATACGGATGCAGGATTGTCAAAAAAATGGTAGACGATCTTTTTGATAAACCTATCCCCTCTGCAGCAGTTTGTTACCCTTCTAACGGTGAAAACCCGGCAGAGCTTCTTGAGTCGCTCCATGCGGAAGCAAAAAAGAGCCTAAATATTGATCTTGATTGCCTCTACAGCGCTGCCAACAAAGAGCCGTAATTCAGCGCTGGAGGGCAACCGGTCTGAACGTATAGTATGGTGATCGTTTATAATATTCGATTGCCTCTTGAAGATCGCTTTTGTGGACAAGGTTACGATCATAAACATATGTGACATTTTCACACGGTTGAACCTTGCACGCTTCTCTTTTTTCTTCCTGCACGACAGGCACTACAACAGCTTGTGTCGAAACAACACGATCTGCAGCAGGTGACACAGTCGATTCATGTGTCATTGCAACCGATTCCTCTTTTTTTACCGATAATGATTGTGCATTGATCTCTGCCAATTTCTCATTTTGCACATTGCGTGAAGTTTTAACCTCATCGGTGTGTACTTTTACCTCTGCCGCAGCACTATGTACTTCACATGCTTTAGGCGTTGTTCGTACCAACGGACGGACAAAAGCATCTTTACTGATTACTTTGGCTTTTGCAAGATCGTGATGTGCTGCTTTGGTCGTTGGATATTTCCCCACTGTCACTATATTGCAAGAACCCTCTTTTTTCTTTTCAGAATGGAGGGCACTTTTCTGAACCTTTTTTTCAAAAGCAGGAGTGATCGAACTCTCTTTTTGAGCACTGATCGTTTGAATTGTATATTCCTCCGCACTCGACACTACACCTATGGTACTGATCATCATAATTAGGGCTAACTTTTTCATACTGGGTATATCGACACAACGTAAATAAAACTTTACTCTCCCCACCTTTTTTTTGCACATTGACTTTTAAGAGCCCTAATCGTATAATTGCGCTCCAAACATCTTTGGGCCCTTAGCTCAGCTGGGAGAGCGCGTCGCTGGCAGCGACGAGGTCAGCGGTTCGATCCCGCTAGGGTCCACCATCCACTCTTTTTTTCCCAATTAACCTTTTTGTATTAAACACATACTATAATAGCCCCAATATTTTCCAAAAGGAACCTTTATGAAATTCTCCCTTGCACTTGCTTCACTTGTTTTAAGCTCTACTTTTGCATTTGCCGCACCAGCAACACTCGCAACAGTAAACGGTAAAGCTATTACCACTGCCGATGCCAACACATTTATGGCAAAAGCAATTCCGGGGATGAGTTTTGAAAAACTTGACCCGAAAATGAAACGCCAAGTGGTCGATCAACTTATTAATCAATCATTGATTAAAGACCAAGTATTAAAAAGCGGTCTTCAAAATACTCCGGCATTTAAAGCCCAATACGCTGCTATCAAAGATGATTTGGCCGTGGATATGTGGATGAAACAACAAATGAATAAAATTAGTGTCACTGATAAAGAGGCCAAAGAGTTTTAC
This sequence comes from Sulfurimonadaceae bacterium, assembly GCA_963845295.1. Lineage (GTDB taxonomy): Bacteria > Campylobacterota > Campylobacteria > Campylobacterales > Sulfurimonadaceae > Sulfuricurvum. The sequence continues at coordinate 64,648 of CAWJRP010000017.1, read as the reverse complement.
GATGCCAACAGCGATAAAATGAAACAAGGTGATAAAAAAGTCACCTTTGAACAAGCGAAAAAAGAGATTACCCAATTTATCAAAGTGGAAAAATTCAAAGCGACCATGAACAAAACAACCGACTCACTCCGTGCAGCAGCCAAGGTAGACGTGAAACTCTAAACCTTTGTCATACGTGCGCACGACCAATCCTTTTCTCCTCTCCGTAGGTATTCACCTCACCCTTGTTGCCCTGATAATCGGGGCATTGAGCGTAGAACACAAAACTATCCTCAATACGCCGGAAAAAATCAGCCTCAAGATTTTGCTTGATTCCCCAAAACTTCTATCTACCGCCCCTATTGTTCACCTTAATGAACCGATACAAGAGAGAATAAAAACAACCCCTCAATCCAAAATCCCTGAAAAACCGATAATTCAAAAAATCCTTGCGCCAGCACCAATAATGCCACCAACTATAACACCGCAGACTACTCCGATAATCACCCCTTCTGCTTTGGTAACAAAAGCCGAATCCTTACCTATTAGTGTACCAAAAGCTCCACCACCGGAGACCAAAGAAGAATACAAATATCCTCATAAAAATGAAGCCCAATCGATACTCAAACAAAATATTGTGTGCACTAAAAACATGAAACGGTTAAAACTTAGAGGGGTCGTTTTCCTCTCGTTTGATCTTTCACCCGAGGGTGAAGCAAAACATATTACTATAACTCAAAGTTCGGGAAGTGAATTTTTAGATAAGGCGGTAGAACAACAGATCAAAACATTGGCACCGCTCTTGCCAAAACCTGCCGAAACAGTTCCGTTTAGCAGTTTTAGCATAGAGTTTAAACAGTGCCAATAATCATCCCCGTGAGGCTAAACCAACTGCAAGTGATTTTTCAATCTCATGTGCATATGAGGGATTATTCGTTCTAAGTGTTTTCTCAAAGAGGAGTATGAGCTTGGAGTCAGTACGCGGGTGAGTACAGAGTGCTTCGAGCAAATGCAGGTATTTGCTTACGGTATGTGAACTCATAGTTCCAAAATGCGCCAGTATCATCTCCACTGCATGATGGAGCTCCCTGCTGCCGGATGATTTATTTATGATGATATTACTAAGTGATTCAAATGTTTCGACACTGGCAGAAACACTCTGCGATACTTGTTTGCTTTTACCGAGCCAGACATACAGTGCTACTAAAGCAATGAGAAGAAACAGTAGCCCCACAATAGTGAGTATTAAATTCGCTGTGATCATAATTGGGTTTCTCTTAAGTTGATATGGAAAGTATTGTAGCGGAAAATTAAGGTTTATGGTGTCATCCTGAACTTGATTCAGGATCCCAGATTGCGGATCAAGTCCGCAATGACGGGAGAAGAAGAGAATAAAACGTTAAGCGGTTCTTACCACTCAACTTCTGTCGTAAGCATCCAGCTTTTTTTATCAAGCATGTTACCAACTGTTGTTGCTGTTGCCCCTGTATAACCACCCGTAACTGCTGTTTTATCTTTTGCATTAACCGTTTTACCAGATGCAATAAATTTAACATTTTTATTATAGTGATATTCTACACCATAAATAAGCTGTGTCGCATCACCAACATCATTAGTGTTTTTAGTCGCATCATTTGAATATTCTGTTTTTAGGCTATCGTAACGACCAAGAACCGTCCAATCTTGCATCGGACGAACTTCACCATTGATTGACCACGTTTTGAGTTTTGTCTCAACACCCGTATCTTGTACTTTATCTTTACTTACGTCATATTGTGCCGCAATCAAGAATTCCGGTTGGTTGTAGACGAAATGAAACCAGTAGGCATTGCGATCATATTCAGCAGCATCGTTAACCATCAATGCATTATCTTTATGATTTTTGCTACTTAAACCTGCAAATGAGATATTTGCATACGTATCTTTATCAAGTTTATATTTACCGACTTTTTCACCATTTCCGAGTAAGTGACCTGTCAAACGCCACTCAAAAGACAGATTATTGCTGTTTTGTTGGTTATTCGCCGTTTTATCCGCATGGTAACCTTCTCCGTTGAAAAGACCGAGTTCACTGGAAACATACGGTGTTTTTGTTTGGAAATTCACCCCAAGGTCAGCAGAGTTCATGACATCTGGCCAACTGAAGTAACGCTATTGCCAGTAGTTGACGGATTTTTTGTCCAAGCGGTAGAAAATTTATCTTCTAAGATAACTTTGTTGATTGAACGGTAATTCCATGAATTGTGTTCCTCATAATCGATCCACGGACGGTGAGCAATACCGATCTCAACCCCTGTATATGGAAGAACTTTATCAAGATAAAGGTATGCGTATTTAACGTACATATTGGAATACGTATGTAGTTGATTCAAGCTCTTTAGTCGTATCCATCGTTACACGGAAATAATCTTTGTCATTGAAATACGCTTTAGCTTGCAAGATAGTTACGACGAAGTTCAAAACCTGTTGACTGTATCACCACCATTCCAGTTTTTTTCACCATACGAGTTACTTGTCAAACCGAAATAATGGGTACCGCTAAATTCAAGTGTTTTCGCTTTTGATTTAACGTTTACGTATTTAGACATTTTGTCTTGGTATTCAGAACCTTTTGATTCCAAATCACGCATTTGCATATCAACTTCTTTAGCGCTAACAAAATCACCCATCTCAACGCGGCCTTCGCCAGCTGTTGTAAATACTTGACCCGTTTTAGGATCACTGTAAAGGGTCAGTGCATCAGCTGATGCAACACCGCTAATCATCGCCGCAGCAAGGGCAGATAATACAACTTTATTCATATGAATCACTCCTGTTTTTTAGTAACGTCATTGTAGAAAAAATAGATTACATCAATGTTACATTACAGAATGATTACAATAAGGAAAATGAATATGAAATGAAACCGATGCGTAAATGGAAACACCCGCCTAAACGCATACGCAAGGACAGACGGGTCAAACTTAAGGAATTGAAGAAGGAGAAAGAAACGTGGGTCTAATAAGACACCTTTAAAAACACCGAAATGCTCTTAAAGGTGGCTTTTTGTCATTGCGGACTTGATCCGCAATCTGAGATCCTGAATCGAGTTCAGGATGACGGGTTTATAGGAAAACTTATTTATTTTCTGCCCAGTATTCGCGAACAAGGTTTGTTGTTTCAACCGGAAGTGGGATATAACCCAATTTGACTGCAGCTTGATCGCCGTTTTTGAATGCATAGTCGAAGAATTTGATTACTTCAGCGTTAGTTTCCGCTTTCTCTTTCGGCAAAAGAATATAGGTTGCCGCTACGATCGGATACGCAGTATCCCCTTTTTGAGAGACCAATGAACCGTAGAAACCTTCAGATTTTTTCCAAGAAGCTTGTTTAACCGCTGCCATAAAGTTTGGTGTTGTAGCCGCTACCCATTTACCGCTTGCCGTTTGAAGCGTTGCTGCTGATAGGTGGTTTTTCTCTTTATACGCGTTTTCGATGTACCCGATAGAGTAAGGAGTTTGTTTGATGAGGTTTGTTACACCCTCATTTCCTTTTCCGCCGACACCCGTTGCCCAACCGATTGCTTTACCGATACCGAATTTGCTTTTCCAGTTTTTAGATGAATCACTCAAGAAATCGGTGAAAACATAGGTTGTCCCTGATCCGTCTGAACGGTGAGCAACGATGATTTTTTCAGCCGGAAGTTTAATTCCTGCATTGTCTGCTTTGATAGCAGCGTCATTCCACATAGTGATTTTACCCGCGAAGATATCCGCTACTACAGAGTTTTTGAGTTTTAGTTTTTCATCTGCAACACCCGGAAGGTTATGTGCTACTACGATAGAACCAATTACCGCAGGAAATTGTGTCAATTTTGCTGCTGTAAGTTCTTTTTGAGTCAATGGAGCATCAGTTGCACCAAAATCTACGATACGTTCACTGATTTGTTTAATCCCGCCGCCTGAACCGATTGCTTGGTAGTTAACACGTGTGTGGGTTGCTTTTTGATAGTTGTACGCCCAGTCGTAATATACTGGAGCCGGGAACGTAGCACCCGCACCGTTGATTTTATCCGCCGCGATCATAGAAGTTGCCGCGATTGCCGCGATCACCAAACCTTTTGTAGCATTCTTTAGCATAATGGAATCCTTGTTGGAATTTTTGATAGCGGTATTGTAGAATTACCGGGTAACGAAATGATTACAGAGACTAACCTTTCTTTGTAATCTCACGGTTATAAACCATTGTTATAATCGCGCACATCATTTTATATCAAAAGGGCCGTTATGCTACCACGCTATGAAAATAAACTTAACGAAATCCGAAGCATGATTTCTGTTATGCTCTCTCAAATTATCCAATCGAGTGAAGAGACCCTCAGAGCATTTGAAACTGGTAATGTTGAATTGTACGAAACATCACGTACTTATATCAAAAATATCCAAGTCGATGCTAACAAAATCGATAACGAGATAATCAAAACGTTTGCTCTCTTCGGTCCGGAAGCAGATGAATTACGGCTGTTAGTCGCCTATCTTAAAATGACCAATGAAATCGACCGTATCGGGGATGGACTCAAAAAATACAGCAAACGTCTACACGATCATTGCATGGGCGGATGTGACATGTCTGTTTTGACCAATGCGATCATTCAGTTGCACAAAACGACCCTCAATGCGTTACAATACATCATTGAATGTTTGAATACTATGGAATCGTGCGATGCGGACGATGTGTACCGCAAAGTAATGGTTGAAGAGTCTAAAAATGATGATCTTTTCTCTATTATGGAAAAAGAGCTTCTCAACTTGATTATAGATGCGGATGACCTCGCAGTGGAATATGTCAGAGTCTTAGGAACCCTGCGTAAGTTAGAGCGGATCGGTGATCGCACCGTCAATATCGCTTCGCTGATGCTTTTTGCACAAAAAGGCGGCGAGTTAAATTTACACAATTAGTGCGAAGAGCGTACTTAGAACTACGAAAAAAGGAATCAATCGTGAATACGTTGATACTGATTGTCGAAGATGAACAGGATATTTTGGAGCTGATGGAATACCATCTTGGGAAAGAGGGATTTGAGACCATCGGCTTTCTTAATACCAAGCACGTTGTCGATGCACTCGAAGAAGAGCAAGTAGATCTTATATTAATGGATCGAAATCTCCCCGGTTCCGAGGGGTCTGAGTTCGTCGAGTCACTCCGCAAACGGGGTATTCAAACACCCGTAATTTTTGTCAGTGCCAAACACAAAGACGAAGAGATCGAGCAAGGATTCGAGCGTGGCGGTGATGACTACATCACCAAACCCTTTAGTATGAAAGAGTTGATTTTACGGGTAAAAGCGGTTTTACGTCGTACCAAAAAAATCTCTGCGGAAGGGAACCTCACCTATCGTGACATTACCCTAAACCTTGCGGCGCGAACCGTCGTCATAGAAAGCACCCCCATCGAACTTACCAAACTTGAATTTGATCTTCTCCATGCCCTTATCGTCAATGAAAATGTGGTTTTAGAGCGGGATTACCTTTTGGAACATGTGTGGGGTGGCGATGAAGTCTATCAAGACCGCACCGTCAACGTTGCGATCAATCGTCTTAAAGAAAAAATCGATCCCGATAAAACAAAAGAGTATATTAAAACCGTGCGGGGAGTTGGTTACACACTGTGCTAAGGATCCATCAGCTTTTCTTTCTCAATGTTTTGGGGCTTTTTATCGCCGCACTGTTTGTTGCCTCATTAATCAGTTACTTTACCCTCAAATCGATGATTATTCATGAGGGGGAAGATCGCCTTATTGAAAATATCAATCTGCTTGAGCCCATTTTGACCGCTACCAATGATTTCGACCGTTTTGTTGCTCAAGCTTCCGGTAAAACCTTCCTTCGTGTCACTGTTATCGATGAAAACGGAACCGTTATCGCTGAAAGCGATGCCGATAAAACGACGATGGAAAACCATTTAGGACGCGTTGAAGTGATGCATGCGATGACCGAGCCTTACGGAACAGCTGTCCGATATTCTAAAACAGTCAAAACCGATTTTATCTACGTCGCTCATAAAATCATTACCCCCGAGCGAACATTTTATGTCCGTCTCGCGATGAGTCTTGATAGTGTAATGAAACATTTTTATGTCTTATGGATTCAACTCGTAGGGGCATTTGGCGTATTGGTCATTATAGCCTTGATGATTGCCTATAATATCTCTAAAAAAGCCCGTTATGATATCCTTCAAATTACCCATTTTCTGGATCAGGTATCGGCAAAGAATTATCGAGCCGTCCTCAAACCCGAATACTTCCGAGAATTTTTGCAAATATCGATCATGCTCAAAAATTTGGTTAAAAAACTCCATAACCGAGACAAACAAAAACGGAAACATACCGCCAAACTTCGACTTATCAACAAACAGCAAAACGATATCCTCTCCGCTATCAGCCATGAGTTTAAAAACCCTATTGCCGCCATCATGGGGTATGCCGAAACCCTCCATGATGATCTCTCACTCGATCCCAAAATTCGGGAGAAATTTTTAGACAAAATTCTCTCCAACACCCATCGGATCACCCTCATGTTAGACCGTCTCGCCCTCTCGGTAAAACTTGAGAACAACGATCTCTCTATCAAACCTACCTCGTTTGATTTGTTTGACGTGTGCAGTGACTCTATTTCGATTTTACAGGCTAAATACTCGGAGCGTTCAATCCGTTTTAACGGGATATCAAAACCTGTTTTTGCCGATAAAACCATGATCGAACTCGTCATAACCAACCTTATTGACAACGCCTTAAAATATTCGGAAGAAGAGGTAACCGTTACACTAACCGACACGACTCTCAGTGTCAAGGACAAGGGGATCGGGATTGCTGCTTCCGAACTCGATAAAATCACTTCGAAGTTTTACCGCGTCCAAAAAAATCGGTGGGATAACTCAATGGGGTTAGGGCTTTCCATCGTCAGCTATATCCTCAAACTTCACGACTCCGCACTTCTTATTGAGAGCACACAAGGGGTCGGGTCGACCTTTAGTTTTTCTCTTGCTAATCTGATCGAAAAAAAGAGCCTTGTAAAGAAATGATTACCCTTTCTCCCCCTTTGGTACGGTTAGTTGAACATCTTTCACACCATGGGATAAAACCTATTTTTGTCGGAGGGTTTGTCCGTGATCATTTCACCGGACATACGTCACATGACCTGGACATTGAACTCTACGGTGTCACGTCACTTGATGAACTCGAAATACTTCTGAAGCCTTTTGGAAAAGTAGGGGTATTCGGTAAAAGTTTCGGCGTCCTGAAACTCTCGTATGAGGGTTATTCGATCGATTTTTCACCGCCCAGAACCGAATCGAAATCGGGATTCGGACACAAAGGGTTTGAAACAGCATGGTTTAGTGATCTTGATTTTGCCGCCGCCGCCCGTCGACGTGATTTTACCATCAACACTATCGGTTATGATCCTCTCGAAAATAAACTCTTAGACCCTTATGGCGGGGTTGAAGATTTAGCTAACAAACGGTTAGTGTGCGTCGATCCGGAAACTTTTATCGATGATCCGCTGAGAATATTGCGTGCCGTGCAGTTTGCCGCCCGCTTTGAACTCTCATGCGACGAATCTCTGCTGGTTTTATGCCGTGAAATGATTCAAAACGGCGCCCTTAACGAGCTCCCGAAAGAGCGAATTTTTGAGGAATTCAAAAAGCTTTTTCTACTGAGCAAACATCCCTCGATTGGAATGGCATTATTGCGAGAAATGGGGGGATTAGAGTTTTTTACCCCTCTCGATAAACTCGAAATAACTCCTCAAGAGGCTGATTCACATCCGGAAGGGTCTGTTTGGAACCACACCCTAATGGCACTCGATACGATGGCTTCGATGCGTCAGGGAAAATGGCGGGATGATATGGTACTTATGCTTGCCACCTTACTCCATGACATCGGCAAACCCGATACTACCATCACTCTCAATGGAGCTTTAAATGCTCCTAAACACGCCGAAGTTGGAGTAGAACTTGCCCAGCGTTGGCTGGAGAGGATAACCGAAGACAAAGATTTGATTGAGCGTATTCTACCTCTGATCCGTTACCACGGCACTCCCCGAAAACTTCACCGTTCCGGTGCAAGTGACAGTGAAATTTTACATTTAAGCACTCACGTCTGTATTAATGATCTCATTACGGTAGCAAAAGCTGATTTTTTTGGACGGGCATTTAACGCATCCGAACCCGAAATTTTTGAATCGGGAGAATGGCTTTATGAGAGGGCAAGTACCCTTGGCGTTTTATATGAGCCACCTCTTCCGTTGCTTATGGGGCGTGATTTAATTTCATCCGGATTAACCCCCTCCGAAGAGTTCAAATCGATACTTCATAATGCTTACAATGCTCAACTGAATCAAGAATTTACCACCCGTGAGGGGGCGTTACAGTGGCTCGTAACTTATCTGTAATCATCGTGTAATAAAATTGCCCATATTTTTTAAGCAAGGCTTGGCATGATTGATAAAATCTTCTTAAACATGACCCGCACCAGCGCACTGTTGATCCTTTTCATCGTAGCCTGGATATTTGTGGTCCTCTTTAATCACTCCATTGAAGCGATGCAGACGTTTGGATTGGATTTCATCACCAAAGACGAATGGGCACCTAATCTTGATAAATTCGGTGCCTATTCGGCAATTTTCGGCTCGGTTGCTTCGACATTCTTGGCTATGCTTTTTGCCATCCCTGTCGCGATCGGTGTTGCCATCTTCTTGAGCGAAATTGCTCATGATAAAATCAAAGGGTTTTTCGGGGTAAGCGTTGAACTTCTTGCTGCTATCCCCTCCGTTATCTACGGTATGTGGGGACTGTTTTTCTTTGTTCCGATCCTACGTGATATTTTCGGAGGGATGGGGATCGGTCTCCTTGCAGCCGGCATCGTTTTAGCCATCATGATTTTACCGTTTATGGCTGCTGTTACCCGTGATGCGATGAACACGACACCCGACATTCTCAAAGAGTCCGCCTACGCTCTGGGAGGAACACAGTGGGATGTTATCAAAGACGTTATCATCCCTTACGCTAAAGCGGGGATTATCGGCTCACTCATCCTCGCACTCGGACGTGCGATCGGCGAAACAATGGCGGTTACATTCGTTATGGGGAATGTTCATCATACTCCAAAATCGATTATGGATCCGACGACTTCGATTCCGGTCACATTGGCGAATGAGTTTACCGAAGCGGACAGTTCACTTTACTTCTCCAGCTTGTTTGGATTAGCACTGACCTTACTTATTATGAGCTTCGTCGTTATCGCTGTAGCGAAGTTTTACTTTTTACGTAAAGTGAGGAAAGGACAATGACCGCAACTCAAAAACGGATCATTATTAATAAAATCGCATTAGCGTTTTCAACACTCAGTGCTATCATTGCACTCGCCTTTTTGTTCTGGATTCTTGGAGTCTTGGTTATGAAGGGTATTCATGCACTGAGTTGGAATATCTTCATATACGAAGGATCTCCTCCGGGATATGAGGAGAGCGGTCTTAAACATGCCCTTGTAGGGCAACTGATCCTTGTTGGGCTGTCTACTCTCATCGGTGTTCCGTTGGGGATTATGGCAGGAACGTACTTGAGCGAATACGGTAAAAATTCCCGTCTCGCCCATGCCATCCGCGATATCAGTGATATCATGATGTCGGCTCCATCAATCGTTATCGGGGCATTCGTCTATGCGGTTGTCGTTATGCCGATGGGACACTTTAGCGCCTGGGCAGGTGCGATTGCGTTGGCCATCATTATGATTCCCGTTATTTTACGTACTACCGATGACATGCTGCAACTTGTCCCTGGGACATTGCGTGAAGCGGCGTTCGCCCTAGGTGCACCAAAGTACAAAGTTATTTTGAGTGTCGTTTATCGCGGTGCCAAAGCGGGAATTTTAACGGGTGTTTTACTCGGTATCGCCCGTGTCGGGGGAGAGACGGCACCATTGCTCTTTACCTCATTCAATGATAACTTTTTCACGACCGATTTGAACGAAGCGATGCCTTCACTCACGGTTACGATGTTTAACTATGCAATCAGTCCGTATGACGACTGGCAGCAGCTCGGATGGGCAGCCGCCTTTATCCTCTCGATGTTTATTTTGGGTCTCAATATTGTGGGACGACTTATTTTATTAGCCGGAAAAAGGAAATAACGCTATGGCAAGTATTATCGATATCAAAGAAGAGTGCGCTCTTCACGTCCGCAATTTTGACTTTACCTACAAAGGTGCAGCTGCACCGAGTTTGAAAAAAATCACTATGCCGATTGCCAAACACTCCGTTACGGCGCTTATCGGACCATCCGGTTGCGGGAAAACAACTCTGCTTCGTTCATTTAACCGTATGCATGATCTCTATCCGGGAAACAAATACGAAGGTGAAATCGAGTTCGAAGGGCGCAATATCCTTGATCCTAAAGAGGATTTGATCCACCTTCGTACCAAAATCGGGATGATTTTCCAAAAACCGACGGCATTTCCCATGTCTATTTTTGACAACGTCGCTTACGGCATGCGCCTTCAAGGGATAAAAAATAAAACCGAGCTAGAGGGGCGTGTCGAAAAAGCGCTCCAAGATGCTGCCATTTGGAAAGAGGTCAAAGATCGCCTTAAGCATGACGCTAACGGTCTCTCCGGCGGTCAACAGCAACGTCTCTGTATCGCACGAGCCATTGCGGTAGAACCTGAAGTTCTTTTGTTTGATGAACCCACTTCGGCACTCGATCCGATCTCGACACAGGGGATTGAGAGATTGGTTATCGAGCTTAAAGAGCGGGTCAGCATCATCATCGTTACCCACAACATGCAGCAAGCTGCGCGTGTCAGTGATTACACCGGATTTATGTATTTAGGGGATTTGATTGAGCTGGGGCACACTGAAGAGCTGTTCGTTACTCCGAAAGAAAAACTAACCCAAGAGTATATTACGGGTAAATTTGGTTGATCGAGAGAATTTATTTCTCTCTCACCATTTTTTCGCTGTCGATCTCAATTACCGTATGAACATTCCCTCTCGGATAATAATCAGCAACCACTTTTAAGCGCTTAGGAGCGATTTTTTTCTCGAATGTGCTGTAGATCTCGTTTGCACTGTTTTCGTGCGAAATATGGCGGTTTCTGAACGAATTAATGTATAGTTTGATAGCTTTGAGTTCCGCAACCCATTTGTCGGGTGTATATTCGACGTAAATCGTTGCAAAATCGGGATATCCGCTGCGCGGACAAAGGCAGGTAAATTCCGGCAACGTCACTTTGATCACATAATCACGCTCATGTTGATTCGGCCAAATCTCAAAATCTTTTTCAATGTCAAAATTTTCGACTATCTGTTCACCGTATTTCATTCATTTCCTTCTAAATCTTCTATTCTTAAAATTTTACCCAGATAATTACCTTGACGATAATTAATTTTAAGAGATTGGGCAAGTTGATCGGTACTACTCTCTTCAATCATCGAAATCCACGTTTTTGCTCCACATAAATGGGCACTCAAATTAAGACCCTGAAGTATATTTTGGTATCCGGCTTTTTTTATATTACGACTATAAAGAGTATCGAAACGGACAACATCAATCTCTAGCTCTTTGAGATACAAAAGTGTTGTGTGATACCCACCTAACCGATCCAGAGCAATTTTATACCCTGCCCTGCGATAATGGGCTATCTGATGGGAAAAACGCTCTAATTGATGACAATACTCTTTCTCCTCAAACAACAGTGTTATTTTGTATTGTGCTTTAGGATAGCGTTCAAACAATGTCACTGCGTGTTCAAAAAAATGGGGATTACGCAGTGTTACCGAAGAGACGCTCATAACATAGTGTCGATTTTGATCGTTACACAATGCCCCTAAACGCTCTAATGTTTCGCTCTCAAGATAGCGCATTTTATTGAGTCGATTTAATACAGGTATATAACGGCTTTGATGTATTAAACGCCCCTCTGAATCAATCAATTTTACCGTTGTATCATAGAGGGAATCCCCATCACAGCAAACAGGCCAAAATCCGATTGAAACACGTTTTTCCTCTAATGCTTCAACAATCTCATGTTCGAGTTCATTAATCGAATAAAACTCCTCTTTTTCACTGCTGATACGGTCATGATGAAGCTCATACAATCGGCTTATAAGTAGCTCTATATCTTGAGAGAGTCGTGAATCAATCATAACCGCTTCGAGACGTATTTCAATCTCATTATAAATGTGATTTTGATATTTACTCAAAAAAAGCTCAATTAAAGGGATATATTGCTCTTTTTCACCGGGTAAAAAGAGTATAAAATCGCCTCCTTTATAACGAGTTATAGGAAGTTTTTCAACCTTTTTTTCACTAAAAAATTGGTCTATTTTAGTCACGGTGCTTCGTAATAATTCATCTCCGTTTTTAATCCCATAACGCTCATTAATTGACCATAAATTCTCAACACTGATCATGACTATGGTATGGGTCTTTTTCGCTAAGGCTTTGGTCGCTAATTGAAAAAAATATTCGGATGTAAATGTATGGCTTACCGAATCGGTAATATTTTCACGGTTGCTTTGATAAATCAGATAAAAAATAAAATAGATCATTATCCCAAGAAGTGCAATGGACAATACAATAAAGGATTCAATGGAAGTATAGCTCTGAGTAAAAAGGGCAAATAATGTAACTGAACTGAGAAAGAAGATAGGTAAACCCATCCGTAATGCTAACGCAAAACGGTATTCTCTCTCTTTTTGTTCAGGGTAGGTCATAAAGGATTAAATATCCAAATGTTTAACGTCTTTAGCATGCGTTTCGATGTAGTTACGTCGCGGTTCGACATCATCACCCATAAAGAGGTTAAATGAATCCCCCGCTGATTCGAAGTCTTCAATGGTAATGCGGAGCAATACACGGTTTTCCGGTGTCATAGTTGTTTCCCAAAGCTGCTCAGGATTCATCTCCCCAAGACCTTTATAGCGTTGAATATATGAACCTTTCTTCGCAAAATCGGTAATTTGTGTAAGAAGCTCTAGCAAATCGCCTTTAAGTGGCAAATTCCAATCTTGAATTTTTTGGTATATATAGTTTGCTTCGGCAAAATGAGGCGATGAGAACAGTTCATCATTAACATGTAACTCTTCAAGTCCCTCTTTGGTTTGTACGAACAAATGCATATCTTCATCACTCACACTTTTAGAGAGGATGTTATTTCCTTGAGCATTTAAAAACAATTCTACTTTTGTATATAGCTCTTTTAGAGACAATCCGATTAAATCCGGATTTTCGATGAAATAACGGATAAGTTCTACCAAGTGCATAACGACGCTCTAGTGCATCAAGGGTACTGCGGTAATGATCAACCATTTTAAAGAAAGATACCAAATCGTTTACACCGACATTTAACTCTTCTGATTCCAGTGCTTCGATTCCGTTTTCGATCAAGAAAGCATTCATAACACGATCATCTTTAAAATAAATCTCTTTTTTCCCTTTTTTATAGCGGTAAAGAGGTGGCTGTGCCAAATAGAGATAGCCGTTTTCAACGATTTTCGGAAGATATCGGAAGAAGAAAGTCAATAACAACGTTTGAATATGACTACCATCAACGTCAGCATCGGTCATGATGATGATCTTGTGATAACGGAGTTTATCTTCGTTGAACTCTTCACCGATTCCGCACCCGAGTGCAGTGATCATGTTCGTGATCTCTTCGGATTTTAGAATTTTGTCCAAACGGGCTTTTTCAACGTTAAGAATTTTACCTTTGAGCGGTAAAATCGCTTGGAAAACACGGTCACGCCCTTGTTTTGCCGAACCGCCCGCAGAATCCCCTTCCACCAGATAAAGTTCGCTGATGCTCGGGTCTTTGCTTTGACAATCTGCCAAGTTTACCCGGTAATGTTCCTACCGTCATCGCATCTTTACGTCGAGTCAAGTTCACGTGCTTTTTTCGCCGCTTCACGTCCACGTGCCGCCATTAATGCTTTTTGGATAATTGCTTTGGCTTGGATTGGATTTTCTTCGAAATATTTGGTCAGTTTTTCATAGGTTACTTTTTGAACCAACGGTCGAACATAGGTATTTCCGAGTTTTCCTTTGGTTTGTCCCTCAAACTGAGGTTCCGGTACACGTACTGAAACAACACAAATAAGTCCTTCGGAGACATCTTCACCTGATAAAGGGATATCTTTCTCTTTGGCATTACCGTTTTGTTTGTTATAGTTTGAAATAACACGAGTAAGTCCTGCACGGAAACCCGCTTCGTGAGTACCACCGTTTGGAGTATTGATGTTATTGACAAAGGTAAACATTTTCTCGTCGTAACTGTCGTTATACATGACTGCGATATCCATCTCGATATCTTCGATTTTTTCACTGAATGCAAATGGAGTTGCAACAACAACTTTTTTATTCACATCGGTTACGAATTGGCTAATACCGCCCTCGAAATGGTAGGTATTACTTGCACCGTTACGATCATCTTTAAAAATAATCGTAATACGTGGATTAAGATATGCGAGTTCACGGAACCGTTTTGCTAAATAGTCGTAATCGAAAATAATGGTTTCGGTAAAGATCGAAGGATCCGGGAAAAATTCAATGGTTGTTCCACGTTTACGAGTTGTTCCGGTTACAGCTAACGGCTCTTGCGGGATACCGCATTTAAAATCTTGCTCAAAACTTTGACCTTCACGGAAAATGGTCATTTTCAAATCAGAACTTAGAGCATTAACAACCGATACCCCTACCCCGTGCAAACCGCCTGAAACTTTATAGGTATCTTTATCAAATTTTCCTCCGGCATGCAATACTGTCAAAACAACAGTAGCTGCGGATATTCCCTCAGTCGGATGCATATCAGTTGGGATACCGCGTCCGTTATCACTAACCATTGCTGTACCGTTTTTAGTTAATGTTACGGTAATCGTATCACAATGTCCTGCCATCGCTTCATCGATCGAGTTGTCAACGACTTCATAGATTAAATGGTGTAGTCCTCGATGACCGGTATCACCAATATACATACCCGGTCGTTTTCGAACGGCTTCGAGACCTTTTAGGACTTTAATATTACTAGCACCGTAATTTTCCATAGTTACTCCAGCTTTTAAGCGTGTTTAATGCTTTATTTTAGCGAAGTTAAACTAAAAAATAGGTTTTATGAAGAATAACCCCTCTTCAGGGGTTTGTAAAGAAAGAAAAAGAGGATTAAATAACGATTGGCATTACGATCGTTTTAAAATTTTGATCTTTTAAAACAAACGGTTGATTCGATTCATTGGCTTCAAGGGTAAATTCTGTACTGTTTACTTGAGATAAAAAATCCAAAATATAGCGGCTATTGATAGCTAAGATAAACGGTGATTCAAATCCGTTTTCAATTTCCACTGTTGTTTTTGCTTCAATGTTATCGTCACTTAAACTTTCAAATAAAATAGAGTCATTTTGAAATGTGAGTTTAAGATCATTTGAAATGGTCGTAATTTGCTTGATAGCGGTGACTATAACGCTCTTTGGGAGGGTTAGAACACGTTGAGCTTCTTTAGGGATAATTCGGCTGTAATCAGGAAATTTACCGTTAATGAGTTTCGTATAAAAAAGAGAATCTTCTGACTTGATAATAAGATGTGTATTATCATAGAAAATTTCAATATTATCGTTAAAAAGTTTTTGAATTTCTATAATCGCTTTTTTAGGGACGATAATTGAGAGTTCTACTTCACTTTGACTATCAATATGAACCAAGGCAAGACGTCGTGTATCGGTAGAAACAAAATTGATCTGATTGCTTTTGATATCAATCAAAGCACCGTTGAGTTCAAATTTTGGATTATTAGTATCGGCAGCCGGGGTAATTTTTTTCAATGATTCAATTAACAGATGTGAATTGATTGCAATATTCGGTTTCCCATCGGTTGTAGGAAAAGAGGGAAATTCTGAACTCTTATAAGTAGGGAGTTTAAAATTTGATCTTTTTTGACGAATTATAAGGGTCTCTTTTTCAAGAGATAATTCAATTTCCTCATCTTTGAGGATACGTATAATATCAAGAAGCTTTTTACCGTTAGCGGTTAATGAACCGGGTTCTTCAACACTAACCGAATTGGTTTGAATAACAAGTCCAATTTCATAATCAGTTGCTTTTGCGTAGAGAGTTCTCCCATCGGTAGAGAGTAATATATGAGATGTGATTTGCGATGTATCTTTTTTCTCTAAAAAAGGTTGAAGATGAAGAAGGATATTTTCCAAAACCGATTTATCAACGGTAATTTTCATAAAAGACTCCTTTTAATATATAAGCATTAAGTTATAGTAGTTAGTAATAAGGGGGTGTGAATGGGTGAAAACACCTCATAAACTCCCATCTCTCCTGCTTTTATCATGTGATGAACCGACTTTATTTCATTCACATCTATTCACGTAACACGAATTATATCTTTTTTAAAACCCCTTTACAAACAGAAAATATTATTCAGGTGTCGCGATTGAAACTTTATTGGAGAGTTCTTCGATTTTAACCCGAAAGTCTTCATCGTTTTTCATTAATTCATGAATTTTTTTCATTGTATGACTAACGGCGGTGTGATCTTTCATTCCAAAATACTGAGCAAGTTGAGGCATAGAGTTCGGTGTGAGTGAACGGGCAAGATAAATAGCGATACGACGAGCATATACGATATTGCTATTACGGCTTTTTGAGCGGATTTCACTTGGTTTAATATTAAGTTCTTTTGCCACGGTATCCATAATAAGATCGGTGGTAATGTTGCTCCGTTTTTCTGCCATTTGTTCTTTGAGAACGTTTCGGGCGAATTCGATAGTGATATCGACTCCCATGAGTTGTGAATAGGCATTGAGTTTAGAAAGTATCCCTTCAATTTCTCGCGTATTGTTTTCGATAATGGTAGCGACGTAGTTGATTACTTCCCGATCGAGTTTGACACGGTTGATTTCACATTTTTTCTTAATAATCTCAATTTTGGTCTCGAGTTCCGGCGGTTGAATATCGGCTACAAGCCCCGATTCAAATCGACTTTTAAGACGCTCTTCGAGACCGCCGATTTTTTTAGGAGGTTTGTCTGAGGTGATGATAATCTGCTTATTTTCATTTCGCAATGCGTCAAAAGTGTGGAAAAACTCCTCTTGGATTTGGTTTTTATTGCTTAAAAATTGAATATCATCAATCAGGAGCAAATCACATTTACGATATTTATCTTTGAATCTATCCATTGTGTTGTTACTAAGATGGCGTCTAAAATCGTTGAGAAATTGTTCCACAGAGGTATAAATGACTGTTTTTCCTTGCGCAAGCATTACATTTCCGACCGATTGCATCAAATGGGTTTTCCCCAATCCGACACCGCCGTAGATAAAGAGGGGATTGTAAACAACTCCCGGTTTTTCACTCACGTTTTTGGCCGCGATAAAGGCAAAATTATTGGAATCCCCTACAACGAAATTTTGAAAGGTAAAGGATGGATTGAGTAATGAGCCGCTCGGTCGCTCTGTATTAGTCGGCAAAGTTGTATTTTGTGTTGAGGATGGAGTCGTCGATGTGGATTGAATGAGTATAGAGACATTGGGTTTGATATTGGTTTTTATTTCAAAAAGATGGGCTATTTTATCGGCGAACTTTGTTCGTACCCAGTTTGCAATAAGTGCATTCGGTGCTCGATAGATAGCTAAGTTACTTTTGGACTCAGTTTCATCATAGGTAAGTTGTTTAATGTAGCGTTGGTAATCGATCTCATTGATCTCTCCTTTGAGCGCATTTAAAACTTGTTTACCGATTGAATTCATCTTTTCCCTTATGTGAATAGTGTTGAGTAATAATACCGATATTTGCCTATAATTAGGATCAAATAAGGAGTGAATAGTAGATATTCACTGATGTGAATAAGGAATTGTATGAATATTTTGGGGATTGATCCTGGAACTCGAAATTGCGGATACGCTATAGTAGCGATAGAGGGGCAAAAAATTCGCCTCATCGAAGCGGGGCTTATCAAAATAAAAGCCGAAGCACTTCAATATCAAATTCCTCAAGTAGCCGAAGCGATTGAGCAACTGTTCCAAAATCATACGATCGACGAAGTAGCAATGGAAGATATCTTTTATGCGCATAACCCTAAAACGGTATTAAAGCTAGCACAGTTTCGTGGAGCAATTACATTAAAACTATTACAAGAACACGGCATGTTTGCAGAATATACTCCGCTGCAGGTCAAAAAAGCGTTGACGGGTAAAGCAAAAGCAGCCAAAGAGCAGGTCGCATTTATGGTAAAACAGATTTTAGGGATAACGAAAGAGATAAAGCCCTTAGATATAACCGATGCGATGGCAGTAGCTATAACTCATGCTCAAAGGGTAAAATTAGAGATAAATCAAAAAAGCAGAGAAAAAAAGTTAGCATAGCGACCGACACACCAGGAAGGTCGCTAAGTCAGAAGTGTATCTAAAGAGGCTTAGACAACCTTAATAAATTTAGATTGATGATTCTCTTAAGTGTTAATCTCTGTTACCCTGCTAAAAGATTTCTGAATTTGAAATTTTTTAGATGTTTTTTCTCCGAATGTGTAATATTCACACTGTGAGTGCATTGTGAATAAGTAAGCTCCATTATATGAGGAAACGGTAAAATTTTTCTCTTTAATTCAGAAATTTTTTATCTAAATTTACCCTGAATCTACATACCTTTAAGGCTCCTTAAAGCCCTATTTTGTGGGGTTTAAAGAAATATTGCCTGTTTAATAATTAATTAAGCACCTGTTATAAAAAGTTATTCACATTATATTAGAATTTTTCTCCTCTTTTAGAAGGTAATCCTCCAGTAATCAAAACGTAATCACTCTGAAATTAACATGATTTACCGTTTCAAAAAATAAGGTACATGATTAAGATAGGTACCTTATATAAAAGGATAGATCATGGTTAGTGCAGAGTTTATTTTACGAAAAGAACACCCTAAAGTATTTCGGTATCCAACATTGATACATAAAACCATTGTTGGAGTGATACGGTTGCTTCTACACGAGCGAGCGATAAATCGTTTTATGGAAATACACCAAGAAAAAAGTGGATTAGAGTTTATCAATGCAGTTTTGGAATATTTGAATGTTTCGTATAAAACAATCCACAAACAAATTGAGAACATTCCTACAATGGGAAAAGTGATCATTGTTGCCAATCATCCTTTGGGGGCATTGGATGCCCTTTGTCTAATACAGATGGTTTGTTTGGTACGACAAGATAAAAAAGTAAAAATCGTTGCAAACCGTATGCTGGGAGAAATAACCCAGCTCAAAGAGTTCATGATCGGTGTTGATAACATTAATGATAGAGTCTCTAAGCATGCAATACAACAGATTGATAAGGCATTGCAGGCTGAAGAGGCTGTTATCTTTTTCCCCTCCGGTGAAGTTTCTCGTGCAGGGCTGTTTGGTATAAAAGAGGGGGCATGGAAGGGTGGATTTATAAAGTTTGCTAAACGTAATGCTACGCCGATTTTACCTATCCATATCAAAGGAAAAAACAGTCCACTCTTTTACGGACTTTCATGGATATATAAACCTCTTGGAGCTCTATTGTTGAGTCATGAGATATTTGCGGCACGTAATCGAGTTTTTGATTTTACAATCGGTGAAATGGTAAGTGAAAAAGCTCTTAGTGATTTTAATCTCACAGAAAAGCGTCATGCTAAATTATTTCGTAAACATCTCCTACGTATCGCGCATGGTAAAAAAGGGATATATCCGACAGAGTGTTCCATTGCCCATCCTGTATCGCGTCAAGAGCTTCGCAGCGAGTTACGCAAGGGTGAACTCTTAGGATTAACAAGTGACAATAAAGAGATATATCTAATTGAGCACGAAAATGCTCCTAATATAATTAATGAAATAGGGCGGCTTCGAGAGTATTCCTTTCGTAAAGTGGGTGAAGGGAGCGGTCATGCTCGCGATATCGACGTGTATGACCGCTATTACCACCATTTAGTATTGTGGGATGATGAGGCGCTTGAGATTGCAGGAGCGTACCGTATCGGCGAGTGTGAGTGGATACTATCATGGCTTGGTAAAGAGGGGCTTTACATGTCTGATTTGTGTACGATGAATGATCAATTTGATATTGTATTAGAAGATGCAATCGAATTGGGACGCAGTTTTGTACAGCCGAAATATTGGGGTAGTCGTGCACTGGATTATCTCTGGCAGGGGATCGGTGCCTATCTCAGCCATAACCCGCAGGTGAAATATATGATGGGTCCGGTAAGTATATCGGGGAGTTTTCCGAAACATGCCCAAGAGGCTTTGGTCTATTTCTATACCCTTTATTTCGGATGTGAGCATACGATGGTAAAAGCTAAATCACCCTACCGATTATCCGAATATGTACAAAATGAATTCAAAAATCTTTTTAGTGGAGATAATTATGCAGAGGATTTTAAGCAGCTCAAAGATTATTTAAAAGCGTTGGATGTATCGGTTCCTACCCTCTATAAACAATACAGTGAGTTGTGTGAAGAGGGGGGTGTTCAGTTTATGGATTTCGGTATTGATACCGATTTTAACAACTGTATTGACGGCTATATATTGGTGGATATTCGTAAAATAAAAGAGGCTAAACGGCAGCGGTATATCAATAACGCTGCATAAATTTTGTATATACTTTTCTGTTTAGTCAGAAAAGTATCAAAAGAACATACCGCGATCCATGAACGCTCGTTCCTCTTGGCACTACTGCCTTCGAAACGGCTCTAGGTAATGGATCACGGAAATTTTATATCTGCATGGCTTTAAAACACTCTTTGACAAAATCCTTTTCTGATTCTATCTTATACACTTCATTTTCATATTCAAATTCAAGCGTCTGGGCGTGAAGAAGTAACCGGGTTGATCCCCCTATTCTCATTCGATCTTCAGGCGACAACTCTTTTTTTATGAACCGTGTTACATCCTCTTCCTCCGGACCGTACACCGGATCGCCGATAATCGGATGTTTCACGTGGAACAAATGTACCCGTATCTGATGGGTACGTCCAGTCAGAGGTGATGCCTCTACGAGGGTTATGTCATGTTCAGGAAAATAGCGAAGAGGTTTAACAATAGTATGGGCAGGTTTCCCTTTGGGATCAACCTTAACGACCATACTAATTAAAAGATTCGGGTGATCTTTTCGATATAAAGATTCCTGAATGTCTAAAGTCTCTTTTAAATGACCTTTAACCATAGCAAGATATCGTTTTGTAATAGCTCGTTCAGAGAATAGCTTTTTTAAAACAGACTCACTTTTTTTGTTCCGTGAAACTAAAACCAATCCGCTGGTTTCTTGGTCGATACGGTGTGTCGCATTAGCATCATCTCCAAACTGATGTTTGATCTCGTCATTAAGTGTATAGGGAGATTGTCGGCTGTGAGGATGAACACTCAAACCGCTGGGTTTGTCATAGACTACAAAGTCGTTAGTGACAAACATCGGTTTGAATCCTCTCGATAACGGTTCAAAACAGATGAACTCAAAATCACCTTCTACAAATCCAAATTGGTCACACATAACTTCACCATTTTGAGAAAGTCGACCTCTTGCTATGAGACGTTGCGATTCGCTACGAGATAATCCTAGTTCTTCCATTAAAACAGTTATAGCCATTTGTGAGGTAGATGAATGAAGTTTTTTTGTTATGAAAGGCATTAAAATTATTTCGCTTTCATCGCATCAAAACATTGAGAAATAAAATCTTCTTTGGATACAACATGGTACAGATGATCATTGTAGGTAAATTCAAGCGAATGGGCATGAAGCAAAAGGCGTGATGCCCCCGTATTGTCAAAACGCTCTTCTGTACTCATCTCACGATCTAAAAAACGGACGGCATCGTTTTCATCTTGCCCGTAAATAGGATCACCGATGATTGGATGTTTCACGTGGAACAAATGAACCCGTATCTGATGTTGGCGCCCGGTATAAGGGGAGGCCTCAACAAGTGTCATATCGGTGTCGGGAAAATACTTCAGAGGCTTGATAAATGTACGGGAAGGTTTTCCCTCAGGATGAACCCGTACAATCATTCGGATAATAGAGCTGGCATCTTCTCGACGCAATAGAGGCTCTTGTATATCGAGTGGTTCTTTGAGGTGACCTTTTACCATTGCTATATACTTCTTAGTAATTTGACGCTCTTCAAACATCATCTTTAAAGCACGTTCTGATACTTTGTTGCGAGCGGCTAAAACCAAACCGCTTGTCTCTTGATCGATCCGATGAGTAATGTTGGCTTCATGCCCGAAACGGTGTTTGATCTCATCGTTTAGGCTATAGGGGGTATGACGGTTTTGCGGATGAACGAGAAGACCGCTGGGTTTATCATAAACAGCAAACTCCTCTTCGACGAACGTTGGAACTAAACCAAGGGTGACGGGCTCAAAACAGATAAAATCGAAATCACCCTCTTCTATGTATCCGGCATTGTTTGACATGACAATTCCGTTTTGGGAGAGTCTCCCTTTTGCAATTAAACGTTGCGCTTCGCTTTGGGTAATCCCTAACTCCTGCATTAAAAAGCGAAACGCTTTTTGACGTGTAGGTGCATGAAGTTGCTTGGTGACGAAGGGCAATTTAATTCCTTTTTAGGGAGGGTTAGATAGACTATATATAACAATAATAGAATGCGCATTTTAGCATAGTAAGGAAGCAGATATGGTAGATCGTTACGCCAGAGAAGAGATGAAATCCAAATGGAGTATCCAAGCAAAATATCAAGCGTGGCTCGATGTTGAAAAGGCGGTTGTCGTTGCGTGGAATAAATTGGGTCTTATTCCCGATGAAGATGCAGAGAAGATCGTTAAGAATGCAGGATTCTCTGTAGAGCGTATTGATGAGATCGAAGCGATCACTCGTCATGATTTGATCGCGTTCACGACATCGGTCTCTGAAACGCTCGGAGAAGAGAGCCGATGGTTCCATTACGGAATGACATCATCCGATACAGTTGATACGGCTGTTGCTCTTCAGATGCGCGATTCACTGGCATTGATTATCGACGATGTCAAAATGGTGATGGAATCGATTAAGGTTAGAGCGGAAGAACATAAGATGACATTGATGGTCGGACGCTCACACGGAATTCACGGTGAGCCGATTACGTTTGGATTGGTGTTAGCGGTTTGGTACGATGAGATGGCTCGCCATTTGGAAAACTTGGAACAAACGATGGAAGTAATTTGTGTCGGTCAAGTATCCGGTGCAATGGGAAATTTTGCTCACGCGCCGTTAGAACTCGAAGAGTATGCGTGTGAAGCGTTAGGATTGAAATCGGCTCCCGCTTCTAACCAAGTTATCCAACGTGATCGTTATGCACGCCTTGCTTCGGCTCTGGCATTGATGGCAAGTTCGATTGAAAAATTTGCGGTGCAGGTTCGCCACTGGCAACGTACCGAAGTGTATGAGTGTGAAGAGTTTTTTGCCAAAGGGCAAAAAGGCTCATCGGCAATGCCGCACAAACGTAATCCGATTTTGACGGAGAATATCACAGGGTTAGCCCGCATGGTTCGTGCCTATGTTATCCCTGCAATGGAAAACGTCGCGTTATGGCATGAGCGTGATATCTCTCACAGCTCGACTGAGCGTTTCTGGTTACCGGACAGTTTTGTCACATCCGATTTTATGCTTCACCGTTTTAACAGTGTTATAGCCAACCTTGTTGTCTATCCTGAAAATATGATGCGTAACCTCAATCTCACCGGAGGATTGGTTTTCTCTCAACGTGTATTGCTCGAACTTCCGCTCAAAGGGGTAAGCCGTGAAGATGCGTACCGTATTGTTCAACGCAACGCGATGAAAGTATGGGAAGGATTGCAGCAAGGGAAAAGTGCTGTCAATGAAAAAGGGGAGAGCCTTTATCTCCAATATTTGTTGGATGACGAAGAGCTACGTCAGAGTTTGAGTGAAGAAGCAATCCGTGAATGTTTCAATTTTGATTATTACACCAAAAATGTCGATAAAATTTTTGCGAGAGTGTTCAAATAATTATCATAAAAATAGTTTTATCCGGTATAAGAAACAATACAATATTCAGTGATTATAATACAGCTTTTAGAGAGTTTGAGGGAGAGAAATGTTAACTATTGTTAAGCGCAACGGCCGTCGTGAGCCACTCGATATTACAAAGATTCAAAAATATACATCAGCCGCCGTTAAAGGGTTGAGCAACGTATCGCAAAGTGAACTGGAAGTGGATGCACAGATTCAGTTTCGTGACGGTATCAACAGTAATGAGATTCAACATACACTTATTAAAACAGCAGTGGATAAAATCGATATTGATTCTCCTAATTGGACGTTTGTCGCTTCACGCCTCTTTCTATATGATTTATATCATCGTGTTAATGGATTTACCGGTTACGGTACATTAGAGAGTTATTTTGAGCGCGGTGAAGCAGAAGGACGTATTCTGCTCGGTCTTCGAGATAAATTTGATTTAGCGGATTTGGATGCCTATATTGTTCCTGATCGTGATTTGGAATTTAACTATCTTGGCGTTAAAACCCTTTATGATCGCTACTTGATCAAAGACCGTCAAGGTGATCCGATCGAGCTCCCTCAGCATATGTTTATGGCTGTCGCGATGTTCCTGTCTCAAAACGAGTCTGACCGTCAGGGGTGGGCGAAAAAGTTTTATGACATGATGTCTAAATTCGAAGTGATGATGGCAACGCCTACTCTCTCCAACGCCCGTACCAATCGTCATCAACTCAGCTCATGTTATATTGGTTCTGCTCCTGATAATATCGAAGGTATTTTCGATGCTTATAAAGAGATGGCATTGCTCTCTAAATTCGGCGGCGGAATCGGCTGGGATTGGACGCAGGTTCGTGCTATGGGTTCATTCATCGACGGTCATAAAAATGCGGCCGGGGGAACCGTACCATTTTTGAAAATTACCAACGATATCGCGATCGCCGTCGATCAGCTCGGAACCCGTAAGGGAGCTATCGCCGTTTATCTCGAGCCGTGGCACATGGATGTTAAAGATTTCCTTGATGTGAAGAAAAACTCAGGGGAAGAGCGCCGACGTGCCCATGACTTATTCCCTGCTCTGTGGATCAATGATATGTTTATGAAGCGTGTCGTCGAAGACGGTATCTGGACGATGTTCGATCCGTTCGATGTCAAAGAACTCAGCGAGCTCTTTGGAGATGCTTTTGAGAAACGTTATCTTGAACTTGAACAAGATGCGAGCATACCTAAAGAGCATACCAAAGCGAAAGATTTGTGGAAAAAGATCCTTACCTCGTATTTTGAGACAGGAAGTCCTTTCTTGTGTTTCAAAGACAGTGCAAACCGCTCTAATCCGAATGATCACTTCGGTGTTATCCGCAGTTCGAACCTTTGCACGGAAATTTTTCAAAACACGCAGCCGAACCACTATTTGATTAAAATAAAATACGAAGACGGATCGTTTGTAACGTTCGAAGAAGATGAGATTGTCAAAGTGGACAGCGGTATCGAAAAACCGGCTAACAAAGTAACGGCACTCGATTCATTAGGCGGACGCCCGATCTATATCGTCGAAAAAGAGAAAGTAGACGGTGCGACGGCGGTATGTAACCTAGCATCTGTCAACCTCTCGCGTGTTCATACGAAAGAGGATATCGACCGTATTGTCCCTGTCGCGATTCGTGCTCTCGATAACGTCATAGATCTTAACTTTTACCCGCTGGAGAAAGTAAAGCGTACCAATATGCGCAGCCGTGCGATCGGTTTGGGCGTAATGGGTGAAGCTCAGATGCTTGCCGAGAACCACATCGTATGGGGAAGCCAAGAGCATTTCGACAAAGTCGATGAAGTGATGGAATCGGTGAGCTACAATGCGATTCTCGCTTCTTCGAACCTCGCGGTTGAAAAAGGATCATACGCAGAGTATCAAGGTTCTAAATGGAGCCGTGGAATCCTTCCGATGGATCATGCAACGGCAGAGGTGCAAAACCTCGTCGATCGCGGCGGATTGTTCGCTCCGAATTACGAGTGGGATGAACTTCGTGAAACAATTAAGCGCCAAGGGATGCGTAACGGCTATCTGATGGCGATCGCACCGACGAGCTCTATCTCGATCCTTACCGGGACGACGCAGACGATTGAGCCAATCTACAAACGCAAGTGGTTTGAAGAGAACCTCTCGGGGCTTATTCCTGTCGTTGCTCCGAAATTGAGCCCTGATACATGGGGATACTACACACCGGCGTACGATCTCGATCAAACGATCCTTGTCAAAGCGGCGGCAATTCGTCAAAAATGGATCGATCAGGGGCAAAGTCTCAATATTTTTATCACCTTAGATCGTGCCAGCGGGAAATATCTCAACGATATCTATATGCTCGCATGGAAACTGGGTCTCAAATCGACCTATTATCTCCGTTCCCAATCACCGGAGCAAAAACAAGATACGGCGGATCGATCGATGGAGTGTGAAGGGTGCCAGTAAAGCCCCTGAGCAGCTCCTTGCTCAAAAACTTACTGGAACGTATCGACTTTGCTCGTGAGGGGCAAATCCACTCTCTAACCCCACTCTCCCCTACTTCTATCTGCATTCGTTTCAGTGTTCAGGATATTGCACGCGGTTATGACTGGATCGATGTGCTGTTTCGCCTCGATGGTGTAAACGATGCTAAGCTCGTGAGCGACAATGTTCTACGTTCTTTGGATATGTCTGAGGGGATAACGGTAGAGATAGATTCAAACAGCTGTGCATTAGCGATCGGCAGTTACAGCGGACGATGTAATGAGGCGCCGTTTTATATCCTCGGAGCATCAATCGGGTACGAAGAACTCCCTTTTAGCGGTTAAGCAGCTCTTTAACACACGATTCGATCATGGTGTAAACGTGCTCAAACCCCTCAAATCCCTCATAAAAATACGGATCAGGGACATCAAGCCCCTTATAGCCGTAATCCCCTAATTTGACCAGATTCTGACACCCTAATGCTTTGAGATCGCGATAATTGTTTTGGTCGAGCGCTACGATAACGTCAAACGCCCTAAAATCCTCTTTTTTTACTTGACGGGCACGAAGCCCTGATATATCGACAGCGTGGTTTCTGGCTACCGTAACGGAGTGTTTACACGGTGGTTCACCTATATGCCAGCTTCCGGTTCCGGCGGAATCTACTGTGATGGAGTGACCCCCCTCTTCTATCATTTTTTTGGCGATACCCTCCGCAATCGGCGAACGGCAGATGTTACCGAGACAGACAAAGAGGATCGAATTCATGCTAATTTTTCCAATAAACAGATAAAAAATCCGTCAATGGTATCGGTCGGCAAGATCCGGACACCGTTTTGGATACGCTCATCAAAAATCTCTTTTCCCCAACGCGCTAGAGGCTTTTGGATGTTATCGAAGGGCAATGTAAGGGGTAAGGTCTTTAAATGCTCTCCATGGCGCTCTAAGAGGTGCTGGAGGGGTGATTCATTCTCTTCGGGAGAGAATGAGCAGGTGCAATAAAGCAATTTTCCTCCAGGCTTGAGCGCATCATATGCTGAGAGAAGGAGCCGGCGTTGGAGTTTGGAGGTCTCTTTGACCTTGTGGACGCTCCAGTAACTCATCGATTTGGGTTCATGGGTTTTAAATCGTGCTTCGGAAGAGCACGGAGCATCGAGCAAGATTCGATCAAACATCTCGGGGCATTTTTTTCCGACACTTCGCCCGTCCGTCATGTAGGTATGGGCGTTGGTCACTCCCTGAGATTTCAGGTTATCACAGAGGCGAAAAAATCGTTCGCGTGACGGTTCCACGGCGGAGAGCCATCCGGTGTTGTTCATCATCCCCGCTAGCATAAGGGTCTTTCCCCCCGGAGCGGCGGCGAGATCGAGTATGGTCTCTTCGGGTTCTGGAGCTAACAAAAGTGGTGCGATCATCGAAGCGAGGTTTTGGATATAGAGACGCCCGCTATAAAATGCATCGGTTTGGGTAAGGCGGAGTTTGTCCTCCGGAGCTACACGATAAACACCCTCCATAAACCCATTTTCCCACCCTATTCTTTCGAACGGTATCTGAGCCGTATGAAGCTCCGCTTCAAGTGCTTTAACCGTCGATTTTAGGGTGTTGACCCGAAATGTCACCTGCTTGGGGGAATCGAAGGTTTTAATAATTGATTCAAATAGTTCATGTGGAACAATTTTCTCTAACCGTTCGCTAAACGCTTCGGGGAGACTCATCGCACCACTCCATCGAGGACGGGGACAAAATCACACACCTCAAGGGCATCTTCGTGGATAATACCCCCCTGCTTTGTGAAACGGGTAATCACCTGCTCCCGTCCGCGCTCCATGGGTGCTAACAATATTCCACCCTCTCGGAGTTGATCGAAGAGTTTTTGAGGGATCGTTCGCGCCGATGCGGAGAACAAAATACGATCGAACGGAGCGTATTGCTCCCAACCGTTTTGACCGTCATCGGTGCGAGTATGGATGTTCATCAGGTGAAGATGGCGAAAGCGATCTTTGGCTTCCAGTAACAGCGATTCGATTCGTTCAATCGTAAAAACACGTCGAAAGATTTTGGAGAGGACGGCCGCCTGATAGCCGCTACCGCATCCAACCTCCAATACGCTGTCACACCCCTCCGGGCTCAGGTATTGAGTCATTTTTGCCACTGTCAGAGGTGAGGAGATGTATTGCTGCGCTCCGATGGGGAGTGCATCAAGACGATAGGCGTTATGGCGCATTGCGAGGGGGACAAACGCTTCGCGGTTGGTGTGGATGATCGCATTTTTGACAATAGGACGGAGAGGAAATTTTTTAGCGATATCCTCCGCCATCCGAGTCGTTTTAATAATCGTAATTTTATCAATGCTCATGCTATTCCTACGTTGAGGTATCGGCGCATAGACTCTACCGTCCGCGCTTCATAATGGGATGTTAAAGACTCAAAGCCGCTGTTACGAATTTCACCGCCGAAAGGGGTGATAATACCGCTCATACCGCTTGTATCGTTATTTGCAGCATCGGAGGCGACAACGTAGCATTGGTTCATCACCGCTAACGCATTGGTAAGGGTGACGAAGTGGTCGCTGCGAAGTTTTCCCCATTGTGCCGGAACGGCGATGATATCGCACCCTTCAAGTTGCTGCCAGAGATGTTTAAAACGAAGCTCAAAGCAGATCAAAATACCGATGGTGATTCCATCAAATACAAACGGTGCAATATTTCTCTCTTCACCAGCGCTAAAGTGTTCGTGCTCAGCTCCCAAAAGAAAGAGTTTCGCTTTGGCTTGGCGGTAGAGTATCTGACTTTGGTGAAGGACGTAGGCGATGTTGTAAAAATCGTTTCCCTCTTTGGTTATCGCGGTAAAAATCAGCAGACGGTTTTCAAGGTGGCGCGAGAGTCTTTCGAGGGCAATAGCCGTAAATGCGGCAGCTTCCTCGAAACGCTCATACGCAAAGCCGCTCAAACACACTTCGGGAGCAACAATGATGGCATCTTCGGGAGATTGATCGATCAGAGTGATGAGACGGTCAAGATTTTTCGTAAAATCGGGATCGGTCTCGAAACACAAAGAGATAATGGAACGGGCTTTAGAAGTCGTCAAAGCTGAGGCTTCCTTTGGAGTAGTTGGTAACGGTACCTTCGAAGAAGTTTGTTTTTTGGTCGTTGAATTTAGAGAAATCATCGACCCATTTGATCGGATGATTAACGTTGTAGAGAGGCTTAAGCCCTACTGCCGTGAGACGCTGATCGGCAAGATACTGGATGTATTGTTCCACGATTTCGTTGGTAAGACCCAAAATCTGACCCTGCGTGATGTATTTCCCCCATGCCGTTTCAAGTTCGACCGCTTTGCGGAACATATCGTAAACCTCTTCGATCAGCTCTTCGGTGAAGAGATCGCTTCGTTCGCGGCGGAGAGTATTGATGATGTTCTGGAACAATACGAGGTGGGTCACTTCGTCGCGCTGGATAAAACGGATCATTTGCGCGGATCCGAGCATTTTTCCCGAACGTGCCAAAGTGTAGATATAGGTAAATCCGCTGTAAAAGTAGATCCCCTCTAAAATCTGGTTGGCAAAACACGCTTTGACAAACGCACTCTCAGTCGGGTCGTTAGCCAAGTTCATCATAGCGCGCGGCAATCGAGTCATTTTTGGTTTTGAGCATCATGTCTTTGCGCCACAAATCATAAATCTCTTCGCTGTTTTGGCTGATCGAGTCGACCATTACGGCATAGCTTTGGGAGTGGAGCGCTTCTTCGAAACTTTGACGTACCAAAATGAGGTTAACCTCTGGAGCCGTAACGTAAGGGTTGACGTTATCCATCAGATTGTTGGTTTGCAATGAATCCATAAAAATAAGCTGGGAAAGGGCTTTGTCGTATGCCGTTTTTTCCATCTCGGTGAGATATTTGTAGTCGACTGCATCACGGGTCATATCGACCTCTTTAGGGAACCATGTGTTGTTGAGCATCATCTCCCATAGGTTGTAAGCCCATTGGTATTTGATGTTGTTGAGCTCGAAAATACCGGTAGGATTTCCGCCGAAAATCTGACGGTCGTTTACATGTTCGGTTGAGGTTGGATTGTAAATTTTTTTACGCTTCATTTCGGCTATCCCTGTGTGCAGATAAAGTAAATGATTATGTCGAAATATAGATTTAAGTATGATAAAATGAAAATAGTTTTTTAAAAGGGTGATTGAAATGAATAAAAAGCTGATCATAAAGTCGTTGGTGGCGGCGGTAACAACGTATGCGGCTGTGGGGTTTTTTGGCGTTCCTTATATCATTAAAAATATTCTCCCGGTAAAGATTTTCGAGGCTACGAAAGGGGGCGGACTTTTGGTCGAAAAAGCATCTTTTAACCCCTTTACCTTTCATCTTGCCCTTGAAAAAGTATCGTTCAAAACCCCTCAAAAAAGCGATTTCATTGCTTTTGATCAATTTTCACTAAATGTTGATCCTCTTCGCTATCTGTGGAAGGGGGGGCTGGTAATCAAAGATGTGACGCTGGTAGAGCCTACAATAACCGTAAAACGGGATGAAAAGGGTAATTTTAATTTTAAATGGCTCACCGAGCTCGGAGGAGATGAGCCTAAAGAGAAAAAACCTTCTGAGCCGATGGGATTGATTCTGAATCATTTTGCCCTAAAAGGGGGAATAATCAATTACAGTGATTATTCGGAAGGGAAAGCCTATACGCTCAATGTGGGACCTATTGGATTTAACCTTGATAACATTGATTTGCGAAATTTTTCCAATGAAAATGGAAATATGCGACTGTATGCAACGATCAATGAGGGGGGATTTATCGATTTAAGGGGAAAAATTGATGCCCTTTCTCCGTTTGTGATGGGAGGGAGTGTCGCTTTTAATTCGGGACAACTTTATACCCCTTGGAGTTATTTTAAAGATAAATTGCCGATTGAAGTGGCAGACGGCTCGGCCGGATTCGGGTTTGATTATCGTTTCAACAGCAATGATGTCAATGCCACACAACTCTCAAAACTCCATTTCGAAGTGGATAAGCTCCGTATAATCCCTAAAGGGGAGGAACATAACCTCTTGACCCTGACCTCTCTTCGTTTGAGTGACGGAAGTGTGGAACCGATGAAGAAAGTGTTTAAAGCGGGAGCGCTTAAACTGGATGGGATGAATTTCTCTGCACAGCGTTCCAGTGAGGGGAAAATAAATTGGTTGACGTACATTGAAAAGATCCAAAAAGCATTTCCGAAAGAGGAAACAAACGAGAGTGAAGCTCCGTGGACTTATGGTATTGATGAGATTACGCTAAATAACAGTTCTGTCGGATTTATCGATGAGGTCCCTTCTAAAAAAGTGATCCTGACTCTCGATCACATGAACGGTAATCTAAAAGGTTTCCAGAACGACCCCTCTGTTAAAAACTATCTCACCCTCTCTTCACGTTTCAATCAAAGCGGCAGCATCGAGCTCAAAAGCGATCTCGTCCGTGCACCTTTGAGCAGTTCGGGAAATGTGGATATTAAGGGGTTTGATATCTCTATGGTTGACCCGTACATTGAGCCGAGCACCTACGCATCGCTCCGCCGCGGAAATCTCTCTTTCTCAGCCGATTACGATTATAAACCGTCCAAAACCAAGCTGAAAGGGAAGCTTGCACTGAATGATTGGGTGGTAAACGATTCTCGCGACGATTCGGTACTGCTCGGATGGGATAAAATCGGTGTCACACCGTTTGTCTACGCTTACCCTGATAATCGTCTTAAAATCAATCAGCTTGCTATTGATGGATTCTATACGAATGTTCACATTAATGAGAAAAAAGTGTTGAACTACTCGACGTTGAGTAAAAAATCCACTTCGGTGGCAAACGGTACGAAATCATCGGGAAATCCGTTTGGTATGGATATCGTGAAACTTCTTCTTCGCGGAAGCAGCGCTACGTTTAGCGATATCTCCCTCCCTTTGCCGTTTAAAACCTATATTCACGATTTAGAAGGGTCCGTCCTCGGGATTTCGACGACCAAAGATGTTACGACGTTTGTAAAGCTGCGCGGCGGAGTCGATCAATACGGGTTGGCGAAGATCGATGGATCGCTCAACACCAAAGACCCTAAAAAATTTACCGATATGAAAGTGGCGTTTGATAACCTAGAACTCAAAGGGTATACCCCTTATTCTCTCGAATTTTTGGGGTATAAGATTGTGGGAGGAAAACTCTTTTTGGATCTGGGATATAAGATTAATCAGGGAAAACTGGGTGCTAGCAATAGGGTAGTCATCAAACAAATTGAAGTTGGAGAGGAAAAAGCGGGGGGATCGCCGTGGCCATTGCGTCTTGTTGTCGCTTTGCTCGAAGACAGTGACGGGGTGATCGACATCGATTTGCCAATCGAAGGGGATGTGAATAGCCCTGATTTTAAATACGGCAAAGTAGTATGGCAGGTGATCGGAAATCTCTTTACCAAAGCGGTAACCTCTCCGTTTAGGTTGTTGGGGTCAATGCTGGGGATTGAGAGTGATAAACTCTCTACAATCGATTTTGAACCGGGCTTGGCGACCCTTTCTCCGCCGCAGATCGAAAAGCTCGACCAAATTACGACAATACTTTCCAAACGTCCGAAGCTTGTTCTTAATGTATACGGCAGTTGGGATGAAGCGGAAGATACTTATGCACTAAAAGGGCAAAAATTAGTTCAGGCAGCATTGAAACGAAATAAAGATCTCAAAATCGATTCAACCCAAGCGATGAGCGTTGAATTGCTCGAAGATATGGCAAAGGATTCGTTGGACAAAAAAGAATTCAAAGCGCTCAAAGCCGAACTTACAGAAAAATATCCCGAAGAGGCAGCGTTTGTTCGTCATTACTCTGCAGCATTGATTGAAAAGCTGGTTCCGCTTCAACCGCTTGATTCTCAAGAACTTCAAACATTAGCTCAAAAACGGGGTGAAATGATACGCAACTATCTCGTCGCTAAAACTCCTAAATTTGATAAAAATGTAATTATCATGGGAGTAGAAGCAGTTAAAGACAATAAAATTGAAGAAGTTCCAAACCGCCTTGAAATCGTAGTTCCATAAGGGTTCAATCGGAAGATAAGTAAGGAAAACTTTTCCTATTATTCAAATCTCTTTATAATGCGGCTATCAGTTTTATAGGAGAGCTTATGCCATTTTCACCTGCAAAGCGCAAAGATACCCTCAGCGGTATTCTTTTTGTCGCTATATTTGCCGCCGCCGCAACAATGATTGCTGATATCACATTTATCAAAAATTTAGGAATTTCTCCTCTTGTTGTGGGGATAGTCTTGGGGATATTTTTTGCAAATACCCTTCATAACCGTATCCCTTCCGTTTGGGAGGGAGGAATTACCTTTTCCGGTAAAAAAATTCTCCGTTTTGCGATCGTATTTTACGGTTTTCGTATTACGTTTCAACAGATTGAACAAGTTGGGATAGAGGGATTCATGGTCTCTTTGATCATGCTCTCTACGACATTTATCCTCGGGACTTTTTTAGCGCAAAGATTCTTTAAACTCGATCGAGACACCTCCATGTTAACTGCTGCGGGAGCATCAGTATGCGGTGCAGCAGCTGTATTGGCGACCGAGCCGGTACTCAAAAGTGAAGAGTACAAAACGGCTATCGCTGTTTCGATGGTTGTCCTTTTCGGAACGATTTCGATGTTTTTATACCCTGTGTTATATGCAGCGATCATTGAACCTGCCACCGGTTTTTTACATATGGCTCCGACAACGTTTGGGATGTATGTAGGGGGAACGATTCATGAGGTAGCTCAGGTTGTTGCCGTTCCGGCATCGATTCCGGGTGCGAGTGTAGATATGGCAAATACAGCCGTTATCGTCAAAATGACACGGGTTATTATGATCGCGCCGATGTTAATCATTTTGGGAATATATCTCTCCTACACTGCAAAGAAAAGCGGGACAGCCGGAGGGGGCGTTAAGCTGGTTATCCCTTGGTTCGCTGTTTACTTTGTCGGTATGGCGGGGGTAAATTCTTTATTGCTTAATTTCACTGACGCGCATGCTGCTGAAGCAATCAGCACAATGATTAAATCTGCTATCAGCAATATTAATATCATCGATACATTCTTGCTCACGATGGCAATGACGGCACTGGGAATGGGGACACGTTTTGCGAAATTTAAAGGGCTTGGTCTTGCTCCGATCTATGCAGCCGGTTCTATGTTCATTTGGCTGGTTGTCGGCGGGTTTGTCATCACCCAATGGGTTGTGGCGACGTTTTAATATTTTTGAGGTCGAAATTTCCGACCTCAAGCCTTATCTCTTCCGATAGCTCAATGCTTCTAGCAGATGAGCTTTTCCTATATCTATAGATCCCTCAATATCGGCGATAGTCCGTGCAACTTTCAGTACGCGGCTAACCGCCCGAAACGACAATCCAAATCGTCCAATAGCCTGATCGATTACCTGCTGAGATTCCGGATTAAGCGGGCAATAATGTGCAATCTCTGCATCACTGAGTGCCCCGTTAAGGGATTGTTGCCCCCGCTCTTTTTGACGTAAAAATGCTTCCCGTACTTTTTTATGAAGCTGACGCGAACTGACGCTCGGTTTATCCTCTGCACTTACTGCATGCATTTGAACATACAAATCAATACGATCTAAAAAGGGATCGGAGAGGCGGGACTTGTATCGGTTAATCTCCAAATCACTGCATCGGCATGCGGTTGTTGTGCTGAACAGATTTCCGCAAGGGCAGGGGTTCATAGCTCCTACAAAGAGAAAATTAGCATCATAGGTTACTTTCGTATTGACGCGAGAGATTCGGATATGCCGATCTTCGAGAGGCTCTCTGAGAGCTTCTAGGACGGTTTTTGAAAAATGGGGGAGCTCATCGAAAAATAGTATTCCACCGTGTGCCAAACCCACTTCGCCGATTTGGGCTTTGTGGGTGCCACCACCGAATATACTCGCACCTGTAGATGAATGGTGTGGTGATCGGAAAGGGCGCGAAGGGGTAAACGTCGGCTCTTTCCCTTCCAAGATTTCCAACTTTGCACACTCCAAAATCTCATTGTTATGCAGCGGTGGCATAATATGAACGAGACGTTTGGCTATCATCGATTTTCCGCTTCCAGGTGAACCTTCCAGAAGGAGATTATGCATTCCTGCTGCTGCGATCAGGGCGGAGCGTTTGGCGTGTTCCTGTCCTTTAATATCGATAAAATCGAGAGGGTAGTTTTCATGAAAGTAGTAGCTTTTTTCATTATGCAGGAGATGATCAAAATTAAAGCTGTTGATTTGGGCTTTTGCTTCCGGGAGTGTTTCTGAGCGTAAAAGTGTGAGCGTCTCATTTAGGGTGTTAACACCGTAAAACGTTATATTGGGGATTTTAGAGAGTTTTTGGAGACTCACATTCGGGACGATGGCCTTTGAGATGGTTCCTTGGTTGGCTAGTGAGAGTATTATAGGATAGAGAAGGGTATTTTCAGTGACACTCCCATCCAACCCAAGTTCTCCGAATACATGCCACTCCGAGAGGTCTCCCTCATAGTTTCCCAGAGCGATGAGTGCGGCAATTGGTAGATCGAAATGGCTCCCTTCTTTGCGAAGGTCACTGGGGGCAAGATTGATGGTGAGACGTTTGGGCGGAAAGGTGAAATCATTGCTTAGTAGCGCCGACTTAACCCTCTCCTTGCTCTCGGTGATAGCCGTGTTGGCCATACCGACAATACTAAAAGCAGGAAGTCCTTTGGTCGCGGTAAATTGTACTTCAACCGTAGAAGCATCTATCCCTTCAAAAGTAGCACATAACAGCTGATTCATAATTAACGCTCCCTCTTTTTATGATACAGCCGTAAAAAAGAGGTATAACTCTGCACTACTTTTTAGAGCTGTCATATATGCATTTAGTTTCAAGCGGGTTGTTTTTATTTTGAACCAGTTCTCCATTTTTAGTTGAACATGTCTTTTGGGCTTTTTCCAATGCTAAATCGGCACTGGTTTTCCCTTTCCCGACCGATTCAAAAACCGCAAAGGTACTAATTACCATGAAAATAAGACACCCGCTAATAATTGCCGCTACCAAATAGATACTGTAGTATCGTTTATCCAGCCATTTCATAGTCTGCCTCCTCAATTACTGTTCTTTATTGTAATGCTATGACAATAAGGAGTATTGAAAAATCTGACGTCTAAAAGGTTTTTAAATTTATATTAATAAAACCATATTAAACATGAAATGTTTTAGCAAGATTATTTTAACAAGGAAGGGGAGTGGGGGAAGATAATATTGCGTTTTGCAATATTATTTTTTTTCTTTGAGTGCTTTTTTATACTCTTTTTCGAATTTTTTACGGCGATTGTAGGTGAGTTTTTCAATAAATAGCTTCCCATCAAGATGGTCGATTTCATGCTGAAGCGCAATTGCTAGGAGTTCATCAGCCTCTAATGCGCAAGGCTCACCGTGACGGTTTTGATAATGAAGTGTTAGTGTTTCATACCGCTCGATATCTTCATAAAAACCGGGAACGCTGAGACATCCTTCTTGGTAGAGGATATTCCCTTTTGGATTATGAATAGCAGGGTTAATAATCTCTAAGAGGTTCTCTTTGGTCTGATTTCCCTCTTCATCCGGGATGCAGAGGATAAGGGCGCGGATAGGATTGGCAACTTGGATAGCAGCTAAGCCAATACCGTTGGAACTCATCATTGTTTCATACATATCGTCTAAAAAGCGGTGAAGGAGATCGTCAAAGTTGCTCACTATAGATGAGCGGGCTTTGAGTTGTTTATTTGGATAGGTGACAATCGGAAGAATCATAAGTGCCTTACTCGGTGCAGACCATATAGCGAAGTTTAGGATTGTTTTCAGCGGCATCCATAGCTTCAATGGTACAAATCAGCGTTTGATCAACCCCGCGTGTTGCATTGAGTTCAGTGACCCCTATGGCGATGTGAAGTTGGATCTCTTTTTCGGCAATGAAAAAGTTACTGGTCGAGACGAGATCAAAAAGCCTCTCAGCTGCCCGTTTGGCACTCTCTATGTCGGTATGTTTAAGTACCATCGCAAAAATACCGCCGCCGTAATGGGCAACGAGATCGCTTCTGCGTGAGGTTTTCAAAAGGAGGCGTGCAACGGTACGAACCATTAGCTGTTGCGCTTTTTCACTTTGAACACTTTCTCCGGTTATATTTGAAAGACGGACAGTGATAAGAGAGCTTTTGTGTTTGAATTCATCAATAAGATGACGCTCCTGCTCAAGTTTTGTAAGGAGGAAACGTTTATTGTAAACACCGTATTGGTTGTCGAAAATCGTCTCATTTTCAACTTGTTTGACAATGGTTGCCGTGTCATCATAGATGACTTTCATATGAGAGACTTGTTTTTTTAGAATAGAGCTTAGTTTTCCGACGTCATCACCTAATGAGTTAATCAGATCGTTTGCACCGTTTACCGACGAGATATCTTTCATCTCTGTCTGCCGTTTTTCTAAAATTTTCTCCATTAAAGAGATGTTTTTATAAAGTGTCGCGCTTAGTTGTAAAATACTTTTGACCGATGAAAAGCCTTGCTTAAGCGTTTTTTCAAGTTCAATACTGGAGTCTTCATGACTGTCCTCTTCAAGCTCTAAAATTGAGCCGATTTGGCGACGTAGGCTTTCGCTCTTGTCTTCTAGAATACGGTCAAAATAGAGAGAAAAATTATTAGGGGTAGGGGGAAGATTGTCAGTAATGAGGGCATTTAAAACCTCTTTGGCAAAAATCTCAAGATCACTGGTCGGATCACTCAGTGAACCGGTACTGATAAAGGCATCTTCATTACTACCTTTTGTAGGAGCTGGTCGTGGACGCTTGAGATTATTTAGAGCCGCCATAGTTTACCTCTTACTTTTCTTCTTTTTCTTTTTGAACCAATACTTCGTCAATGATACCATAAGTCACCGCTTCGGCAGCTGACATAAAGTTGTCTCGATCAGTATCTTTTTCAAGTTTTTTGAAACTTTGGCCGCAGTTTTTAGCCAAAATCTCGTTGAGTTCGGCTTTCATGCGTAAAATTTCTTTGGCTTGTATCTCAATATCGGTTGCTTGACCTTGAGCTCCGCCGAGAGGTTGATGGATCATGATACGTGCGTGAGGGAGAGCGTAACGTTTTCCCTTTGCACCCGAACTGAGCAAAAAGGCTCCCATCGATGCCGCTTGTCCGATACAGATAGTACAGACATCTGGGCGGATGTAGTTCATAGTGTCATAAATTGCCATCCCAGAGGTAATAACGCCGCCAGGTGAATTGATATAAAAATAGATATCTTTCTGCGGATCTTCTGCTTCTAAAAACAACAACTGCGCAACAATCGAAGAGGCTACTTGATCGTTGACTTCGCCGCTAAGCATAATGATGCGGTCTTTAAGAAGACGTGAATAGATATCATATGATCTCTCTCCGCGCCCTGTTTTTTCAATGACGTATGGGATGTAGCTCATCGTGACTACTTGATTTTATCGTTAAGCAATTTACTGAGGACTCTGTCTTCAATCATCGCCATTTGGATCGCAGGAAGGTAGCCTGATTCTTGATAGTGTTTGTAAACCGCTGCAGGATCTTGACCCATTTGCATCGCTTCGTAGTAGATCGTTTGCATCAACTCTTGTTCGTTAACGATAATGTTTTCAGCTTTTGCTAATGCATCGACAATAAACGTTGCTTTTACTGCGCGACATGCATCATCACGGAATGTTTCACGCATCGCTTTTACTTTTTCAGCATCATTACGGAGCTCTTCAAGTTCCGCTTCGGTCATTTCGCGAGCTTTTTTGTTGAGCGCCATATCCATCTCTTGTTCGATAATGAACTCAGGAAGATCGATTGTGAATGCAGCTACGAAGGTTTCCATAAGGGCCGGTTTGAGTTCGTCGTTATAGGTAACGCTCATCGCTTCGGTTTCAAGCTGTTCTTTTACTTTCTCTTTGAGCATTTCAACGCTTGCATCCTCATATCCCGGAAGCATTTTTTTCGCCAACTCTTCATCGACAGTTACCGCTTCTTTGGCTTGGATAGCGTGAATTTTTACTTTAAATTCAGCCGCTTTACCCGCAAGCTTTGCTCCGCCGTAGTTTTCAGGGAAGGTTACCGCGATGGTTTTCTCATCCCCTTTTTTCATGCCGATTACTTGATCTTCAAACCCCGGGATAAATTGACCGCTTCCAAGACGAAGAGAGAACCCTTCTGCCTTGCCGCCTTCAAACGCTTCGCCATCGACAAAACCTTCGAAATCCATCAATGCGCTGTCACCGCTTACCAAAGCACGATCTTCATCAACATTGACCAAAGGTGCTTGTGCGCTTGCGAGCTCTTCGATACGTGCCATAACCGCTGCATCATCGATTGCTGGTTTAGTAACATCCGGAACCATTGCTACGTAATCACCGAGTTCGATTGCAGGACGGGTAGCGATTACTACTTCCACGTCGATGCCGTTATCATTTTTTTCAAATTTTGCGATTTGCGGTTCACCGATAAGTGTATCTGCGGCAATCGCCATCTCTTTAAGACCGGCGCTTAAAAGATCACGCAAAGCTTGCGCTTCAGCATCTTGAACCAAACGTTCTCCGTATTGCTTTTTCACGGCACTGAGTGGTGTTTTTCCTTTACGGAAGCCGGCAACTTTAGCCTCTTTCGCGATTTGTTTTGCAATGCTTTCGATGTTTGCATCGATAGTTCCACGTGTGATAGCCGCGTTAATTTTCGCATTAGCTGAGTCGATTTTATTGGTTGTAATTTTCATTGATTCCCTTTTATAGCGTCTCTTATTAGAGTAAATGGTGGCAATAGTATCCAAAAAGGGTTAATTGTACGCTGAATTAAAATAAAAGCAAAGAGATGATAAAGTAATAGCAATATTTAACAGGAACGAGAAACTATGGGATTCGATAACAACGAGCAGTTTATCAATGCGGTCAAAACGATGATTACTCACGTCGGTGAAGATGTAGATCGCGAGGGATTGCTCAAAACACCCGAACGGGTTTTAAAAGCGTACGAATTTATTTACGGCGGGTATAAAGAAGATCCGCAGGAGATTTTGAATTCGGCTATGTTTCAATCCTCCAACGATGAGATGGTGTTGATCAAAGATATTGAATTTTACTCTACCTGCGAACATCATCTTCTCCCGATTATCGGGCGGGCACATGTCGCTTATATCCCCGATGGAAAAGTGGTAGGGCTCTCTAAAATTCCTCGTGTTGTCGATATTTTTGCACGTCGAATGCAAATCCAAGAGCAGTTGACCGAACAAATTGCCGATGCTTTGATGGAAGCAATCAGCCCTAAAGGGGTAGCGGTCGTCATTCAGGCACGCCATATGTGTATGGAGATGCGCGGAGTAGAGAAAATCAGCTCGACGACGACATCGAGTGCATTGCGCGGATTGTTTAAGAGGGATGAAAAAACGCGAATGGAATTTTTCAGCCTCATTAACTCTTCGAGCGGAAACCGTTACTAGTCGATGCCGCTAAAATCACTTCGCAGCCGTTTGGGGATCGAAAAACTTACCACCGTATTCGGTAGTGTTACTAAAATAAGCCCTACTGTCATCATTGCCGAGGGGCTTCATGTAAGCATAGGCGATACGGTGATGATGGTCTCAGAGATAACCGGCGCAGAGGCACTTGGGATGGTGAGTGAAGTAGAGAGGAACCGTTTTTTTATCACCCCTTTTCGTTTTGTCGAGGGGTTTCGAGCGGGGGATAAAGTCTATCCTAACCAGAGCGGGATGATGATCGAAGTAGGTGAAGCATTGCTCGGGAGGGTTGTCGATCCGTTTATGAATCCGATTGACGGGAAAGGCCCTATCGGCGGTACTCATCTTGAATCGATTATTAAAGCCCCTATTGCGGCGATGAAGCGGGGGATGATCGATGAGCCTTTCAGTGTCGGAGTAAAAACGATTGATGGGATGCTCACGTGCGGAAAAGGGCAAAAACTCGGTATTTTTGCCGGAAGCGGTGTGGGTAAATCGACGCTGATGGGGATGATCGTCCGGGGCGCCGATGCTCCGATCAAAGTGATTGCCCTCATCGGGGAGCGGGGACGTGAGGTTCCCGAATTTATCGAAAAAAGTCTCGGCGGTAATTTGGAAAATACCGTTGTGGTCGTTGCGACGAGTGATGATTCCCCTCTGATGCGTAAATATGGGGCATTCAGCGCGATGAGTGTGGCGGAGTATTTTAAAGGCAAAGGGGAAGATGTCCTCTTTATGA
The DNA here is from genome assembly GCA_963845295.1 of Sulfurimonadaceae bacterium. Classification (GTDB taxonomy): domain Bacteria; phylum Campylobacterota; class Campylobacteria; order Campylobacterales; family Sulfurimonadaceae; genus Sulfuricurvum. The sequence continues at coordinate 22,975 of CAWJRP010000017.1, read as the reverse complement.
TGGACTCGGTGACCCGTTTTGCGATGGCACAGCGGGAGATCGGTCTTGCACTCGGAGAACCACCCACCTCAAAAGGGTACCCGCCATCGTCGCTGACACTGTTGCCGCAGCTGATGGAGCGTGCCGGAAAAGAGGAGGGCAATGGATCAATTACCGCCTTTTTTACCGTTTTGGTGGAAGGGGATGATTTGAGTGATCCGATCGCCGATCAGTCACGTTCGATTTTAGACGGTCACATCGTACTCTCTCGTGAACTGACCGATTTCGGGATTTATCCCCCTATCCATATCCTCAACTCAGCATCACGGGTCATGAATGATATTATTACCCCGGAGCATCTTGCTGCCGTCCGTCGATTTCGACGCCTTTATACATTACTCAAAGAGAATGAGATGCTGATCCGAATCGGGGCCTATGTGCGGGGGACGGACAGAGAACTCGATGAAGCAATCGGGAAAAAAGAGAAGATGGAAGCGTTTCTTTCCCAAGAGGCGATGACTATGACGGGATACCAAGAGACAATTGATCAGTTGATAGAGTTGATGGGGAGTTGATCTGTTCCTTAAAGCTTCCTAAATATAAAAAACCCTTAAGGTTACTATAACATCGTTTGCACTATCATCCCAAAAGTTAAACAAGACTAAATTAGTCTTTTATTAAAAATCCTTTTTTTGGAGAAATTCATGCAGGTTTATTTAGACAATAATGCGACAACGATGGTCGATCCTGCCGTTACCGAAGCGATGATTCCGTTTTTCAGTGAGATTTATGGAAACCCGAATTCGCTTCACCGCTACGGAACGGCGTCCCATCCAGCAATCATCAAGCGCGATCAATCAAATGTACAAAGGGATTAACGCGGGCGATAACGATGACATTATCTTTACCTCGTGTGCAACCGAGTCCAACAACTGGGTACTCAAATCGGTATGGGTCGATAAGATACTAAACGGCGATAAAAACCATATCGTTACCACTGAGATCGAGCATCCATCGGTTCTCTCCACTTGTCAATTTCTTGAAGAGCAGGGGGTAAAAGTCACTTATCTTCCGGTGAATGACCAGGGGATCGTCGAAGCCCATACGTTACGCAGTTTTATCACTGACAAAACAGCCCTTGTGTCGGTGATGTGGGCGAATAACGAAACGGGGATGATTTTCCCGATCAAAGAGATTGGTGAAATCTGTAAAGAGAAAGGAGTTCTTTTCCACACTGACGGTGTTCAAGCTGTAGGAAAGATCCCAGTCGATGTACAAGATGTGCATGTCGATTTTATGTCGATGTCGGCACATAAGTTCCATGGACCAAAAGGGATCGGAGCACTTTATATCCGTAATTCTGAGGCACTTACTCCGCTTCTTCACGGCGGGGAACACATGGGGGGACGCCGCTCTGGTACTCTCAATGTCCCTTATATCGTCGGAATGGGGAAAGCGATCGAACTCGCAACCGAGAATATCGAAGCCAAAATGGCAAGCATCCGCGCTAAACGGGATCGTCTCGAAGATGCTCTCCTTGCACAGCTTGAAGATGTCATGGTTGTCGGAAACCGTGATAACCGTACCCCAAATACAATTCTTATCTCGATTCGAGGGGTTGAAGGCGAGGGGATGCTGTGGGACTTGAACAATGCCCTTATCGGTGCCTCTACCGGATCGGCATGTGCGTCAGAGAGTTTGGAAGCGAATACCGTTATGCTCGCAATCGGTGCCGATAATGAACTGGCTCATACGGGAATTCGTCTTAGTCTAGCCGTTTTACGACTGATGAAGAGATCGATTATGTCATTGAGCGATTTGAAAAGGCGGTAAAACGTTTACGTGCAATTTCCAGCTCATACGCAAAAGTTCAACCAACTCCCGGCGGTGAAGCCGGAGAATGTAACATACATCACTAAAGGATTCTACTATGGCAAAAAATGATTTATTGGGCGGATCTCTTTGGGATCAGTACTCAAACAAAGTAACAACATTAATGAATAACCCTCAGCATCAGGGTGAAATTACCGAAGAAGAAGCGGCAGCGGCAGGACATAAACTTATCGTCGCCGATTTCGGTGCGGAGAGCTGCGGCGATGCAGTACGGTTGTATTGGGAAGTTGATCCTGCCAATGATGTGATCGTTAAATCGAAATTTAAAAGTTTCGGCTGCGGTACGGCGATCGCTAGTTCAGACATGATGACCGAACTCTGTCTGGGCAAAACGGTTCAAGAAGCGGTTAAAATCACCAATATCGATGTTGAGATGGCACTTCGTGACTCTCCGGAGATTCCGGCTGTTCCACCGCAAAAAATGCACTGTTCCGTTATGGCATACGACGTTATCAAAAAAGCGGCAGGGCTCTATCTCGGTGTCGATGAGAATAGTTTCGAAGATGAGATTATCGTGTGTGAATGTGCCCGTGTAAGTCTCGGTACGCTTCGCGAAGTGATCCGCCTCAATGATCTTAAAACAGTTGAACAAGTGACCGATTACACCAAAGCCGGCGGCTTTTGTAAATCGTGTATCAAACCGGGCGGTCATGAAGCACGTGAGTACTATCTCGTTGATATTTTGGCTGATGTTCGCGCGGAAATGGATCAAGAAAAAATGCGCTCAGCGGCGGATGCAGGAAGTCATGGTGATTTTGAAGCGATGACATTGGTACAAAAGATCAAAGCGATCGACAGTGTCGTAGATGAGTCGATTCGCCAATTTCTTGTGATGGACGGCGGAAACATGGAAGTTATCGACATCAAAGATTCACCGGATTATATCGATGTTTATATCCGCTATTTGGGCGCGTGTAATGGGTGTGCGAGTTCAAGTACGGGGACATTGTACGCGATTGAAGCGACACTCAAAGAAAAACTTTCTCAAAAAATCCGCGTTCTTCCAATCTGACGTCATTCCCGCGAAGGCGGGAATCCAGCTGGATCCCCGGGTCAAGCCCGAGGATGACGGAGTAAATCAAAAATTCTTATCAAACCAATCGGCCATCGGAGAACGGATCGTATGGCGTAACTGCATCCCTGCGACAAAGTTATTGTGCTGTGCTTTGTTCAGTAAGCTGACAAGGGCATTACGACGTTTGGATAGGAACGGATGATCGATTTGTCCCGGGTCTCCCATAACGACAAGACGTGTCTCATCCCCCATGCGGGTACCGATGAGTTTTAGGGTGGCATTGGTCATATTCTGAGCTTCGTCGATGATAACAAACTTGCGAGAAATAGTTGTTCCGCGCATATGAGCGATATCCATCACTTCAATATTGTATTTTTTCATAAACACTTCGGTAGCGTTTTCCCGTTTGACGGAGTTAGTATTGCCTGTGTATTCGACCCGTGCGTCAATAGAGTGTTTGCTTTGATGTTCGATGGTAAAGTTTACCGCTGCGTAGAGAGGATACATAAAAAAGCCGAGTTTTTGTTCTTCATCTCCTTTACGAAATCCCAGTTCTGCCTGCTGATCGTTAGAGGTAACGGTATTTCGAGCATATACGATCCCCTCGACAATCCCCTCTTCGACGAGTTCCAGTCCTGCTTGAAGGGCAACGAGTGTTTTACCCGATCCGGTGGAGCCGGATACGACGGTGATGTAGTTTTGGGGATGGGTCATCATTGCATAATAGAACTTTTGTTCCAGATTGAGAGGACGTACCAACTCTTCATTAAAGTGTTCACCGAAGCGTCGGTCAAAATCACACCACTCGATTTGGTTGTTGAAACAAAAAGCATGTCGCTGAATCCCAGTCTCATATGTCTCTGAGGTTGTGCTGAGCGCTTTTTGAACAAAAGTGATTTGATCAAAATTATGATGTTCAGCATCGGCGGGGAGGGCGGGAGTCTCTTCATACTCATAGGTATAGTTAAAATCGATTTGTTCCGGCGCTTCGACACTGCTGTTTCGGATACTCTGCGTTCGGATTCCCCGAATTTCAGCGGCAATCCGAAACGACATGTCATTGGAGAGAAGGGTGAGGTCATAATCATCGGCAATCTCGCCGATTTTGGCATCATTAATCCCTTTGGGTTCGGTAAAATTATGAGCGACGCGGTAGTGTTCACGATGGACGATAAAAAGATCGATGAGATTGGCTTCTCCCCCATGGAGTGATCGGTCAAAATTGAGCGCTAACCGATAGTAGCGGTCATTTTTGCACTCTTCTATATCGACATGGCTTCGAACACATTCGGGAAGCTCTATAAAGCTGACAGGTTCTCCCCATGCCGCATCAGCAAGACGGAAAAATTCACGTGCCTGAAAGCCCGCTTCAGAACGCATATCGTCTTTTTTACTGTTAAGTTCGGCCAAAACGATATTAGTGATAACGATACCGTTTTGGTTTTCATCACTGATTCGTAAAATGTTGGTTGGATCGTCTAAGATAACGGAGGTGTCGAGGAGATAGCAGTTTTGAGTTGGACTCGTCACAAAGAACCCTTTTTATAGGAATTCTCTATGGTAGTGAAACAAAGCTTAAATATATTGAAATTAGAGGTAATATCTTTTGATTCCGTTCATGGTAGACCCCATATTGAGCAGTATCATATCGGCAATGACCAATGCCGCCATCGATTCGGCAACGACGGAACCGCGTACAGCGACGCACGGGTCATGACGCCCTTTGAGAGACACACTAACGCTTTCGTTATGTGTGTTAGTGCTCTCTTGATCGATAAAAATCGAGGGGGTCGGTTTGAAATGGACGCGCAACATTACATCGTCTCCGTTGCTCATCCCCCCTAAAATTCCCCCGGCGTGATTGGATTTAAAGCCATTTGGTGTGATAGGATCGTTGTTTTCGCTGGCAAGGAGCTTCGCGCTGTGAATCCCCTCTCCGATTTCGACCGCTTTGACGGCATTAATCCCCATCATCGCTTCAGCCAGTACGGCATCGAGCTTGTAATAAAGCCCCTGACCCAAACCGATCGGAAGACCCGAAATTTTTACGGTAGCGACACCGCCGACGGAGTCATGAGCATTTTTCGCTTCTAATATTGCCCCTTTTTGAGCCTCTTCGACAGTTGCATCGAGGGCATAGATAGGGCTGTTTTTAGGGTAAGTAAAATCGAGATTTTGAGCTTCAATACCGTGGATTGCACTGATACCGCTCGCAAATTCGATCCCCAGACTACGGAGCATCAGTTTCGCCACCGCACCACCCGCAACGCGCGCTGCTGTTTCACGTGCGCATGAGCGTCCGCCGCCGCGATAATCACGTAGACCGTATTTGTGAAAATAGGTAAAATCGGCATGTCCCGGGCGGAAAATATCTTTGACGTTGGAGTAGTCACCGCTTTTTTGATCGGTGTTGTAAATGACCAACGTGATGGGCGTTCCGGTGCTGAGCCCTTCGAAAACACCGCTGAGGATTTCGACTTTATCCTCCTCTTTGCGGGCGGTGGCGAATTCATTTTGTCCCGGTTTACGACGATCAAGCTCACTTTGAATGAAGGCTTCATCGATCTCTAATCCGGCTGGGACACCGTCAAGTACACATCCGATGGCTTTGCCGTGTGACTCACCAAATGTTGTTATGGTAAAACGTTCACCGAACCGATTCATTTGAGCTCCTTACTTAGCATGTCCAGTGCGATTTGTGCCGCTTCCTGCTGCGCTTGTTTTTTGCTTTTCCCTTGTGCGGCGGCGTAGCGTTTGCCGTCGATGATGACAGCTACTTCAAACTCTTTTTTATGGTCAGGTCCGTGTTCAGCGATGAGCTGATACTCGGGGGTCGTACCGTAATGGGCTTGGGTCAGTTCTTGAAGAGAGGTTTTATAATCTTTAAAGAGGGAATCGAGTGAAATATCGGGATGAACATGTTCGAGCAGTTCAATGGTGATCTCTTGAACTTTTTTCAAGCCCGTTTCGAGATAAATCGCCCCCATCAGCGCCTCAAAAGCATTTGAGAGAAGAGAGCTTTTGGTACGACCGCTGTTGTTCTCTTCGGCATTGGAGAGATAGATATACTCCCCGAGACCCAGATGGATAGCTAGAGAAGTAAATCCCCCCTCGTTGACGAGTGAAGCGCGCATTTTAGAGAGTTTTCCCTCGTCATATCCACGAAATTTTTTATACAGGTATTCACCGACGATTAAATCGAGTACCGCATCCCCTAAAAATTCCAAGCGCTCATTATTGTAGGGCTGTTTGAAGCTTTTATGCGTCAGCGCTTCAATAAGGAGCTCTTTGTTTTGAAAGGTGTACCCTAAACGTTCTTGCAGGGCTTGTAAATCATTCATTATATTTTTATTCCTTTTTTAAATTTTTCAGCTTCCTCGCGGGCTATTTGGTCACATTGTTCGTTCTCGGGATGGCCGTTGTGTCCCCGAACCCAGACTCCGATGATACGGTGCTGTGAGGAGACAACGATATACTCCTGCCACAGATCGGGATTTTTAACCTTGGCAAAGTTGCGCTTGATCCACCCCTCCAGCCATTCATTGATCCCTCGAATCACATAACTCGAATCGGAAATAACGGTTACTTCACAAGGCTCTTTGAGGGCACGAAGCCCTTCGATCACACCGAGAAGTTCCATGCGGTTGTTGGTCGTATGCGCTTCTCCTCCGCTAACGATTCGCTCTTTATCTCCGTAGCGGAGAATCGCTCCAAATCCGCCCGGTCCCGGATTGCCTAATGCCGAGCCGTCACTGAAGAGAGTTATTTTCTTCAAACCGTTCCTTTGAGAGATTCATAATGCTTTGGACACTGTCAATCGCATGGCAGTGCGGACAGCGGTGAAACGGCAAAAATGATATCTGGTTACACTTATCACACGTGTATTCAAACTGCAATGTCGCTTTTGCCGCGCCGCAACGTCTTAGTGCGATCAACGTATCGAGTTCGAAGATTGAACTCCCCTCTGAGAGCTCAAGGGAGCCTCTCGCGCTGAAAAGTTCACGTAAATAGGTGTTACTTGCAATTATATCCAAATCAAGATTTTCATCCCCAATACGCCATAGTACATCGCTGAGCCGCTCGCTGAGCGATTGATCGAAATGTTTCCACGCTTCACGCGCTCTATAGGTAAATAGCCACTCAAAAACCATATATCCCAAACGGCGATGTGTTTGGTAGAAGCTGATTAGCTTATGGGCTTTCTCATCGAGACTGATTCGGTGATCACAGATAAGAAGTCGGCACTCGAGATAGAGTTTTTCGGTGAGGGTATCGGGGCTGAGTTCTTGGAGGGATTCCATTACTTCCAATGCTTTATCGTATTGCTGAAGCTGTTCATAAATGAGTACCAAAAAATGGAGTGCCTGATGCGTTCGGGGTGCGTTACCAAGAATTTGCAAGAAGGTTTGGCGGGAGCGCTCTAAAAAACCCGCTTTGAAAAAACTTTTCCCCAGAAGCAAAAGGGCATCTTTCTGGAAAATCGGATCACGGTTTTTGGCGAGGAGAGCGTGATAAATTTCGACGCTTTTCTCATAGTTTCCCTGATGCTCAAAACTTTGTGCCAATAGAAGCCAAGATTCACTGGTGAGTGAGTTGCTTTGCACCTGCTCGGCAAGTTTGTCCCCCTCACCGATCGATTCGAATTTTCCCAAAAACGATTCGAGATCCGTGTGCTCGCGCATACTTTTGTAACGCCCCCACCAATAGCTCAAAAACGAGAGGACAAAGAGGAGGATAAAAAAGACGACGATACCGAAAAGGGGATCTCGAAATTCAATAAAAAAAGTGTTCATGCCGTATTATAGCCGTGAAAAGGTTATTTCACGAACAATTCTAGTGAGCGGATCGAGCCGGTAGTGCAATGACGGCTCATCAAGGGTATGGCAGAGGTCATGGTCGCATACCAATTTTTTATCAGAGGGAAGCCGATCCCCCAACCCTACATGCGATTTATTTTTGATGAGGGGTGAGAGGATATGGATAGAGGAAATTTTTTTTCCTGATCCATCGGAGAAAATCTGAGCTATTAGGGTATCTCCCCGTTTAATTTGAAAAATAACGGCTTGTTGATCGGGGGAAACTGGGTTTAGCTTTTGGAATTCAAAACCGCTCAAAGTGGTATTGAGTTGATCGATCGGCGTGTTTGGATGAATGGCACCGATCCCCTCTTCGCTGATAGTCAGAGGGTACGGCAATGTTTCACTCGGCTTAGAGCATCCTACCAACAGGAAGCCGATGAGAAAGAGACGGTAAATCAAAATATCCGCTCCACCATCAGCTGAAGTGAGATTCGCCCGTTCCACTCGTTTTTGTTCACCGTGTAGCTGCAGGAGATTTTTTTACTATCGGGACACTCTAATGTCCGACGAAAAGCGACAAGCTCGAGAGTTTTTTGACTCACAGTAGAGGGACGAAGTTCAATACGGCTGTGGGATTGGTCACTCCCGAAAAGTTTAACCGCTACCACATCGGCATTACGGATTAAAAACCGCGGACGCGGATTCCCCTCACCGTAGGGCTCAAATTGTTCCAGCAATTCTAAAAGTTGAAAATTGATCATATCGTGTTCCAACTCCCCGACGATATCGTTATGGGGGATAAAATCCTCAGGATCGATACGTTGTGCCGCTTGATTGATTCCCTGACGAAAATCATTTACCGCATCACTGCTCATAGAGAGTCCTGCCGCCATTTTATGACCGCCGAACTTTTGCAGATGATCCTCTTGGGATTTGATAAGGGAATAGAGATCGACATTTCCGATACTTCGTCCTGAGCCTTTGGCGATACCGTTATGGATACTCAACACGATGGCCGGTTTTTGAAAGTGGCTCACAAGACGTGAGGCGACAATCCCGACAACCCCTTCGTTCCAGTGTTCACCCGCTACTACAATGATTGAATCATCCGGATTGACATGAATCATCGCTTCGGAGGTGTTCTGGGCTTCGGTCTCTTTTCGTAAAGTGTTCAGGGCGGTGAGGAGCTCGAACTGATGGTACGCTCTTTCGGTGGTATCGGCTAAAAGGAAATCCAGTGCGATGGATGCATCTTCGAGCCGCCCTGCGGAGTTGATGCGGGGGGCGATTTGAAAGGCGACATCTTCTGCGGAGATATTGGATCGGTTTAGAAAATCGCGGATCATTACAAAAGGTGAGAGGGTTGAGCGGCTCATCATATCCAGCCCAGTTTTAACGATAGTGCGATTAATCCCGACGAGCGGCATGACATCGGCGATAACCGCGAGTGCTAAAAACGGAAAAAATTGACGCATGTCGATCGATAATCCTAACTCCTGTTTGAGTAGCCCCATGAGCAGCCATCCAACCTGTGCGCCGCATATCTCTTTGAACGGATAAGGGCAATCGCTTTGCTTCGGGTTGATTATGGCGTAGGCATCGGGGAGGATGTTTCCGGGGGTGTGGTGATCGGTGATGATAAGATCGATTCCTCTTTGCTTGCACACCTCTGCCGCTTCAATAGCGTTGATCCCGTTGTCTACGGTAAAGATCACATCGGCATCGAGCCGTTCAAGAACATTTTTCGAGACACCGTACCCGTCAGTAAAACGGTTCGGTATGGTTGTGATCAAAGGGTAGGGGATGAGGTCGAAAAAACGCTTGACGATGGCGGTGGAGGTTACCCCGTCGACATCGTAATCCCCCACCAATGCGATACGCTCACCCTCACGGATAGCACGGGCTAAACGCTCTGCCCCTTTTTGGGCATCTTTGAGGAGACTTGGATGGGGGATATCGGAGAGCGCGCAGCTGTGCGCCTCAAAACGGCGCGCTAAAAAGCTACCGAGGGTTGAGTGATCGAGCAGGGGTACCTCAGGCAGGGTTGGCATGTGTGAAAGTTGCCTTTACAAAACCGAGGATTGAGGCATTCGGGCTTTGGAGACGTGAGGTAAATTCCGGGTGGAACTGTACCCCTAAAAACCACGGGTGCGCCGGAATCTCAACCGCTTCGATCAAGCCGTGCGATTCTCCGGTAACGACCATTCCCGCTTTTTCTAACGCTTCGCGGTAGGTTGGATTGGCTTCATAACGGTGACGGTGACGCTCATAGATAAGAGGTTCATTGTTATAAGCGGCACGGAGGTTTGAGCCCTCTTTTGTTTCACACGGATATTCGCCCAGGCGGAGTGTTCCCCCCATCGGTGAATGGTGGGTGCGCAGTTGTGTTTCGCCCGACTGGTCGATGAAATTGTCGATGAGATAGATCATCGGATGAGTTGTCGTCGGGCTGAATTCGATGGAATTTGCATCTTCATAGCCTAAAACATTGCGGGCATACTCGACGATCGAGAGCTGCATCCCCAAACAGATTCCCAAATAGGGGATTTTGTTTTCACGTGCGTATCGGATTGCTTCAATTTTCCCCTCGACACCGCGATTTCCGAAACCGCCGGCAACGAGAACCGAGTCACAGTCGCTTAAAAGAGCTTCGGCTCCTTGTGTTTCGATCTTTTCACTGTCAACCCAGTGGATCGCTACGCGGGTATCGAGATGAGCACCCGAATGGATCAGCGCTTCGATCAGTGATTTATACGACTCTTTGAGTTCCAAATATTTACCGACGAATCCGATGGTAACATGGTATTTTGGAGAGACGATTTTTTTAACCAATGAGTCCCATTGCTCCATGTCGGGTTTAAGTTCACCTAATCCGAGTTCTTTACTGATCGGAGCAAGAATGTTTTGTTGTAAAAAGCTGAGTGGTACAGCATAGATGGTCTGCTCATCCATTGCTTCGATGATACTGTCAGAACTGACATCACACGCGAGGGCAAGTTTCTTTTTAAATGTTTTCGGGAGTTTCTCTTCACTGCGGGCGATAATCATCTGCGGTGTAATACCGATACGGCGAAGTTCTTGAACCGAGTGCTGAGTCGGTTTGCTTTTATGCTCGCCAGCTGCTTTGATAAACGGGATGAGGGTAACGTGAATAAAAAACGTCCCCTCCACTTCGTCATCGTGTTTCATGGTTCGGATCGCCTCCATAAACGGCAACCCTTCGATATCTCCGACGGTACCGCCGAGCTCGACCACGAGAATCTCATGCCCTTCACCCGCTTTTTTGATCCGATCAACGATTTCACCAACGATATGGGGAACAACTTGGATCGTTTGTCCCAAATATCCGCCGCTTCGCTCGCGCTCGATTACGGAACTGTAGACTTGTCCCGTTGTGAAGTTGCTGGTACGTAGAAATGAGGCGTCGAGGAAGCGCTCATAGTTTCCAATGTCCAAATCGGTTTCGGCGCCGTCTTTGGTGACGAATACTTCACCGTGTTCCAACGGGCTCATCGTCCCCGGATCGACGTTGATATACGGATCGATTTTGAGCATCCCGACTTGTTTGCCGGAGTGTTTGAGCAGTGCGCCGATACTGGCTGCAGTGATCCCTTTACCGAGTGAGCTGAGTACACCGCCGGTCACAAAAATATACTTGGTCATTGAATCATTCCTTAGCTCTTAGCGTTTTTACGATTGGGTTAAATGGGTCGTGATGATCCAAAACGTCGGACAAATTGCCGCTCTTCTTAAGGAACGTATTATATACTTTTAAGACTTATAAAAACGTTTGAATACAAAAATTTAGTACGCAATCTTGCGTGGGCACACCGCCGAGGTGAACTCAACGTTAGCGTAGCCAATCGGGACGTGTTCCGATGGCGTTAGGAAAAAAGTGGAATCGGCTTTATATTACGTCACGATAGCGCTGGGATTGTCGATTGTTGTTAATCTAATTTTAAAACGGTTCGGCGTCTCTCAGATCATCGGATATATCCTCACCGGCGTTACGGTAGCGTATGGATTTGATCTTCGTCATATGGCCGATTCCCATACTTTAGGGATGATTGCCGAGTTCGGCGTTGTCTTTTTGATGTTTACGATCGGGTTGGAAGTCTCCTTGCAGCGTCTCTCGACCATGAAAAAAGATGTCTTTTTCAACGGAACTTTTCAGGTGGTTATCTCTGCTGTTATCTTTTTTGCGATTGCGTACGGAGTGTTAGGGATTTCACTATCAACGGCGTTGATCGTTTCGATGGCGTTGTCCCTCTCCTCTACGGCAGTTGTTTTGACCTATCTTAAATCAACCAAAGAGATTGCACGTCCGTACGGTCAAAAATCGACCGGAATTTTAATTTTTCAGGATCTTGCTGTCATCCCTATTTTAATTTTGATCGGCTTTTTGAGTTCAAACGGGAAAGATATTGCCGATGTCCTTTTTCATACCTTTCTGAGTGCCATTATAATTGTCGGATCACTCTTTATCGTTGGTAAACGGGTGATGACGTGGCTGCTCCATTTCTCCTCCAGCAGTGAGGTGGATGAATTGTTTATGGGATCCGTTTTGGTGATAGTCGTTGCTTCGTCGCTTCTCGCTTCGTATGCGGGGTTTACCTATTCTCTGGGAGCGTTTGTGGCGGGAATGATTATCGCCGAGACAAGATATCATCATAAAGTCGAATCAGATATTGCCCCGTTTAAAGATTTGTTGCTGGGGACGTTTTTTGTCACCGTAGGGATGAAGATCGACTTAGCCCTCTTTGGTACCCATTTTTTCAAAATTTTGGCATTTTTGGTCTGTATTTTGCTGATTAAAGCAGTTATCATTTTCGGTATTGTCCGAATTCATTCCCAAAGCAAAATTGCGTTTAAAACGGCAATCGCCCTCTCTCAGGTGGGAGAATTTTCATTTGCTATTTTTGCGCTGGCCGAAAATCATAATCTGATCGGGGCAGAACTCTCTCAAATACTGGTTTTGGTGGCAGTCCTCTCGATTATCGCCACACCGTTTATTCTCAAGCATCTATCCGCTATAAGCGGTTACTTTTTCAAAGATGTCAGTGTGACCGAAACCTTTGCGATGCTCCCCGGGCGTAAAAATCATATTATTGTTTGCGGGTATGGAGTAGTAGGGAAATTTGTCGCAAAAGCATTGCGTGCTGAGGGGGTGGATTATGTTGTTGCCGATAACAGCTATAAGCATGTCGAAGAGGCGTTGCGAGACCATCAAGAGGTCTATTTCGGCGATATGTCTAAAAACACTATATTAGACAAGCTTTGCACGAAAGATTCGGTTAGTGTCATCATTACGCTCGATAATTTAGAGAAAAAACGGTTAATTTGTGAATCTATTATCGCTTATGCACCCGATGTGAAACTGGTAGTAAAAGTGGTGAGCTTGGAAGAGAAACGGGAACTTAGAGGGCTGCCTATTTCGATTACGATTGATGGGAAAAAAGAGGTGGCAGCGCGCCTTGTGCGCGAAGCGATGCACTGCGAGTTATGACTCTTTGGGCTGCTCGGTGACAAGCCACTGCAAATAGCGGATAGACCAGTCGAGCTCTTCGAGAGCAAGATCAATCTCTTCCACCGGTTTTGGGAGATTGGCTTTAAGTTCACGAACGCGCTGTTTGAGATATTGTGCCATAGAGTAATAGGTATTAAGCGAAGTATCGTCTTGCGCTTTGATAATCAAATCTTCCAAGGTAGCAATAAGCTCTTTCTCATTGGGGAAAATATTTCCCGATTTGCGAAGGGTTCGCTGTACCTTTTGCAGATGCGGCATATCGACTTTGAATTTTTCTGGATTAGCGGACATTAGTTTCCTCGTGAACCTGGTTTGATTGCTTCGCTTCCATCAGCACACAGAGGGCAATTGTCCGGTGCGTACATTTCGAAATCAAAATCGGCGAGGGCAAAAAGAGGTTTGTCCTCAGGGAGTGCACAGTTGACTTTGCGCTCCAGTGTTGAGCCATCGCGTTTGCAGAACCCTCGATTGGCGAGAGCTGCGAACCCGACGACGATACCGCCGAGGGCTTCGATTGCCTTGGCAGCTTCCATCGCTGAACCGCCGGTTGTGATGATGTCTTCACAGATGAGCACCTTTTCACCCGGAGTGATCTCAAAACCGCGACGGATCTGCATCTCACCGTTGACACGCTCTGCAAAAATAGAGCGCTTGTCGAGCGCTGTAGCGAGGGCGAATCCTGCGATCAATCCGCCGAGTGCCGGGGCACAAACCGTATCGATTTTAATCTTGTTTTCTTCGATTTTTAGCGCTAACGCATCGGCAAGAAGTTTTGCCGTTTTAGGATCTTCGAGCACTTTCGCCGATTGGAGATAGTACTGCGAGTGATTGCCTGAGCTGAGTTTGAAATGCCCCTCTAACATGGCATTGGCGTTCATATAAATAGCTTTAACGTCCATGGTTATACCGTCAGAATATCTTGCTCTTTTGTTTTGAGCAACTCTTCGATTTTTGCGATGTATTTATCGGTAATTTTTTGAACTTGATCTTGTGCCGATTTTGATTCATCAACCGTTACCAGTTTGTCTTTTTCGAGTACTTTGATTTTATCATTTGCTTTTTTACGGTCATTACGTACCGCTACTTTTGCATCTTCCGCCATCCCTTTGGCTTTTTTTGCCGTCTCTTGACGTTGATCTACCGTCATCGGAGGGAAGAAAAGTTTGATGTCGGTTCCGTTGTTGTTTGGGTTAACCCCGATATCAGCTTTCATGATCGCTTTTTCGATGACAGAGAGCATCGATTTATCCCACGGAGAGATGGTGATGGTTGTCGCATCGGTTGCCAATACGCTGGCCGCTTGATCAAGCGGTACCATAGAACCGTAACTGTCGACACGAACGTTGTCGAGAATTTTCGTTGTTACTCTTCCTGTTCGCAGGGTGCGAAAATTGCTTAATAGATGTTCGCTGCTTCCTTGCATCTTCTCTTCACAAAATTGGTACACTTCGTTTAACATGAATTCCCCTTTCGACTTACTTAGTTTTGTTGATATCGTTTACGATATTGATTGTAGGAGCTGTAACGTCATTTTTTTCGATCATTGCATCAACAACCGATTGGTTTTTTTGTTGAGCGTAGAAATAACCCAATGCAACGGTATTTACGATAAAAACAAATCCGAGAAAAAAGGTCACTTTAGCCAAAAAGCTTCCCGGACCTTTAGCGCCGAAAACCGATTCATTTGAACCGCTGTAAGCCCCTAAACCGATGCTTGAGCTTTTTTGTAGAAGTACAGCGATGGTGATCATAACGACCAAAACGATTTGTACGATGAGCAGTATGCCTGTCATAATTAATCCTTGATATTTAAAAAAGTTCGCGATTATAGCATAGTGTTCATAATAGGGGAATGAAGCTCACTTTTAAAAGAGTAGGACTAAAATACCTTTTTAATAATAAGAAAGAGAGACGTTATGGACACTAAACGACTAATCGTTTTTGGCGGTGTAATCGCCGCAATCGTCATAGGGATGAGTTTTTTTTCTCCGAAACTTGAACCCAAACAAAGTGAAGAAGAGACAAAACCTGTGATATCGGTCAGTACCTTTTCCTTGCATGAAGTGGCTAATGCGGTAGCCGGAGATGCTCTGGATATCCGCTCTATCATACCGATAGGAAGTGATGCCCATATGTTTTCTCCCAATCCTACCCAAGTGGCCGATATCTCCAAATCCGCTCTCTTCATTTACAACGGGGCAGGGTTTGAGACATGGGCGGAGAGCTTAAAAACAACCCTCCCTAAAACGACCCGAGTGGTCGACATGAGCGGATATGTTTCTTTACAAAAAGGTGAAGAGGAACATACGGATGGCGCATCTGCCGAGCACCATCACGGTATGTATGATCCTCATTACTGGCTGGATCTTGATAATATGATCAAAATGACCCAAACGCTGGATGGGGAGTTCTCCAAACTTCTCCCTGCTAAAGCGGAGATATTTCACGGTAACGCAGCCACCTATATCGGAGAACTTCAAAAACTAAAGTCAGAATATTCTAAGGGGATGGCGGAGTGTAAAAACCGAACCCTCATCAGCAATCACGACGCGTTCGGTTATCTTGCCCACGCCAACAAGCTTGAAAATATTTCGGTGATCGGGCTCTCTTCCGATGAACAGCCCAGTGCGCAGGTGATGGCGCATATCGTCGAAACGGTAAAAGAGCACGGTATGAAGACGATTTTCTTTGAAGAGTTGATCAACGATAATGTCTCCCAAACTATCGCCCGCGAAACGGGGGCAAAAGCCATACCGCTTCAGCCGCTGGAAAATATTAGCCAAGATGAGTTAAAATCGCATCAGACATATCTCTCGATTATGCGGGAGAATCTGAAAAAATTACGTGAAGCGATGGAGTGCCGTTGAAATTTTCCCCGAGCCTTTTTGAAGTGAATAACCTCAACTTTGAGCGGCAGGGGAATTTGGTTCTCAGAGGGGCTACATGCCGTATTTTACCGGGAGAATACTGCGCGATTATCGGACCTAACGGCGGGGGGAAAACAACCCTTGTCCGTCTTTTATTGGGGCTGGAAAAACCGACATCGGGGGAAATTACCCTTTTCGGTACCCCACAAAAACGGTTTCATGATTGGAATCGTATCGGGTATGTCCCCCAGCGCTCTGCCCTCGTTGACGCCTCTTTCCCCGCGACGGTGCGTGAAGTGGTCGGAATGGGACGATACGCCAGACGGGGAATTTTCGGATTTGAATCAGACGAAGATAAAGAAGCTATTGTGGAAGCAATGGAATTAATGGGAGTGCAGGATCTATCCGATCGCCTCATCGGAAACCTTTCCGGCGGACAGCGTCAGCGGGTGATGATCGCCCGTGCCCTTTCATCCAAGCCCGATGTGTTGATCGTCGATGAACCCAACACGGGGGTCGATGTCGAATCTCAGCACCGTTTTTATGAGCTTCTTCGCACCCTCAACCGCACTAAAAAACTCTCAATCCTCTTTATTACCCACGATATCGGGGTGATTGCCGAGGATATTACCCGTGTGCTGTTTGTGAATCAAACGGTACTGGTTTCCCAAAACCCTGCCGAAATGATCCGATGTGATGAGATGAGCCGATTGTACGGCACACCGGCTCATGTCGTGTGTCACAACCATTAGGATGCCAGAATGATAGAGATGTTACAGTATCCGTTTATGCAGCGCGCCTTTATCGCGGGGCTCATGATTGCGGTTCTTGCCTCTTTGGGGGGATCGTTTATTGTCCTTCGCCGTTATTCGCTCCTCAGCGAAACATTAGCCCATGTCTCTCTCGTCGGGGTTTCGGTGGGGCTTTTGTTCGGGATGAGTCCTCTGTGGATGGCGGTTGCCGCATCGCTTATCGCCTCATGGATGATTGAGTACTTGCGCAGCGTGCATAAGATGTATTCGGATTCGATACTCGCCATTTTCCTATCGGGTTCTCTTGCCCTTGCCATCGTCATCGTCTCGTTAGCGGGATCGTTTAACGCGTCGCTCTTTAGCTATCTTTTCGGCTCTATCCTCTCGGTCAGTGTTGAAGATTTATGGGTAATGGGGATTTTCGGGACGTTGGCGATGGGATTGTTGATCGCCTTTTTCAAAGAGCTTTACTTTATCGCCTTTGATGAGGATGTCGCTCGAGCCGGTGGTATTCGTGTCACGATGCTCAACTTTATGCTCGTCAGCGTCATCGCGATCATTATCTCCCTCTCCATTCGGGTGGTGGGGACACTTTTGATCGGAGCATTGATGGTGATCCCTCCCGTCGCCGCGATCCGTTTCGGGATGGGTTTTTATCCGACGACTCTCCTCTCTATAGCCATTGCCTTGATTGCGGTAATTATAGGGCTGAGTGCATCGTATCTTTTTTCGCTCCCCAGCGGTGCGGCTATCGTTTTGTGTCTTTTGGTCATCTTTATCATCGCATTGGTCATTAATCGTCGATGAGCAGTGCACGCCATGAGTTTTCCCGCTATGCGGCAGAGTACGGCAGTCGTAATGTTATTCAGCGCCTTGTCGCCGATAAACTGATCACTTCCACCACTGAGAAACCAAACCGTATTTTGGATTTGGGATGCGGAAACGGAACCCTTTTTTCGCTGATCGATTGGGAGGTGGAGCATTTTCTCGGTGTCGATTTTTCTGCGTCGATGCTCGAACACCACCCCAAAGCATCCAATGTCGAGTTGATGTTGGGTGATTTTAACGATCCGGCATTGTTTGAGCGATTGAGCGGCGAGCGATATGATCGCATCTACTCCGCTTCGGCATTGCAGTGGGCGGATGATTTGGAAGGTGTTTTAAAATCGCTTGTTTCCCTCAATACCCCTATGTCGTTGGCGATTTTCACCGCAGGAACCTTTAAAGCCCTTCACGAATGTGCTGGGGTTACTCCCTTATTACGTTCGAGTGATGAGGTGATGGCTATCGCCGAAAAATATTTGGATGCGCAGTTTGAAGTTGTACACTATACATTAGAGTTTGATTCGGTGCGGGAGATGTTTCGCTATATCAAGCGCAGCGGAGTGAGCGGAGGGAGAAGAGTTCTCGATTTTTCACAGACGAAACGGTTGATGGAAATGTATCCGTTAAACTATCTCGAATTTGAGGTTGTGTTTATACGATCATAGATAATAAAAACAATGTATACTTTTGATACAAAGCGTTATACTATCACTTATAATAAGAGGTAAAACAATGTTATTAAATGCAATTATCGAAAAAGATGAAGAGGGTTATTTTGCCTATGTTCCTGAATTGAAAGGGTGTATGAGCCAAGGGCATACCTATGAAGAGGTGCTTTCAAATATTAAAGAAGCGGCTGAATTGTATATGGAATGTCTTGAAAGTGATGAAGTTTCGACGATTCAAGCGAAAAACACCATCATAGCTCCATTTGAAGTTTTGTTGCATGGGTGAAAAACTACCTCGCCTAACGGCAAAAGAGGCAGAAAAAATCTTATTTGCAGAGGGCTTCATTGTCGATAGACAAAAAGGGAGCCATCGAATTTACGTTAAAAATAATTGCAGAGCTGTCATTCCCCACCATGCGGGAGAAATTCTTCACCCGAAAATCATTAAACAACTTTTTGAAATTATCGAAGAGTGCCGTTAGTGTTTAGCTTTAAAGCATCATCTCACTAAAAAGCGGTCTCTCTTCCACCGCTTTATTCATACATTTCTCTTTTAGCTCTTCTAACATAGTATAGATAGCTCCCTCTTTGGTAGGGCAGAGCGAGAGCATATCCTCCAACAAACATCCAAACGCCCGCACTTCGATCCTCTCGAACTCTTTGCGGTGGGGTTCGTAAAAACTTGCCGCACCGAAATCTCCCAGATAGCAGTGGTCATCGTCGTTGATGAGGATATTGTGGGCGTAGAGGTCGCCGTGCATCAATCCGCGTGCGTGCAGATGTGCAGCGGCAGAGGCGATTGAGCGAGCAACTTCTAGGATACTTTCAGGGGTAAAGGTGGTTTCTTCGGTGAACGTATCGCGCGTGCAGGTCTCAAAATCGGGTGGGAGTCCGAGATTGCGGTAAACATTGGGGATGTATTCGAGTACTAACCCCAGACGCTCATCTCCTTGCAGTTTTGAGAGGACTTTGATGAGGTTGGCATGCTCCCCAATACTCATATAGGCATTCATCTCATCGTGGGCATACCCGTCGCTCGTGATAGCACCTTTGAAAAGTTTCAGCGCTACCTCTTCATCATGCGACGATGAGTAGGCTTTGTAAATATCTCCCGAAGCCCCCGAACCCAATTTCTCGCGCACCTCTAACGATTCGTAGGGTGTCTCTTGAAGAGTGAACTGAGCCTTGGGACTGCACGGATTTCCCGAAAAGGCGAGCCACGAGAGTTTCGGCAGATTCCACAGCCATGAGGGGACTTCTTGGAGATTGTTTGCCGAAAGACGGAGGAGTTCGAGATTTCGGCATGCCGCCATCTCATCAGGGAGCGTTTCGAGACGGTTTCCTGCCAGAGCGCATTTTTGGAGTTTGGTGAGTTTTCCGATGGACCTTGGGAGTGCGGTGAGACGATTATCGGTCAGGATCAGCCAACTGATACTATCAGGGAGAGCCTCTTCATCAAACGTTTCAATCTGATTGCTTTTAAACCCTACCATATAAAGGTGTTCACACCCTTTGAGCGAGGGGAGTGCAGTAAAGCGGTTGTTGGAAAAAAAAGCAATTTTCAGTTTTTTGAGTCTGCTGATATCTTCGGGGAGTGACGAGAGGAGATTGTTGCTCAGATCCAGAATCTCAAGAGTATCGGCGAGATCAAATATCTCTTCGGGAAAAGATATTGAGATTTTCAGAGAGGGTAAGTCGTGTTACCCCTTTGAGACTGCCGGAGCGAAGTTGTGCCAACGTTTGCATAAAACCCTTTTTTAATCAGTTAGTGTCGGAATTTTACCAATATTTGAACTAAAGCGTTATACTATCCCTATAAATAGAATTCCAAGAAGGAGAGTATTATGAAAGGGATCGAAAAATACGACAATCTAAAAGATGTTATCCCTAATCTCATGCCGGTACTTCGCGATGCGATTCAGTCCGAGTTTTTGGAAATTAAAAAGATCAACAAAGAGTGTGAAAAATATATCGCTTCCTGCGACCACTTCCCAGAACTTACCAATGCCGAATACGTTATTTTTTCTCACCATATTAAAAAGAATGAACATAAGTACGAGATGTTTGTCTTTATCGACGGAGAAGGAAACATTGCCCGTCATATCACCGGAGCGGAAATGGAGCTTTACGGGCTTCTGGATTCATGCACCAATCTTCATATCTCTGATGAATATGTTGAACAGCAAGTCCATTGCCACGACGGCGAGTGCCGTCACTAATTTAGTAAATCCTCATTGTTGAGCATTTTTAAAACCCCATTCGCCGCAAATACCCCGCTGGCAAAAGAGGCGGTTAGCAGATAACCTCCCGTCGGCGCGTCCCAATCGAGCATTTCCCCCGCGCAAAACACATTCGGCAGAGCATTGAGCATAAGATCCTCATTCATTGCCTCACGTACCACGCCGCCCGCAGTACTAATCGCTTCGTCGATAGGTTGCATCCCATATAGGGTTATAGGGTATTTTTTAACGGATGCCGCAGACACTGAGTGGATCATTCCAACTGTTTTTGGGTACTGCTTCACGTATAAGGGCGGCTTTAACGCCATCTAGTCCCGCTTTACGCCAGGTGTTATTGCATGAGCGTTTAGAGGAAGAGGTGAGGCGTGATATTAACTCAGTCTCAGTTAGATGGGGTAAAAGGTCTAAATAGAGGGTTGCCGAACCGTGAGCGATCATCTCCTCACGAAGCGGACGCGACAATGCATACACTAACCCCCCCTCGATGCCGTAGGTTGTCAAAACAGCTTCGGAAGAGCTGATATCTTCTTCACGGTTGCCAACCCTGCCCGATATATTTTTTAACGGGTGTCCCAGATAGGGTTGGATAAATTCAGACCATGTTGCTTTAAACCCGCAGTTGGATGGTAGCAGAGGACTAATTGTGACCCCATTGGAAGCCAAAGTATCCACCCACTCTCCGTCTGAACCCAGACTTGCCCAGCTTCCGCCTCCCAAAGCCAAAATCGTTGCATCGGCGGTTACGACTGTTTCACCATCAGGAGAATTAAATACTAAAGAACCCTCTTCGCTAAACCCCTTCCAGTAATGTCGGCAATGGACACGAACCCCCTGTTTTTTCAACGAAGAGAGCCAACGACGCAACAGCGGTGCGGCTTTCATCTCGGTGGGGAAAACCCGTCCCGATGTTCCGACGAACGAATCTACCCCTAAGCTCTCCATCCATCCTCTTATCATAGAGGGATCAAACGTTCGAATCATAGGCTCTAACCAATCGGGTTTATCATAGCGACCGATAAAATCATCCATCGGTTCATTGTGGGTAATGTTTAATCCCCCTTTGCCAGCCATGAGAAACTTTCTCCCGACCGAGGGGTTCGACTCATAAAGATTGACACTTAGTCCTGCCGCAGATAACACATCCGCTGCCATTAACCCGGCCGGCCCCGCTCCGATGATAACGATTCGTTTGGATTTCAACGATTCTCGTTGCCAAGATTTAAAAGGTTTTTCTTTTCTAATGTATAGAGTTCGTAGCGGATCGTTTTGAATTGCTCACTCAAACTCGGTTCCACTATCTTATAAAGCTCTTCCAAAACCCGTGAAGATTCCTGAGCTCTTTTATAGTTTGCTATTAATATAGAACGAAGATCGGTACGGTTCATCTCACTTTGCATCGTGGGGCGCAGTACATCATTGACACTGTCACGAGAAGCGAGGAGCTCTTCAAGGGGTTCGATACGGCACAGATGGCGGAGATTTTTGAGGGAGGTGGAGAGTTCCTTGTCATTGTGAACATAGCGCGCTATATCCTCAATCACACGGATACCCTCTTTGAGACGGTTGAGATTGGCATCGACCACCCGGAGAAGTTCCGGGGGAAGAGATGTTACTCATCGCTACTGCCACCGAAGATTCCGAAGAGTTGGAGCAATGTGATGAAAAGGTTGAAGAAATCGAGATACAACGCAATAGCACCGTCCATCGGTGTTTCATATGCACCGCGGATAACGTTTTGGGTATCGATCAAAACCATTACACTGATAACAAGCAAGAAAACCGCTTGAATAGCGACGTAGATCATTGGACTTTTCAAGAAAAAGACGTTGATCAACGAGACCGCCATAATAATAAAGAAAGCGATCATGATCGGTTTGGTCCATGATGTGAAGTCTTTTGCACTTTTGATTGCAAAGAAACTAAGTCCGCCGAACAATGCCGCAGTCATAAAAAAGGCATTTCCTACGATGGTTGCACCGCCTGCCATTCCGAGGATATGGCTGAGAAGCGGAGTGATGATAACACCGCTCGCAAACGTAAATGTAAACAATCCGATCATATTAATGCCCGGTTTGTTTTTAATCATTTGAAGACCGAACATACCAAAGAGCATCCAAGGGATAGCGATCCACCAGTAATTCGCCGCAACGATTCCCGCAAACGGCATACCGACATAAGCACCTACACCGCCTGCCAACATTGAAGCGGCAAACAATTTATAGGTATCTTTTACAAACGAAACGATCTGCGCTTCACTCTTGTGTGCGCTCTCGTAACCAAAAGCACCTTCTCGTGCATATTCGCGATCATATAAAGCCATAGCTTTTTCCTTATAAGGGATTTTACAAAAGGGATTATACAAGAGTTTCATTAATGATTCATTTGATCTGAGAGATAAAAAAAGCGTTTT